>CAMNAO010000025.1 GCA_946531435.1 uncultured Clostridia bacterium
CATGGAATAGCTCTTGCCGCTGCCCTGGGTGTGCCAGAACACGCCCAGCTTGCCGTTGTTCAGTTTTCGGGCGGCGTAGGCCTTGACCGCCTCGTTGACGCCTAAGTATTGGTGATTCCGGGCCAGGATCTTGGCGGTACTGCCGCCGGAGTGATCATAGAGGATGAAGTTTTCAAAGAGGTCGAGGAAATTCTCCTTTTTGCAGATGCCCCGCAGCATGGTTTCCAGCGCCACGCTGCCGGCCTCCTGCTCATTAAGGCGCTTCCATTCGTGGAAGAATTCGTACTTGCTGCCCAGAGTGCCCACCTTGGCCTCCACGCCGTTGGAGAGGATCAGAAAGGCGTTATAGTAGAAGAGATGAGGAATCGTGTCCAGATAGTCCGTATAGTTGTCGGTGTAGGCGTTTTGCACGTCCACCATGGTGTTCTTCAGCTCCACGAATAAAAGCGGCAAACCGTTGACGAAGCCCACGATATCCGTTCTCCGGCGGTAGAGGTCGCCGTGGATCTTCATTTCCTTCACTGCGAGGAAGTGGTTCTCCGTCGGATTTTGAAAGTCGATGACCATGGCGCGGCGCTGCTCGGTGCGCCCGTCGGGGCGGCGGACGGTGACGGGGACGCCGTCCCGCAGGAGGAAGTATTTCTCCTCGTTGACCTGCAGGAGTGACGCGGTGGAGAGCCGCTGCTCCAGCGTTCCGATGGCCTCGCTCAGCTGGGCAGGCGTGATCCAGGGGTTGAATTTCTGCAGCGCGGCGCGGAGGTCCCGCTTCAGCAGGATCTCTTTGTAGCTTGTCCGCCCCAGGGTGCCGTCTTCCCCCAGCACTTCCTTGTTGTAGGCATAGACCACATCCCAGTCCAGCTCGTCGTGCAGCAGATTCCCCGCGCTCTCTTGGACAAGGATGTTTTCGGAATAGTCGTAGGACATATGATGGTACCTCAGATAATCATTGCTCCAAAATGCCTGTTACCCATTAATTCGCCCCAGTAACTCTCTTGCTCGTTTCTTGCGTCCCTCAATGTCGAGCTCCAACATGGCAAGTAACCACATTTGATAAATATCATCATATACTGCTTCAAGTTCCTGTTCCGACATTGAGGCAATGACAGGATTCTCCCGATTGTTGTGTCTCACGAATTTATCCAGCAACTGGAAAAGCCCATTTTCAACAGAGCTAGCAATAGATTTTAAATCTTTTCGCTTGGGCTCTATTTCATCGGCAAGCAGTTTTAATATGGACAGTTTCCCTTCCAGATCGCCCTTCATGGAACGATGATGATACTCAAATACATGATGGGATACTCTGGCATCTGTAAGCTCTGCCACTGCGTTCACTGTAGGTGAATCCGGGACCAAAAGGATATAGGGATCATCATTCACCTTTTTGTATCCTACTAAATCGAGGACTTTGTTCATTTGTTCCATATACTTTTTTGCACTGTATATTATTCCTTGTCCACTTAACGGGGGAATTCCCGTGGGGGGAATATGAACGACCAGATTCAAAGTATACTCGCAGAAGGAAATAAGCCCGTCCACATCCATGCTTTCAGGTTTTTCTTCAAATTGATATTTATGTGTTTCATCAAAATCATCGAGAGAAATACACGTTCCGCGAAAAGGAATTGCTTCGAAGTTAATCACGCAGTAATCACGGATTGATGAGGAAAAGCCTACAAATCCTTCTGAGGGAATTGTTTTTCCATAAAACATCTGATACAAGCGGCAATATTCCCGAAGCAGGTCTACTTTCATATTCCCAACCCTTTGGGCTATGTTAATCCGACTCATTTTTCACCCCGTTTTCTTTGCTTGAAAGCAAAGGTACCAGTTCTCCCCAATCTCTCATTTACTATTGTCCGGCATTTTATGAAAGATCATTTTCCGCTTTTATCTGCTTAATGTATTTGCTTATTTCATAATAATCCTCTTGCGAATCCATAGATACCCATTTTGAGCGCAATAATTCTTCGTCGTGCTCTTCAATGTATGGAGCAATTTGGGTAACAGATTGTTCAAACCCAGTCCACATGGCAGCAGGAACAATTTCGTATGCGAAAATATACAGCACATAAACCGAAATAAATAGTATGAAAGCAAAAAGGATCGCTTTGTCCCTCCTGGGATTGTTTTTCCTTTTTTGAAGATAACGGCTCTTTATTTTTCCAATGAAAGATCGGGCTTTATCTATTTCCTTCTCTATCTCTGGGTCATTTTTGTCCATTTCCTCCAACTTCCGTACCATTTTTTCGGCTTCTTCAACATCACTTATGTCTCGTACTGCACGAAATCCCTTAACTATCTCAATGACGGTATAAACAACAAACGCACTAAAGGCGGTAGAAAAAAGCCAAGCAAGAAGGCCAAGAGGGCTCTCGTGGGCGGCTTGATGATACACCGAATTAACCAGACGGTTAAAAAGAGTCTTTCCCGCCAATGGCGCAGATGTGAACAATAAATTCGCAACCTTAGACAGCAATGTAGTTATTACGAATACTACTATCCCAACAAGTATTTCACTTTTGTGCTTACCAAACCATTCTTTCATATCCCTTTACACCTCAATTTCTCCGCTCATGAGTTTAGGCAACAATCGATCTCGGGCTTCTGAAAGAACTCTGGTTTGTTTGTGCAAGCTTTGCGTTCCACTAATGATCGGCTTGACTATCTTTTCAAATTTTTCTTGAATCTCTAAACTCGGTAGTAAAAATGGAAATGCTTTTAAATCTGCCATTCGAATCCCTCTTTGGGCAACACCATGGGCATGCTTATCACAATAACTCTGCATTTCATTTGAAAGGAGAACTAAGTATAAGTATTCTTTAGTGGTACGAGAATTAGCTCTTAGTGTAAAAACAGATTCACTTACATTCCAATTTATAGGAGGAATGCATACCAGATAGACGCGCCCAATTGTCCCAATACCGGAGAACAGGATATCTCCTTCTCTCAAATCTGAGCGAGCATTGATTTTTTTGACAGCCTCATCATCTATCCGATCACACTTGTCATCCAGGAAGATGGTGTTATCCCCCATGTTCTTAATCGTAACATAATAATTATTTCCTTGCCCCAGAACAAAGTTTTTTCTCGGATTTAACCCAGTTGTTAGTTTTTGAAGAACACTTTCAAGGGGTACAATTTCCCACCCCTCGGGGATGCCGTCGTGGATGGGGGTGGATTCGTGGCCGGGGAAACGGAGGTCGATGAACCATTCCTTATACAACCGCTGCGCCGCTTCTTCCAGCAGCTTAATCTGCTTCTGGTTGTTTTCGATTAGATTGTCGTAAGCAGAGAGCATATCTGCAACATTGTTTTGCACATCAAGAGAAGGAACAGCCACCGGAACAGCGCTAAGGATACCGGTGTTTAGATTCAGCATCGTCGCCCCAACGGCGTGCTTCTCAACCCATCCAACACTCTTTGCTGTCTGCAACTGGTAGAAAACGAATTTGGGATTGGCCTTTTCTCTGTCTATCGTGACACGCAGGCAGCCGGTTCCGCAAAGCCAGTCCGCTTCTTTCTCCGTAGAAAAAGCGCAACGCCCCACGTCACCTCTACGAGAATAGAGAATATCTCCGGGTAGAATCTTGTGACGGCTCAGCCTTTCAACATGGTTTTCGGCTACACGCGCGATGGATTCTGTCGATATCCGGCCATTGATTAAATCCTTTGGCATAACAACGGGCGTGCCGGATTCCGAATAATCAGACTGATGCAGCTGAGATCCAAACGGCCCGGTTTGAATAGATTCTGAAATGTCGCCTAAGGTGACCGTTTCCCACTTCATATCCCCAACTCCTCCATGTTCCGGGAGATGGTCTCCATTAGCTCGTTGGACTGGGCCTGGAGGGACAGCAGTTCTGTGCGGATCTCTGCCATGCGCTGCTTGAAGTCTACGCCGTCGTCCTCCACAGGGGCCACGCCCACATAGGCGCCGGGGGTCAACGACCAGCCCTTGGCCTCGATCTCACTCCGCTCCGCCACCTTGCACAGGCCGGGGATATCCCGATACTCGCCCTCGCCGAATTTGTCATAGAGCCAGACGGCCTCTTTCAAAATTGTCTTGCAGTCCTCGATTCTTTGCGCTGACAAAGAAGCCAGAAGTTCCAGCTGTTTTTCATATTCTCTGTAGTTCTTATATCCTTTTCCCTTTGCAAGTGCGTTCCGTTGCTCCGGGCTCAAGGCACCCATGACGTTCACGGCAGAACTCTCCGCATGATCTGAAATCTCCCGGAAAGCGGCTACACGGGCGAGCTTATCATCAAATTTTCCGTCAGAGAGCACATAACCCTGTGCCTCCCGAATCGTTCCCTGAAAATCCCTCGCCTGGGTATATGGCAGCTTGTCACACAATTCCTGTGCTGAGAGAAGCGCATCTTCCCAGTTCTCCCGGATTGCCTGCTCGTATTCCTCCAGCAATGCCTTGTACTTCTCCCCCTCCCCCCGGTAGAGCCAGACGATGGCATTGAGGTTTTTCAGCTGCCAGTCTGACCACTCGTTGAGGGTGCGATCCACCACGGTATAATAATTCCGCGCGTCAATGAACAGCACCTTGTCCAGCCGCTCTGCGTCCTTCCCCTTATCGAAGAACCACAGGGAGCAGGGCAGGGATTTGGTGTAGAAGAAGTTGTTGCCCACGCTGACCATCACGTCCACGTGGCCGGTCTCCACCAGCTTCTGGCGGATGTCCTTGTCCCGGCCCTGACTGTCGGTGGCGGAGGAGGCCATGACGAAGCCCGCCCGGCCCGTCTCATTCAGGTAGGCGTAGAAATAGGAGATCCAGAGATAGTTGGCGTTGCCGACCTCCTTTTGCTTGTTCACCCCGGGCAGACCGAAGGGCAGCCGCCCAGCGCTCTCGCAGCTCTCAGACTTGACCTTGTCCACGTTGAAGGGCGGGTTTGCCATCACATAGTCGCAACAGCCCGCCAGGTTGTGGGCGTCATGATAGAAGGTGTTGGCCTCGTCGCCGGACTTGATGACGCCGGTGAGGCCGTGCACCGCCATGTTCATGAGACAGAGCTGGGCGTTGTACTCCACCTTCTCCTGCCCGTAAAAGGTCATGGCGGTATTGGCGGACATGCCGGCGTTGTTCACGAAGTCGCCGGTCTGGACGAACATGCCGCCGCTGCCGCAGGCCGGGTCCAGCAGGACGCCGCTCTTCGGCTCCAGGATGTTCACGATCATCTTGACCAGGGATTTGGGCGTAAAGAACACGCCATCGTCCGAGGCGATGTTCTTGGCAAACTTATTGAGGAAGTATTCGTAGATGCGGCCGATCACATCGCCGCCCACGTCGTCCATGGCGCTGTTGTTAAAGATGCGCAGCAGCTCCGAAAGCAACTCATCCGAGAAGATGGTGTAGTCCTTGGGCAGCACGCCGGTGAGCTGTTCGCTCTGCTCCTCCACCAGCAGCATGGCGTTGTTGACCACCTCGCCCAGAGAATTCATGGGGTGGCCGTCACGGCTCAGAAGCCCCGCCGCCGCGATGTTGGCGGGAAGGTTCACCAGGTAGTCGTACTGGGCCTCTTTTGGCAGAAACAGGGCGCTCTTTGCTGCAAAGTCGCTGGCTTCAACCGGGAGGACACGGCCACCCCGGGAGGGGCGGTTGCTCAAAATCTCCGCTTCCACCAGCTTGAAGCGGCTGTAGGCATAGCGCAGGAAGATGAGCCCCAGCACGGGCATGCAGTATTGATTCGATGTCAGCTTCGATCCCGACCGCAGCAGATCCGCCGACTCCCAGAGTTCAGCTTCCAGTTTGCGAATGCTCCTGTTGTCCATTTCCCATACCCCTCTTCCTGTCCCTGCGGCAAGGCAAACCCATGATTCTGCCTGATTCTTCCGCAATATCCGTCTTTTGTGGAAGATATACTCTCACAAATGACATTATACCGTTGCTACAGGCCATTTGCAACAGCATCTTCCCCATAGAGGAGCCGCAGTCTCTCATGGGGGACGAGGCCCGAAAGGAGCTTCGTTACCAGAATGCTCTGGCCACAATCGGGCACTCTTCCGGTGAGGTGTCGTCTAAAACTATCACCTCAAAAGTGGGGGATTGCATTTTGGAAATGCCGTGATATACTGTTTCTGCAGCCGGGATTTAAGCGTCAGAGGACGTAGCACGGCTAGTACTGAACGGTTTCCTTATCAACAAATAGGCTTTTAATCGTGCAAGCGGAGCAGGATCCGAAAGGACTGAAAAGCTTCCAAGCGCCGTACAAAGTCGGAAAACGGTGAATGGTCACCCCAGAGGTGGTTCATTTGTTGTGCCCGATTGTACGGCGTTTCGTTTTCCGCTTTGTACGGTGATGATGGATGGGCCCCTCCGCCTTTTGCGGAGGGGCCCTTTTGCTTCTCTCCCGCTGAACCCGGATCAGAGTCTTGCCGAGAAAACGCCGACCGAAGAAGGAGGGATGCAGCGGTCATCCGCATGGCATTAAGTTAGCAAGCATCGTGTTTGGATATCCGCCCAGACTTCGCTTGCTGTGGCATCAGCACAGCAAGCATCGTCTTTGGGCGCCCATCCCGCGCACCTTTTGAGGAGTACCCCAAACCCCCGCAAATCATACGCGAAGGAGGAACCATGACGAATCCCAACACAAAAACCACATACGTCACCATGCAAAGCAAGCTGACGCGCTTTGCACCCTTTCCCCTGCGGCTGCTGGACTATCCGCTCAGTATGACAGCCCGGGTGCAGTACAGCCTGCTGCTGGATCGCACCATGCTCTCCCAGCGAAACCGCTGGCTGGACGAGGAAGGGCGCGTTTACATCTACTACCCCGAGGAGGAACTCTGCAAAGCCATGCATCTTCGTCACAGTGCCGTCCGCCAGGCCATGAGGGAGCTGGAGAGCAACGGCCTCATCACCCGCAAGCGGCAGAAAGGCGAACGGGCGCGGCGGATCTACACCAGGATCCCGGCAGAGGACTTTGCCGCTCCCTTCAGCGGCAGCCGCCGGATTTCCGGCAGCAGAGGGCCGGATTTCCGGCCTTATATCGCCGGATTTCCGATGGTAAGTAAACAGAAGAATCAATGGAAAGAGTATCAACAGGAGGCCAATACGGAACGGTACCAGTTCAGCGAGGGGGACAGCCTTTGAAGAACGACAGGGAAACAAAAACCTTACTGTCCGAAAAGAGGGAAGCGGAATACGTGGGAGAGGACGGACTTCGATACTGTGGAATCTGTCAAGAGCCCAGGGAGAAGGTCGTACCGGGGCTTCTCAGCCTTTTCGGCACCGATCGGCGTCCCCGCCTCTGCCGCTGTCAGCGGACGCTTCTGGAAGCGCAGGAGCAGGAAGAACGTGAGCGGAAGAAGCAGGAGCGGATCCTGCGGCTTCGGGAACTCTGCTTCCAGGGGGCTTCTCTTGAAGATGCCACCTTTGCCGGGAGTACCGTCGATTCTCCTCCCCTGGAGCGCTGCCGGAGATACGCGGAGGCTTGGGCGGAGGCCTGCGAGGCCCACATCGGTCTACTGCTCTGGGGTCCACCCGGGACCGGGAAAAGCTACGCGGCCGCCTGTGTCGCCAATCATCTACTGCAGCAGGAGATCCCGGTACGCATGATCAAGCTCACCCAGCTGCTGAACTGCGGGTTTCGGGAACGGGAGGAGACGCTCTGCCGGCTCCTCCGTGTCCCACTGTTGATCATCGATGACTACGGGATGGAACGGGAGACGGAATACGGCCTGGAGATCACCTTCTCTCTGCTGATAGCCGGATGGAATCCGGAAGGCCGCTGATCCTGACCACGAATCTGACCCTGGAGGAGCTGCGGAATCCGACCGATCTTTCCCACGAAAGGATCTATGAGCGGATCAGAAGCCAGACCGTACCCGTCTGCTTTCCCGGAGAGAGCCTTCGGAAGAGGACTGAGAAGGCGAACATGGAGAAAATGAAGGAAATCCTTTCCAAATAAGCATATAAAAGGAGACATCACATGACGAAATATACATCCTACGAAGATCTGCCGCTGACCCTGCGCGCCACGGAGGTTGCCCAACTGCTGGGGATCTCCCGCGCCAACGCCTATCAGCTGATGCACAGCGATGGCTTCCCGACGCTGAAGATCGGCAAACGGCTCCTGGTCCCCAAGAGTGGCCTGCAGCGCTGGGTGAACGAGCATACCCGGGCCATGTAAGAAAGCAGCATCCCCCGCCGTGAGGCGGGGGATGGAGAAACACAGAGAAGAACACCTACCGCGCCATGCGGCGATGTGGTACAATAGATGCGGGATCCGGCATGACAGGTACGGATCTACTCACGGAGGAAAGAGAGGTACTTTTGGCTAACAGAAAAACCACCAAAGCGGCGAAAGGGTCCGGAACCATCCGGAAGCGCTCCGATGGGCGCTGGGAGGCCCGGTACTCCCTGGGCTTTGATCCCAGGACCGGGAAGCAGATCCAGCGTTCTGTCTACGGCGCCACACAAAAAGAGGTCCGGCAGAAGCTGACGGGCATCACCGCCGAGATCGACGAGGGCAGCTACGTGGAGCCCAGCTCCATGAAACTGAAGGATTGGCTGGACACCTGGCTCTCCGACTATACGGGGAACATCAAGCCCGCCACGTATAACGCCTATGAAGGTCACGTACGGGTCCACATCAAGCCCTATCTGGGAGAGATCCAGCTTTCCCGCCTAACGGCCCACAGCATTCAGAAGCTGTACAAGCTGCTCCAGGAGGAGCGAAAGCTCTCCCCCAAGACCGTGAGTAACGTCCACGGAGTCCTGCACAGGGCTCTGGATCAGGCCATCAAGCTGGGCTACCTGAAGAAGAGCCCTCTGGCTGCTGTGGTCGTCCCCCGGGCGGAAAAGCCGCAGATCGGCATCCTGGAGGATGAGAACATGAAGGCCTTCCTGGGGCAGATCCGGGGCGATCCGTATGAGCTGGTCCTATTCGTTACCGTCTTTACGGGGATGCGGCAAGGTGAGGTACTTGGGCTCACCTGGGACTGTGTGGATTTCCAGCACGGTCAGTTGCTCATCAATAAGCAGCACAATCGGGTATGCCGGGATCACACTTACCGCTTCAGCAGCCTGAAAAACGACCGTGCCAGAGTCCTGACCGCTTCCGAGCACGTCATGGACGCGCTGCGCCGGCAGCAGGCGCTGCAGGCCCGCTGGGCCGAAAACGCGGGGGAGTTGTGGGACAACAGCGACAACCTGGTGTTCACCAACGAGCTCGGCGGCTTCATCAAGAACAAGACCCTTTATATGCACTTCAAGCGGATCGCGGCAAAGCTGGGGCAGAAGGATCTGCGCTTCCACGCGCTGCGGCACACCTACGCCGTGAACAGCTTGCGGGCCGGGGATGATATCAAGACCGTACAGGAGAACCTGGGGCACGCTACAGCGGCGTTTACGCTGAGCACCTACGCCCATGCGACCCCGGGGATGAAGCGGGAGAGCGCCAACCGCATGGACGCATACATCGAACGGCTGCAATCCGGCGTTCCCGGATCGGTCGCCGATACGGTGAAGGGATAAAGGGTCAGAGAAAAGGTCACGCGGCGTGTCTCGTTTCCCTGCTATGGATGACGTCTCATCCATTACGTGTCGTTTGAAACCGCTCCGATACGTGTCATAAAGGGTCAGAATAAGGGTCAAACACATTTTGGCTCATTTTCCGGTCACTTTTCGGCAGCAAAAGTTGCCGATTTTTCGGGCAAAAAGAAAGATCCGCACCATTTCTGATGCGGATCCTGGTCCGAGTGACTGGAGTCGAACCAGCGGCCTCTTGAACCCCATTCAAGCGCGCTACCAAACTGCGCTACACCCGGATGCTGTTTACAGCCCGATTATATTAACACACTTTCTTTTTCTTTGCAAGGGGTTTTTTAAAATTTTTCTCCTATGCCTGTAGGTTGTACAATGATGTGTGACAGAGGGAAAAAGGATAGCGAATAGGAATGGCCTGTGTTAAGGTTGAGTTGACGAGACAAAACCGAAAGGCAGGTGCCGGCCCCTGCAAGGTGTGCTGCGTCCTCGTCCCCATCGCAGGGAACGGTCCCGGACGTCCCGCAATGACATGCTCCGGCGGCCCACCTTTCGTTTATCGCGGCGCATCTGCGAGGGATGATCGCGAGAGCCGCCCACAGGCACTCGTCCGTACACCCCCGTCTCAACCGGGGTAAAGCCCAGCGAAGCGGGTTTGCCCCGGAAGGCGACGTCCTCCTCGCATGCTTCGTATCGTTCGCTCCCCCGTTTCGCGAGAGCTCATTCACTCCGCTGCTTCGTCGTCTCCCCGGCAAAGCCCGTGGGGCTTTGCCGGGGCCCCCATGTCGTGGGGTGAGAGGCGGTGCTTTGCGCCGCCTCGAACGTTGCGCCCCCGCACGAGGAGCCAATCCGTACCCCCGTCCCCACAAAATCGAAACCCAACAACGTGGTTTCGATTTTGAAGGCGACGAGGCGGGGCGAGGGTGAGAGGCGGTGCATTGCGCCGCCTCGAACGTTGCGCCCCGCACGAGGAGCCAATCCGTACCCCATCTTTGCAAAATCGGAGCCCAACGAAGTGGGTCCGATTTTGAAGGCGACGAGGCGGGGCGAGGGTGAGAGGCGGTGCTTTGCGCCGCCTCGAACGTTGCGCCCCGCACGAGGAGCTAATCCGTAACCCCCGTCTTTGCAAAATCGGAGCCCAACGAAGTGGGTCCGATTTTGAAGGCGACGAGAAAGGCCGAGAGTGAGACGGGACTCCCCGTGAAGTCCCGTCGAACGACACGGCCTTTACGAGGAGCCCAGTTCGCGGTACATGGCCGCGGCCGCCTCCTTCCGGGGACTCTCGGAAAGGCTCAGCACCTCCACCGACAGCACCCGCGTGCCCAGATTCAGCTGGATGACGTCCCCCACCTTCACCTCATAGGAGGCCTTGGCCACCCGGCCGTTGACGTTGATCCGCTCCTTATCGCAGGCCTCATTGGCCACGGTGCGCCGCTTGATGAGACGGGATACCTTCAGGTATTTATCCAGACGCATGATCGCGCCTCCTCTCAAAGCTCTTGATTTTATTTATTATATCAGTTTTCCCCGGTTTTGTATATTTCCTTTTCCGTCCCTGGTTTTTATGCTATAATACTTGTATGAAAAACACGCCCGCCTGCGGGCAGATACATAGAAAGGGGAAGCACCATGGAAGAAAAAAAGACCTTTTATCCCGTCGGGGACCACGAACTGGATCTCAGCCGCGCCACCGTAAACCCCCAGAAAAGGGGCGAATATGTGCCCCAGGGCGGGCCGAAGGACAAGGGAAACTCCGACGCCATCACCCGGGCTTATTTCGACGCCATGCTCCTCTCCTTCCGCCACATCGGGGCGGAGAAGCCGGATACTGCCGTGACGCTTCTGGGCCATGAATGCAAGACCCCCCTGATGGCCGGGATGCTGGCCCTTCTGGACCGGGTCCATGAGGGCGGGACCCCCGCCTTCGCCAAGGGCGTACAGCGGGCGGGTGCCCTCCTCTGGACCAATTTCACCGAGGAGGACAGCTTCAGGCGCGTGATGGACACCGGCGTCACCGCCATCGTCTGCCTGAAGCCCTTCCAGGATACGGAGTTCTTCCTAAATACCGCCCATCGGGCCGCCGCTCTCGGCGCCGCCGGGATCTGCATGGACATCGACCACTGCTTCGACGACCGGGGCGAGTACTGCGGCTTCATCGGCGGCCAGCTGGCCCCCAAAAGCCCGGAGGAGCTGCGGAAAATCGGTGATGAATGCAAAAAGCTGGGGATCCCCTTCATCCTGAAGGGCATTCTGGACCCCGCCGACGCCGTCGCCGCCAGGGAGCTGGGGGCGGACGCCATCTTCGCCTCCCACCACCGGAACATCTGGAGCTACGCCGTTCCCCCGGCCATGGCGCTACCCTCCCTGCGGGAGGCATTGGGACCCGACTATCCCATCTTTGCCGACTGCGGCGTGAAATCCGGCGTAGACGCCTTCAAGCTGCTGGCCGCCGGGGCAAACGGCGCCGCCGTGGCGAGAGAGCTGCTGACCGCCTTCGGCAGGGGCGGTGAGGACGGCGTCTACGACCGGCTCATGTTCCTGAACGACGAGCTGAAGGGCACCATGGCCAAGACCGCCCGCAGGACCGTGGAGGAGATCGATCAGAGCGCCGTTCTCCTGCGTCAGGGCTGGTAAAAGAGCTTTTGAGGTTCTGACTCAGTAGCACGGCGGGCCGTCGAGGGCGCCAGCCCCTACGGAGTGCGTGATTGCCCCATCGCAGGGGCGAACTTCGTTCGCCCGCTGGCAACGAGCCTCGTCAAAAACGGGCGATCACAGATCGCCCCTACGAGGCGCAAATTCCTGTATGCTTACGCCCCAGGGGCGATCTGCGATCGCCCGCTTCACCTCCAAAAGCACAAAACCGCCCCCGGAACAATCCGGGGGCGGTCATTTTTGAGGAAAGACTCCTTACTTGACGGCGTCCTTCAGGCCCTTGCCGGCATGGAACTGCACGGCCTTGGCAGCGGGGATCTCCACAGGCTCACCGGTCTGGGGATTGCGGCCGGTGTAAGCAGCGCGCTCCTTGACCTCGAAGGAGCCGAAGCCGGTGATCTGGATCTTCTGGCCGGCAGCCAGAGCCTCGGTAACGGCGTCAAGCACAGCGCTGAGGGCGCGGCCGGCGTCGGCGCGGGTCATTTCGCCCTTCTTGGCAATGGCTTCGATCAGTTCAGTCTTGTTCATTTTTTGTACCTCCAAAATTTGGTATCGCGCGGCATGGTCTTAGAATACCCCACAGCGCAAAATATAATTCAACCGGTGTGAAATTCACACCCGGTCTCAACGGGTTTCGTGGGAGGAGCGCAGATGCAGTTTCTCCGCAATGGTCCCCCCGTGGGGGATGAGCTCCATATCCTCTTTCGTCACGGCGCCCAGCAAGATTACGGTAAGGACATACACCGCCACGCCCGCCAGGATCCCCGCCGCCAGAGCCACAAACTCTTTCAGCCGGCCGGGGCCAAGGGCACGATGGAGAAGTCCGTTTGTCGCCCAGGCCGCCCCCGCCATCAGAAGGGTGCAGAGAAGGGGGCGCAGAAGCGCCGCCAGGAAATTGGGCCGCTCCTTGATCTTCACAAAAATGAAGATGAGGTTGAAGAGGGTGATGAAGAGATAACAGCTTAAGGTCCCCATGGGGGCGCCGAAAATGTTGATCTCCGGCCTTCCCACCAGGATCCAGTCCACCAGGATCTCCACAAGGCCGCCCAGGGGCAGGGCAAAGAGGGAATACTTTTCAAATCCCGCCGCCTGCAGAATGGCGGTGGTGATGAGATAGACACAGCAGAAATAGGAGGCGATACCCAGCTCCATCAGAAGCTTGGGTCCCACGTCCGTCTCCCCCACCGGGAAGAGGGTGTGGTAGATGGGCCCGGAGAGCACCGCAAGGCCCGCCGCCATGGGCAGGGCAATGAGGTTCGTCAGCTTGATGCTGGACTCCATGATCTCCCGTGCTTCCCGCCCCCGCTGCCGGGCCAGGGCCGCCGCAATGGCGGGGATCACGCTGACCGTCACGGGAACGATGATGGCGGAGGGGAGATTGAAGAGGTTCATGGCCTTGGAATAGGGGCCGTAGAGGGTCTGGGCCAGCTCCTCTGAAAAGCCCGCGCCGTGGTGCAGGCGGTGGAGGGTCAGCTTGGCGTCCAGAAGAGTCACAAGGCTCAGCGCCGCGGAGGACAGGGTGATGGGCACCGACACCTCAACAAGGCGGCGAAGGGTGCTCTTCACGGAGTCCGGCGTGTCCGGATGGCCCCAGTCCCCTTCCTCCCGGTCCAGGCGGCGCTTCATGAGCCACAGGACGGGGACGGAGATGCCAAGGCCGATGGTGACGCCCACGATGGCCCCGGCGGAGACGATATGGTCCGGCTGATGCTGCCTTAAAAGGAGCCAGGCCACCAGGAGGCCGAAGACCAGCTTGGAGACCACCTCAATGATCTGGCTGACCGCCGTGGGCCGCATATCGGAAAAGCCCTGGCTGTAGCCCCGGAAGGCGGAAATGACGCAGACGAAAAACACTGCGGGCGCCAGGGCCCGGATGCCCTGGGCGATCATACGGTCCCCGGCCCAGACGGCCAGCTTACCGGGGAAAAGCAGCATCACCGCCATGCCCGCAAGGCCCACGCCCCCGAAGAGCCACAGGCTCACCCGGAAATAGCGCCGCACCTGATTCGGGCGGCCCTGGGCGCGGCTGGAGGCGATGAGACGGCTCAGCGCCACGGGAAGGCCCGCCGTGGAGACGGCCAGCAGCACGCTGTAGACGTAATAGGTCAGCTGAAAATGGGTGGTCCCCCGGTCCCCCAGAAGGTTGAAGAGGGGGATCTTATAAATAAAGCCGATAAGCTTTGTGAGGATCACCGTTGCCGAAAGGATGGCGGCGCCCTCCAGATAGTTTTGCCTTTTTTTTGCCAACGTGGAATCCTCCCAGATTGCACCGGATCCGGCACCCCGTTATTCTACATGAAGGCGTCGGAAAAAGCAAGAGGGAATTGCCCGAAAGCCGCGCAATTCCGGCTTTTTTACCCTTCGCGCCCTATGCTACCGCTGGGCGACCTCCCGCTTCAGCTCATAGAGAAAGTTCAGCGCCTCCAGGGGCGTCATGGCGTCGGGCTGGCACTTTCTGAGCTTCTCCGTCACCCGCTCCGCGCTCAGGTCCATAAAGCTGATCTGGTCCTCGCTCTCCGTCTCCCGGGGAGCGGGGCGGGCGGCAGCGCCGCCGCTCTCCGCCTCCTTCAGGGCCTGGCGGGCGCGGCGGATCACGCTTTCGGGGATGCCCGCCAGGTTGGCCACCTCAATGCCGTAACTCTCATCCGCCCCGCCGGGGACGATCTTGCGCAGGAAGATGAGATCCTCTCCCCGCTTTTTGGCGGTGATGTTGAAGTTCTTCACCCCGGGGATCTCCCCCTCCAGGGCCTGAAGCTCGTGGTAATGGGTGGCGAACATGGTCTTGGCCCCCAGCTTTTTGGGGTCGGCGCAGTGCTCCAGCACCGCCCGGGCAATGGCCATGCCGTCGTAGGTGGAGGTGCCCCGTCCGATCTCATCCAATAGTATGAGGCTGCGGGCGCTGGCATACTTCAAAATGTCCGCCACCTCCGTCATCTCCACCATAAAGGTGCTGAGGCCGCCGGCCAGGTCGTCCGAGGCACCGATGCGGGTAAAGACCCGGTCCACAACGCCGATCCTGGCCCGCTCCGCGGGAACAAAGGAGCCCATCTGGGCCATAAGGACGATAAGGGCCGTCTGGCGCATATAGGTGGATTTGCCCGCCATGTTGGGGCCGGTGATGATGGCCGCCCGGCACTCCTCCCCATCCAGGACGGTGTCGTTGGGAACAAAGAGGCTGTCGGGCTGCATGGTCTCCACCACCGGGTGGCGGCCGCCGATGATCTCGATCCCCTCCCCCAGGTCCACCGTGGGGAAGCAGTAGTTATTTTTCACCGCCACCTCCGCCAGAGAGCAGAGAACGTCCGCCCTGGCGGTGAGACGGGCCGCCTCCTGCACCCGCTGGACCTCCTTGGCCGTCTCCTCCCGGAGGGCGGAAAAGAGCTGATACTCCAGTTCATTGATCCGGTCCCGGGCGCCGAGAAGTCGGCTCTCCAGCTCCTTCAGCTCCTGGGTGATGAAGCGCTCCCCATTCACCAGGGTCTGCTTGCGGATATAGTCCGCCGGCACATCCTCACTCTGGGAGCGGGGGATCTCAATGTAATAGCCGAAGACCCGGTTATAGCCCAGGCGCAGCTTCTTGCCGGTGCGCGCCTTCTCCCTGGCCTCCACCTGGGCCAGGGCCTCGTTGGCGTTGTTCAGGAGATAGCGCAGGGAGTCCAGCTCCTCATTGCAGCCCTCCCGGATAAAGCCGCCCTCCCGCACACTGAAGGGGGGATCGTCATTGATGAGGCTGTCGATCTTGTCCGCAAGCTCCGGCAGGGTATCCATTTCGGCGATCTCCCGAAGGAGGGAGCCCTTGCCCCCGGGGACCTTCTGCAGCTGGGCGCAGAGGGCGGGGAGCTGCTTTAAGGAGGAGGCCAGGCTCTTCAAGTCCTTGCCGCCCGCGCTGCCGTAGACCACCCGGGAGATGAGGCGTTCCATATCGCCCACGCCCCGCAGGGTCTCCCGGCACTCCCCCCGGACGACCCCGTCCTTGGTAAGGGCCCAGACCGCGTCGTGGCGCCGCCGGATGGCCACAGGGCTCAGAAGAGGCCGGGTGATCCAGCTGCGAAGAAGGCGCAGACCCATGGGCGTATTGGTCTTGTCCAGCACCCCCAGAAGGCTGCCCTTCTTCTCCCCGGTGCGGAGATTCTGAATGAGCTCCAGATTCCGGAGGGTCTGGTTATCCAGCTCCATAAAGCTGCCGTCGCTGACATACTCCAGCTTGTTGAGCTGGCGCATATCCGCCTTCTGCATCTCCGTGAGGTAGGACACGAGGGCCCCGGCCGCCCGGACCACGCAGTCCAAGTCGCCGATGCCCAGCTCATCCGGGGTCTGGATGCAGAGCTGGACGCAGAGGGCCTGCATGGCGGAGGCATAGTCGAAGCGGGCGTCCTCCTCATGGTGCATGCAGCCGAGGCGCAGGCGGATAAAGCGGCATAGCTCCTCCGAGGCCGCGGCCCCCGCGTCCAGCAGGATCTCCGCCGGGTTATAGCGGCTGAGCTCATCCATGACCTTGCCGATCTCCCCCACGGAGAAGCCCGTAGCCACGAACTCGCCGGTGGAGACGTCCGCAAAGGCCACGGCGCAGCCGTCATTGCCCACCCGCACGGCGGCGGTGTAATTGGGGCGCCCCTCCTCCAGGAGGGAGGCCTCCATCAGGGTGCCGGGGGTGATGATGCGGATCACGTCCCGCTCCACCAGGCCCTTGGCCAGGGCGGGATCCTCCATCTGCTCACAGATGGCCACCTTGTAGCCCTTCTGGATGAGCTTCGCCACATAGGGCTCATAGGAGTGGAAGGGCACGCCGCACATGGGGGTCCGCTTTGTGGGGTCCTCCTCCGTCCGGTCCCGGGTGGTGAGGGTCAGCTCCAGCTCCCGGGCGGCCAGCTTGGCGTCCTCATTGAACATCTCATAGAAATCGCCCAGGCGGAAAAACAGGATGCAGTCCGGGTATTTCCGTTTCAGCTCCAGGTACTGGCGCATCATGGGCGTGGTTTCGGCGGGCATGGTGTTACCTCTTTCTAAATATTCCAACGAAAACCCGCTTCGCTGGGCTTTTCGTTGGTAGGGATTCGCCCTGCTGCAGCGCACTCTCCACCCGCTAAAGCGGGTGGTTCGCACGTTTGCAGGGCGCAAGGTATTTTTCACCAGGTACACGCCCCGGTGAAAAATGATTGAATCTTATTCCGCCGTTTACGACGGCGGAACTCGCCAGGACAAGTTCAGGCAGCGAAATCGAAGATTTCGGCCTTCACTTGTCTGCGAGGCGTTGTATTTACGAGGCGCTATATTACTGAAAGCTTTACTCTTCCACGCGTCCCAGCAGCCGCCAGCTTTCGGCCTTTTCGATCTTGGCGGTGACGAAGGAGCCCACCAGGCCCTCCGGTCCCTCCAGATGCACCAGGACGTTGCCGCTGGTGCGGGCGGTGTACTTCTCGCCGCCCTCATCCCGGCCGTCCACCAGCACCCGCAGGGACTGCCCCACATAGCTCTCCATCTTCTTCAGGCTGATTTCGTCCTGCAGGGCGGTGAGGCGCTGAAGCCGCGCCACCTTTTCCCTGTGGGTCACCGGGTCCTCCAGGGAGGCCGCGGGGGTGCCCACCCGGGGGGAATAGATGAAGATGAAGAGGGAGTCAAAGCCCACCTCCCGAACCAGGGTCATGGTCTCCTCAAACTCCTCCTCCGTCTCACCGGGAAAGCCCACGATCACGTCGCTGGTGATGGTGACATCGGGCACATAGCTGCGCAGAAGGCGGACGAGCTCCAGGTACTGCTCCCTGGTATAGTGGCGGTTCATGGCCCGGAGCACCCGGTTGCTGCCGCACTGGAAGGGCAGATGGATATGCTTTGCGATCTTCTCAGAGGAGGCCATCACCCGGAAAAGCTCCTCCGAGGCGTCCTTGGGATGGCTCGTCATGAAGCGGAGAATAAACTCCCCCTCCAGCTCCGAGACGGCCTTTAAAAGGGCGGGAAAATCCGTCCCCGTGTTGGCGCCGTAGCTGTTGACGTTCTGGCCAAGAAGGGTGATCTCCTTCTTGCCTTCGTCAATAAGCTCCCTGGCCTCCGCCAGGACCTTCTCCGGCTCCCGGCTCATCTCCCGGCCCCGGACATAGGGCACGATGCAGTAGGTGCAGAAGTTGTTGCAGCCCTGCATGATGGGAAGCCAGGCCTTGACGCCCTCCTTCCGCACCGAGGGCAGGCCCTCCGCCAATACGCCGTCGCTTTTCTCCGCCAGGAAGACCCGCTTTTTCACCTTGAGGCGCTTTAAGAGCAGCTCCGGGAAACGGTAAAGCTCATGGGGGCCGAAGACCAGGTCCACATGGGTATAGGACTGACGCAGGGTTTCCGCCGCCGAGGGCTGCTGGACCATGCAGCCGCAGACCCCGATGATCTGGCCGGGGTGGGCCTTCTTCGTGTGGACAAGGGCGCCCACGTTGCCCAGCACCCGCTGCTGGGCATGCTCCCGCACGGCGCAGGTGTTGATGAGGATGACATCCGCCTCCCCTTCCTTGTCCGTAAAGCCGTAGCCCATCTCCCGCAGCATGCCCCTCAGCTTTTCGCTGTCCGCCTCGTTCTGCTGGCAGCCATAGGTATCCACCAGGGCCAGGGGCGCGGTATAGCGGTCGGCGATGAGGCTGCGGATCTCCTGAATATACTCCCGCTGCCGGTTCAGCTCTTCCTCGGTAACGATTCTTTTCACAGGCGTCTCCTTGCGTAATCTTTCATCGGTCATACCGTAGCAGTATATTTTACCATTTTGATATGGAATTTTCAACGGAAATCCTGTATAATCGGGGCAAAGAACAAGTCCGGAGAAAGAAGGACATCCGATGCCCAAGATTTTTGAATTGGATCCCCATGTGGCGGATATGATCGCCGCCGGCGAGGTGGTGGAACGCCCCGCCTCCGTAGTGAAGGAGCTTCTGGAGAACGCCGCCGACGCCGGGGCCACGGTCATTACCCTGGAGATCCGCCGGGGCGGCATGAGCTATATCCGTGTCACCGACAACGGCTGCGGCATGGCGCCGGAGGACGCCCGCACCGCCTTTCTGCGCCACGCCACCAGCAAGCTCAGGGATGAGCGGGGACTGGAGGCCATCGGCACCCTGGGCTTCCGGGGAGAGGCGCTGGCCGCCATCTCCGCCGTCAGCCGGGTGGAGCTTTTGACCAAAGAGCCGGGAGCCGGGAGCGGCACCCGCCTCATCCTGGAGGCCAGCCAGGTCCTCTCCGAGGAGCCGGCCGGCTGCCCCGACGGCACCACCATCATCGTGCGGGACCTCTTCTACAACACCCCCGCCCGCCTGAAATTCATGAAAACCGACCGGGCGGAGACCGGCGCCGTCACCGCCGCGGCCCAGCGCTTCGCCCTCTCCCGCCCCGAGCTGAGCCTGCGCTACCTCCGGGATGGGCAGGAGGAGTTCCACACCCCCGGAAGCGGCTCCGACCGGGACTGCATCTACAGCCTTCTGGGCCGGGAGACGGCGGCGGAGATGCAGAAGGTGCAGGGGGAGGCCAACGGCGTCACCGTTACGGGCTACGTCTGCGCCCCCCGGGCCGCCCGGGGCAACCGCAGCATGCAGATCTTCTTCGTCAACGGACGCCTGGTAAAATCCCGGCTGCTGCAGGCCGCCCTGGAGCAGGCCTACCGCAACCAGCTTTTCACCGGGCGCTATCCCAGCTGCGTCCTCTACCTTAAGATGAAGCTCTCCTCGGTGGATGTGAACGTCCACCCCGCCAAGACCGAGGTCCGTTTTTTGCGGGAGAAGGAGGTCTTCGACGCCGTCTATTACAGCGTGCTCAGCGCCCTGGACGGCCCCGTCGGCACGGCGGAGGTCGAAATCAACTCCTCCACCCGGGAGGTGCTGGGCGGGACCCCCTCCGCCCAGGGCGGCGGCGCGGGGCAGGCCTTCCCTTCCGGGGAGGCCGCCGGGGAGTCAGCCGCCCTGCCCCGTTTCCGCAATCAGATCTCCACCCCCGCCGCCTCCGGCGCTTCCGGCCTCAAGGGCCACGTCTCTGTCCCCACCGCCTCCTTCCAGCGAAGGGAGGCGGGCAGCCTGAGCATGGGCTCCTTCGGCCGCTCCAGCCTCCGGGACGGGGGCAGCGCCAACTATCAGACCGGATCGAAGCCCCTTGCGGGCATTTCCATCACCGGTCCCACGGAGGACGAGCTTCCGGAGCCGCCGCTTCACCCCCAGTCGGCGCCCAAATCGGCTCCGGCGGAAGCGGAAGAGGCCCCGGCGGAAAATCTCTTCTCCCGGCTTCCCCCGGAAGAAAAGGCGGAGCAGGCGGAGATCCCCATGGAAACCAAAAACTGGCGGCTCATCGGGGAGACCCTCTCCACCTATATTCTGGTGGACACCCCCGACGCCCTGGTGCTCATCGACAAGCACGCCGCCCACGAGCGGGTGAATTTCGACCGTCTCATGGCCCAGCGGGAGCCCCCTGCCGCCCAACCCCTTCTGGCGCCGGTGATCCTGACCCCCGCGCCGGAGGATCTGGCCCTTCTTCTGGACTCCCGGCCGATCCTGGAGGAGTACGGCTTTGAGCTGGACGCCTTCGGCGAGGACTCGGTGGCCCTGCGCGCCGTGCCCATGTACATGGACATTGCCGACGCCCCCGGCAGCATCGAGATGATTCTGGAGGAGCTGCGTCTGGGCGGCGGTGATCCCATCGGCTTCAGGGACGCGGTCCTGCACACCATTGCCTGCAAGGCCGCCATCAAGGCCGGGAAGAACACCGACCTTCGGGAATTGGAGGGGCTGGCCGACAAGGTCATGCGGGGCGAGGTCCGCTACTGCCCCCACGGACGGCCCGTCTCCGCCAGCTTCTCCAAGCGGGAGCTGGACCACCGCTTCAAACGCGCATAATCCCGAAAGCGAACCCGCCCTGCGGGCTTTCGCTTGAAAAGACTTCGCCCTTTAACACAAGGAGTTTGTTTATGGGCAAAATCATCGTCATCACCGGGCCCACCGCCACGGGCAAGACCGCCCTGGGGGTGGCCCTGGCCCTGAGATACGGAGGCGAGGTGGTCTCCGCCGACTCCATGCAGATTTACCGCCGCATGGACATCGGCACCGCCAAGCCCACCATGGAGGAGCGCCGGGGCGTTCCCCACCATTTGCTGGACGCGGCGGAGCCCACCGAGGACTACTCCGTCTCCCGCTATGCGGAGGCGGCCCGCCGCGCCGTGGACGACATTCTCAGCCGAAAAAGGCTCCCCCTCGTCGTGGGGGGCACCGGGCTCTATATTGAGGCCCTTCTTCGCTCCGCCCCCTTCGCCCCCCGGGGCAGCGATGGGCTGCGGGCCGAGCTGGGGGCCGCCTTTGACTGCATGGGGGAGGATGCCTTTCGGGAGGAGCTGAAACGCGCGGACCCGGAGGCCGAGGCACGGATCCAGCGGGGGGACCGGAAACGGCTCCTGCGGGCCATGGAGGTCTATCGGGTCTCCGGACAGCCTCTCAGCGAATTTGACCGGCAAAGCCGCCTTTACCCTCCCCGCTACCACAGTCTCTCCCTGGCCCTCACCCTGAAGAATCGGGAGGCCCTCTATCGCCGGATCGACCGACGGGTGGACCGGATGATGGAGGAGGGGCTGGAGGAGGAGGTCCGCAGCCTTCTGAACAGCGGCGTCTCCCCCCGGAGCACCGCCATGCAGGCCATCGGCTACAAGGAGATGGCCGAGGCGATCCGGGGCGGCTGCAGCCTTTCGGAGGCGGTGGACAGGATCAAGCAGGGCTCCCGCCGCTATGCCAAGCGGCAGCTGAGCTGGCTGAGGCGCGACCCGGAGCTGCGTTGGATCCCGCTCTCCGATGAGCCTTCCCTGGAGGAGGCCCTGGCTTTGGCGGAGCCCATGGTGCGGGATTTTCTGGAGAAATAGGGCGGATCCCTCCGCCCCGATCCGCCCGCCGTGGCACAGCACCCGTAGGGGCCGGCGCCCTCGACGGCCCGCCGCACCTGCGCGAGAGATTCGGGAGGGGCAGGCCCCTCCCCTGCGGAGGATCTTTCGCGGTATTTTTCCCGGCAGGGGCAGCGATCTCTCTGCGGTCCCGCCCGGTTTCGACAGTCTTCGATCCCCTCCAAAGCGTATGATAGCCTCACGGGGAAACCCGAATACATAAGGTCCCGGGAACCCGGGCGGGAGGCTATGATGCAAAAGGCTTTTAATTTGCAGGACTCATTTCTCAACCAGGCGCGGAAGACCGCCGTCCCTCTGACGGTTTTTCTTGTCAACGGCTTCCAGCTGAGGGGCGTCGTCACCGGATTTGACAGCTTTACCGTGGTAGTCAATTCCGAGGGGCGCCAGCAGCTCATCTATAAGCACGCCATTTCCACCATCGCGCCCCAGCGTCCCATTTTGCTGGGCGGCAGTGAGGAGCCGGAGGCTCCGCAATGAGGTAAATCCACAGCATCACAGAAAGGAGATGAACCGGGTTGAAAAAGGGCGGAGCCCTTCTTCGGGGCGTCTCCTTTCTTCTGTTTTTGGCGCTGGCAACCTATGTCTCCGCCACCCTTTACCGCCAGTGGCGGCATCCCTTCCTCACCGCCCCGGTGGAGGAGGCCGCGCTGGAGGATGCCTGCTACTGCCGGGTCTACCTGGCCCGCCGGGAAAACAGTCTGACCCTCACCGGCCTCTACGGCTTTGAGGCCCGGGAGGGAGAAAAGGTGGCAAAAGGGGCCACCCTCGCCGGGATCTATGACAGCGAAGCCGCCCAGGTCCGGGCGGAATCCCGGCGGCAGCTCTCCCGCCGCATGGAGGCCCTGCGCGCCCTCTCCCTGGCGGAGAGCCCCAAAAAGGCGGTCTATGGGGAGCTGACAAACCTGCACCGGGCCCTTCGGCAGGGGGACGGCGACGCCCTCCGACAGGCCACCCTGGGGCTGGAGGCCCTCTTTCTCACGGGCGACGACCCCGCCGACAGCGAGGATCGGGTCCGGGAGGAGATGGAGGAGCTTCAGCAGAAGATCGACGAGCTGGAAGAGGTCTCCCGGGAGGATACCCAGGCGGTCACCGCTCTGGAGGCGGGGATTTTCTCCCGCGCCTCCGACGGCTTTGAGCATATCAGCCCCGAAGCCCTGGAGGGGATCGGTCCCACCCGGCTCATCGCCCTCTACGCCGCGGCGGACGAGCCCGGCGACGCCCGGCTTGTCACCGGCCTCAGCTGGACCTGCGCCGCCATTCTCCCCGCGGAGACCGCGGCCTCTCTCACCCTGGGGCAGGAGGTTTCCGTCCGCTTCAACTCCGTCTCCGGGTCCTACACCCTTACGGTGGCCGATCTGACGGGGCCGGAGGAGAACGGCGAGCGGGTGGTGCTTTTCCGCTCCGACAAAGAGCTTCACAAGCTGCTGTACCTGCGGCGGGACATCGCAAGGATCTGCTTTCAGCGGGAGGAGTGCTTCTCCGTCCCCCCGGAGGCCCTGCAAAAGGACCCGGAGACCGGCGCGGATATCCTCTACATCGTCTCGGGCGGGAGGGCCCGCGCGGTGCCGGTGGAGCTGCTCTCCACCCAGGGGGACAGGGTCTATCTCCGCTCAAATAGCCGCCTTCTCACCGGCGGCGCCCTGGTGATCACAAAAGGAGACGACCTTTACGACGGCAAGGTGATCCCCGACACATAAACCGCGGCATTGTCTCAAAACCGCAAACCCCGAGGCAGGGCCGCCCGCAGAAGAAGGCAGAGCATAAAACTTCATAAAAACAATGTCGGACAACGCTGAGAGCTTCCACGGATTTGTCCGACATTGTTTTATTTGATGATCGATCGCACGGGCCGTCGAGGGCGCCGGCCCCTACGGGGTGCAGCACAAGTATGGCGGGCGATTCGTTAATCGCCCTCACAGTTCGCCGCCCGCATCGTACCTTGATCAAACGGGCGATCGCAGATCGCCCCTGCTCCTCGCAATGACATGGAAGTCGGAGTCTGTTCTTCTCCCGATATATACAGTTTTAATTGAAACAAAGCAGCAGGGGCCGGCGCCCTCGACGGCCCCCGCGGATTCTTTCATTACAATGACGTTGCATGACATTTTGCTGCACGCCCCTGCGGGGGTGCAATATCCCCGTTTCCCTTGCAGGGACGGCGGGAGGCCCAAGGGCCTCCCCTACGGGCGCTGCGGAGCATGACCACACAAGGCATCCCGGCATACACCCTTTATGCCATCCGGCACACATAGCCAAAACGATCCGGGCTGTTGCCCGGATCGTTTCATACTGTAGACAAAGGCCTGTGGCCGGAATCCATACATCCAAGGTCTGGTGTTTCTTCAGGGTTTCCCCTCTTAGAAATGCCGGATCCTGACGTAGGGGCGGCTATTAGCCGCCCGATAAACAAAGTGAACTATTAGAATCATTGCCAGTAATAACTGATATGTAATGACGTTTGTCAAGAGGCAATTTGCCTGTATCAGGGTCACCA
>CAMNAO010000026.1 GCA_946531435.1 uncultured Clostridia bacterium
GTCAAGCCCCTTTTTTCAAATTTTTTCGCCCACTTTCCCCCGTTTTTTCCCCTCTATTTCGGCACTTTTCCCTCTTTCTACATCTTGTGCCTTCCCCTGCTCTTACCCCCACCACATCTTGTTCCTGCCTGCTATCCGCTATTTCGACGCCAACAGTACCGGCTGCAGCTGCCGCCCCTCCAGCGCCGCCTCGATGGCCGAGGGGATCTTTTCAAAATCTGACGCCAGGCTATTTGGTTTTCCAACAGGATCATCCTGACCGAAGGGCACAAAGTACACATTCTTCCTTTTATATAAAGCGGCAATGTTTTCCAGGGTCCCGCTGAGACCGTCATTGGTGGAAAACGCGATCACCACAGGTTTTCCATTGCGAAGCTGGGATTTGGCCGCCATGGTCACCGCAGAATCCGTAATGCCCCGGGCCATTTTCGCCAGCGTATTGCCGGTACAGGGGGCAATTACCAACACATCTGCCCTTCCGCTGGGGCCAAAGGGCTCTGCAGCCCGTATGGTAGACAGGATTTCCTCCCCGGTGATCTCACCAACCAGTCTCATCCAGTCCTCCGCCTTTCCGAAGCGGGTATCGGTGGAGGCCGCATTTTCGCTGAAAATGGGCGTCACACAGCCATAATCCGAGACCACCTTCTCCAGAGCGCGGACCGCCTTCTCAAAGCAGCAATAGGACCCGCAGAACGCATACCCCACGGTCACGTCTTTTTTATACATATTATATCATACCCCTTTCACGAAGGATGGCCGTCACCGCCCGGGCAACGGCCTCCCCTGACGACTTGGGCGCCGTCCTCCCGGGAATCCCCGGCGCCGCCTGAAAGCGGAGGCCCAAATCCTTCAGCTCCGCGGGATCGGCGCCGCCCGGGCCGGAAGCCAGCTCCAGGTAGAGGGTACCGGGCGCCGCCTTCTCCAAAATCCCGCGATCCAGAAAGCGCTGAGGGACCGTATTGACCAGCGCATCCGCCGTTGCCAGAACATCGGGCAGCTCCCGGGGAGAAACCGCAGACCAACCCATGGCCTCGATCCGCTCCCGATCCCGGTCCCCACGGGCATACACAGCAGTCTCCGCTCCCAGGGCATCCAGGAGGCGAAGGAGCCGGAGCCCGATACGCCCCGCCCCCAAAACAAGGATCCTGCTGTCCCGGAGTGTTGATTCTGTATGTTGAATCAGCTCCGAGAGCGCGCCCTCGGCTGTGGCCACGGCACCTGGGATCGTGACCTCCCGCCGCCCGCTGTAATCCAACGCCCGGCAATCCTTCTCCTCCGTCAATCTGCGAAGGCAGGAATCGGGCATCCCCGCCAATACCAGCGTTCCTGGCTGCAGTCCAGCCAGCGTCTCCGCCAACGGAAGTGCCTCCCCCATCGCCGCGATGGTTCCCGGCTTTCGGGAGACGGGCATCGGCAGCAGCAGGACATCTGCCCCATCCAGCGCCTCCGGGGCGCTCCCCGCCATAAGCAGCTCCGGCGCCTCCAGCCCCCAGGTGATCACTTCGCCCAGTCGCCGGAGGGAAGCCCCCGCCCATGTCATTCGCTGATCTCCGCCGATGATGGCGATTTTCATCCCGCAGCACCTCTCCTTCGTCGCCATCCTATGCGGCGAAAGAGCGGAGGTGAAAAACCATTTGACAGGAGGGCCTGAACGCGGTAAGATATGGGGGCGAGGTGAGAGAATGACATTAGAGGAGCTCATCGCCAGGATCAACGAGCTGAGCCGCAAAAGCCGCACTCCGGAGGGGCTGACTCAGGCCGAGACGGAGGAGCGCCAGCGCCTTCGGCAGGACTATCTGGCCCGCTTTCGTGCCAGCATGAAGGCCGAGCTGGATAACACCGTGATCGTCTATCCCGACGGCAGCCGCCATCCTCTCCGCAAACAGTAAGAAGCCACGCCGGTGTGGCGGAATTGGCAGACGCAAGGGACTTAAAATCCCTCGCTGGCAACAGCGTACCGGTTCGATCCCGGTCACCGGCACCATGGAAAGCCCGCTGAATAGCGGGCTTTCGGCATTTTCTTTGAGGCGAAATAACCCACTTTATAACCCATTTCGTATATTCAATAGCTTTTGCACTATTTTAATATGTGTCGAATCGCCTGTACCAATGGAGAACAGGGGCTATGCGGCAACGGCTGCATAGCCCCTGTTCTCCCCTCTTCGCCTGGCAGTTCCTACATCAATCTCCTGCGTGGGACGCGGGCCTTCGGAGCTGCGAGGCGGTCTTCTTATCTCTCTTCCGCTTCTGCCCCGATGCTTACATCATCCGCCCGCTGCTGCAGGGCGGCGATTCCTTCTGCCAACCACTTCGGCACCGGTGCACCCAGCTTGGCGGCGTTCTCGACGATGCTGCCAGCCTCGGTGAAGATATACCAGATGGCCACGATCAGTGTTATATAATGTCGATATTCGAAGCCGGACAGGATCGGTGCCGCGGCGCTGCTCAGGATCACCTTGATAGCGATATCACAGAGGGCGGCGACCAAAAGGGCCACGATCTCCCCCAGCTTATGCCAGAGGCCCTGACGGGCAATCGCAGAGCTCCACTCCCCATGCGCTCTGGCGGCCCAGGAGCCGGTGATGTAGTCGATCAGCATGGCGGCGACCATGATCACCACCGCCCAGCCGACCCAGCCCCAGAGACCGGTGAAGAAGGCCAGCAGGGCCGTGATTAGACCTTTGATTTCTGTTGCTTTGTTCGGAGCTTCCATTTTCTCATCCTCCTAATTATGTATTGATTCCCAGCAGTTTCCGCCAGGTAGCAGGCCCGCAAATTGCATCCACTGTGAGCCCTCGACGCTCCTGGAAGCGTTTCAGCGCCGCCCTGGTATCCGGGCCGTACTCGCCATCCGCGGCGCAGAAGCCGCAGGGGAAGCCCCTGCCGATGAGCAGGATCTGCATGGCGCGAACGACTTCGCTCCGATCCCCGTAGGCGACAGTTGGCAGATCGATGCCGGCTGCGGCTGCGGAAGGAGCCGAGGGCGTGTCCGGATCGGGCACCGTATCTGTCTCCACTTCGAACGCCGGCCGGAAGGCGCCCCAGAGCACGGAGTCCGTTCTTGCCACCAGTTCGACCCGGTTATTGTGGTTCCCTTCGATGACCAGGTAGCGGCCCTGGGCGTCCACTTGCCCGGTGTAGATGCCCGTATGCTCGGAGTAGGCGTCATCGTCAAACTGGTACAAAAAGACATCACCCGCTTTGTAGCCGCCCATGAAAAATCTGCCTTCTCGCTGTGCCCAGCGCATCAGCGTGGTACAGCTTGCCGTCATGCCGCCGTCATAAAACAAATGCGACAGTCCGGCTTGCCAGAAACACCACCAGACGAATACCATGCACCATGCGTAGCTCTCTCCGCTTGGGTCTACAGGGTACCCACGCTTTTGGGTGTAGTAGTCGGCATTGTATTTGATGTGATTGCTCCCCAGAGGATCCTCCGCCACGCCGATCTCGGCGCGGGCCACTTGGAGCAGCTTGTCCACTTGAGTCATCTCTCCTCCTCCTTTGCCGCGCGGCAGAAGGCTGCCGCCACAAAGCCGATGATCTCCGCCACGGGGATAATCCAAAGCAAATTCCATGCACTGATCATGCCACGACCTCCACATAAATACCAACCAAATCAGCCAGCGCATTATATACGGGGATTCCCGTGCTTCTCGTACAGCGATATGTAACACCGCTCTGACTGTAATACTTGCCCTCAATGAGCTCCATATTGCCGCTATACGGGATAGGATTGTTGGGCGAATCACCCTGCCCCGGCTTGGCCACCTCGGTATAGAGGGCCGGGGTAGCATCTGGAGTCCAGTCGGCCTGTGAGGTGTGGGCTTGCACCACCCGGTACAGCTTGCCATCGTATCGAATGCGAGTGTCAGCGGTGTAGGCCACGCCCACCGTCCACGCCGGGAAAAGCTCAATGCCGTCTAATGCGTCCTCATCTGGGAGGGAGACGGTGGCTTTCTCGATCAGAGCACGAAGCGCATATGCTCTCTCCCTTGTGATCATACAGCACCTCCAAGCAGAATCGATAGTGCTTCGGCATCGCTTAACACGATCGGCCCAGGACGGAACTGCGTGGAACCGCTACTTGTCAAAAAGGTGTTTTGTACTAAATCATAAAAACCAACCATAGAATCAGATTTCCTCATAGCCGGGATAAGAGAAAGCTTTGCCAATCCATTGTTTGTGATCAGCACTTTTCCTATTTCGCCTTGAAAAAATACGCCCGACCCGGATCTCTTGCCAACATATAACACACTATTTACGTCGCCTTCATACGGTGCCACATCAGCACCCGATGTAGCGCCCGTTAATTGAAACTGGCCGTCCTTGTTAACAAAAAGGGTGTATCCATCATTTAAACGTATGCCTCCAGCTGCAAGCGCTACCGCGTTTCCACTCGAAAAATACCTGGCATAGATAGTATTCCCAACGCCTGCGTCGTATGGCAACACTATCAGTTGATATGCACCATTACCCGCAGATATAACAGGTGCCTTCCACTGGTATACGGTAAATGCAACACGCACTTCGTCATATTGGACTGGGACATAGCTCGTCTCTAAATAGGCTCCATTTTGGCACACAATGTGCTGCAACTCATAAAATCCTTCGGGCAGCGCTTGCCCGCCGCCCCCTGTCTCAATGTCATCAATCGCATCGACAAAGCCGTCCGGGAACTCCAGCTGTGCGCTCGTGCCGCCCTTGGTGCGGATCGCATCGGCTACGGAGGTGAGGTCGGCGCTGTCAACGAGATATGTACTCATCAGAAGCTCACCCCCTGTGCGCTGGGTACGGTCTGCGGCTCCCATGTTTCCCCGTCAAAGACGAGGAAATCTCCCTTTAGTGGCTGTTTCCACGGAGTTTCAATCCAGCTCCCTGACTCAGCAAGGTGCGTTGTGGTCTCGCTCCAAACGCCATTAACGCACATTATGCAATAGCTGACATCGCCCGTCATGCAGTATAGGTAATGCCGGGTCTCGCCCGTCCACCAGAACGATGTATAGACCTTGTACCTGTACTTGCAAAGGATAAGCTTCCCGGCTTGATATGCCGCCTCGATCTCTGCGTTGGTGGTCACGCCGTAGGTCACCCAGTACACTTCTACCGGGCCGGGGTCGCCCTGCGGCCCCTGCTCTCCCTGCGGGCCAGTCGCTCCGGTTGCTCCGGTGTCGCCCTTGTCGCCCTTCGGGCCCTGCGGGCCGGCGGGGCCCTGGGGACCGGCGGGGCCGGTGGCGGAGACGCCGGTGTCGGTGGTCCCGATAAACCAATGGCCATTGGAGCCGATGTGCGGCACGTCACCTCCGGCATATACGCCGGTGTCTGTGTCGCCGATCCACCAGTCGCCGTTTAGTCCTATATACGGCGTGAGCCCGTCGGCCCCATTGACACCGTCCGCGCCGTCTGCGCCGTCAAAAGCTCCGGAATCCGCATCGTCCCGGACGCTCTGGGCGATCTCCACCGCCTCCGATGCGGCGGCGAGGATCTGATCCACCACGGAGGGCGTAGGCTCGATGGGCGTAGTCTCTCGGGGCACCGTCCCGGTTCTGATCGTCCCCGCATTGGCCCAGATGGTGGGGATGATGACCTCCCCTGTGCCGTCCGTGCCGTACACGCCGATGTAGAGATTGAGTCCGCTCTGCGTCAGCGTCTCAGCCGGGATGACGCAAGTGGTGTCAGTCAGCACCACATCCACGCTCACCCCGGAGCCCTTGAACACGGCGATCTTGCTGAGGCCGTCCCAATCCGCGCTGAAACGAAACTGCACCGCAATGCCCGCAGAGCCGCTGGTCAGCAGATCAGCTTTGCAAACCGTCGCCTTGCGCGTATCGATTGCTACAATCATGAATCATCGCCTCCTTTCCTAAACAGTGAAATCGAGGTCGCCCATCTGACCGAACGAAATGATGTGGACATTGCTGTCGTCACACACGAACAGGTTAAAATGCGCCTCAGTGATATCGCCATAAGTACGACTGCCCATTGTTTCATATGGTGTGTTGTCGAATATGCGTGCAGTAACTTCCGGCGACGGAGAGCCTGTCGTTGACCACACTATGCCGTCATCCTTAAAAGCGCCGAAGGCATGACTGTGCCCCGTTACCTGGCAGAGGACCTTTCCCGTTTTGTCCGCGAATGAATACGTCCGGCCGCCGAACGTGACAGTCCCACGGTTGTTGTATGCGATCAGTGCCTGGTTAACTGCTGTGTAGTTACGATCCGTGCTTTGTTCCCAGGCGCTCATCAAATTTGCATGTGTACTATAGTGCGTGGCGACTATAATGCGCCTATTGCAGTCCAAAGCGTCCCCGAGCAGCCATTTGATCTGCTCATCGGAATATCCACGCCATACTCCATCGCCACCGGCTGCATGGTATGTTACATTTCCGCCGTCGATCTCCCAGGGATAATCGATATAATCAAGACAGATAACGCGGGTATTGACGGACTCGAAATCCTGATAATAAAAAGTCTTGTCTGGAGCTATCGCCTTCCCAGAGAAAGGCGCGATACAGCGGGCGTAAAACTCGGTCCTTGTAACGACCCTGTCCGGTGTCAATCCGGCATACGAGTTATCATCATGGTTACCCCTCAAAAGCATGACCGGAACCCCGATTTCTTTGAATCGTTTTGTGAACTCCGTGAACTTATCCAGCAGCTCCTGCTTATCGTTATACCCGCCATCCGTCAGATCGCCGCCGCAAATGACGAAATCAAGTCCGTTTTTGCGGTGCAAATCACGGATCGCCATAATCTGCTTTTCTACCGTTTCGGACACATGCCAATGGTCATTGTCGTGCAGATCGGTAATCATCGCAAATTTGACAGGATTATGGCCGATTTTCGAGCATACCGAGTTCACGGTTTCCTTTACTTCGGCGTCATAGTACAGAGGATATCCATTTTCTATCTCTTCGCCCAACGCATTCTTGTCAATGGATTCAACGACCTCATAAAGCGTCCCGGCATGCAGTTTTGCATTGAGCTCCGTCCATTCCTCGTCGGTAAAACCAGCAGTACGATCGAGCTTGGCAAAAATGATACTGATATACCGATCCCTGATACGTATAGCTTTGTCGGTCGTTCCGAAGTCTGTGCTATAGGTGTACCAGCCGTAATCCTCGCTTATCGCCCCAGACAAACCGGTAAAGGTGCAAAGGTCGTAGCAATAGTTCCGGTCGAGGAATTTAATGTAAGCATCTTTTACATATGTTCGCCGTGATTCACATGCTCTGATCCTGCCTACATTATTGAATTCTCCGGTATTGTCTATGGTGCAGTTCTTTACCAGGTCGCTCCCGAGGTTCAAATACTGTCCTAATTCTCTGGCCGTTTCGGTCGTTATAATGTCGCTATCTGCAGATTCAGGCCTGGCGACCACTATTTTGAAATAGGGATTGTTGGTTTGCCTGGCGATATCGCCGTTGGCGTACCAATCGCTATCCTCTACAAAATTAAAATCCGAATCATAATATTTCAGATAGAATCTAAGCAGATCACTTCTGCCATTGTAAATCGGCCATGAATTATCTGTGTTCTCGTAAAACACGTCCGTTGTCGCCCGCCGATTTTCGTCTAAAACCAAAGCATGATCAATGACGGATCGCCCTTGTCGTAAATCGGTTGGGGAATACTCACCTACTTTTTTGACGGTGATATAAGGGCGGAATATGATATGCTTTTTTGCATATTCGTATTTTGTTTTTGTCAAATCCGTATCGGGGTTTGACCAGTCGCATACCCACACCTTTGCGTATACAGCAGCAGGGTAGTTATTTGCACGGAAGATGACCTTCTTAATATGCGTTTTTTGGTCTGAGACGATATCACCGATCGAAGCAAACGACGAATCAAAGAGCTCAACGTTAAACGAAACTTCACCCGCGTCCTCGTCGAGAAAAACCTCAAAATCCCCGGAAATGCAGATGAAATCTGTCGTCATTCGCCGGGCAACTCTAAGGTCGCCACTTGACAATCCTTCGATTAACGGAAGCGTACAATCGCCCCCCGAATAATCTATGGTGTATATGGTCTGGTTATTTAACGCACCTTCTACATCGCTCACCGCAGCCCCTGCGGCTTTGGCGTCGGCGGCAGCGCCAGGGACACTGAGGCTGCTGTCTACCGCCGGGGTGGTGGGCTGCGTAATGTGCTCATTGAGCCAGCCGCTGATAATGCCGGGGATGTCAGCGGTCGCACCGCCCAGGCGGTCGATCAGGGACCCCAGCTGAGTGATCATATTGCCGTAAGCGGCCAGAACCGTCTCGCTCTGCGGCCCGTCCTGATAGTCCGGGGACGGCTCCACCGCCAGGATCAGGTTGGAGGTGCCGACGCTGCGGCCGGTGCTGTCCAGGATCCGCAGCTCCCCGATCACGCGCCCGGCGCAGGCGGTCATCTGCACATCACAGTTCACCACCGCCGTGTTGCCGCTGACAGAGCCGGAGAAAGCAAAGACGTTGCCGTCCGGCTTGACGCCGGTCATGATCACGGTGGCACCGGTGGGGATCTGCCAGATCTGGTCATGATAATAAATGGTAAAGCGCCAGCGCCACATATCGTCGTACTGGCTCACAGGGATGATGACAGGGGGCGCGTGCCGCCCCAGGGTGAGATTCATGCTGCGATCGATCATGATATGTCTCCTCTCCTGCTTAGTTAGGCGTGATGATGTTGCCGTTGTGGTCGACAAAAAGCTGGCCGTTCAGATAGATCTCAGCGACGTCGATGAGTGAGAACCGCTTCCGTCCGTGGAAGTATCCTGAGAAGTCCGTCTTGTCTTCCGTGACAGCGCCGTTGGCCAGGTGGCTCGTGCCGATGGCACCGCCCGCGATGCTGCCGCCGCCGATGGACTGACTCTCAATGTTCCGGCCGTTGATGTTCACGACGTTGATGTTCCGGCAGTTGATCGTGCCGCCGTTCTCAAAGGTCATGCCCAGAACGAAAGGCCCGTCGAAGCCGTTGGTGCTGGCGCCCAGGCCTTCATAGTTGAACCGCCAGACCTTATCCGCCTGCGCCGGATCCGCGTTGTTGCCGACATACAACGTGTCGAGCATACCGTCATCATCCGTATCCAGAAAGCGGATGGCTCCGCCTTTGGCCCCCAGGATCACCGCGGTCATGGTGAGTATTGCCTCCTGCATTGCGGAGGTTGTAGGCGTTCTGGTGAGCTTCTTCCGGGCGCCCGCGATGGTGTCCACAATGCTGGTGCGGTGGTCACCCAGCTCCACGGAGTCATAGCGTTCCTCCAGCACGTCATAAGTGACCTTGATGACCCTGGCTTTGCTGACGATGCCCTGGCGCTCAAAGCGAACCCCCACCGTGTCATGGAGGCGGACATCCTGCCCCAGGTCCGCATAGCTGACCTTCAGATTCACCGCCGGTTTGCCGATGTCGTGTTCCTCCAGCCAGGTCTCGCCGGCGGTGTCCAATTCGGACACCGTGGGGACCTCCTCAAAGGCGTCACTGAGCTCCACCGGCAGGATCCGGACGAAATCATAAGTCCCGGGAGCCTGGAGCACATGACCTAGGACGGCATCTCCGTCCGTGGGCTTGCAGTAGGGCAGGATCCCGGTATAGACCTCGCTGATGTTGCTCTCCTGGGTGGCGTCGGTGAGATCCACGCCATAGCGGATCACGGTGCCCCGATCCTCCCCCAGGGAGGCGAGCAGAGAGACATGATAGCCGTCAAAATCCAGGAAGCCGCCATAGGTCTCCACGATGGACGTGAGCGCCGCCCGCTGCAGGACAGGCTCCCCGAAAGAGATCGCCGCCTCCGCCTCCAGATCCGTCGTATAGGTGAAGGGGGAGCTCAGCAGCGCCTGAGACTGGAGCTTATTGATGGCCTCCGCGGCGCTGTAGGCGTCATAGGGGGCTACGGGGATCCCGGCGGCGTCGTAGCTGAGATGCCGGGCGTACCAGGTCACCAGGCCCTTGATGGGCTTGGTGTGGCGATGGATTCGGTATGGCTGCGGGTCCTTGTAAGGGTCCGGCCTGGCCAGGAGGATGCAGCCATCCCGGATGAGATCGGCATGGATGCCGGACACCGGATACTGCAGCGTAAGCTGCGGGGTGCCGTTCTCCTCCGCCGCTGCCTTGCAGCTGACGGCATCGGCGAGGGTGCCCAGGCCGTGGCTCGTAAAGTCTGCGGCCGATGAATCGAATAAAATAGGTCTCATATTTCGTACCACCTCGGGAAGATCTCCAGGGACGTGATGCCGCCGGAGAAGCTGATCGCGGTCTCCCCGGCGCCCAGGATGGGATAAGTTCCGGAGACGTCCGCGTTGGCGTTCTGAATGCCGGAGGCGTTTTCCGTATCGCAGTCCAGGATAAGGCCGGAGCAGCTTGTAAACTGCAGCGTGCTGCCGCCCACGGTGAGGGTTGCAGCACCGGAGCCCCGGAGGGTGATGATTGGCTTTGCGGGGCAGCCCGTGGGATTAAAAAGGCTGCCGGCGGCGGTGAAGGTCACCAGCTCCTCCCCCGCCTTCAGATAGCGCTGCGGGCAGCAGTCAAACTGGATTCGGGCCCGGCCGAAGCGGTGGAGCACGTCCTCCACCTCCGGCCCGCCCAGAAAGGCGGCCATGCGGTAGATCTCCGGATCATAGCTGTCCTCCAGACGGTGATAGCCCGTGGCCATGAGCCAGGCCGCCACGGCGCCGATCTGCCGGCTGAGGTCCCGGCGCGGGGCCACGATGGCAATCTCATAGGTCTGGATCACGTTCTCCCAGGCGTCTTCATAGCGGATGAGATCGCCGCTGCGGCCGGGGATGGACCAGCGGCTTGCTTTGCGCTTGGGCACGGGGCGGGGCGGGTAGTGTTCCACCACCACGCCCAGCTCGCCGGACGATATGCCGTTATACCAGAGCATCAGCTCGCCTCCTTATCATCCAGCATGTCCTGCAGGCGGTAGGCCACGGCCTCCGCGACCTCCTCCTCACTCTGCCCCTCGGCGGCGTAGATCTGGATCACGATGCCGCCCATGTTGGTGACGCGGCTCCCGGCGCTGCCATAGTCGCCGAAGCTGCCGGCATACTGCCCGGTGGCGCCCACGGAGAAGCTGGTATCGATGGCCTCAGCCATCTCCTTGTTGACGGTCTGCATGCCGCGGGCAAAGCCCACGCCCACGCCTTCGGCATCCGGCTCGCCCACTTCCTTCGCCCAGCGGGTGGACGGGGAGTGGATGCCCTCCTGGGCCCGGACGCCGCCGATCAAGCTGTCGAAGAGGCCGCCCACAAAGGACTTGAGTCCGTTCCAGGCGTTCAGCAGGCCTTGTTTGACACCTTCCACGATGTTCGAGCCGATATCCTTAAACCGCCCGGCCTCATCGGCGAAGCGGCCTATCAGCTCCCCTATCAGCTCCGGCACCATGGCCAGAAGCTGAGGGATGGCGTCTCCCAAGCCCTGGATGAGGGCCAGGACCAGCTGCAGGCCGGCCATAACCAGCTGCGGCGCCGCCCCGACGAGGGAGCTCAGGAGCTGCCGGATGAGCTCCGGCGCCTTGGCGATGAGCTGGGGCGCGGCGTTTGCCAGGCCCAGCACCAGCTGGGTGATGAGATCCACCCCGGCTGTCAGCAGCTCCGGGGACGCAGTGGCCAGGAAGTCCACCAGCATAGTGATGAGGGTAGCAGCCATATCGCCCATTTCCGGGGCGGCGGCGATGAGGCCATCCAGGAGGGTGAGGAGGATCCCCTCCGCCTCATCCAGGATCTCCGGGAGGTTTTCTTCGATCCCCTCGCCGAAGCCGCCCAGGAGCTCCCCGGCCAGCTCCATGAACTGGGGGACGGCGTCCCGGGCGAGCTTCAGGAGCTTGGTAATATACTTGGTGACGATGGGGCCCATCTCCGAGGGGTCAGCCCTCTCCAACTCATACTGCATGGCCGAGAGGTACCCGGCGGCCTTCTTGGAGAAGGGTTCCAGGGCAGGAAGCAGCGAGGAGGCCAGGGCGGACTTGGCGCCCTCCGCCGCGGTGGAGATATGCTCTAAGTGGCGGGAGAGGTTGGCAAAGCGGGGATCCCCGTTCTGAAGGGTATCCGAAAGCATCTTCAGCCCCTGGGTGGCCAGGACGCCCAGGGCGCCGGCGGCGGTGAGGCCCGCGGCGGTCAGAAGTGCCGCGCCTTTGGCGGTGGCGGTAAAGGCGGTCCCGGCGCCGCTGGCGGCGGAGGAGAGCAGTTTCAGGACATCGATGTGGCGCTTTTCCGCCTTGGTGTTTTCCTCAATCTGCTCCTCGTTCTTTTCGATGGCGGCGGAGGTCCGGTTATACTCCGCCGTGGCGTTAGCCAGCGCGGTGCGGGCCTTATCCGTTGCTGCGGAGTTCTCGCCGGTCTTTGCCTTGACCGCGTCCAGGCGGGCGGCAAGGGCGTCCATTTTCGCCCGCTGCTGATCCTGGATCTCGCCCAGCTTCTCGTTGGCAGCGGTGAGGGCCTCGGTGCTCTTCTCGTTGCCGATGAACTCGCTGGAGACGGCGGACATCTCCGCCCTCAGAGATTTCAGATTACTGTTGACGCCTTTCATGGCGTCGTTGAACGCCCGCTCGCCGCCCAGGACGACGTCGGCGCCGATCTGTCTTACTGCCATTACTCCGCCTCCTCTTCGCGCTCAGGCGGCCGCAGGGACGCGACCATGTCCATATAGGTCCCCGGGTTTAAGATAAGTGCTTCCCGGAGTAGGAGATGGAGGTGGTAAGCAGCTGACGCAAGGTATCGAGCGCGGATCGCGCCAGCTGCTTCGCTTTTTTTGAGGCGTCTTCCTTCTCCCTCTCCCGGAGGACCAGGTTGATCTCTTTCTCCGCGTCGGGCTCCTCCACCTCCCTGCGGAAGCCCTGCTCCAGGGCGGCCCGGACGGCCATGCGCAGGAGTGTGCTGTCCGCCGCCATGAAGCCGGTGCGCAGCTCCTCCATGCTCAGCATTGGCTGAGGGTCATAGCCCAGATAGCGGCGCTGGAGCTCGCCCTGGGAGGCCATGAGCGCCGCCAGCCAGCAGCAGTTCTTCCAGCCCTCCTGGGTGGGCTCCAGGCAGTGGGTGGCCGCGAGAATATCGTCGGTCACGCCGAATTTGTCATAAACCGTAAAAAGCGCTTCGGCCGTGAAGCTGAGCGCGTAGGTTTTCCCGTTAAAAGAAAAATCGGTATGTTTCATAGGGTCCTCCGGTGTCCAATTTGGACACGTTGATATGGGGTGGGGGCGCGGGGGCGGGGACGAGGGACGCCCCTCATCCGGCCCTTCGGGCCACCTTCCAGCACAAGGCACCTCACCGTGGCACGGGGTCAAAGATCCCGGCCACGCTGGGCCCGAGGGGGAAGGCTTTGGGGCAGGGATGCGGATTGCCACGTCGCCCCTTGGGCTCCTCGCAATGACAGAAGATGGACGAGGGCGGGTTGCAAGCGGGCGAACACAGTTCGCCCCTACGGGGGCGCGGGGACGCGGGCCGTCGAGGGCGCCGGCCCCTACGGGGTGCGGGGACGGGCGACAAGGTTGCCGCCCCTACGGCAGGGACGGGGAAGGCAGTCGGGGTCCCCGCAAAAGCCCAGCGAAGCGGGTTTTGCGGGGGAGACGACGAGAACGCCCGAGGGTGAGACGGGGGGCCGTGGCCCACGGCGAACGGTGCGGGCGTTACGAGGAGGGGATCAGCCGGCGGATTCGGTGTCAGCCTCGGCGGTGCCGAACTTGCCCAACACCCAGGCCTCGGCCGCGGCGGCGGTGGTGAACTCCTGCCGGTCCCGCCAGTCGCCGGTCTCATCGGCGGTGACGAAGTAGGACACCGCGTTGTACTTGGGATTGAAGTCGTTCTTCCGGGTATCGGCCTCGCTCTTCTCGCTAGAGGCCATGGCCGTCACCTTATAGAGGAAGGTGCCCCGGTAGATCAGGGTCTTGTCTCCCTTCAGAATGGGCTCGATGTAGCCGTAGCCGCCATATGGGGACTGATCCTCCACATTGGAGGTCTCCGTCTCATTGGCGTAGGTATGGCCGTAGACCTCGGCGTTGAGTTCCAGATCGGAGCAGGTGGTCTCACTTTCCAGCAGGGCGGAGACGAAGCTCTCAAAATGGAGCTGGTCCACGTCGTCGCCGTAGACGTCGCCGGTGGCGGTAGTGACGGTGAGGTAGCCCTTGACCGCGTGGCCCATGTCCAGGGGCGTCTCATAGGTGGGGTGGCTGTTCGCGGCCTCGGAGGCGATCTTGCCGAAGTAGCTCAGCTGCATCCCCAGAGGCACCTTGACTTTGTTCTTCATTGATAAACTCCTTTACAGTCCTAACTTGTCCAGATATTGGTTGAAGGCCTCCTGCATGGCGGCGGTGACCGCCTCCTCGGAGGCGTCCAGGGCATCGTCAAAGACGTGGGTGGCGGAGATCCGGGCGGAGCCGTAGTTCAGCACATAGAGGATCTCCGCATTGGTGCCGTGGAAGACGCCTTTTCCCTTGGGACGGCGCTTGCCGGTGGAGGACCTGGAATGCTTCCCGGCGGGGGCCACGTGGGCCAGCGAGCCGTTGGCCCCGGTCTTCTCCGTGATCTTCAGACTGTCCGCCAGGTCGCCGGTATGCTGCTTGAAGCGCTGCAGGATGGCTTCTTTGATCGTTTGCGCCAGGGCCTCCGCCCCGGCCAGGAGGATGCTCCACCGGGATTCCTCATCCATGGTCTCCAGAGTTTCCAGGCTGCCCGTGAGGGCAGGATCGATCCGGGGTGTGAACTTCGCCATATCAAAGCACCCAGAGCTGCAGGATGCAGCGCATCATGGCAGCATCGTCATCATAGGCGGTATCCTGCTCCTCATAGGGGACCTGGTAGTAATTCAGGAGGGCGTAGACGTCCTCCTGCAGCGTATCACCGGACCGCTGCCAGTAGAGATCCAGCTGGATCCGATCCGCCGCCGCCACGGTCTGGTTATCGCCGCAGATCCGGCTGCGGCCGAAGCGGTGCCAGACGATGGCCCGGGTGACGCCCGCGGGGGCGGCCAGCTCGTGGATATCCCCGCAGAGCTCCTCCAGGGCCGGTTTAACTTCTTCCCACGACATCATAGTTCTTCTCCTCCCTCTGAAGGCTCAGGGTGCAGCACGGGAGGCCGTCCTCATCCCGGCCGTGCTGGGCCTGCAGGATCCGGTAGACGTGGCCGTCCGCCGGGATGCAGTAATGGGAGGCCTCGATCTCATCCCCGAAGGGGACCCGGAGCATGGTGTCGATCCGGCTGCCGGCCTGGACGGATTCCCAGTACCGGGCGTGATAGACCTCAAGTTCCTGATAGAGATGTTGGCTCAGCGCTTCCAGCCGCCCGGTGAGGGGGCTGCCGCCCCCCGCCAGGGTATAGACGGCGAGGGGGCCCTTATCGTAGATCACGGTTCCCCCTCCCTCTTCGTGGCCCGGGCCACCTGGCGGTCATGGATTGCGGTACGGAGCATCTGAGGTTTGCCCTCGCCGCTGTCCCGTTTGCGGTAGAGCCAGGCGGCGTACATGGCCACAAGCTGCAGGTCCTCCACGGTGTCCCCGGAGGTATCGATGCCGCAGCGGGCAAGATCCGCCCGGGCCATGGTGAGGCGGCCCTCCATAAAGGAACAGACCTCCTGGGGCGCTTCGCCGAGATAGCCCAGATCCGCCTTCAGAAACGGAAAGGCGGGATCGGTGTAGGTGTATGAGGTTTCTGCCATGGCGGGTCACCTCCGGAGTGAGATCGTTGGTTTTACAGGGACGCGGGCCGTCGAGGGCGCCGGCCCCTACGGGGTGCGGGGGACGGGGATGCGGGAGGGGCGGGCGTTACGAGGAGGAGGGGACGAGGGTACGCCCCTCATCCGGCCCTTCGGGCCACCTTCCCCCGAGGGGGACGGCTTTGGGGACGGGGACGCGGGCCGTCGAGGGCGCCGGCCCCTACGGGGAACGGGGGACGGGGGTACGGATTGCCACGTCGCTTCGCTCCTCGCAATGACAGAAGAAGGACGGAGGCAGAAGCGAAGGACGGGGGCGGGGTGCGGGGGAAGCATTATTTCCTCCTCCGCGCCGCGCCCCCGGAGGGACGCGACGGGTTAAGGGAGGAAATCATGGAGAAAGCGTTTCAGCCTTCGCCGCCTTCGCCGCCGGACTCGGTGTTGGCGGTATCGGGGGCGAAGGAAATGGTGGTGGCGGGATCCACGTTGGCGTAGTTGACGATCACGAAGTTCTCACCCCGGACCGGCTTGCCGTCATAGCGGGCCGTGCCCTTGAAGACGGTCTTGTCCTGGATATACAGCGGAAGGTCGCTGTAGCCGAACTGGCCGCCGTCCCGCTCACTCAGGAGGTAGGCGCCCAGAGCGCCGCCGGCGATGGTGTTATCCGGCATGAACTCCTCCGTGACGATCTCGCCGCCCAGGATGGGCATGGTGTTCTCCATGCCGGCCACAAGGGCCGCGGCGGAGTTGACGCCAAGAGAACGGATCAGCAGATCCGTCTTGGTGGTCTCGTTCATGACCCAGGTGCGGATGCCGTCGGTATAGTTGGTCTTGGCCACGCCCAGGGCCCGGAGCAGCGGGTCAAAGAACTCGGTGCCGGCCTTGGCGGTCAGGCTCAGCTTCTTGACGTTGCTGGTGTGCAGGTCGGTCCAGGTGCCCTGGTTATCGCCCCAGTATGCGGGCTCGGCGGTCTCGGCCAGGCGGGTGACGAAGCCCACGGGCATCTTGGCGCCGGTACCGTAGACGATGGCTTTATCCAGAGCGAGGCCGATGGCCTGACCCAGCATGTACAGGATTTCCTCGCCCAGGTTGACGTCGGAGTCCTCCAGCATGTAGTTGTCGATGGGGATATAGCCGCCCACCTTGTAGCCGTCCATCTCCACCTCGGTGAGGGTGAAGGTCAGCTCATTGAGGACGCCGGGCATCTCGGTCCACACGCCTTCGGGCACTTCGCCCAGCACGTTCTGGCGGGCGCGGCCCTTGATGGACTTCTTGCGGACCTTGGTGATGAGCTTGGAATACTCGTTCATGTTGTCCCGCAGAAGGTCCAGGACCACGGTGGGAATGGTGAGATCCGCGCCGGTGACGCCGCGGCGGCTGGCGGGCTTGGCGCCCAGCATGGACCGGACCCGGCCCAGGAACTCCTTCACGTCGCTGAGGGCATAGAAGGCGTCCCGCTGGCTGCGGGAGGTAAAACAGCGGCTGCGGCTGCGGAAGGAGCCGGACTCGGGAATAACCGGCTGGGCAGCGGCGCGGCGCTGGGGCGCGGGGCGGCCCCGCTCTTCCTCTTCGTCATCGGCGGGATCGCCGGCGCCGTCCTGCTCGATGGCGTCCAGCTGCGCCTCGATGGTCTCCAGCTCATCCAGGACCTGGGCGATGTCGTCGGACACCTGGGTCTGCTGCTGAGAGAGCTCATCCACCTGGGCCTCGATCTCGGCGGGGATCTCCTCCAGGGCCTCGATCTCTTTCTCCAGATCGGTCTCCTGGTCGCGGAGCTTCTTCTGCTTGGCGCGCAGCTGCTTCAGCTTGGTGTTCAGCGCGGTGCGCTTCTTCTGCAGGGTAAGGGCTTTAAGCATGATGTTTCAGTCTCCTTTTCAGATTGTTTTTCTTGGCCCGTAGGGTGGCCGCCTTCAGTTCGGCAGCCTCCCTGCTGCGGGCGTTTACAAAGGTTTGCTCGTATGCGGGGAAGGTGCACACGCTGACCTCCCAGAGTTTGGAGATGCGGAGGACACGGCGCCGAATGCGTCCATCCGGCAGATCCTCATACACTACTCCGTCGGGCGCTTCATCGAATCCGAAGCTGGCCTGATCGACGTCGCCCCGCTGGACGCGGGCGTGGAGGTTCACGGCGTCGGTATCACGGCCATTGATCCGGATGGTGCAGAAGACCCCTATCTCATCGATGGTAAACGTGAACGTATTGGCAAGAGATCTGCCCAGCACCAGATGGCTCAGGTGATCCACCAAGGCGCGGACATCACTCGTGTCAGCATTATCCAGGGCGTGGGGGTCGATGACCTCCTCGCACATATCGTCGTAGTAATATGGCTGGTTGAAGACTATAAAGTAGCCCTCAATGATCAAATCCTCACCCTCGGACCGGGTCTGGAACTCGGTGCGCCGGGCGCGGGTGACGGGGGCTGTCTCAGGTTTCACTGTCATCGTCTTCTTCATGGTCATCCTCCTGGATCAGTTTCTTCTGTTTGCCGGACATGTCATAGGGCAGGTAGTTCTCCAGCACTTTGTACTCCTTCAGGCCCGCGGGATCCCGATAGGCGTCTTCCCGGACTTCGTCGCCGTTCAAATAGCCCCGGTCGCTCATGGCAAGATCCAGATCGATGAGGCTCTTGAGATCGTAGGAATACAGGCGCCGGCGGTTGAACTGGAAATACATCTCATCGGAGATGAGGAGCTGCAGCGTCAGCTCCTGCTCGATGCCGATGCAGATGGGCTCCACCCAGGTCTTGATGAAGCTGTTATACTCGGCCTGGTTATAGGTCCCCAGGCCCAGAATGAAGAGGGGGACGCCGTAGATGGCAGCCACCGTCTTCTTGTCCAGCTCCACGGTGTCCTTGATGGCCAGATCTGTGAGGCTTAGGGGCTTGATGGTGTCCACCTTCACCAGGCCCTCCGGCAGGACCCAGGGCTTCCCCTCCTCCTCCGGCTTCTCCAGGTATTTCTTCCGGAACTCCTCCCGCTTGCCGTCATCGGTGAGATCCGCGTCGGAATCCACCGAGATGATGATGGGCGGCTTATAGGCGGGGTCGTTCAGGGCGTCCTTGACGGCGCCGGCGCGCAGGAGGCTTGCCGCCACCCGTTGGGCCTGGACCCGGAGGCCCCGGCCCCGCCAGGGCTCCGTGAGATCCGCGAAGAGCCGGAAGTGCAGGACCTCATCCGGGGTGTAGGTCTTCCCCCGCCAGGTGACCGTATAGGTCCCGGCCTTGGGATCCCCCACAAGGGAGGCGCCGGGCATGGGCTCCAGCGCCGAGAGCATCCGGCCCGTGAACCGGGGCAGGACAAAGGCGTTGCCGTCCCCTTCGCCCAGGAGGGTCGCCACGATCCAGGTCATCCAGACCTGGCGGGTGGCCACCCCCGGCCAGGGCTCCACGTCCACAAAGCGGCTGAGGCCGTTCTTGACACGCCTGTCCCCGTCCTTCGTGTTCTGCATGAGGAAGATGGTGGTGCTGCCGATGATGGCCGCGATCCGGTTGATGCAGCTTACCACCTCCGGACAGTCCAGGAGGCGGGTATATCCCTCGGGCAGGCCGCCGTCATGGCTCAGGTAATAGGCCACCAGGGAGGTGTTCTGTTTTGATCTTCGGCGGAAAAGGCCCAAAGCGCGGCCCTCCTTTCGGGTGTGGACCGTGTCCGGTTCGGACACGGTGATATTGGCGCGGGGTGCGGGGGTGCGGGGGACGGGGGACGCGGGCCGTCGAGGGCGCCGGTCCCTACGCCGAGGACGGGGGACGCGCGGGGACGCGGGAGGGGCAAGCCCCTCCCCTACGAGCGTGGGCGGTGGTGTGTCCGAACCGGACACGGTCATTTTCTATGGCGGCGCTCCCGGATCCGGGCCGCGTTCTCAAACTGGTAGACCCGGAAGTCCCGGTCCCGCGCTTCCTCCGCCCGGAGCGCCCGGCGGGCCTCCTGCATATCCCGGTAGCGGGGACAGGAGCTGTGACAACCCAGGCGGCGCTCCGGACACTCCGGCACACAGGGGCTCAGCTTTCGATTCGTCCTCACGGTTCCTCACGTTTTCCCTCGCCGTCGAACCAGCGGCCGGCGGAGCTCAGCTTTTCCGTATCGATCAGCATCCGGGCCACGCCGAACACCGAGCAGTCAAAGACGTCGATGCGGCTCGTGTCGTCCAGCTTCTCGTACTGGACAACATCGTCCTGTTTCTCCTGGCCCCTGACGTTGCTGACGCAGTACTCGTAGGGCTCAGAGTGGTAGTAGTAGAGGCAGCCGATCTTGGCCTTATGCTCGATGTAGCGGAGGCCCTCAGACTTGAGATAGGCGAGCTGGGGCTGATCGACCACGGAAAAGCCCGCCTTCTTCATGGCGGTGTAATACTGGCGGGCGAACTTCCGGTCGTGACCCACCTTGCGGATCTTAAAGCCCCGGGAGCGCCAGACCTTGAACTGCTTCACGGGTTCCGTGGGGTCCATACTGGGTTCGTTGGGCATATCCAGCCAGCCGTCCTCCTGCCAGCCGAAAAGGGGGATCTGATCTTCCTTGGCCTTCTCCGCCGCGGCGGTGACCGGGAACCAGCAGTGGGGCAGGATTACCAGCACGTCCTCCGGCGGCGTCCACTCCTCCGTCGCCGCCAGTTTCGCGGGGATTTCACCCACGATGGCCGCGGCTGTCAGGTCGTGGAGCTTGCTGAGATCCGCGCCGCCGTACCAGTGCTTCACCAGCTTCGCGGTCTCCTCCTGGGTCCAGTCGTAGCGGTCGTCGCTGCGCCGGAACTCTTCCAGGTTGAACCAGGCCTTGAGGCTGCCCACAAAGACGTCCAGGGAGCGCGTCAGAAACTCCATGCGCAGCTCCGGATTGTTCTGGGCCTGCAGCGCCGCCGCCAGCATGTCGTCCGGACGGATCGTGACACCGTAGGCCGGATTCGCCGCCCGGTGGACGGCGGGGTCCGTATAGTCCACGCTGCCATCCTCCCGCCGGGGCGCCTCCCACAGAAAGGCGAAGGTCCGGTCCGCGTCGGGGCCCGTGATGGTCCCCCGGAGGATCTTCTCCAGGTAATCGTGGTGTCGGGCCGCGAAGCCCGTGCCGTTCTCGCCGCCCGTGAAGGTGGCCAGGATCAACTTATTGGAATAGGCCTTGGTCGCATCGCGCAGGCGGGCGTAGGGGATGGCGTTTTTATATAGCTCCAGCTCATCCAGGTGGACGAACATGGCATTGAAGGAGTCGAAGAGGTCCGGCTTGAAGGCCAGGGTTTCCAGATCGATGTAGCCGCCCCAGATCTCCCCCTCAAAGGAGTGGCCCAGGGAGCTGTTCAGCATCGTCCAGTAGCCCGGCGGGTTATTGTCCGCGATGAGGTCCAGGGCTTTGAAGTTATAGAGCAGGAACTCATAGCCCTCCATGCCCTGCTTCAGGCTGCCGGCCACCGTCTTCGTCTTGGCGCCGGAGAGACGGTACCACAGCGACATGGCGAAGATCAGCGCCGTGCCGAAGGTGGTCTTGATGTTTTTTCGGGGCCAGAAGAGGCCGGCCTCCGTGAAGCGGCGCAGCTGCGTGCCCCGCCAGAAGAAGCCGCAGATGTTATAGACCGCGAAGAGATGGTGGTCCTGCAGGAGAAAGGGCGTCCCGCGGAGGGGCGTGCCGTCCAGGGCCTCCCCCTGGGGCAGGGTGAGGACCCCCTCGATCACCAGGATGCAGAATTCCGGCATGTCGGTCCGGAGCTCAAAGCGGGGATCGTCCAGGTCCCGAAGGAAACGCTGCGCCGCCAGGCGGGCCTGGATGCAGGCGCCTTCGTCCGCGGCGAGGCGGTTCGCGTAGTCCAGGACGCGGTTGAGGTGTGGGGCTTTAGCCATCGCTCAGCGCCTCCAGGATCGCGTCCAGCTTCCGGGAGAGGGCGGCGCCCGCGACCCCGCCGTCGCCCTTGGGCTTGCCCCGGAGCTTCTGCAGCCCCCGGGGTGTCAGGCCCAGGGCTTCGCGCTGGGCCTGGATCTCTTTGCGCAGCTGCAGCACCGGTCCGTACTCGGCGTCGGTGCTGAGGGCCTGGGCCGTGCGGGCCTTCGCCGCTTCGCGCCAGGCCTTCATGGCGCGGCTGTACTCGCGCTCCGTGACGCAGAGGTCGTGGATCGCCGGCGCGAAGGCGGGCTCATAGATCCCCAGCTCCTGCAGCTGCTGTCGGTAGTCGTCTTCCCGGGCCATCGTGCTTCCTCCTGTGCGTGTGTGCGGCCGTGCGATCCGCGGCCGCGCGGTTCGGGCGTCACCCGGGCGGGCGCGCGGGCGCGGATCGGGGCGCCGCGGGGCGGGATTTTTCGCCGTCCCGGATTTTTGCCCTGCGTGTGCGCGGACTTCCCTGCCCAGCTGCAAGCTCCCCTATCTCACCCGGTCGAGGTGGGGGGGGGTGGTACGGCGGCGCCAGCGCTCGCCGAGTGGCGTCAACTTCCTGGTGTCCCGGTCGTGCATGCGGTCGTGGTTTGCCGCCGAAAGGCTGACCAGGTTCCAAAGGCAATAAGCATACTCGGGATAGTCCTCGGCAGGCCAGATGTGATGGACGACCTCAGCAGGGACACTCAGGCCGAACCTGGCAGCCTCGCGGCATCGGTATTTATCCCGCTTCAGCGCCCGTTTCCGGAGGGATTGCCAGCGCTTATTGGCGCGGCTGTAGTCGAACCCTGCCACAGGTGATCACCTCCTGGGAAAGCAAAAAGCCGGTGCCTGTATGCGTCGCGTTTCCGCGTTGCATCACAGGCACCGGCTCTGAAAGCACTGGCCATCATGGATCGTCACGTATATGGGGCGTTTGCATTTCCTGCAGAAAAGCTGGAGGCGCTCACAGCGCTCATCCGGATAGACCCGCTTGAGATTGCGGTCACCGCAGTATGGGCATCGCACCCACCCGTTTTTGCTTGTCTCCATTCTACCCGAAACCGGTACCCCTGTCAACGTAAATCACCTACTTTGTCCTAAGAATAATATAAGTTTCAAGGCTGAAAAATATATAAAAAGCTCAGTCCTTCCGCGGGATCCGCCTCAGGCGCCGCCGCGCCCGTGCGGGCCGCGGGAGATCCACCGAGGCCCACCGGTACTTGATCACGCGGTAGCTGGCATACTCCGTCTTCCTGTGCTCATCCAAAAGGACCTCGCTGCCCTCGGGCGGCTGCAGCTCGTAGTCATCCGGCACCGTCACCGTCTCGATCTCCGGTTTCAGCGCGTTTCGGGTGCAGCTCCAGCCGTGGAGGCCGGGCTTGGAATCGTACTCCTGGCACTCGCGGAGCTCCTTGGTCATGTACCTTGCCAGGGTCTCGTGGTTCTTCTCCTTGTCCACCCGGAGCTTTTTAATCTCCACGTCGCTGCCGTAGATCCAGCATCGGCGAATCATATCCATGTCCCGGCCGGTGTTGTCCAGCACGGCGTGGAAGTGCCAGCGGCCGGACTCGGAGGTCAGGATCTCCGGTGCCCAGAAGCAGCGCGGCTCCGGAAGACCTTCCGCCCGGCGCCCGTCCCGCAGCAATTTGAGGAAGTACTTCATCTTTCGCTGGGCCTCGGTCCGGGATCCCGGCAGGTGCTGATCGTCAAAGGTGAGGGTCAGCACCAGGCCGGAGCCGGGCAAGGGGAAGTTGGTGGCCAGCAGCAGCTCCAGCTTTTGATAGCTGTAGATCTGGTTCATCCGCTTTTGGGCGGCAGAACTGGCCTTCTGCTTGGCGGCCCGCTGTGCGGGGCCGTCCCGGCGGTCGCTGCGGCTGTACAGGGCAGCCACCCGAAGGCCGCCGGCATAGATCATCTTGAGCGTCTTTGCCACGGTCGGTGTTCCTTTCGTGATACACAGACCGTGGCGATGGACGCTCTCGTCATCGTGTAGATGTTGGAGTTACTTCTTGTCCAGTAATGCGTCAATGCTCCGGGGCGTCTCATCGGACCAGGAGATGAAGCCGAAAAGATCATCCCTGACATGGCGAAAGTCCGAATCGCGGGGAAGATCCCAGATGGCCCCGTTACGTATCGGTGCCTCCTTATAGGCGAAGAGCTCTCCGCACTGGTCCCGCGCGAGGTAGCTAAAGCCGTCCAGGGCAAGCTCCATCAGGGTAACCTCTTCATCCGCGTCCTGGTCCGGCTTCAGCGGCGCTCCGCTTTGGGCCTCGGGCGGCGAGACGATATACTCTTTCATGGCGTCGGCGAACTCTTCTTGGCTGCAATAGACCAGGGTTTCCGCGCCGCTGCGCAAGGTGACATACATATATTCAGGATCCAGCTTTGTGGCCGCGACGTAACTGGCCATAGCCACCTCATAGGGGTCCAGATAGGTGAGACCGATTTTGATTAGCATTCTTCATCCTCCTCTTCTTTTTCACACCACAGGTAGGGTGCCTCCGCCGGCAGTGGCCACCAGGCTTTCACGGTGAAGGTATCATGAATAGGCTGTCCGTAAGCGTACCATGCGCCGAAACCTCCATAAAGATTTCGGCGCTGGCCCCTTGGCGCTGGCCCT
>CAMNAO010000027.1 GCA_946531435.1 uncultured Clostridia bacterium
GGGGAAGGCTTTGGAGACGGGGATGCGGCTGCGGGCGATCGCAGATCGCCCCTACGGGGCGGCGCGTCCTTTTGCGGAGGCAGTCCGCAGGGAACCCGCTGCAGCTATCAATTCTCCTCCGTCATTGCGAGGAACCAGCCGGGGCTGGTGACGCGGTAATCCGCATCCTCCGTCCCCGTCGCAGGGGGGCGGCCCCTCATCCGTCATCCGGCCTGCGGGGGATGCCGGATGACACCTTCCCCCGAGGGGGAAGGCTTTGGAGACGGGGATGCGGCTGCGGGCGATCGCAGATCGCCCCTACTGGGCGGCGCGTCCTACGTCCCTTGTAGGGGACGGCGGGTGGAAGGAAAACCCCGACAGATACGAAAGCATCGTATCTGCCGGGGCGGCGCTGGAATTCTTCCAGTCTTATACCCGGGTCTCCACACCGTTGATCTCCACCGAGGAGCCCACCGGAATGAGCAGACACTTGCGGCCGTCGATGACCCGCGTCTCCAGCCGGAAGCTCTCCTCCGGGGAAAGGGACACCGTCACCTCCTCGGTCTTGACCACCAGCTTTTTGGGGTCGATGACGTTTTCGGGGCGGATGCTGTCCCCCTCCCCCATCTCACGGACGCAGTATTCGTTGAAGGCCTGCACCGCCTCCGGGCTCACGCCGCAGTCCGACAGCATCTTCCCCACCACGGCGGGGCGCAGCTGCAAAGGCTCCTGGATCTTCTCCTCCTTGTGGCTCTGGATCATGCTGCTGAGGCGCTCATTCACCGACTGGACCACGTTGAAGTCACACTCCTCCCCCAGGGTGACGGTGAGGGCCCGCTCAAAGGTCTCCCGCTGCTCCATGGCGGTAAAGCCCAGCTCCGCGTTGAAGACGCCGGAGACGAAGTCGGCGTGGGGATCCGCAGGCGTCCGGGTATAGAAGAGGGTATTATAGATGTTGGCGGCGCGGTTTTCAAAAGTTGGGAACAAAAAGCCCAGCTCCGTTGGCGCAATGACCTGGCCCTGGCCGTCGGTATGGAATTCGTTGTCGCCGGGGTAATAGCGCAGCTCCGGCCGCAGGTCCCTGGTGGGGCAGACGGCGCAGAGGATGTAACGATACACGGTTTCCGAGTCCAGATCTCCACCGTCCCGGCCCTTTTTCGGGACATCATAGGTATCGTGGGCCAGTAAAATCACATAATTGGCGCCGCCCAGATCGGTGGAGGCGATGATTTTCCGATAGAGCTCCTCCCGGGCAGTTCCATCGGCCAGCTTTGTCTCCCGCAGCCGCATGAGAAGGGCATGCTCCTCGCTCTCCTGGACCTGGCGGGTGGAGAAGACCACATCCAGAAGATTGCGGCCCAAAGCGCCGGAGAGGCTCTTTTTCAAAAGGCCCAGGTACAGCTCCTGCTCCTCCTGGGGCATGAGGCCCAGAGATTCATCCAGATAGGAGACGATCTCCCCCAACGCGTTTACATAACATCCGTAAATCCTGCCGATGGCCACCCGATCGGGGCGAAAATGCCGGCGAAGCTCGCCGAGTTCTTTTTGTGTCATAGGTACCTCCCTGAAAAACGGTAAGAGCTATCCTAACACAAGCAGTCGATTTTTTCAATGGGCAAAGGCTTCGTGAGGGCGTACATCCTCAATTGACTTTGCCCGGCGGAAGGGGTATGATGGGCAAAAAGCATCCAAAGGAGAACGATATGAACGATCTTTCCGAGCTATCAAGCTATCTCGACAGGGCGGTCAGCCCCTATCACAGCGTGATCGAGGGGGAGAAGCTGCTCACGGAGGCGGGTTTTGCCCCCCTCTCCATGACGGGTGATTGGGACTTAAAGCCCGATGGGGCTTACTATGTGCCCGTTTACGACTCCTGCCTTCTGGCCTTCCGCCCCGGCGACCCCAGAAAGGGCCTGCGTCTCGCGGGGGCCCACACCGATTGGCCCTGCATGCGGGTCCGTCCCCGGCCGGAAACTCTCTCCGCCGGGTGCTGCAAACTGAGTGTGGAGATCTATGGCGGTGCGCTGATGGCCACCTGGTTTGACCGCCCCCTCTCCCTGGCGGGTCTGGTGCTGCGAAAGGGCGAAGATCCCATGCACCCCGTCCGGGTGCCGGTGGCCTTCCGGCGGCCTGTGGTCACTCTGCCCAGCCTGGCCATCCACCTGAACCGGGAGGCCAACCGGGGCTTTGAGCTCAATGCCCTCAAGCACATGCCGCCCATCTGCCGCACGGTGGAGGAGGGCTGGGAGAAGGACGGATACCTTCTCCAATGCCTGGGGAAGGAGCTGGGGATCGCCCCGGAGGAGATCCTCTCCTTCGACCTTGTGGTCTACAATCCCCAGCCCGCCACCCAAGTGGGCTTTGAGGGGGATCTGCTCTCCTCCCCCCGGCTGGACAACCTGACGAGCTGCTTTGCCTGCCTTCAGGGCCTCATCGATGCGGGCGGCGACGCCTTCCGGGGCATCCTGCTCTACGACAATGAGGAGATCGGCAGCCGCACCAAGCAGGGCGCCGACAGCGCCGTCATCCCCATGCTGCTGGAAAAGGCCTGCCTCGCCCTGGGCTATGACCGCGAGGCTTATCTCGAGGGGCTCATGCAGGGGCTCCTGCTCTCCTGCGACGTGGCCCACGCCCTGCACCCCAACCACCCGGAGATGGGGGACGCCATCTCCCATGCCCTCTTGAACCGGGGCGTGGCCCTGAAAATGAACGCCAGCCAGAAGTACGCCACCGACGCCGTGGGCTCCGCCATTGTGGAGGGGCTCTGCCGGGCGCGCGGCATTCCCTTCCAGCGTTACTTCAACCGCCCCGATCTTGCGGGCGGCGGCACCATCGGCTCCATCGCCTCCGCCCTCATGGGCATCCGGGCCGTGGACGTGGGGGTGCCCATCCTGGCCATGCACTCCGCCACCGAGCTCATGGGCATCCGGGACCAGGAGAGCATCAACGCTCTGGTCCGGGCCGTCTTTGAGGGGTAAAAGATATATTGGCTTTTCTCTGTTGTGGAATACTTCATTCTTTAAAACTCTGTTTCAAAAAGGCACATCCCCAGTGTAATTCAGGGAATCCCTGTTTACACTGGGGAGTTTTTTCTGACATTGTATCATGATGAGCCGAGCATTATGGTCATAATTCATTTGTCTTCACGAATTACGCCACTCCATGATTTCGGGATATGAAGAATCGATTATCGATACTATTCTTCTTAGCATAAACATGCATACTTCCCCACATGATTTTTCATCAAAGTAGGCGTCAATCGCCGCCATAATATCATTATCTCCATCAATATAGAACTTGACCCAAGTGTATTGATTGTTGAGTTCATTGCATCCTCTAATATAGCGATCCCTCTTTTCTTCCGGTGCTCTCATTATATCCCAGCAGCGGAAGCAAGCAAACGGACTGCCATCATCTGAAAACATAATATATATAGAGATTGTATCAGTGTTCTGCCCTGAGCAGTCAACTCTCACCCTTCTATCATCAATAGGAATATAATTAACTCCAATATATTTCAAATAACGAATAAATTCGCTCTTATAGTCTATCATCATAACCTCCAAAGTCAATCAATCGTATAAAGGATATCACCCGGACCACTAAACCACCCTGAGTGATAGGTACGTATTCTTTTTCCATCGATTTGGTAAAGAATATCGCCAGTGGAGTATCGTCCATTTCTCACATAATTTCCATCAATATTGAACAAAATATCTCCTGTCCCACCAAAGAAACCACTATTATGCTTTCGAATATACTTTCCATCGAATTCATACAGGATATTACCATATTCTTTTGGTCCTTGACGTATATATTTTCCATCAAACGTGAAAACTACATCTCCATACATGGAACTTCCCTGCCTGATTTTCAAATATAATCACCTCTTTATAAGCTGATATCTGTATAGCAATTACTACCGTCTTTACTCTTAATTGTGGCATTGCCATCAAAGATATTTTACTGCATTTTGCGGTAAATGTCAATACAACAAAATGCAGTATGCTATCATTCTTTTGAATTGAGGGGTGATTGCATGTATCCCCGCATCAGAGATTTGCGTGAGGATCGAGAGTTAAAACAGAAGCAACTGGCAGAGTATCTGAACTGTTCTCAGCAGGTCTATAGCAATTACGAATTAGGTCAACGAGACATTCCGACTGATATTTTGATTAAGCTCGCCATACTTTATAATGTATCAGTTGACTATATCCTCGGATTATCTAACGATCCAAAACGACTGAAATAAGATTCTATTCTCCAAATAGTATTTGCCCCGGTGAAAACACAAGCAAGTGATTTCACCGGGACTTTCAGCTTTTTATGAAGATGATTCTATAATAATGAGTAATGGCATTTACCTTCCTAGTGCACTGTAACAATTAAACCTCTATTCTTTAGAAACGGACGGAGGATGCGGATTCCCACGACCAGTCTTCGGACTGGTCTCGGAATGACAGAGGTTTTACGATAGTTGCAGCTGCTACCCTAATCTGCATGTCATTGCTAGGAGCGCAGCCCTGTGGCAGCCGAAATCTGTGATTTCGCTGCTGCCGCTGGTGCCTTGTGCTGACGTGGCAATCCGTTCCTCTTTCAGTATATAGCTTTAAGTGTTACAAGATACTACGGTGCCGGGCTCAGTCCTTCTCGTACAAAAACTTCTCCGGCAGGGTGACCTTGAAATCCTTCGCCAGATGGCGGAATTCGTCGGGCTGGATGGTCTGGCGCTTGCTTTCCTGCATGGAGCGGACCTTTACCAGGATCTCCGCAGACTTCTCCACCGTGTGCATAAGGCCGAAGGTCAGATCAAAATCCTCCCCGGAGCAGAACATGCCGTGATGGGCCCAGATGGCCACATCATAGCTCTTCATCTTCTCTGAGGTGGCCACGGCGATGTCCCGGCCGCCGGGCACCATCCAGGGCACCACACCCACACCGTCAGGGAACACCACCGGGCACTCGGTGGCCATCTCCCACAGCTCCCGGGTAAAAGCCTCATCGGTGAGGGGCAGCACAAAGGTGAGGGCAATGGTGTTGGCAGGGTGGGCATGATAGATCACCCGGTGCTTCCCGCCGGTGGCGATGAACTTGACCTCGTGATTCATGAGGTGAGAGGGCAGCTCGCTGGTGGGCCGTCCGCCGTTTACAAGCCCCCAGAGGATCCGATAATTCTCCCCCTTGTCATCCAGTTCGATGATGCAGAAGGAATCCTCGGGCTTGATGGTCACGTTGCGGAAATACTTGCCGGAACCGGTGACCAGGAAGTACTCCCCCCCGAGCTTCGGCACGGTGGTGCCGATGGGCTGCCACGGGCCGGGCGTGAAGTTTTCGCTGACCGACTCCACCTCCTCCGGCTTCATCCGATAGCTCAGATTGCCGCCGTTGCGCTCATGCCAGCCCTGCTGCCAGCCGTCGTCGGCCATACGCATAAAGCCCTTTACAAATTCCGCATCCAATACGTTCATATCCAATCTCCTTTCCGATTTGGCTCCCCTTTTAGGGGAGCTGTCACGCCGCCTCGCGGCGTGACTGAGGGGTTCTCCTTTCCGATTTGGCTCCCCTTCCAGGGCCCGGCGTGGCCGAAAACTTGTTTTCGCTGCCACGGCGAGGTGCCTTGTGCTGAGCTGGCACGCCGCTTTGCGGCGTGACTGAGGGGTTATCCTTTCCGATTTGGCTCCCCTTTTAGGGCCCGGCGTGGCCGAAAACTTGTTTTCGCTGCCACGGCGAGGCGCCTTGTGCTGAGCTTGCGATAGAGTACCTGCACTGCGGGCGACCAAAGGTCGCCCCTACAGAGTGCGTTTCTTCCCCGCCGTAGCAGGCGACCAAAGGTCGCCCCTACAGGGTGCATTTTCCCACGTCGTAGGGGCGAACTGTGTTCGCCCGCTGCCTCATAATTCCACCCTTTACCGGGTGACCACGTCCACGGGGATGTTGAAAATCTTGGCCACCTTCAGGATCGTGTCAATATGCCGTCCGGCAGCCGCCGCCATGTGATGGGTGGGGCCGGCCTCGCTCCATCTGTTGCAGAATTCCCGGGCGCCGCAGGTAAAGCGGGTACGCATGTTGGTATCGCCGAAGGTGAAGATGGGCCCCTCCTCATTGATCCCCTCGGCCACCACGAACTTGAAGTGGCCGTCCTTATCCTGGGTGATGCCGAGATAGGTGACGGGGCCCAGGTGGGGATAGAACTGGGTGAGATAACCGCCGCCGGTCTTACCGTGGAAGACGGGGACGATCTTCATGGTGGGCTTCTTTGCGGAGATATCCGCGTCGCCGGAGCCGGAGTGGCCGATGATGCAGATATCCTCATCGAAGTCGATGGAATACATCTCGGAAAGCTGTCCCATGCCCGCGATGGTTTTCAGAATGCTCATGGCCATGGAGACCTTGATATCCCCCTCCACGGCGCAGGCCACGCCCTCTTTAATGAGCATGGAGAAGGCGGGGATCAGCATGGAATCCAGCACGCCCGCCTTGCCCTGGGCGAAGCCGTCATAGTGGGAGGCCACGAAGGCGATCTTCTCCTCCTTGACCCAGGCTTCAAAGGCCACCACATATTTCGCCATCTCCCAGACCTTTTCCACGGTGCCTCCGCCCTCGATCTCGAAGGTATCCAGGATCTCCAGAGCCTTTTGGCGAATGGCCTCCTCATCGGTGATGCCATCCGCGATGGCCCACATCTTCTCCCAGTCAAACTGCTTGGTATAAAGGTGCATCCGGTGATAAAGGTTCGTCTCGTCGATATAGAGATCCATCATGCCGGGATAGGGGCGGCCGATCTGGGCGAGATTGGTATCCCGGAAGCGGCGGCGCACCTGGGCCGCCTTGCACCAGTCCAGGATCTCCGCCTCCACCTGGGGATCGCCGCCCTCCTGGACGCCGGTGATCACCGCGTGGCGCTTGCCGGCCCGCTCCAGATCCGCCACCATCTCTCCCACGGCACCGCAGGCATAAAGGGTGCCCAGCCAGGTGGCGGTATCGGTATTAGCATAGTCCGGGGCCCGCTTTTTCTGGAGATTCACCAGCACCACAGGCACATCCAGATCCCGAACGGCGGGCAGCATGTTGTAGCTGGTGGCATAGGTCAGAAGCTGCAGAATCACAAGGTCCACATCGGCGGCGCGGAACTTGTCCCCCGCCTCCATGGCCTTCTCCTTGGTGGTGACGAGGCCGCCGTCAATGAGCTCCACCGTGTCGGGGATGAGCTTTTTGAAGTCCCGGTACTGGCCCTCAAATTCCGGTACCAGGGACGGGAACTGGGGCAGATAGGCCCCCAGGGCGATGGCGAAGACGCCGATTCTCGCTTTGGTCTCAATTAACATGGTGTTTCCTCCTGATTGGAATGTTGTTGTAGGGGAGGGCGAAGCGGAGCGTAGGGCTTGCCCCTCCCGGGATTTGCGGGAGGGGCAAGCCCCTCCCCTACGGAGTCTTATCCCCACCGCATCTGTACCTTTAAGTTTCCGATGGCCGTGGCCTCCATGGGCAAGGCGATGACCTTTTTGCCGGTGGCCGCCTCCGTCAGCTCGTTGAGAAAGGCGTTTTTGGCCCCGCCCCCAACGATATAGAGCCTGTCATAGGTACGGCCCGTGTTCTTTTCCAGCTCCTCCAGAGCGGTCTTGTAAGAGAGCGCCAGAGAACGGTAGGCGCAGCGGAAATATCCCGCCGTACATTTCGGCGGATGGGGCAGGGCGGCGTCAAAGGCGGCCACCATGCTCTCCGGCGCCAGAAAAGCGGCGTCGTTTACATCCACCACGTGGTCAAAACGCTTCTCACGGGCCTCATTCACGATCTCATCAAAGGGCTTTTCCGGGCAGAGCTCCTCCCGCAGGCGGTTGACCACCCACATGCCCATGATGTTCTTCTGATAGCGGTTATAGCCCACGCCGCCCTCATTGGACCAGTTGGCGTCCTCGCTGGCCCGGTCGGTCAGGGGCTTTTCCGTCTTCACCCCCAGAAGGCTCCAGGTGCCGGAGGAGATATAGGGGGCGTTCTCCTCCATGGGGATGCCCTCCACCGCGCTGCCGGTGTCGTGGGTGGCGCAGAGGACCACCCGGATCCCCTCATAGGTCCCGATGACGGTCCCCGGCTGCTGCAGGGGGTGGAAGAGATGCGCCGGAAGTCCCAGGGCCTCGATGATCTCCGGGTCATATTCCCCGGTTTCGGCACTGACCATGCCCCCGGTGGTGGCGTTGGTATATTCGTGGGCTTTGACGCCTGAGAGCTTATACATGAGATATTCCGGCATCATCAGAAAATCCGTCGCTTCGCTGAGCCTGCCGCTTTGTTGATCCTCAGCCAGCTGATAGATCGTGTTGAAGAGCTGGAACTGGATGCCGGTGCGTCGATAGAGCTCCGAGAAGGGCATTTTCGCGTGGACCTCCTCATGGATGGCCTCGGTTCGCCAGTCCCGATAGGCGTAGCAGGGCCGGATCTCCTCGTCCCCCTTCATAAGGACATAGTCCACGCCCCAGGTATCGATGGACAGGCTTTCGATCTCACCGAAGCTCTCCTTCGCCCGCCGGATCCCCTCCTTCACGTGCGCCACCAGGGCGTCGATATCCCAGGTGAGGTGCCCCTCCCGGCGCACCACCCCGTTGGGAAAGCGGTAGACCTCCTTCGTCTTCAGCGTCCCGTCCTCCGTCCAGCCCGCGATGTGGCGGCCGGAGGAAGCGCCGATGTCCACAGCAAGGGTAACCCTCATGGCTGCCCCTCCCCCCTTGTTTTTCTTCTATTGTATATGGCGGAAAGCTGAAAATCAATGTCGTCTCTTGGCAAAAAAAGTATCCTTATTTGCATCCCTTGCCTCCCATGGGGATCGGTGCTATAATCTCGGCGGAGCTCTTTCGGAGGTAATGACATGAAAAGAAAAACAGGACTGCGGTTCGCCCTTCTTACGGTGCTGCTCCTTGCCCTTCTTACCGGCGCTTTTTTCCTCTACTTCGGCAGCTATTACCACGCTCTGCCCGAGGCCTTGGAGGCTCTCTCCTCTGATGACGCCGTAACCGTCACCCGGGAGAAGGACGGCTGGCTTCTGGACGGCCCGGGGAAGACGGAGCTTCTGATTTTTTATCCCGGCGCCAAGGTGGAGGCGGCAGCCTATGCCCCTCTCTTGCGGCAAATCAGCGAGGGCGGCCTGGACGTCTATCTTGTGGAGATGCCTTTTCGCTTCGCGATTTTCGGTCTGAATCGGGCGGGGGAAATACAGCAGCGGTATTCTGATTATGTAAACTATTATGTGGGAGGTCACTCCCTGGGCGGGGCCATGGCGGCAGTCTATGCCGCGGGGCACGACGAAGATTCCGAGGGTGATACGGTGCAGGGGCTGTTTCTTCTGGCCGCCTATCCCACAAAGCCTTTGGAGGAAGGGATCTCGGTCCTCTCTGTCTATGGCTCTGAGGACGGGGTGCTGAACCGGGAAAAGCTGGCGGAGGGACGGCAGTACTTTCCCGCCGCCGCGAAAGAGGTGGAGATCCCCGGCGGCAACCACGCTTTCTTTGGCAATTACGGTCCCCAGAAGGGGGACGGCGCCGCCGCCATCACGCCGGAAGAGCAGCAGGAAATCACGGCTGAGCTTCTTCTCGGTACCCTTCGGGGCGAGGAATAAAACAATGACCATCTATGTGGACGCGGACGCCTGCCCAGTGACGCGGATCGTGGAGGAAGTCGCCCGGCTGCACGGCATCCCCGTGGTGCTGCTCTGTGACACCAATCACGTGCTGCGCTCCGACTACAGCGAGATCCGGATCGTGGGGGCCGGGGCCGACGCGGTGGATCTGGCCCTCATCAACCGCTGCCGAAAAGGGGACCTGGTGGTCACCCAGGACTACGGCGTGGCTGCCCTGGCCCTGGGCAAGGGCGCCCGGGCTATCCACCAGAGCGGGCGCCAATACACCGAAGAAAACATCGACACCCTTCTTTACGAGCGCCATCTGGGAAAGAAGGCCCGCCGGGAGGGAAAACACACCAAGGGGCCGAAAAAGCGCAGCCCGGAGGATGACCGCCGCTTTCGGGAGGCACTGGAGGCCCTTCTATAGGGAGGCGGAGGAAGCGCCGGGGGACCCCTAGGGGAGGCCGAAAGGCGCGGATTGCCGCGTCGCCCGTTGGGCTCCTCGCAATGACATGCCGAAAGGGAAGTCGCTGCGGTTATCGATTCTCCTCTGCCATTGGGAAAAGAATATGAGACAAAAAACGGCGGCCGAAATTGGCCGCCGAACATTTATAGTATAGACCATAACAGTCAAGACAGTCAAGAGCTTTTGCTGAATTAACGAAAAATCGGCGGATCATCCAAAATGAGTCTGTATATTTTGTACAAATCACCACTTGTTTTTCCTTCCACAATCCGTTATATTATAGTCACAAGATACAAGAGATCAAAGACAGCCGACCGGAGGAGTAAAAAAGAAGTGAGGTCGGCAGCTGATCCGGGACATGCGGCAGGCAGGCACCAAGAGCAGCTCACTTCGAGCGAGGGATGAAGCATCCAAAGAGAAGTGCCGGAAGCGAGGACCGATGATCCACGGCAGCATAGATTCCCTTCGTATCCCTAACCCGCAGAAAGAGAGGTAACCAGGATGTTAGATACCAAGAATTCAGAGAAATAACCCTTGATCGTCGAGACAGCGTGATGACGATCAAGGGTTATTTCTTTTTTATGGTTTTTTTGCGGCCATGGGGCCGCTTTTTTGCTGCTCCGGGGTCCTTTTCTCCGCGTGGATTTTATGCTACAATAGGATTCACCCGCGCCGCCGCGGGAAACCTGGATATACGGAGAACATCATGTGGGCTGAAAGCAGCGTATTCTATCAGATCTATCCTCTGGGCCTTACCGGCGCGCCGCGGCAGAATGACGGCATCCTCACCCATCGCCTGGAGGCTATCCATCCCTGGCTGGACCACATTACCCGCCTGGGGGCGAACGCCATCTACTTCTCCCCGGTATTTGAGAGCGACAGCCACGGCTATGACACCCGGGACTTTCGCAGCATCGACTGCCGCCTGGGTGACAACCGGGATTTCCGCCGCCTGGTGGACAAATGCCACGAAAAGGGGATCCGGGTCGTCATTGACGCCGTCTTTAACCATGTGGGGCGGAACTTCGGGGCCTTCCGGGACGTGCGGGAGAAGAAATGGGACTCCCCCTGCAAAGACTGGTTCCACCTCTCCTTTGACGGCAATTCCGCCTATAACGACGGCTTCTGGTACGAGGGCTGGGAGGGGCACTATGAGCTTGTGAAGCTGAACCTCTATAACCCCGCCGTCGTCGACTATCTTCTGGACACGGTACGCTTCTGGGTACGGGAATTCGACATCGACGGGCTGCGGCTGGACGTGGCCTATGCCCTGAATAAGGACTTTCTCCGCACTCTCAGGAGCTTTACGGAGGGGCTGAAGCCCGAATTCTTCCTTCTGGGGGAGACCCTGCACGGGGATTACAACCAGTGGGTGAATGACGGGATGCTCCACAGCTGCACCAACTATGAGTGCTACAAAGGCCTTTACTCCGCCCTCAACTCCATGAACCTCTTTGAAATCGTCCACAGTCTGAAGCGCCAGTTCGGGCCGGAGCCCTGGACCCTGTACAAGGGGAAGCACCTCTTCTCCTTCGTGGACAACCACGACGTGACACGGGTGGCCTCCATCCTGCAAAACGCCGCCCATCTGCCCCTCATCTACGGCCTTCTGTTCGGGATGCCGGGGATCCCCTGCGTCTACTACGGCAGCGAATGGGGCGAGAAGGCCATGAAAACCCCCGGCAGCGACGACAACCTGCGCCCCTTCTTCGACGCGCCCCGGTGGAATGGTCTGACGGATACCATCGCCGCCATGGCCAGGGCTCACCGGGAGAGTAAGGCCCTTCTCTGGGGGGATTTCCGGGACCTCGTCCTCACCAACCGGCAGACCGTCTTCCGGCGGCAGTGCGGCGATGAGCGGGTGCTGGTGGCGGTGAACGCCGATGACCGGCCCTTCTTCGCCCGCTTCGACCCCGGCTGCGCGGGGGCCACGGACCTTCTCACCGGGGAGCGGGTCAGCTTCTCCGGCGGGCTGGAGCTGAAGCCCTACAGCGTGATGTATCTCAGGTGCGAATAAGGGCGTGGGTTCTTAGCGGGCGATCACAGATCGCCCCTACTACTTTGTAACGATTAAAACTCTATCCTTCAAAAAAGGACGGGGGATGCGGATCCCTACGCCCACGACCAGTCTTCGGACTGGTCTCGGAATGACAGAGGATTTTCGATAGTTGCAGCAGCAACCCTAATCTGTATGTCATTGCGAGGAGCGCAGCGACGTGGCATGTGAGCCCGCAGGCGAACATCCATGCGAGCAACCGCCGCAAAGCGGCGGCTCTTAGCGAGTCGGAATCCGTTCCTTTCCCAAAACTATAGTTTATAATGTTACATAATACTACGAGGTATCTATTCGGAACAGGCTTTTTAGCCCCAAAGTACATTTTCCCCCGTCCCATCTGAAAAAGCGTTACCCTCCCCCTCCGTTTGTCGTTTCTAAGGGTGAAAGGAGGCGTGCCCCATGGAAGACAAAGAGATCCTGGCGCTGTACTGGCGGCGTGACGAGGACGCCGTTGCGGAGAGCGCTAAAAAATACGGGCATTACTTAAGCACCATTGCGGTCCGCATCCTCGCCTCCCGGGAGGACGCGGAGGAGGCGGAAAACGACAGCTATCTCAAGGCCTGGAACACCATCCCGCCCCAGAAGCCCCTCCCCCTGGCTCCCTATCTCGGCATGCTCTGCCGTCAGATCGCCATCGATCTAAGGCGCGGACGGGAGCGGCAGAAGCGGGGCGGCAGGGAGTACAGTCTCTCCCTGGAGGAGCTGGCCGAGTGCGTGGCAGGCGGTGGCGAGCCCTCTGCGGATCTCATCGCCCTCACCGACGCCCTGAACCGCTTTCTGGGGGCGCTCCCGAAACGCAGCCGGGTGGTGTTTTTGCAGCGCTACTTCTGGCTGCTCACCGCAAAGGAGATCGCGGAGCTCCACGGCTTTACAGAGGGACAGGTGAAGATGCTGAACCAGCGCACCCGGCAGCGGCTGCGCCGGCAGCTGGAAGAGGAGGGATTTTTCGATGAATAGAGACGATCTCTTTGAGGCTCTCGGCGGCGTGAAGCCCCGCTATCTTGCGGAGAGTGAGCCGAAAAAGCAAAAAATTCGCCCCTGGGTGAAATGGAGCGGCGCGGTGGCGGCGGTGCTGGTTGCGGCCCTCTTGCTGGGCTTCTTCTTCGGTCCGGGCAGCGCCGGGGCCTATGCCCTGGCAAGCCCCGTCTATCCCAAGCAGGCGCGATACCCCTCCGGCGGTCTCTCCCTTGTGGAAACTGCCCACGACGCCTGGTGGAAAGATCAGCGGGCCCAGCGGGCCTATTTCGGCGCGGGCGAGGGGCTTGGGCCCTTCTTAGGCGCAACGATCACCGAATTCCTCTCCGGGGCCGGGGATCAGAACCGGGTCTACTCCCCGCTGAACGTATACCTGGCCCTGGCCATGCTGGCGGAGGTGACCGAGGGAGAGAGCCGGGAGGAGGTTCTGACCCTCCTGGGCGCGGACAGCATTGAGGCCCTGCGCGACCAGGCCCACGCGGTCTGGAACGCCAACTACCGGGACGACGGCGCGGCGGCCAGCATCCTGGCAAGCTCCCTCTGGATGGACGATTCCCTCCAATATGATGAGGATACGGTCTGGCGGCTGGCGGACAGCTACTACGCCTCCTCCTTCCGGGGGGAGATGGGCTCGGAGGGCTACAACAAGGCCCTGCAGAGCTGGATGAATCAGGAGACCGGCGGCCTCCTCAAGGACCAGATCGACCGCATCGAGCTGGACCCGGAGACGGTGCTGGCCATCGTCACGACCATCTACTTCAAGGCCAAGTGGTCCAGCGAATTTCAGGCATCACAGAATACCCAGGGCCTGTTCCACAGCCCCGACGGGGACCGGGAGGTCACCTTCATGCGAAAGACACTCACCACGCCCGGCTACTACTGGGGCGAGAAGTTCTCCGCCGCCTGCCTGGGCACCGAGAACGGCAGCTTCTGGATGATCCTGCCCGACGAGGGCGTGACCCCGGTGGAGCTTCTCAGTGATGAGGAGGCCATGGCCTTCCTGCTCTCCGGCAAATACGATTGGGAGAACCACGCCAGGGTAAAGGTGAACCTCTCCCTGCCCAAGTTTGACGTAAAGAGCCAGATGGAGCTGAAGGAGGGCCTTAAGCGGCTTGGCGTTTCCTCCTGCTTTGAGACCGATTGCCGGGACTTTGCGGATTTTGTGAAGCTGGACGACGCTGTTTATGTCTCCAAGGTGCAGCACGGGGCCAGGGTGCTCATCGACGAGACGGGCATCGAGGCCGCGGCCTATACCGAGATGGCCATGGCGGGCAGCGGCGCGCCGCCCACCGATGAGGTGGACTTTGTGCTGGACCGGCCCTTCCTCTTCGTCCTTATGAGTCTGGATAACCTTCCCCTCTTCGTGGGGGTGGTAAATGCCCCGTGAGGAAACGGAAAGCGAAAAAGCAATCGGGCGTACGCAGTTTGCCCGATTGCAGGGAGGTGCAGATTTTACGGGCGTGTTGCAAAATGCAGAAAGCCTGTCATTCCGAGACCAGCGCCGCAGCGTTGGTCGTGGGCGGAGGGATCCGTACTCTCGTCCCCTTCTCCCAGAAATAGAGACGGGGGATACGGATTGCCACGTCGCCGCAAGCGGCTCCTCGCAATGACATGCAAGGGGGGTACCCGCTGCGTCTGTCGATGCTCTTCTGTCATTGCGAGACCAGTGCGCACACTGGTCGTGGCAATCCGCCTCTCCCGTCCCTATCGCAAGAAGTGGCCTTCGGACGCCCCAAATTTTAAAGTACGGATTGCCATGTCGCCGCAAGCGGCTCCTCGCAATGACAGGCAAAGGGGGCAGCAGCTGCATCTGTCGATTCTCTTCCGTCATTGCGAGACCGAAGTGGGCGACGAGTACGCCGGGGGGTTCGGAGGGCCACAAGCGGCCCAAAGAACGATGAGGCGTTATGAGGAGCCGGGTCGTGGCAACCCCTGCCTCCTCTGCCGGCCTCCATTTCCCCTATAAATTGTAAAGTTTTTTCCGCCCCCTTTACAGGCGATCTGATATGCGATATAATATGGCATATTAGATAATCTGGAGAAGGGGGCGTTTTTGTGGAAGAAGCACCGCGTCAAAAGCGCTGGATGCGGCTGGACAACGCCGCCCTCATTTTCCCCGCCGCCCTGCGGCGGACCTGGAGCAACGCCTACCGCATCTCCTTCTCCTTCCGGGATCCGGTGGACCCCGCCCTCCTGCAGCTGGCCCTGGACCGGGTGGCTCCCCGCTTTCCCTCGGTGCTGGTGCGCCTAAGGCGGGGCGCCTTCTGGTACTATCTGGAGGAGGTGGAGCATCCCCCCACGGTGCGGGAGGACAGCTGGCAGCCCCTTATCCGCATGGGAAGAAAGGATGTGCGCCGCTGCGCCGTTCGGGTGCTCTACTATCGGGACCGGATGGCGGTGGAATACTTTCACGCCGTTACCGACGGCACCGGCGGCATGGTCTTTGCCAAGACCCTGGCGGCGGAATATGTGCGTCTGCGCTATGATTGCCCGGTCCCGGCCGCGGATGGCATCAAGGATCTGGGGGAGGCCCCCCGGAAAAGCGAGCTGGAGGACAGCTTTCAGAAAAACGCGGGGCCCGTCTCCGCCCCCCGGGACGACGGCAACGTCTACCGCCTGCGGGGGCCCCTGGAGCCGGACCGCTTTCTCCATGTGACCTGCGGCGTCCTGGACTCCAACGAGCTGCGGAAACGGGCAAAAGAAAAAGGGGTCACCGTCACCGCCTATCTCACCGCCCTGCTGCTTCTCAGTCTGCAGGAGCTGCAGGCCGAGGACGTCCCCCGGCGCAAGAAGCGGAAGATGCTGCGGGTGCAGATCCCGGTGAACCTGAGAAAGCTCTTCGGCGGGGAGACCATGCGCAATTTTGTGGCCGTGGCCAACATCGGCATCGATCCCCGGCTGGGGGACTACGACTTTGATGAGCTGGTGGAGATCGTGCACCACGAGATGCAGCTGGAGATCACCCCCAAGCGGATGCAGGCCATCTTCACCCCCAACGTGCGGGATGAGCAGAATCCGGTGATGAAGGTGGTCCCCCTCTTTTTGAAAAACATCGTCATGCGGATGGTCTTTGACGCCATCGGTGAGCGGGTCTCCTGCCTCTCCCTCTCCAACTTGGGCCAGGTCGCGCTGCCCCCGGAGATGCAGCCCTATGTCACGAGGGCCGAATTCGTGCTGGGGCCCCAGGCAAGCGCCCCCTACAACTGCGGGGTGACCTCCCTGGGGGACCGGACCTTCATCAACATCACCCGCAACTCGGTGGAGCCCCGGCTGGAGCGCCGGTTCTTCACCCATCTTGTGAAACTGGGCTTCCACGTAAAACTGGAAAGCAACGGGAAATGAGGCGACTATGTACTGTGTAAACTGCGGCGTAGAGCTGCAAAAGGGCGTTTCCGCCTGTCCCCTCTGCGGGACAAGAGTCTACCACCCGGAGATTCAGGAGAAGCCGGAGGCCCTCCCCTATCCCCGCTATGCCGAGGACGAGACGGTGAGCCGCAGCGGCGCGCTCTTCCTCGTCACCTTCCTCTTTCTCCTGCCCCTCTGCCTCTGCCTGGTGATTGACCTGAAGATGCACGGCGCCGTCACCTGGAGCGGTTACGTCTCCGGCGGGCTGGCCGCCCTTTATTTCTGCTTCTGCCTGCCCTTCTGGTTTCAGCGTCCCAATCCGGTGATCTTCTTCCCCGTGGCGGTGGCGGCGCTGAGCCTTCTCAGCCTCTATATCTGCCTCAAGACCGGGGGGCACTGGTATCTCCCCTTCGCCCTGCCGCTGACGGGGCTGCTGCTTCTCCTCACAGAGCCCGTCATCGTTCTGCTGCGCTACACCGTGGGTCCCCAGCGACACCGGGCCCTCTACATTCTGGGGGCCGCCATCATGGCCCTTGGGCTCAGCATGGTGCTGCTGGAATTTTTGCTGAAGCTTGCCTTCGGCATTCCTATGCGCTGGTGGAGCCTCTATCCCCTGACGGCCCTGGTGCTTATCGGGCTGCTGCTCTTCATCACCGGGCTCAATAAACCCCTCCGGGACTCCATGCACAAGCGGTTTTTTATCTGAGTGTGTGGGTTTTCTCCCGGCACCGCAGGGGGCTTGCGGTTCGCTGTCAGCGTATGCCGTGTTCCCGCATGGATTTCATCAGATATTCCCGCGCAGGGCTGGAAAACCGCGCGAAAAAGAAGGCGTTGTCTCAAAACATCTTATATGTCGTTTCCTCCTGTAGGGGCGGCTATCAGCCGCCCGCGCGGCACATGTGGGAACACGTAAATAAGTTGGGCGAATTCGCACGATCATCATGCGAATTCGCCCAACTTATTTGTAAGATGATCAAAGCTCTCTGCGGGCGGCTATTAGCCGCCCTTACGTCCTTATCTCGTGGTTTTTGCTATTTTGAGACAGCCCCTTCATAGTGCATATCGTTTTTCCTCAGTAGGTTTTTTCGTATCCGCAGTTTTGGCAATGGAAGCGGATCTTCTTACTCCTTCCGCCCGCGGCACCCGACAGATTCTGCCCAAAGGTATTGCGGATGGGCGTGGGTGAAAAGGGATTCACCGCCGCCGCTGCGTTGCCGCCACCATACGTCTCCTCCGGAAGTGCACGCCAACCGTCGGCTTTCCCACATTTGGGGCAGGCCCTGGGCGCCTCTTTCTTAAAGATACTCATACGAATGCTCCCTTCTGTTTATTGTTCTTCCACGCAGACTCTTCCGGTGTCGGCCGCTTCGAGTCAGTAGGTTTTTTCGAATCCGCAGTTTTGACAGTGATACCGGCGCTTGACCCCCGTGCCGTCCGGTCCTTTCTGCGCATAGAAGGTATCGCCGGCAAAAAAGGTGCCTGGTTTTCTGACAAGCTCGCCCGCGTCCGTGGGCTTCAGCGGCTCAAAGGGCAGAAGCGCCCAACCGTCGGCCTTTCCGCACTTGGGACAGGCCTTGGGCGGTTCACTGGTAAAGAGTGGCATGATCGTTCCTTCCTTTCTCTCCGGAAAACATACAGGAGGCAAGCGCGGGCTTGCCTCCTGCAAATTTGCTTACTTGAAGAGGCGCTTCAGCAGGCCCTCCAGGGCCTTGCCGTGCCTTGCCTCGTCGCGACCAGCAGTCTTTCGGCTTACAGGCGGCCGACTCCCCAGAAGCACGCGACAGCAAGCAGCAGGAACAACAATCCCCACAGGGCGCTGTCGATCTGCAGCCGAATTACATATTGCTTGGGCGTGATCTTCCGTGCCTTGGCCTCGTTTTGGACGCTGATGGAATTCGTATCCGTACGCCTGCTCAGCATCAGAATCAGGGAGAAGACGCAGATCAACGACAGCACGCTGCCGACAATGATGAGGAGTATCCTAAAAGGAGTGTCATAATGCTCTGATTTCAGCGGATTACTTGAAAAGGCGCTTCAGGAAGCCCTCCAGGGCCTTGCCGTGTCTGGCCTCGTCACGGGCCATTTCATGGACGGTGTCGTGGATGGCGTCCAGGCCGTTCTTCTTGGCGCAGGCGGCCAGGTCGAACTTGCCCTGCACGGCGCCGTACTCGCAGTCCACGCGCCATTTAAGGTTCTTCTTGGTGGAGTCGGTCATGTTGGGCTCCAGCTCGCTGCCCAGAAGCTCCGCAAACTTGGCGGCATGCTCCGCCTCCTCATAGGCGGCCTTCTCCCAATAGAGGCCCACCTCGGGGTAGCCCTCACGATGGGCGACGCGGGCCATGCAGAGATACATGCCCACCTCGCTGCACTCGCCGGTGAAGTTGGCCATGAGCTGCTCACGGATGTAGGCCTTATCCTCCTCGCTGATGTCGGGGTTGTTCTTTACGGTCTTGGCATAGATGCCGAATTCATGGGTGGCGGCCAGCTTGAACTCACCCTCCACCTTGGTAAAACGGGAACCGTCCACCTTGCAGATGGGGCACTTCTCAGGGGGCTGATCCCCTTCATGAACATAACCGCACACCGGGCAAACCCATTTGGTCATAAGTAAATCCTCCTTTGTAAAAGTAACGAAACTCTTTTGTCCGTTCCGCGTATTTCCACGCGGATCCGTACAATATTCCCACGCTCAAGATACCACAAATCAGGTGCTTTGTAAAGCGATTTTCCGGGGGACGGGCTGCGACGGCAAGTGAAGCGGGGAAACGGATTTCGCCGGTACAGCGGGCGCTTCAGATCGCCCCTACAGGATCCGCCCCTACTATTATGTAACGATTAAAACCCTATCCTTCAAAAACGGACGGGGGATGCGGATTCCCACGACCAGTCTTCGGACTGGTCTCGGAATGACAGAGGATTTTCGATAGTTGCAGCAGCTACCTTAATCTGCATGTCATTGCGAGGAGCCCAACGGGCGACGTGGCAATCCGTTCCCCGTCCCCCTATTTATATCAAGTTTTAAGCGAAACAGCATAGCACGGAGTGCGGACGCCTTCTTTCGGTTTCCGCAATATTTTCATCGCACTGACAGAGGGGAATTGACAGACGCAGCGACTATACAAGCTCTCCGCCGCGTGGGGCCGCCCCTTTCACCGTTTCCAGGCGGCGGGGGCGAAGAGCACCAGCATGGGGAAGATCTCCAGCCGCCCCGCCAGCATATCAAAAATGAGAATAAGCTTGCTGAAAACGCTGTAGGAGGCATAATTCCCCGTGGGCCCCACAATGTCGAAGCCAGGGCCGATGTTGTTGAAGCAGGCCGCTACTGCGGAGATGTTGGTCTCCAGCGAGAAGCCGTCCAGGGAGACAAGGAGGAAGCTTCCGACAAACAGCAGCACATAGGTGGCGAGATAGGCGTTGGTGCTGTCCAGGATCTGCTCCGAAACCGGCTGGCCGTTGACCCGGATCCGCTCCACCCGGTTGGGGCGAAGCAGCTGGCGGATGTTTCGCGCCATGCTCTTGAGAAGCTGCAGAAGGCGGGCCACCTTCAAACCGCCGCCGGTGCTGCCCGCGGAGGCGCCCACGATCATGAGGGAGAAGAGGATGGCCTTGCTGAGGGCGGGCCAGCGGTCAAAATCCACCGTGGCAAAGCCCGTGGTGGTCATAATGCTGCTGACCGTGAAAAAGGCGTGGCGCAGGGCCTCCCCCGTTCCGGCAAAGGCATGCCGGATATTGACCGCGATGGTGAGGGTCGCCAGAGCCACGATGCCGAAATAGAGCCGCAGCTCCTCATCCTTCAGGGCATCCTTCAGGCGGCCCAGGATCAGAAGATAATAGATGCTGAAGTTGACGCCGAAGAGCAGCATAAAGACCGCGGTGACCACCTGGAGATAGGGGCTGTAGCCCGCGATGCTGTCCGGCCGGACGCCGAAGCCGCCGGTGCCCGCCGTTCCGAAGGCGGTGCAGAGGGCCTCAAACCAGTTCATACCGCCGAAAAGCAGGAACACCACATTCAGGACCGTCAGCACGATATAGAGCAGGTAGAGAATCACAGCGGTACGCCGCATCCGGGGCACCAGCTTGCCCACGTTGGGACCGGGGCTCTCCGCCCGCAGAAGGTGCACGGTGAAGCCGTCGCTGCGCCCGGAGATGGGCACCACGGCCAGCAGGAACACCAGCACGCCCATGCCGCCCAGCCAATGGCTGAAGCTGCGCCAGAAGAGGATGCCCCGGGTCTGGGGCCCCACGCCCACCTGGGGCAGGATGGAGGCGCCGGTGGTGGTGAAGCCGGAGACGATCTCAAAGAGAGCGTCCACCGGGTGGCGGATCTCACCGCTGAAGAGGAAGGGCAGGCAGCCCACCAGACTGAGGGCGATCCAGCCCAGGCCCACGCTGACGAGGCCCTCCCGGGCATAAAAGCCGGGACGGGCAGCGCGCCCCAAAAGGGCAAAGAGGCCGGAGAGGCCCAAAGCGATGAAAAAGGTATAGACAAAGCCCAGGCCGGCGGCCACGGAGCCATCCGCGAAGGAAATCGCCAGGGGCGGCAGGAGGAAGAATGCCTCCACCGCCAGGATGAGGGCGATGATCCTTGAGATCATTCGATAATTCATGCTCCCCTCCTCAGGCGAAGATATCGCTGAGCTTCTGGATCACGGTGTCCCCGGTGGTGACGATGACCACGGAGTCGCCGGGCTCCAGCACGGAATTGCCGTTGGGGATCTGGGTCTTGGAGCCGTGAGAGATACAGGCCACGATGACGCCCTTCTTCATGTGCAGCTCCTTCAGAGGACGGCCGCAGAACTTCTCCCCCTTCTCCACGTGGAACTCCATGGCCTCGGCCTTGCCCTCGGCAATGGAGTGGACCGACACGGCGGCGCCGGTGCTGCCGTCCATGGCGGCCACATAGCGGGTAATGGTGCTGCAACAGAGCTCCCCGGGGGAGACCACGCTGCCCAGGGGCAGGTTCCCCAGAAGGCTGGCGTTCTCCATCTGGCTGAGCTTGGTGATGATCCGGGGCACCCCCAGGCTGTTTGCCAGCATGGAGACGATCATATTGGTCTCATCATAATCGGTGAGGGTGACGATGGCGTCGCAGTCCCGCAGCCCCTCGCTTAGGAGCAGCAGGCGGTCCGCCGGCTCCCCGCAGACCACGTTCACTCCGGGCAGCATGCCGGAAAGCTCGGCGCAGCGCTCCCGCTTGCGCTCGATCATGGTCACGTCCACCCCGCTTTTGGAGAGACTGGCGGCCAGATAATAGCTGATACGGCCGCCGCCGCAGAGCAGGACCTTGCCCACCCGGCGCTGCAGTAAGCCCAGCTTTTTCAGAAGGTTCTCCAGGTTGCGGGAGGGGGCGGTGACAAAAAGGCGGTCCCCCGGCCGGATGACGAAATCGCCCCGGGGGGTGATGGTCTCCCCGCCCCGCTGGACGATACAGACCAGTACCGGCAGGCGAAGGATCTTGCTGACGATATCGTGAAGATTGCTGCCCGCGATGGGGCTGTCCTCCGCCACCAGAACCTCCACGATCTGGACCCGGCCCTTGATAAAGCTCTCCCGCTTCAAAAAGCCGGGGTATTTCAGAAGGTTCTCCATCTCCTCCGCCGCCTGCCGTTCCGGATTGACGATGAGAGAGAGGGCGAAGGCCTCACTCATGGCGTAGACCTGCTCCGTGTATTCCGGGTTGCGGATCCGGGCGATGGTCTGGAGCCGGGGATTCACGCCGTGGGAGGTCATGCAGCTCAAAAGATTCACCTCGTCGGCACTGGTGGCGGCGATGAGCAGATCCGCGTCCCGGACGCCGGCCTCCTCCAGCACCTCCAGGGAGGCGCAGTTGCCGCAGACCGCCATCACGTCATAGCGGTCCACACTGCTTTGGAGCACCCGCTCATTGGAATCGATCAGGGTTACATCATAGCCCTCTCCGGAGAGCTGCCGGGTCAGGCTGTCACCGACGACGCCGTCTCCCGCGATCAGAATTTTCACTCTTTTCCACCCTTCCGCCGTTTCCGGCGATATGATAGCATTATAACTTGTTTAGTATATCACAGTTTCTTGCCGCCTGCAACTTTTGAGGGGAGTTGCCCCAGGGAACGAAAGCGCCGTGGGGCGAGCCAAGGGGAGACGGCGCATCCCGTAGGGGCGTGTTGCAAAATGCCTTGCACCGTCATTGCGAGGCCCCAGAGGGGC
>CAMNAO010000028.1 GCA_946531435.1 uncultured Clostridia bacterium
CGCCGATGAGAAGGCGCTTGGGATCGGTGGAAAGGGTGGTCTTGCCGGTGCCGGAAAGGCCGAAGAAGATGGCGGTGTTCTCACCCTTCATATCGGTGTTGGCGGAGCAGTGCATGGAAGCCATGCCCTTGAGGGGCAGATAGTAGTTCATCATGGAGAACATGCCCTTCTTCATCTCGCCGCCGTACCAGGTGTTCAGAATGACCTGCTCACGGCTGGTGACGTTGAAGGCCACGCAGGTGGAGGAGTTGAGGCCCAGCTCTTTCCAGTTCTCGACCTCAGCCTTGGAGGCGGTGTAAACCACGAAATCGGGCTCAAAGTTCGCTTCCTCTTCCGCAGTGGGCTTGATGAACATATTGCGGACGAAGTGAGCCTGCCAGGCGACCTCCATCATGAAGCGGACGGCCATGCGGGTATCCTTGTTGGCGCCGCAGAAGGCGTCTACCACATAGAGCTTCTTGCCGGAGAGCTCCTTCTGAGCAACGGCCTTGACGGCGGCCCAGGTCTCCTGGCTCATGGGATGGTTGTCGTTCTTGTAGGCGTCGGAGGTCCACCAGACGGTATCCTTGGAGTTCTCGTCCATAACGATGAACTTGTCGTTAGGGGAGCGGCCGGTATAAACGCCGGTCATAACGTTCACAGCGTCCAGCTCGGTAAGCTGGCCCTTTTCATAGCCTTCCAGGGCGGGATCCATCTCGTCCTTGAAGAGCTGCTCATAAGAGGGGTTGTACACGATTTCCTTCGTGCCGGTGATGCCATACTTGGTGAGGTCGATGGTTTTCATGCGCGCGGGGCTCCTTTCTATGTTAGCGATTTGCCGGGGCCGGGAAGGCGCCGGCGTAAATAAAAATGATAGCCTAATCGAAGCGAATTATACCATAATCGTCCTACTCTGTCAATTCGATCCGCCCTGGAACGATATCGTAAAATCGCCAAAAATCGTATGCGGAAATCCCGCGCTCCGAATGCTTTTTGCATCTTATCGCAAAAAGGAGTCTGAAGCTCCGGTGAGGACGGAGGAAAGAGGATTGCCGCGTCGCGGCTCCTCGTGCGGGGCGTACCGTTCAGAGAGGGATGAATCCCTCTCTTCACCCACACCCCGCCTCGTCGCTTTCCGGGGATGACCCATTTCATTGGGCTCCTCCCCGGTGGGGACGGGGGCACGTTTTTGGGACGGGGGATGCGGATTGCCGCGTCGCCCTTTGGGCTCCTCGCAATGACATGCGAGTGCGATGGTTGCTGCGGCTGCCTGTCTTTCTCTGTCATTGCGAAGCCAGTGCGCACACTGGCTGTGGCAATCCGTACCCCCGTCCCCAAAGCCTTCCCCTTGAGGGGAAGGTGGCCGAGCGAAGCGAGTTCGGATGAGGTGGGGACGAGAGCACGGAATGCCGCGTCGCCCTTTGGGCTCCTCGCAATGACATGCGAGTGCGATGGTTGCTGCGGCTCCCGGTCTTCCTCTGTCATTGCGAGACCAGTCCGCAGACTGGTCGTGGGAATCCGTACCCCCGTCCCCGCCGATTTGAAGCCCACACTTCGCGCTAAGAGCCGGGCTTCGCCCGGTTGCACTACGGATATTCGCCTGCGGGCTCATAAACAGCGTGGGTCCGATTTTGGAAGCGACGAGAAAGGGCGTGGGTGAGACGGGACTTCTTGGGAAGTCCCGCCGAACGATTCGCCCTTTACGAGGAGCTAGCCCAGGGCCACATCCAGAGCCATCATCACCGTAAAGCCCAGGGAAAACATGATTGTGCCGATGTTGGAGTGTTCGCCGGTACTCATTTCCGGGATCAGCTCCTCCACCACCACATACATCATGGCGCCGGCGGCAAAGCTCAGAAAATAGGGCAATAGAGGGACCACCAACCCCGCCGCCACCACGGTGAAAAAGCCGGCCAGGGGCTCCACCGCACCGGAAAGGACCCCGCAGACAAAGGCCTTCCCCTTGCTCATCCCCTCGGCCCTGAGGGGCATGGAGATGATCGCTCCCTCGGGAAAGTTCTGGATGGCAATGCCCAGGGACAGAGCCAGCGCCCCGAGAAGGGTGATTTCACCGCTGCCGCTGCGCCAGCCCGCATAGACCACGCCCACGGCCATGCCCTCGGGAATGTTGTGCAGCACCACCGCCAGCACCAGCATGACGGTCCGTCCCAGACTGGTCTTTGGTCCCTCCGGGTCATCGCTGCCGAGATGCAGATGGGGGATCATGCGGTCCAGCAGAAGAAGGAACAGTACGCCGATCCAGAATCCCGCCGCGGCGGGAACAAAGGCCCAGGGACCCAGCGCCTCAGACTGCTCCATGGCCGGAATGAGCAGGCTCCAGACCGAGGCCGCGGTCATCACCCCCGCGGCGAATCCGATGAGGGAGCGCTGCAGAAGATCCCCCAGTGACCTCTTCATAAAGAATACGCAGGCTGCCCCCAGTGAGGTGCCCAGGAAGGGGATCATCAGCCCCTGAAAGATTTCTTTTTCCACGGCTCTGTCGCCTCCTGTTATTTGATGCCAGCGGTCCTCCCGTTGCCCCGACCGGGAGCAATCGGAGTTTGATCCTTCTAACTTCTTGCATTCTATCATTGGATCCACTCCCCGTCAAGCGTTCTATACCGGCTGTTCCATTCCTATGCGCCGGTGTGGGGAGAGGTGCGGGAAAGAAAGGCGGCGCTTGCAAGATGGACACTGCCGCGCTATAATTAAAAAAAGACCCCGCTTGGATCCGGGAAGGAGAGAAACGATATGACGGATTATGCTGCTCTTGCCGCCCAGCTGGCTTCTTTGACGGAGTGCCCCCATCCGGTGGCAAACCTTGCCAATGCGGCGGCGCTGCTTTTTTCGGAGCTGGGGGATCTGAACTGGGCCGGCTTTTACCGGCTGGAGGGGGAGACCTTGGTGCTGGGCCCCTTTCAGGGGAAGCCCGCCTGCATTGAGATCCCGGTGACAAAAGGGGTCTGCGGAGCCGCCGTACGCCGGGAAGAGAGCCTGATCGTACCCGACGTGCACGCCTTTCCCGGCCACATTGCCTGCGACAGCGCTTCCCGGTCGGAGGCGGTGATTCCTCTGCGGCTGGGCGAAGGGATCTGGGGTGTTCTGGATCTGGACAGCCCCCTTCTTCACCGCTTTACGGAGGAGGATCGCCTGGGGCTGGAAATGCTGGCTTCGGTGCTGGAGAGAGCCATTGCTGCCGCGTCCGGCAGATATGAGGAGGAGAAGGAATGAGAGAGGGACATCTGGAAATCTCCTGGCGGATCCCGGCCAGCGCCTGCGATCACCATGCCCGGCTCAGTATCCCGGATACCTTTGCCGCGTTTATGGATATCGCCACGGTTCATGCCGAAATGCTGGGCGTCGGCGCCGATGCAATGGCGGCCCGTTCCCTTTTCTGGCTGACGGTGCGGACCAGGGTCCGCTTCTTGTCGCGCCCGAAAATGGGGGAGGAGGTCCTTCTGGAGACCTGGCCGGAAAAGCCTGCCCGTCTGCGCTGCAACCGCTGCTATCGCCTGCGCCGGGGGGAGGAGATCCTGGCTCTGGGAAAGACCGAGTGGGCCATCATGGACATGAATACCGGAACGCTGCACCCCGCGGGGGACGTGTTCCCCGCGGATCTGGACTTCCGGGAGGAGCCGATCCTGCCGGAGCCCTTTCTCCGGATCCCGGATACCTTTTCTGAGGCGCCTTTTGCGTCGTATACCGTACGGTCCGTGGATATCGACTTAGGACAGCACATGAACAATGTGGCCTATGTGCGGTCCATGCTGGGCGCCTTCTCCAATCGGGAACTGGAGGAACTGAAGATACGGGAGGTGGAGCTCAGCTACCGCTCCTCCTGCTATGAGGGGGATAAGCTCCTCTGGCAGAGGCGGCTGACGGAGGAGGGGCTCCAGCTGCGCGCGGCCCTGGAGGACGGAAAGACGGTGATTCTGGCCTCCATGCGTTAAGACCCTATGAGATGACAGAAAAATCCCCGGAGCTGTTTTGCTCCGGGGACTCGTTTTCAGATTTCTGTTTTACGCCTCGTCCTGGCTCATGCTTTCCAGGACCTTATAAAGCAGGCCATGGAGCTCCTTGATCTCCTCCGGACTCAGGCGGATGCACTTGCCTACCTGGAACGGAATGGAGGCGGCCTTCTCCTTCAGGGCCTCTCCCTCCGGCGTCAGCCCGATGAGCACCACGCGCTCATCCTCGACGCTGCGGCGGCGGGTGACGATCCCCTTGGCCTCCAGCTTCTTCAGTACCGGGGTCAGGGTACCGGAATCCAGCCAAAGCCGTTCTCCCATGTCCTTCACGGAGAGCTCGCCCGCCTCCCAAAGGACAAGAAGCGTAATGTACTGTGTGTAAGTCAGGCCGAGCGGATCCAGGAAGGGTTTATATTGCCGGACGACCTCCTTCGAGCAGGCATACAGCGGGAAACACAGTTGGTTTTCCAGCTTCAGCTGAGCATAATCATCCTTCATGTCGTCCTCCCAATCAACCAAGAAAGCCTTCTCTATCTGGGATCAAAAGCCGGTCCCTAAATAAGTACTATATCCCTTTTTGACCGGAATGTCAACGGTAGGGGGGCGAGTTCTTCTGAAAATTTTGATGAATAATTATAATCATCAATTTTTGAAAGACCCTTGAGGAATACGCAGAGAAGCAAAAAAGGCGGCCCGAAGGCCGCCCAGAATTGCGTCCCGCTGTCTCTCTAACCGGCATTCCGGCGCGGGCTCAGCCGCCGTTTCCGGCGACAAACAGAGCATAGCAGAACGCGGGCAAAAAAACAATGGAAATTGATGGGAAGTGCGGCTGAGATCATCTTGTGTTCCCGGTCCCGGGGGGCTATAATCATTCCAGAAAGCAAAGGAGGTCGGGAAAATGCGGACACTGATCGAGCTCTATGACGAAAGACCCCTGGAAAATGTGCTGAGTACCGAAACCTTCCGCCCGGAGCGGACCGTGTTTCTTGCGCCGCCGGATGTGACGATGGATAAGCTGCGCCGTGAAAGCATCGAGCAGTATTTCCGCCACCGGGGCCTGGATACCAGGGTGACCTTCCTCACAACCAGTCTTCTGGAAACGGAGACGGTGGCAAGGGAGCTTCGGAAAGTCCTGGACCGCTATCCCGACTGCGCGGTGGATATCTCCGGCGGCACAGACGCCGCTCTTTTCGCGGCGGGGATGGTGGCCAGTGAGCGGGAGATGCCTGTTTTTACCTACAGCAGTCGGCGCAATCGGTATTTCAATATCCGGAATGCTCCCTTTGCGGATAATGTTCCCTGCCGGGTCCGGCTGCGGGTTGAGGACTGCTTCCGCGTGGCGGGCGGCGTTCTGCGCCAGGGCCGTGTGGATAATGCGATTCTGGACCGCTATCTGGATCTCTATGAACCCTTTTTCCGCCTCTTTATGGAGTATCGCCGCTCCTGGCCCAGGATCGTCAGCTATCTTCAGAAGGTCTCCCAGTGCCCCAAAGGGGAGACGCCTTCGCTCAAGGTATCCGGGGACTATGTGGTGAAGGCGGAGAGAGGAAGGGTCACCGCCGTCCCGGGGGCGCTGCGGAGGATGGAGGAGATCGGCCTTATTGAAAAGCTGCGCATAGAGGAGGGAGAGCGTGTTTCCTTCCGCTTCCGGGATCAGCAGATCCGCACCTGGCTGCGGGATGTGGGCAGCGTGCTGGAGCTCTACGTCTACCGGGATTGTCTCCTTACCGGGCGCTTTGATGACCTTATCAGCAGTGCCGTGGTGGACTGGCAGGCGGGCCGGGGTCACGATGCCGTGACCAACGAGCTGGACGTGATGGCCACCCGGGGGGTGACTCCGATTTTTGTGAGCTGCAAGACCTGCGATGTGAAGACCGAGGCTTTGAATGAACTGGCCGTCCTGAGGGATCGCTTTGGCGGCGGCAGGGCCAGGGCTGCCATCGTCACCGCGGAAAACGGCGGCGCCGCCATGCGCCACCGGGCGGCGGAGCTGGGCATCGATGTGATTGACCTGGAGGATCTGAAGGAGGGCCGCCTACGAGAGCGGCTTTACGCCCTTTCCAAATAGGCGTGGCCCCCTTTCCGCCGCCGGGTTCGGAATTGACCGGGCCAGGCAGATATGATAATATAAGCTTTACCATTGTTTTCCATTGTTCTTTTCCGTCAGGATAAATCCCAGATGCTTTAGAGAGAGAAATCATGACCACATTGTCACTTAAAGCCCCCATACGCCGCAGCCTCATGCTATGGCTGACGGTGGCTGCCTTCCTTGGGGCGATGGCCCTGGGCTGCTTTGCCGCAGCCCGATATGTCTATTATCGGGACCGCTTTTATCCGGATACCCGGATCGAGGGCATGGAGGTCTCCCTTTTGACGGCGGAGGAGGCCGCGGAAAAGCTCGATAAGGCACTTTCTTCCAGAATGATCACCGTCCTGGGGGAGGATGGCGTGGCTGCCCGGATCCCTTGCGGGAGATTCCAGGCGGGGGATGACAATCTTTCGGCGGAGATCGCCGCCCTCCTTCTGCGTCAGCACCGGGAGATTTCTTATTTCTCCGGGATGCGGGGCGCTGCGTCTCAGTATTCTCTGCAATGGATGGAGAAAGGGGACATTCTCCCCCTTTTACAGGAAGCGATCGGCAGCTATGGCCTCAGGCAGGAAAGCTCTGCCAGGCTGGTGCGCGGAGACGACGGATGGAGCATCCTTCCCTCCTCCCTGGGCTCCTTTCCCCTCACAGAGGACTGTGCGGAGGAGCTTTCCGCCCTCCTCAGGTCCGGAAGCGTGCTTTCGCCCGGGGCGGAACCCCTGACTGCGGCGCTGGCGCTGCAATGGATCGAGCCGAAGGTGCCCTCCGATGATCCTCTTCTGAATCGAAGGCTGGAGGCCCTGGAAAAGGGCACCTCCATCGAGCTTTGGCTGGACTTCGGCGACGGGATGAAGGTGCAGCTCAGCCGGGGCAGATTGGCAAAGGTTTTTGCCGTCCGGGATACCGAGGCGGGGGAGGAGCTGCTGCTTTCCGAGCTTGCCCTTCGCCGCGAGCTGGAGGAGCTGATCGAAGAGCTGGGCGCTGACGGCGTTCCCAGGAAGCTGGGGGTCCTTGACAGGGAAGAGGTTCATGAGAGCGACTGGGACGCCGGTTTCCTCCTGGACAGGGAGTTGCTTCTTTCCCAGACGGCGGAGGCCCTTCGTGCCGGAGGCGGCACCGTTGTCGCCTCTTATGATTACACCTCCTCCGCGGATAGGGCCTTTGGCGTGGGGGATACTTACATTGAGGTCAGCATCCTGAATCAGACGCTTTGGGTCTATCAGAAGGGGCAGCTGATGCTGACGACCCCCGTTCGTACCGGGGATATTGCCACCAATAAAGGCACCCGGCCCGGCCTCTTTCAGGTCAGCTATAAGCAGGAGAATGCCTATCTCAGCCGGTATAATTACCGGGTGAGATACTGGATCCCCTTTGACGGCCATATCGGCATTCACGATGCCGACTGGGTGGAGGCCTTCGGCGGGGATATCTATCTTACCGACGGCTCTCACGGCTGCGTCAATGTCCCGCCGGAGGTGGCCGGGATCATTTTTGAAAACTGCGAAAAGGGGAGCTGGGTCCTGGTATATTGACCCGCTCCGGAAGGGAGAACCATGGCACAGCACAGAGCCCTCATCACCGGCGCCTCCGGCGCCATCGGCGCTTCCTGCGCCCGGACGCTGAAAAAGGCGGGCATGGACCTGGTCCTCTGCTATCACAAAGGGGGAGACAGGGCCATCTCCCTTGCCGAGGAGCTGGGCGCCGAGGCCTTTCCCATGGATGTGTCCGATCCCCGGAGCGTGGAGGAGGTCTTCTCCGTGGCCGGTGCGGTGGATGTACTGGTCACTGCCGCCGGCGTCTCCTTTGACGCCCTCCTCTCCGATACCGATGATACGCTCTGGCAAAAGACCTTCGCCGTCAACTGCGACGGGACCTTCTACTGCTGCCGCCGCGCCGCTCCCCGGATGCTGCGGATGGGCTGGGGCCGGATCATTACCGTCTCCTCCATCTGGGGGATGGTGGGGGCTGCCAACGAATCGGCCTATGCGGCCTCCAAGGCGGCGGTGATCGGGCTCACCCGTTCCCTGGCCAAGGAGCTGGGCCCCGGCGGCGTCACGGTCAATTGCGTAGCCCCGGGGGTCATCGATACTCCCATGAATGCCCGCCACAGCCGGGAGACCATGGAGGCTTTGGCTGACGCCACACCCCTGGGAAGAATCGGCACCCCCGAAGAGGTTGCCGCCGCCGTGGCCTATCTGGCCTCGGAGGAGGCGGGCTTTGTCACGGGCCAGGTGCTGAGCCCCAACGGCGGATTTGTGATTTAGGCATCGCTTTTCCCCTGCTTTTTCCCGGATTTTGGCATTTTGCGACTTGCATGCCGGGAGAAAGGGGGATAAAATAAAGTGTTATTACTGCCGGCTCTCTTTGGGGCCGGAGAGCTTGTTTTTTTGTGCCCTGAGAGGGGCGCTTTGAGGAGATTATATGAATGTGCGTTTCCGGGGCCGGCGTGCCCTGATCCTTTGCCTTGCCCTGCTCTTCTGCCTGGGGGCTGCGGGCTGCAACTATATTCCGGATAACAAGATCCATTCCGCCGAGGATTTGAACGGTGCCAGCGTGGGTATCCTCCAGGGAACCACTACGGTAAACTATGTGACAAGCCTCTTTAACGACGGTGCCGTGGTTTCCAGCTATGAAGACCGGGATGAGCTGCTGAACGCCCTCACCAACGGGCGGCTGGACTGCGTGGTGATGGATAACGACATCACTACCTCCTTCCTTCGCCGCTCTACCAGGGTCACCATGTTGCCTGAGCCCTATACCGATGACGCCTACTCCGTGGTTATTGCCAAGGAGAACGCGGACCTTACCAAGGCGGTGAACGCCGCCATCGCGCAGCTGCAGTTTGACGGCACCATCAACCGTATCGTTACCTCCTATGTCAGCGGCAGCGGCTATGCCTATACCTCCACCCTGAAGGAGGAGAATGTGCGGGGCACCCTGCGCCTGGCGGTGGATACCAGCGTCTCTCCCTTTGCCTTTTATGATGACAATGGGAACATCACCGGTCTGGATGTGGATATCTGCACCGCCATCTGCGACATTCTCGGGGTCCGCCTCACGGTGGTCAGCGACTACGCCTCCAACCTCATCAGCCTGGTGGTCAAAGGTCAGGCGGATATGGCCATGAGCTGTTTCGTGGATAACGAAGCCGACAGAGAACGGGTGGATTTCTCGGAGAGTTATTATGCCACCACCCAGATGATAATTGTACGGAGAAGATAAGTAGACCGCGGGTCTCCCGCCCCCTGGCCGCGCTTTTTCGCCTTGCCGTACACCCGGTACTGTCTGCGGCGAACAATCACGGCCAGGAGACGGGATCCCTCGCGGGTAGCCAGATTTGAGGGTGACTGCCTCTTTCGCGCCGCGAGTCTCCCGCCCTTTTGACCACGCTATTTCGCCTTGCCGTGCCAACGGCACTGTCTGCGGCGAACAATCACGGCCAGGAGACGGGATCCCTCGCGGGTAGCCGGGTTTGAGGGTGTCTGCATTTTCTGCGCCGCGGGCCCCCCACCCGTGTGCCGCGCCCCGGCCTTCCCCCAGCGGGGGAAGGTGTCGCCGCCGCAGGCGGTGACGGATGAGGGAGAAGCCCCTGTTTTCAGAATCGTCCCAAAAATCCCGACGCAACCCACATATTCTCGGCCCCTGTGCCGTAACCAAGAAGGAGTTTTACTATGCAACGAACCAAGATTTCCGCGATCTATGCCGACTCCGCCGCCTTCGGCGGGAAAAAGGTCCGGGTGTGCGGCTGGGCCCGCACCATCCGCGACATGAAGAATTTTGGCTTTCTGGAGCTGAATGACGGCAGCGCGTTCCGAAATCTTCAGGTGGTCCTGGAGCGGGAGAGTCTTGCGGAGTATGATCTGTTGGTCCGCCAGAACGTGGGCGCCTGCTTTATCGTGGAGGGGGAGATCGTGCTGACCCCCGAGGCCAAGCAGCCCCTGGAGCTGAAGGCCGCAGCTGTCACTCTGGAGGGCGCCTCCGATCCCGCTTACCCCCTGCAGAAGAAGCGCCACAGCGTGGAGTTTCTGCGTCAGCAGGCCTATCTCAGGCCCCGGACCAACCTCTTCTCCGCGGTCTTCCGTGTCCGCAGCGTAGCGGCCCAGGCCATCCATGATTTCTTCCAGTCCCGGGGCTTTGTCTATGTGCATACCCCCATCATCACCGGCTCCGACTGTGAGGGCGCCGGGGAGATGTTCCGGGTCACCACCCTGGATCTCAACAACCTGCCTTTGGATGAGAATGGCAAGGTGGATTCCAGCAAGGACTTCTTCGGGAAGGAGACCAATCTGACCGTCTCCGGCCAGCTCAGCGGCGAGACCTATGCCATGGCCTTCGGCGATATCTATACCTTCGGTCCCACCTTCCGGGCGGAGAACTCCAATACCCAGCGCCACGCCGCCGAGTTCTGGATGATCGAACCGGAGATGGCCTTTGCCGATCTGGAGGACGATATGGAGACCGCCGAGGCGATGATCAAGTACATCATCAACACGGTCATGGAAAAATGCCCCGATGAGATGGCCTTCTTCAACAGCTTTGTGGACAAGGGCCTTCTGGAGCGCCTCAACCATGTGGTCTCCAGCGATTTCGGCCGCGTCACCTATACCGAGGCTGTGGAGATCCTGAAAGGGAGCGGCGTAAAGTTTGAGTATCCCGTATCCTGGGGCATGGATCTGCAGACCGAGCATGAGCGCTATCTCACAGAGCAGCACTTCAAGCGCCCCATCTTCGTGACGGACTATCCCCGGGAGATCAAGGCCTTCTATATGCGCCTCAACGACGACGGGAAGACCGTGGCGGCCATGGACTGCCTGGTTCCCGGCATCGGCGAGATCATCGGCGGCAGCCAGCGTGAGGAGCGCCTGGATATCCTTCTGGAGACCATGGATCGTCTCGGCCTCAAGCAGGAGGACTACTGGTGGTATCTGGATCTTCGCCGTTACGGCGGCTGCCGTCACTCCGGCTACGGCCTGGGCTTTGAGCGCATGATCATGTATCTCACCGGTGTCAGCAACATCCGGGATGTGATCCCGTATCCCCGCACCGTAGGAAATTGTGAGTATTAAGGCGCCGACGGATCTTGAAAGCGTTTGCTTCGTTCTTGCGGCTTGCCGTACCAACGGTACTGTCTGCGCCGCAACGCCTTGCCAACGCTTCCAATCTCCGCCGGGTGGCCAGACCTGGGGGCTTTCGCGCCGCGTTCCTCGCACCCCCGCAGCCTTCCCCTGGAGGGGAAGGTGTCACTGCGAAGCAGTGACGGATGAGGTGTTCCCCCTGTGTTACCACGTTATTCCGTAGGGGAGGGGCTTGCCCCTCCCGCTTGATCATCCACAATGCCAATCCATCCTTGGAGGAAACTATGGCGAGCAAGAAAAAGGATTTCAGCATCGACTGGAGCAAGTATAGTCTCCGTCCCGCCCAGAGCTATCTGGACAGTGCCCTCAGTGACCTGAAGGACATGCGGGATGAGATCATGGAGATGCGGAAGAATACCGCCTCCGCCTCCGGGACGGTGGAGAACGTTTCCCAGGGGATGCCGGATATTGATGAGCTTTTAAGTTCCATGAAGGAGGCGGACGACGCCGCCCGCGCCCTCCTGGAGGAGACAAAGAAGACCGACGCCCTTTCCAAGGACGCCCCCCGCACCAAGGCGGAGGAAGCGCCGGAAAAGCCGGATCTGGAGCCGCTTTTGGAGGAGCTGGACGGCCTTGTGGGGCTGGAGAAGATCAAGCAGAACGTCCGGAGCCTGATGAATCTTATGAAGATCCGCAAACTGCGGGAGGAGGCGGGACTGAAGGTCCCGGCCATCAGCCTGCACATGGTCTTCATGGGCAATCCCGGCACGGGCAAGACCACGGTGGCCCGGCTTATCAGTCAGCTTTACTGTGCCATCGGCGTTCTCAGCAAGGGCCAGCTTATTGAGGTGGACCGCGCCGGCCTGGTGGCGGGCTTCGTGGGCCAGACGGCCATCAAGACCCAGGAGGTCATCAAGAGCGCCCTGGGCGGCGTCCTCTTTATTGATGAGGCCTACTCCCTGACGCCGGAGACAAACGGGAGCAACGACTTCGGCCACGAGGCGGTGGAGACGATTCTGAAGGCCATGGAGGACCACCGGGACGACCTGGTGGTGATCGTGGCGGGCTATTCCGAGCCCATGGAGCGCTTCATCCACTCCAACCCGGGACTGGAATCCCGCTTCAACCGCTATCTTATGTTCCCGGACTACAACGGGGAGGAGCTCTACCGGATCTTCCTTCTGCGCTGCGAAAAGAACGGATACCTCCTGTCGGAGGAGGCGGACGAATATGCCAGGGAGCTCTTTCAGAATCTCTATGAGCAGAGGGATGAGAACTTCGGCAACGCCAGGGATGTGCGGAACCTCTTTGAGAATGCCGTTTCCATCCAGGCGGACCGCCTGGCGTCGGAGGAGGCGCCGGATCGGGACGCACTGATGACCCTCACCAAAGAGGATCTGGAGAAGGCGGAGACCTACGGCGCCTGATCCTCTTACCGGTTTTACAAAAAATTTACTCATTGGCCGCGGAATCGTCTCCTTTCGGAGGCCGCGGCCATTTATACTATAGAAAGCGACTATGGAAGCGGATGTCCTGTCCGAAACGGATGCTGCCCCATCGGGGCTGAGGGAGGAACGATGGCTGAAGAAAAGGGCATGGTGATCGAGCTGAAGGGGATCACCAAGCGATACGGAGCGGTCACGGCGGTGGAGGATCTGAGCTTCACCCTGGACGGGGCTGGGGTCTATGGACTCCTGGGCCCCAATGGGGCGGGCAAAACCACCACCATGAACATCCTGACCGGGATCCTGGCCCCTACAGAGGGACGGGTGCTTTGCGATGGCCTGGATCTTTTGGAGGAGCCGCTTTCCGTGAAAAGGCGGATGGGCTATCTGCCGGAGCAGCCTCCGGTCTACCCGGAGCTGACGCCCCGGGAGTATCTCAGCTTTGTGGCCGATGCCCGGGGCTGCGACCGGGGACGGCGGGCGGCTGTGGTGTCCCACGCCCTTGCCGCCGCGGGGGTGGAAAAGGTGGCGGACCGGCTGACGGGCCAGCTCTCCAAGGGCTACCGCCAGCGGCTGGGCATCGCCATGGCCCTGGTGGGGGACCCGGAGCTCATCGTTCTGGATGAGCCCACCGCGGGGCTGGACCCTCTGCAGATCGGTGAGGTCCGGACCTTGATCCGGGAACTGGGGGAGCACCACATCGTTCTCCTCAGCAGCCATATTCTGCCGGAGATCCGGGTGGTGGCGGACCGGGTACTGATCCTCAGCCACGGGAAGCTGGTGGCCGATGAGGCTACGGAGACCCTGACCCAACGGACGGAGAGCGGTGTGGTCCACCTGCTGACGGTCCGTGCCGGGGAGCGGGAGCTGCGAAAGGCCCTGGCCGGCCTCAAAGGAGTCCGTTCCCTTCGGCTGGAGCGGGGGGAGCGCCCGGGCACCCTGGATGCGGAGCTGAGAGCGAAGGACGACGTGACCGAGGCGGTCTCCGCCGCCCTGATGGATGCCCGGATCCCCGTCACCCGGCTGGAAACCCGGGAAAGGGATCTGGAGGAGGTCTTCCGCGGCCTGACGGAGGAGGAGAACAATGACGGCGATCTATAAAAGAGAGCTTATCTCCCACTACGGGACCATGCTGGGCTGGGCTGCTGGCGCGGTTTTGCTGGGCTTTGAGGGACTTTTCCTCTGGTATGTGAATTTTACCGGCGGCTATGCGCAGCTCCACTACAGTCTGAGCTATCTTGCCATGGTGCTTCTTCCGGTGGTGCCCGCCATCACCATGCAGAGCTTTGCCGGGGAAAAGCGGCAGAAGACCGATCTTCTGCTGTCCTCTCTGCCCCTTTCCGCCTACGACGTGGTGCTGGGGAAATTTCTTGCCGCGCTGACGGTGGTCCTTCTGCCGGAGCTTGTGATGGGTGTTTACCCGCTGCTTTTGTCGGGCGTGGGCCCCATTCCGGTGCTGAGCTGGTTCGGCGGCCTTACGGGCTTCTTTTTCCTGGCCGCCGCGGCGGCAGCTTTGGGCCTCTGGATCTCCTCCCTTGTGGAGAATCCCGCCCTTGCCGCCGCCCTCAGCCTGGGGGCCCTGCTGCTCCTGTATTTCCTGGAGCCGCTGGCCCTCTATCTCCCCACGGGGGCCGGGGCGACGCTGGCGTTCTTCCTGCTTCTGGGGCTTCTTCTGGGCCTTGCCGCCTGGTATTTCAGCCGGTCCCGGCTGCTGACGGGCATCACGGTGATCCTCTCCTGGCTTGCGGTCCTGCTTGTTTATTTCTTCCGACAGGAGGCCTTTCAGGGGCTCCTGCCCCGGCTGATGGGCGCCCTGTCCCCCTTCTCCCGCTATGCGGGCAGCTTCATGGTGGGGCTTTTTGATTGGGGCACGCTGATCTATGACCTCAGCTTTGCGGCCTTATTCCTCCATCTTACCAGGGAAAACCTGGAGAAGCGGAGGTGGAACGCGTGAAAGAGCGACTGAAACAGGCGTTGTCCCGCATACGGGATGCCCTTCGGGGCACAGGTCTTCGCCGAGGGAGCTACAGCCTCGCTGTTTCTCTGGGGATCCTGGCCCTTCTGGTGCTTCTGAATCTCATCATCGGCGCCCTTCCCACCAATGTGACCCGGCTGGATACCACACCGGATCGGCGCTTTACTCTGACGCAAGAGACCAGGGAGATTCTGCAGGGACTCCAGCGGGAGGTGACCCTGGTGCTGGTGGCGGAGGCGGGCACGGAGGACGCGGATCTTTCAGGACTCCTGGACCGCTATGAGGATGAAAGCGGCTATATCCATGTCCGGCATCTGGATCCGGTGGCGAGCCCCGCTGCCCTCAGGCAGTATGCGGGAGAAGAAGCGGAGGAGCTGGAGAGCAACAGCGTTCTGGTCCTGGCGGGGGATACCCTGCGGGTGCTGAACTACCGCTACGATATCTACACCTATTCCGATTACGCCTCCTACTACCAGAACTACTACTATTACGGCACGGAGCTTTTGGACGCCTTCGTGGCGGAACGAAGCATCACCTCTGCCATTCGCTATGTGACTGCCCCTGCGCTTCCGGCGGCCTATGTGCTGACGGGCCACGGGGAGCAGGATATCAGCGCCCTCTATGGGGAAATCAGCCTGGAGAACATCCGGGTGGAGGACCTGGACCTAAGGACCGCGGGGGAGGTTCCGGCGGACTGCGCCGTTCTTTTGGTCCCTGCCCCCCAGCGGGATCTCAGTGAGGCGGAGTGCGCCGCCCTCCGTGCTTATCTGGAGGCGGGCGGCAGGGTGCTGCTGCTGACCCAGTACGCCGAAGGGGAGGCGCTGTCCCGCCTTCTGGGGCTTATGGAGGAGCTTTGGGGTGTTACGGTGATGGAAGGTACAGTCTTCGAGGGCAGCGGTGACCACTACGTCTACTATCCCTTCTACCTCTATCCCGACCTGGAAAGCCATGCCATCACCGATGCCCTCCTGAAGGGGGGGTATCGGGTGGTGCTTCCCGATGCCCAGGGGCTCACACTGAAAGAGGAGCCGCCGGAGGGAGCGGAGCTTACCACCCTCCTTACGACCAGTGAGGAGGCGTTTTCCCATGTCTTCGGTCCGGAGGAGGACCCGGACGCCTTTGATTTCCGGCCTTCCCAGGGGGATCCCGCGGGACCCTTTGCCCTGGCGGTGGCCGGGGAGCGGACAGACGGCAGCCGCATGGTCTGGCTCAGCGACGTCTACTTTTTGGACAGCATGGTTGGAGAGATGAGCGCCGGGGCCAACATGGACCTGTTCCTCAACGCGCTGGGCTGGCTTGCCGACAATGAGGGTCCCCTCAGCATCCGGGAGATTTCAGCCAATGGGGATGCTCTGACCATGACCCAGTCCCGGAAGACCGCGATGACTGTTCTCTTCGTGGGTGTTCTGCCGCTGATTCCTGTTGCGGCGGGGATCGTTGTCGTGACAAGGAGGCGGCGGAGAACATGAAAAAGCGCGCAATTGCCCTCCTGACCCTGCTTTTGGCCGTTCTTCTGGCGGCGGTGATCTATGTGCTTGTGTCCCGAAAGCCCCCGGAGGAGGAGCCGGTGAGTGAGACTGTTGCCCTGATGCCTTTTGTCCCTGCCAAGGCGGTTGCTCTCTCCTGGCGGGGGGAGGCGGGGGAGTATGCTCTGGAAAAAACCGATGATGGTTGGATCTGGGTGGATCACCCGGACTGCCCCCTGGATCCGGAGAAGGTATCGGGACTGCTTACGAAGCTTTCCTACCTCACCGGGGAGAAGACGCTCATGCCCCAGGAGGGAGAGAATTACGGTCTGGAACCGGCCGCTATGGAGGCGTCCGTCACCCTCATAGACGGAAAGGTACTGCAGCTTTTCCTGGGGGATTACTCCGCCTATGCCGGGGGATACTATGCCGGGAGCAGTGAGCGGACGGATCTTGTGATCCTGCCGGAGGAGGACGCAGCCCCGCTGGAGACTACCGAATGGGATCTTTTGCGCTATGATTCCCTGCCGGAGGCAGGGACGGTGACCGCTGTTTCCCTGAAAAACGCCGACGCGGATTTTTCCGCCCGCTGGCTGGAGAAAGGACCGGAGAGCTGGTATAGTCCCCGGGATCACTGGTTCATGGGGGAGGAGCCTTTGTCGGAGAGCGCCGTGGAGGAGCTTCTGGCAGGCCTGACCATGTCTCCCTTTCAGCGCTGCGTCTCCTATGATCGCCGGGATCCCCTGTGGGAGGAGAGCGGCGTTCTGGCGCCGGACGCCGTCCGGGTGGAGCTTCAGAGCGGGAAGGAGGGAACAGGCGCCTCCGTCACCCTGCTGTTCGGCAGCTATGTGGACTACTCCTGTTATGCCGCGGTGGAGGGGGGACAGCTTCTCTATCTGGTGAACGGCGCCCTGGCGGATAAGGTGATCCATTTGGACCCGGCGGATTACCGCTCCGTGGAGCTTTGCCGCCTGGAGAAGGAGGACGTCTCCACCCTGGAGATCCGCATCGGGGAGAACAGCCGGCGCTTTGACGGCGTCCCGGAGGAGGCGGAGCCTTTCTTCAGCGCCCTTACGGAGCTTACGACGCTGCGTATTGCCCGCGGGGAGACCGGCCGCGGAGAACAGCTTGAGCTTACGCTGACCCTCACCACCGGGAGAGCGGTGCAGATACGCTTTGCCCTCTACGGCACCCAGGAGACCCTGGCCCAGCGGGACGGGGACGCCTTTCTCCTGGACCGGATGGAGGCGGATGCGGTCATCGAGCTTGCGGAAACGCTGCTTCGGGGCGAATGAACATACAAAAAGGAAGGAAGCTGACGCTGCCCTTCCTTTTTGCCTCATTTTCCTCCTGCCGCCTTGCATCCCGCGCCGCTTCGTGATATGATGGCCGTTGCTGCGGCATATCTTGGGCAGCACCGCGAATTGCGCGGCGTTGCCCTTGGAAAAGAAGCCCTTCTGAGAGAGGGAAAGGGAGATCGTATGACAACCACCGTTCCCGGCTGCGGGCGTCGGGGCTGCCTCATCACCCACATTTTAAGGCAGGAGCTTTGATGAGAAGACTGAGACGCTTTTTCCGGCGGGTGATCCTGCTGGCCATTGTTTTCTCCGCCCTTTTGGCGGATAGCCGCTGGCACCTGGAGGTAACGGAGTATGAGGTTTCGGATGCCCGCATCCCCGCTGCCTTTGAGGGCTTTCGTATCCTTCAGCTCAGCGATCTGCACCTCATGGTGTTCGGTGAGCACAATGAGCGGCTTCTTGGGGCGGTTTCCGATGCAAAACCGGATCTCATCGCCATTACCGGCGACATGGTGGATATAGAGACCGGCTGGGAGGAGGAGATCCGCCACCTCGCAAGAGCGCTCACGGCCCTTGCGCCCACCTACTATGTCAGCGGCAACCATGAGTGGGCCTGCGGCGCTGCCCGCCCCCTTTTTTCCCTTCTGGAGGAGGAGGGGGTCACGGTGCTGCGAAACCGCTGGCTCACGCTGGAACGGGGCGGGGAGAGTATTGTGTTGGCGGGCGTGGACGACCCCAACGGCCCCAGGGATATGATGACCCCGGCGGAGCTCTCTGCAGCCATCCGACAGGAAGCGCCCAACGCCTATACCGTTCTTCTGGCCCACCGGAATACCGAGCTTGACACTTACGCCGCCGCGGGCTTTGATTTCACCCTCTGCGGCCACGGTCATGGCGGCGTCATCCGCCTGCCGGGGACCGACGGCCTCATCAATACCAACCGGGAGTGGCTGCCCTCCTATACGGGCGGCCTTTATACGCTGGAAGGAATGACCTGCCTTGTTTCCCGGGGCCTGGGCAACAACCTGGCCATACCCCGGATCCTGAACCGCCCCCACATTCCGGTGGCGGTCCTTCACCATCAATAAGCAGACGCCATCCGGCGAGGGAGAGAAAGATGAAAGAGACGATCCTGAAACGACTGAAATACTGGGGGGAGCTGAATCTCGGGCTCCTGCTCCTGACGGGCTCCGTGTACTTCTTCAAGGCGCCCAACGGCTTCGCCACCGGCGGCGTCAGCGGTCTTGCCATCCTTATCTCCCGGATCTCCCCCGTGCTGACCCAGGCCAGCATGGTGGCCATTCTGAACGCTGTGCTGCTGCTTCTCGGCGTTCTCTTCCTGGGGAAGGAGTTCGGCTGGCTCACCGTCATCTGTACCGGGATCTATACCCTGGAAATGGCCCTTTTGGAGCGCTTTGTGCCGATTGATGCGCCCTTGACGGATCAGCCCTTTCTGGAGCTCACCTATGCCACGCTGCTGGGTGGGATCGGCTCCGCCATTCTCTTTAACTGCCATGCCTCCTCCGGCGGAACGGATATCGCCGCCCTGATTCTGAAGAAGTACACCAGTATGGATGTGGGCAAGGCCCTTTTGGTAACGGACGTGCTGATTGCCGCCTCCACCTTTTATGTGGTGGGGCTGAAGGCGGGGCTCTATTCTCTTCTGGGTCTCTTTGCCAAGACCTTCCTCATTGACAGCGTCATCGAAGAGATCAATATGTCCAAGGCCTTTACCATCATCACCACCCGTCCCCAGGAGATCGAGGACTATGTGATGAACGTTCTGCACCGGGGCATTACGGTAGAGAAGGCCACCGGCGGATATACCGGGGAGGATAAGACGGTCCTCATCTGCGTCTGCAGCCGTATGGACGCCGCCCGCCTGCGCCGCCGGGTGCGTGACCTGGATAAGGACGCTTTTATGATCGTCACCAGTTCCAGTGAGATCGTAGGCCGGGGCTTCCAGCCCTCGTGAGGTGATTGTATGCAGAAAAAACCGGAGCTTTTGGCCCCTGCGGGGGATCTGGAACGGCTGGATGCCGCCCTTCGCTTCGGGGCGGATGCCGTCTATGTGGGCGGCCCTCAGCTTCAGCTGCGCGCCGCCGTCGCCGGCTTTTCGCCGGAGGCCCTGGAGGAGGCGGCGGAGCGGTGCCACCGCCTGGGAAAGCGTCTCTACGTCACCGTAAACTCTTTTGTTAAGAATGGGGAGCTGAAAAGCCTTCCGGCCTATGCCCGGCTTCTGAGGGATCTGGGGGCGGATGCCGCCATCGTCTCCGATCTGGGGGCCATCCGCGTTATGCGGGAGGCGGCGCCGGAGCTCAGCATCCACGTCAGCACCCAGGCAAACTGCCTCAATTCCGCCGCCGCCCGGCTCTATTACGAGCTGGGGGCCAGCCGGGTGATCCTGGCCCGGGAGACCACCCTGGAGGAGATCCGTGAGATCCGGGCCGAGACCCCGCCGGAGCTGGAGCTGGAGTGCTTCGTCCACGGGGCCATGTGCATGAGCTATTCCGGACGCTGCCTGCTCTCCGCCTATATGCAGGGCCGCAGCGGAAACCGGGGGGACTGCGCCCAGCCCTGCCGCTATGAATACTCCCTGCGTCTTACGGATACAGAGAGCGGTGAGGACTACCCCGTTTTTGAGGATGAGCAGGGGACCATGCTCCTATCCAGCAGGGATCTCAATGCCATGCCTTTTCTGGAGGAGCTGATTTCCGCCGGGGTCAGCAGCCTGAAGATCGAGGGGCGGATGAAGTCCACCTATTATGTGGCCACGGTGGTGAACGCCTACCGCCACAGGCTGGACGGCGCGGATCCCGCCCTCTGCCTCAGAGAGCTGGATGCCGCCAGCCACCGGGACTATACCTCCGGCTTTTACTATGGTCTGAACAGAAAGGAGCCTGCCGCCCGGCCCGGTTATCGCCAGGACTGCCGCTTTGTGGCCCTGGTGCTGGAGGACCTGGGGGAGGGGCGCTATCTCATTGAGCAGCGTAACCACTTCCGCCCCGGTATCCGGTTGGAGCGGCTGAGCCCCCGGTCCGTGGGGGAGAGCTTTTTGCTGGAAAAGCTCTGTAACGAAGCGGGGGAGCCGGTGGAGGTCGCCCCTCACCCCAAGGAGAGGCTGATCATTACCGCGCCTCTGCCTTTGGAGCCGGGGGATATTTTGAGGGAACGGCTGGATCCGCAAGATTGACGAAGAGGTTTTACAATGTGACAAAAAGCGCCTTTTTGTGGGCGTTTCCCCTTGTCAAAACGGAGATTTTGTTCCCGGCTGCGGAAAAATACCACGGTTTACTTGACATTTATGAAGATAGTGTTAAAATAAACACGCTTTACGGCAATAGCTGTAGAGCAATGCGGGCGTAGCTCATCTGGTAGAGCGCCACCTTGCCAAGGTGGAGGTAGCGAGTTCGAGCCTCGTCGTCCGCTCCACCAAAAGGCCGCCGTCTGGCGGCCTTTTTGCTTATACCCATGATAAAACGATAAGGAGAAAGAGAATGAACGTCAAGTTTACCAAGCCCCCTCTGAAAGTCGCGATCCCTCTCTTGATCATCGGCCTTCTGGCCCTGGCCTTTGGCTGCTACGTGTATTTTTTTGAGTCCAGAGGCTTTGTCAAGACGGAGGCGGTGATCTATCAGATCGATGAAGAATTCACCGGCTATGACGCGGATGATCAAGCGGAATACGATTATGATGTGTACGTACACTATACGGTGAACGGGGAGCGTTACAGCGAGAAGAGCGACTATTACGAGGGCAGCTACGAGGTGGGAAAGAGCATCACCATCTACTACAATCCCGCAAATCCCCATGAGATCCACGGGGACAGCCAGAATGTCGGGATCTATCTCATGGTCGTCGGAGCCGCTCTTGCCGCCTTTGGAGCTTACTGCGTTGTCACGAGGGAAAAAGACTGAGGGGTGTCCCCGTTTCTGATGCCGGAAGGAGAAAAGCCTATGAAAATCATGGACCTGCATTGTGATACCATCATGCGCTTTTATGGGGGCGAGCACCTTCGGGAGATGGAGGACGCCCACATCAATCTGAAGAAGCTGAGGGAAGGGGATTGGCTGGCCCAGTGCTTCGCTATCTTTGTCCCCACCGGTGAGTCGGCCCGGCGCAAGAACCTGACCGATACGCCCCGTGAGTATGTGGAGAAGGCCTATGCGGCTTTTCAGCGGGAGCTGGAGGACTGCCGGGAGGAGCTGCTTCCCGCCCGCAGCGTTGCAGAGATCATGGAAAACGACAGCAAAGGGAAAATGAGTGCGGTTCTGACCATTGAGGACTCCGTCTCCCTGGAGGGGGAGCTGGAGGAACTGGACCACTGGGCCGAGATGGGCGTCAAGATGGCCTCCCTTATCTGGAACTATGAGAACAGCCTGGGTTTCCCCCAGACCACGGATCCCGAGGCCCATATGCTGCCCCTGAAGCCCTTCGGCATTGAGGCGGTGAGGCGGATGAACGAGCTGGGCATCGCCGTGGACGTCTCCCATCTGAATGAGGGCGGCTTCTGGGATGTGGTAAAGCACAGCAAAAAGCCCTTCCTGGCCTCCCATTCCTGCGCCAGGGCTCTCTGTGACCATCCGCGGGATCTCCGGGATCCGCAGCTTCGCGCCCTGGGGGAGAAGGGCGGCGTTGTGGGCGTCAACTACCTCACCTCCTTCCTGCGTCCCGTGACGGACCGGAAGACGGATAATCTTACTACCATCGACCTTGTGGTCAAGCATCTGCGGCACATGGCGAATGTGGCGGGCATGGAGTCGGTGGCTCTGGGCTCCGACTATGACGGCATGCGCTGCCGGATGGAGTGGGGCGACGCCGCGGGGCAGCAGCTGCTGGTCCGGGGGATGGAAAAGGAATTCCATGAGAGCGAGATCGAGAAGATCTGCCATGGAAATGCCCTCCGGGTCTTCCGTGAGATCTGGGGCGAGTGAACCGGCCCTGCTGCAGATTGATGCGGTTCTCTGCTGATGGTGTTCGAAACTGCCGGCACAATACAGATACACAAATAATGGCTCTATGTCAATAGTTGGGGTAGAGCAAGAAGAAAAAGACCTAAGGAAGAGG
>CAMNAO010000029.1 GCA_946531435.1 uncultured Clostridia bacterium
GAAGGGGCCTCTTGGCCGGCCCCTTCACAAATCCCCGCCACAATACTTGCAAGTCTTTTGCATCTGTCATTCGTGTAGATCAGGTTTGTCTACAGTCTGAGCACAGGTCGTATGACCTGTGCTTTCATTTATAAGCTTCGAAAGCCGTTACGCCTTGCCCTCCTCGTGGGCGGCCACGGTCTCCAGATCCTGCCCCTCCAGAAGCAGCAGCTTTTCGGCCAGAAGATGGGTAAGACCGGAGATGATGGCGGTTTTTGTAATGAGATCCTCCGTGTCCTCCACCGCGACCTCAGTGATCTCCCGGTGGTCTAGGATCTTTGCCGCCAGAAGCCGCATGGCGCCGACGAAATAGTCGGAGGCCTGGCGGTGCCGCCGGACATAGGCGCTGTATTTTTCCTGTACCTCCTCCTCAGAAATGCCCATGGGAATGAGCTTCTGCAGGGTGGCGATGCTGAGGCTCTGCTTTAAGGTACAGATGATAATGAGGTAAGCGATGTGTACGCGGTAGTACTTTTTCTTTCGGGGCTCCGGCATGATTTTGGTGCGGACATAGTTGTTGATGGTGGAGGCGGTGATGACCTGTTCCTCCTTCAGCTCCGGGGGGAAATAGTCCAGATAGCCCTTGATGAGGGTGATGACCTGCTCCATATACAGACCGAGATCGGGGATCTCCTCCCACTGGGGGAGCTGAAAGCTGTTCTGGTACTTTTCCCAGCGGCGCAGCTTGTGGGCGATAAGGTCCTTGTCGTAGTTCATGGTGCCCCTCCTGTCTGCGGCAGGGAACAAGACCTGCCGCGAAATGACGCAATTGAAAGATGTCATTTCAATTATAGCACATATAAAGAATTTGGCAAGAAGCAGCGCAGGCTTTCTCTGTTACATAATGTGAGAAACATAATTATCTGATTTTTGTAATCAGATCATCCGAAAGCGGACGGCTTTTATGAGCGCCGCAGGGGACGGATTTCGTGCATAGGCGCAAAAAACGGCGTTCCCAATTCGACGAATCTTGGGGAAAGTCCCCTTGATTCAGGGGGATCGCTATGATATACTTCATTCTGTATTTTTGTGTAAAGGGGTGGGGAAATGGTCCAGCGAGTTACCAGCAGGCAGAATCCGGAGATCCTGCGTCTGCGTCGGCTGGCATCCTCCGCCCAGCATCGGCGGGAGGAAGGACTCATCCTCTGCGAGGGGGAAAAGCTCCTCAGGGAGGCGGAGGCCAACGGCCTCGGGATCGACACGGTCCTCATGGATGAGGAGCGGCCGCTTTCCGATCTGCCGCCCTGCAGGCGGGTCCTTACCGTCCCCGGGGAACTTTTGAACTACGTCTCCACCCAGCCCACCCCCAACCGCCTGCTCTTTACCTGTGTCAGACCCCAAGCCCGGGCGGCAGGCAGGGGGACCCTTCTTTTGGAGGGGGTCCAGGACCCGGGCAACGTGGGAACGGTGCTGCGTACGGCTGCGGCCTTCGGCATCGGGCGGGTCCTGCTGCTCCCCGGCTGTGCGGATCCCTGGTCCCCCAAGGCTTTGAGGGCTTCCATGGGTGCGGCCTTCCGTATCCCGGCGGAGAGCTGCGACTATGACGCGGCAGAGGAGCTGGCAAAGACCTGCGGCCTCTACGCCGCGGCCCTGGGGGAGAATGTGCGGGATGTCCGGGAGGTGGACCTCTCCGGCGCCGCTGTGGCGGTGGGAAGCGAAGGTCGGGGACTCAGTGACAGGCTGCTGGAAATTGCCACCGGGCGGGTGAAAATCCCCATGACTCCGGGAAGCGAATCCTTGAATGCCGCCGCTGCCGCCGCCATTCTCATGTGGCGCATGAGCGGGGAGCGCCTGTAAAGAAAGGAGCCGCCTGTGTCTTCTCTGAAATATGATTTGTGGCTGAGTGAGGCTACCCAGAAGCGCCCCAGGGCGGCCAACGATCTTCTGGCCCGCTTCGGCAGCTCCGAAAAGGTCTTCTTTGCGTCCAAAGAGGAATTGGATGCCCTGGGTTTTCTTACTCCGTCGGAGCGGGAAACCCTCGGTCATAAGAATCTGAACCGCTCCCGCGAGATCCTGCGCACTTGTGAGGAGAAGGGGATCAAGCTGCTTACCATTGCGGATGGAGGTTACCCTTTCCGACTGAAGAACATTGTGGATGCGCCGGTGGTGCTCTACTACCGGGGAAGGCTCATGGATCTGGATGAGGAGGCTGCTGTTGCGGTCATCGGTACCCGGGGCTGCTCCGGAACGGGACGTCGTGCGGCCCGGCGGCTGGGGAAAGAGCTTACGGAGGGCGGCGGTCTCGTGGTGACCGGCCTTGCCCGGGGCATCGACAGCGAAGCCGCCTGGGGCGCCCTTGAGGCCGGCGGCCCCCTGGTGGGGGTCCTGGGCTGCGGCCTGGATGTGGTGTACCCGCCGGAGAACGGCTCCCTTTATGAAAAGGTGGCCGAAAACGGACTTCTCCTCAGTGAGTATCCTCCGGGAACGAGACCGGACGCTTTCCGCTTTCCCATGCGCAACCGGATCATGAGCGGGATTTCGGTGGCCGCCGCCGTGGTGGAGGCCCCGGAGCGCAGCGGCGCTCTCATCACCGCGAACCTGGCCCTGGAACAGGGGAGGGACGTCTTTGTTTTGCCCGGCGGCGCGGATAATCCGGCGGCCCGGGGCAGCAACCGGCTGCTTCTGGAGGGGGCGACTCCCTTCCTCAAGGGGGAGGATATCCTCTCCAATTATGAGGCCCAGTTCCCCCGGATGCTGGGAAGGGCTGAGGATATACAGCAGAAATCCGCCGCTCCGGAGCCCGCGCCGGTACTGCCGGTGACGGACCCCGCGGAGCAGGCGGTGCTGGAGCTTTTGCGTGCCGACCCCAGGCGCCTCGATGAGCTCATCGAGCTCAGCGGCCTGGAGGCCGCCCGGGTGATAACGGCGGTGACCATGCTTCAGCTGGGCGGTCATGTGGCCGAGGAGGGGGAGCGGTATACGTTTCTCCAATAAGATCCCTCTCTCCGCCTTACGGCGAAGGGCTTCAATACGCGGCGAATACGCGGCTTAAACAAGGAAGGAAATCAGAATGGCACTGAAGCGAAGCGATCTTGTGATCGTGGAGTCGCCTGCAAAGGCGAAGACCATCGGAAAATATCTTGGGCCCGGCTATACGGTCAGGGCCTCCATGGGGCACCTTCGGGATCTGCCCAAGAGCACCATGGGCGTGGACATTGAAAACGACTTTACCCCGGAATACCGCCCCATGGCGGGGCGGGAGGACGTAATCGAGGAGCTGGAAAAGGCCGCGAAAAAGAGTGATAAGGTCTATCTCGCCACCGACCCGGACCGGGAAGGGGAGGCCATCAGCTGGCACCTGAAGGAGCTTTTGCATCTGAAGGATGAAAAGGCCCTCCGGGTCACCTTCAATGAGATCACCAGCAAGGTGGTGAAGGAGAGCATCCAGCATCCCCGGGAGATCGACATGAACATCGTGGACGCCCAGCAGGCCCGCCGGATCATTGACCGGATCGTGGGCTATAAGCTGTCCCCCCTCCTGTGGAAAAAGGTGCGCCGGGGCCTCTCCGCCGGCCGGGTCCAGTCCGTGGCGGTGCGCCTCGTGGTGGATCGGGAGGAGGAGATCCGCGCCTTCCAGCCCAAGGAGTACTGGACCCTGGACGCGGTGCTTTCGCCTAAGGGGGAGAAGACCGAGTTCATCGCCCGCTTCCACGGCACCGAGAAGAAAAAGCTGGAATTGAACAGCGAGGAGGATGTCAAGAAGGTGGAGGCCGCCGTATCCGGCGCCCCCTTTGAGGTCCGGGAGGTCAAGCGCAGCGATAAGCAGCGCAATCCCGCGCCGCCCTTTACCACCTCTACGCTCCAGCAGGAGGCCTCCCGCAAGCTGAGCATGACCCCCCGCAGAACCATGAGCGTTGCCCAGCAGCTCTACGAGGGCATTGAACTGAAGGGGGAGGGCGCCGTGGGCCTTATCACCTATATGCGTACCGACTCCCTTCGGATTTCCGATGAAGCCCTGGCCGCCTCCGGCAGCTTCATCCGTGAAAAATACGGCGCCGACTACTATCCCGGCCACCCCCGGAAGTTCAAGACCAAGTCCGGCGCCCAGGATGCCCATGAGGCCATCCGCCCCTCTGACGTCTTCCGTACGCCGGAGTCCCTCCGGGGTCAGCTGACCCAGGAGCAGTATCGCCTCTATCGCCTGATCTGGAGCCGTTTTATAGCAAGCCAGATGTCCCCCGCCGTCTACGACAGCGTGACCCTGGACGCCGTCAGCGCAGGCTACCTCTTCCGGGCCAGCAGTACAGCCCTGAAATTTGCCGGCTTTACGGCGGTTTATGAGGAGGGCAGGGATGAGGAGACCGCCAAGCCCGGCGCCATGCTTCCGCCCCTGAAGCCCGGGGATCCCCTGGATCTTAAACGCATGTCCAGGGAGCAGAAGTTCACCCAGCCCCCGGCCCGCTATACCGAGGCCACCCTGGTAAAGGAGATGGAAGAGACCGGCATCGGCCGTCCCAGCACCTATGCTCCCATCCTCTCCACCATTATGGACCGGAACTATGTCATCAAGGAGGGGAAGAGCCTCCGCCCCACCCCCCTGGGGGAGGTGGTGACCCAGCTGATGAAGGACCGCTTTACCGATATTGTGGATCCCGGCTTCACTGCCAATATGGAAAACCAGCTGGATGAGGTGGAGAAGGGAGACCTCAATTACAAGGCCCTGCTCCATGAGTTCTACGATCCCTTTGCCAAATCTTTAAGCGATGCGGAGTCCGCCCTGGAGGGCACCCGGATCAAGGTGCCGGATGAGGTCTCCAGCGAGGTCTGCGACGTATGCGGAAAGCCCATGGTGATCAAGACGGGCCGCTTCGGCCGTTTTTTGGGCTGCTCCGGATTCCCGGACTGCACCTTCACCAAACCCCTGGTGGTGGAGATGCCGGGCCGCTGCCCCCGCTGCGGCAGTCGGATCTTAAAGCGCACCTCCCGCACCGGGCATACCTTCTATGCCTGTGAGCGGCTGAAAGACTGCGGCTTTTTGACCTGGGATGTGCCCGTGGCGGAGAATTGCCCCGCCTGCGGCAATACCCTCTTTAAAAAATCCGGCAGGGGGGCAAAAAAACCCTTCTGCATCAATGAAAACTGCCCCAACTTCCTCCCGGAGGAAAAGCGGGGCGGCTATAAGCCCAAGCCCAAGGCAGACAATGAGCCGGAGGCTCCGGCCGCTGCCATGACGGCCCAGGAGAAGCCTGCCAAGGCTGCCACCAAAACCTCGAAGACGACCAAAACCGCAGCGAAGAAAACCGCTGCCAAAAAGACGGCGGCAAAAACCACAAAGACTGCCAGGACCCGGAAGAAGACCGCCGCCGGAGAGGGGAGCGCCGAATGATGGAAGCATCGGTTCTGGGCGCGGGCCTTGCGGGCTGTGAGGCGGCCTGGCAGCTGGCCGAGCGCGGGGTAAAGGTGGAGCTCTGGGAGATGAAGCCCCAGCGCCACAGCCCCGCCCACATCTCCAATAACTATGGGGAGCTAGTCTGCTCCAACTCCTTAAGAAGCGATGAGCTGACCAACGCCGTGGGTCTTTTGAAGGAAGAGATGCGCCGACTTCACAGCCTCATCATGGCGGCGGCCGACGCCACCCGCCTTCCCGCCGGGGGTGCCCTGGCGGTGGACAGGGAGAGCTTTTCCGCCTATATTACGCAAAAAATCCGCTCCCATCCCAATATCCATATCCGGGAGGAGGAGGCCATCCATCTGCCAAAGGGCACCGTGGTGGTGGCCACCGGCCCCCTGACCTCCGACGCCCTGGCGGATAAGATCGCCCGCCTCACGGGGAACGAAGGCCTCAGCTTCTTTGACGCGGCGGCGCCCATTGTGGCCTTTGACAGCGTGAATATGGAAAAGGCCTTCTTCGCCTCCCGCTATGACAAGGGGACGGCGGACTACATCAACTGCCCCATGACCGGGGAGGAGTACACCGCCTTTCAGCGGGAGCTGGCCGCGGCGGAGGAGGCGGAGGTCCACGGCTTTGAGGATAAGGCTGTGTTCGAGGGCTGCCTCCCGGTGGAGGTCATGGCCCGCCGCGGGGTGGATACTCTGCGCTTCGGCCCCCTGAAGCCCCGGGGCATCATCGATCCCAAAACAGGGCGGGAGCCCTACGCGGTGGTCCAGCTCCGGCGGGATAACAAAGAGGGGAGCCTCTACAACCTGGTGGGCTTCCAGACCCATCTGAGGATTCGGGAGCAGAAACGGGTGTTCTCCATGATCCCCGGTCTGGAGGAGGCGCGGTTTTTGCGCTATGGCAAGATGCACCGCAATACCTATTTGAATTCCCCCAGGCTTTTGGACCGCTATTATCGCCTGCTGTCCGATCCCCGCATCCGTTTCGCGGGGCAGATGACGGGGGTGGAGGGCTATGTGGAATCTGCCGCCTCCGGTCTTCTGGTGGGCATCGAGACGGCCAGAGAGCTTGCGGGAAAAGCCCCTGTGGATTTCCCGTCCAGTACCGCCATCGGCGCCATGGCCGCCTATATCAGCGGCGGCGCAGTGGGGGATTTTCAGCCTATGAACGTGAATTTCGGCATCATTGACCCCCTGGAAACCCGGGTGAGGGGAAAGAGAAACAAGAACGCGGCCATCTCCCGGCGGTCTCTGGACTGGCTGGAGTGCCGCATTGCCCAGGAGGAGGGAGAGAAACTATGAGGATCGCCATTGACGCCATGGGCGGCGACAACGCCCCTCTGGAGATCATCAAGGGCAGCCTGGAAGCCAAGAAGGAGTACGGCTTTACGCCGGTGCTGGTGGGCCGCATGGACGCCATGGAAAAGGCGCTGAAGGAGCTGGGCTGTGCCTCCGCACCGGAGGGTGTGGAGCTTGTGGACGCGCCGGAGGTCATCGATATGCACGATGATCCGGCCAGCGCCGTCCGCCGGAAGAAGGACTCCTCCATGGCAAAGATCCTGTATATGCTGCGGGACGGCTCCGCCGACGCGGCGGTGTCCGCGGGTTCCACCGGCGCGCTGCTGTCGGGGGCCACCGTGGTGGTGCGCCGGATCCACGGGGTGCGCCGGGCGGCGCTGGCACCCTTCATCCCCTCGGGGAAGGGCAAGACCCTGCTCATCGACTGCGGCGCCAACGTGGAGTGCACAGCGGAGTATCTCATGCAGTTTGCCACCATGGGCTCCCTCTATTGCCGGGTGGCCCTGGGAATCGAATCCCCCCGGGTGGGCCTTCTCAACAACGGCGCGGAGGAGAGCAAGGGCGGCCCCCTGCAGAAGGAGAGCTATGCCCTCCTGAAGGCCGCCGGGGAGCAGGGCGAGATCAATTTCATCGGCAACATCGAGGGACGCGACGTGTGTATGGGCGTGGCCGACGTGGCCGTTACCGACGGTTTTACCGGCAACGTGATGATGAAGGGCATCGAGGGCATGGGCCTCAGCATGCTGGGAAGCCTGAAGGAGATGTTCTATAAAAACGCCTGGACCAAGCTGGCGGCGCTGCTCCTCAGGAAGGAACTGGGGGAGCTGAAGAAGACCTATGACGTCTCTGAGGTGGGCGGCACCATCCTTCTCGGCATTCGCAGGCCGGTGGTGAAGGCCCACGGCTCCGGCAAGGCCAAGGACATTCGCTCCGCCATCCGCCAGGCGGTGGAGGCGGTGAATAGCGGCATCTGTGACCGCATTGCCCAGGCTATGGAGACCCAGGAGGCATAAAGCTTTTATTGGAGGAAGTATGAAGGATTTGAGCGGTCTGGAGGAGCGGCTACATTACCGCTTTCAGGACCGGGGCCTTTTGGAGCGGGCCCTGACGCACAGCTCCTACGCCAACGAGAATCGGCGTATGGGCGTTCGGGATAACGAGCGCCTGGAGTTTTTGGGGGACTCCATCCTTGGGATGGAGGTCGCCGCCTATCTTTATCAGCATTTTCCCCAGATGCGGGAGGGGGAGATGACCCGCCTTCGGGCCGAGCTGGTGTGCGAGGGCAGCCTTGCCGCCATCGGGGAGACCCTGGAGCTGGGGCAGTACCTCCGCCTGGGAAAGGGGGAGGAGGCCGGCGGCGGACGCAGCCGCCCCTCCATCGTCTCCGATGCATTCGAGGCCACCCTGGCGGCCTGCTGGCTGGACGGGGGGCAGGAGGTGGCCCACCGCCTGGTGCGGGAGCTGGTGATTACCCTGATCCCCGCGGACCTGAAAGGTGTGGACCGGGACTACAAGACCGATCTGCAGGAGCTTTTACAGCGGGATGCCCGCAATGCCTTCCGCTATGAGCTCCGGGGCGAATCCGGTCCCGACCATGACAAGCGCTTTTCCGTCGCCCTTCTGGTGAATGGGGAGGAGCTGGGCCTGGGCATCGGCCGCAGCAAGAAAGAGGCTGAACAGCGGGCCGCCGCCATGGCGCTGGAAAAACTGTCATGAGGGCCCGTCGGCGGATCCTGCCGGTGTTCGTTCCCCACCTGGGCTGCCCCCAGTGCTGCGTTTTCTGCAACCAGGTGAAGATCTCCGGGGAAGAGAAGCCGCCGAGGGCGGAGGAGCTGGAACGCTTTTTCCGGGAAAGGCTCGCCGCCCTCCCGGCGGAGGAGCCCTTTGAGATCGCCTTCTACGGCGGCAGCTTTACGGCTGTTTCACCCGAGATCCAGGAGGCCTACCTCTCCGCGGCCGCCCCTTTTTTGGGTTCCCGGGGGAGCATCCGCCTCTCCACCCGGCCGGATGCCATTGATGACGTCACTCTGGATCGCCTGGAGCGCTGCGGCGTTACCACCGTGGAGCTGGGCGCCCAGTCCATGGACGACCGGGTGCTGACCCTCTCCCGGAGAGGACATTGCGCCGAGGATACGATTCGGGCGGCAAAGCTGGTGAAGGAACGGGGCTTTCGGCTGATTCTTCAGATGATGACGGGGCTTCCCGGGGATACCCCGGAGACCGCGCTTCAGACGGGACGAAAGCTGGCGGCCTTAAAGCCCGACGGCGTACGGATCTATCCCACGGTGATCCTGCGGGATACGGAGCTTGAGGGTATGTGGAGAAGGGGCGAATACAGGGAACACACGCCGGAGGAGGCGGCCCGCTGGTGTGCTCAGCTTCTGGATCTATTTGAGGAGGCCGGGATTCCGGTGATCCGCCTGGGCCTCAACCCCACGGAGGAGCTCTCCGGCGGTGAGGCGGTGGGCGGCGCTTATCACCCCGCCATGGGAGAGCTGGCCCGCTCCGCCCGGTATTATGACAGGGCGTGCCGCCTTCTGGAAACCGCCGCCCATGGACCGGATGTGGTCCTGGGGGTGGCCCCGGGACAGACCTCGGCCATGACGGGGCAGCACCGCCGCAATCTAAGGCTTTTGAAAGAGAAATTTCAGCTTCGCTCCCTTAGCGTACGGGAGACGGAGCTTACTACAGGGAAAGTGATCCTCCTTTAAGGGGGATGGGTAGATGCGACTATGTATTTGAAAGCGCTGGAACTTGCCGGATTCAAGTCCTTCCCGGATAAGACCCGGCTGGAGTTCCGGGACGGGATCACGGGGATCGTGGGTCCCAACGGCAGCGGAAAATCCAATATTTCCGATGCCCTGCGCTGGGTCATGGGAGAGACCTCCTACAAGGCCCTCCGGGGCGGCAAGATGGAGGACGTGATCTTCGGCGGCACCCAGAAGCGGGGGCCCAAGGGTTACTGCGAGGTGACCCTCATCCTGGATAACGCCGACGGCGCCATTCGGGAGATGGGGGCCGAGGTGGAGATCACCCGGCGTTACTACCGCTCCGGTGACAGCGAATACCGGGTGAACCGGCAGAATGTCCGTTTGCGGGATATCAACGAGCTTCTCATGGACACCGGCCTCGGCAGAGATGGATACAGCATCATCGGACAGGGCCGCATCGATGAGATCCTGTCCGTCAAGAGCACCGACCGCCGGGAGATTTTTGAGGCCGCCGCGGGCATCTCCCGCTACCGCTTCCGCAAGGAGGAGGCCGGCAGAAAGCTGGAACGGGCCACCCAGGATATGGTCCGGGCCGGGGACAAAATCGCGGAATTGGAGCTGCAGCTGGAGCCCCTCCGGGAGCAGTCCAAGGCAGCCAAGGAGTATCTCTCCCTGCGGGATCAGCTCAAGGACCTGGAAATATCCCTCTGGACGAAGGATCTGGAGATCCTGGACAAGCGCCGGGAGGAGCTGGCGGAGGCCATGAAGGACATGACCCTGCAGAAGGCCAAGGCGGAGAGCGAGCTGGAAAAGCTCTACGCCGGCGGCGAGGAGCTGAGTCAGCGGGTGGCCGCCGCGGATATTGAGAGCGCCCGGATCCGGGATGAGATCTCCGCGGAGGAGGCCAAGAGCGCGGAGAACGCCGCCAAAATGGCGGAGATCCGCACCTCCATGGAGGCCGCCCGGGAGAACAGGGAGCGCCTGGAAAAGGAGCTCAGCTTCCAGAAGGACCGGGAGGGCGGCGTCCTCCGGCAGATCGAGCAGCGCGAGGCCCAGATGGCCGCCAACGAGACGGCCATCGAGGAAAAGCGTGGGAAGATCCTCGAGATCCAGAGGGATCTCAGCGGTCTGGATACCGAGGATGCCAGGCAGGCGGCACAATTGGCCGAGGCCGCCGCGGAGGAGAGCCTGAATACCGAGAAGCTCACCTCCGCCAGAGATCAGCTGAATACCCTCTCCGCCATGGCCCAGGAGCTGGAGGATCGGGATACCGCCCTCTTGCGCCAGATCCATGAGGCGGAGGAGCGCCTGCAGCAGGAGGAGAGCAGCCGGGAAGCCTGTATGGAGGAGCTGGAAAAGGCCCAGGCGGAGGAGAAGAAGCAGGAGAACGCCCTGCGGGGCTATGTTATGCGCCTGGATTCCCGCCGCAGCCGCAGCCAGAAGGCTCAGGAGGCGGAGCGCACCCTCAGCATGCAGCTTGGCGCCCTGAAAAACCGCATCGACCTTTTGAAGGAGATGGAGAAGGACTACACCGGCTTCTCCCGCGCCGTCAAAACGGTGATGCAGGAGAAGAATGCAGGCCGCCTGCGGAATGTGGTCGGTACCGTGGCGGAGAATTTCAAGGTGCCGGACGCCTACACTCTGGCGGTGGAGACCGCTCTGGGTGCCGCCATCGGAGATATTATTACAGAGACGGATGAGGATGCCAAGGCCGCGGTGCAGCTTTTAAAGCGGCGGGACGGCGGGCGTGCCACCTTCCTTCCCATCAGCACAGTCCGGGGCAGCGTCCTTGCGGAACGGGGCCTGGAGCGGGAACGGGGCTACGAGGGGATCGCCTCCCAGCTGGTGTCCTTTGAGGAGCGCCTAAAGGGCGTCTATCAGCAGCTTCTTGGGCGGACGGTGATCGCCTCCGATATGGACAGCGCCATTGCCATCGCCCGGAAATATTCCTACCGCTTCCGCATCGTCACCCTGGATGGCCAGGTGACCAACGTGGGCGGCTCCATCACCGGCGGCTCCAGCTCCAGGAGCGCGGGCATCCTCAGCCGGGCCAACGAGCTGGAACGCCTCAGCCGGGAGGAGACGGATCTGGAAACCCGCGCCAGAGAGGCCGCCCAGGCCCTTCAGAACGCAAGGCGGGAAGAAGCCCTGGCGGAAAACGATGTAAACGCGGCCCAGGACGCCATAACGCGGGCCCATGAGGCCGCCATGGTCCTCTCCACCCGCTCCGAGCAGTTCGGCGTTTTGATCGATACCCTGCGCCAGAGCATGGAGGCCAGCGTCAGCGAATCCCGGGCCATCGGAGACAGGATCAAGGATACGACGGAAAAGATCGCCGACCTGCGGGCGGAGATCGAGGAACTGGAGAACCGGGGACAGGAGATCAGCCGGGGACTGGAGGAGATCAGCCGCCTCAGGGGCGAGCTGGCCGAAAAGGTCACCGGCGCCTCCGGGGAGATCACGGAGCTTCGTACCGGCATTGCCGCCCTGGAGGCGGAGAACGCCTCCTCCCAGGCCGCGGTGGAGGAGCTGAAGCAGCTCATGGAGGCCATGGGCGGCGACCGTGATCGCCAGCGCCTGCAGATCGAAGAGATGACGGCGAGGACCGCGGTTCTGGAGCAGGATCTGAAGGCTGTCCAGACGGTGGAGGATGCCCTCCGGGAGAAGATAGCAGAGCTTCGCCGCAGGTCCGGCGAGGCCTCGGAAAAGAAGCTGAGCCTGGAGGCGGAGCGCGCCCGCCGTGATAAGCGGGTCCAGGATGCCAACAACCGGGTCCTGAATCTGGAGCGGGATCTCTCTGAGCAGCAGCGCAAGCTGGATGCCGCCGAGAGTGACGTCAGCCATTTGACGGACCGCCTGTGGGAGAGCTATGAGCTGAGCCGCAGCGCGGCCATGGAGATCAGGAAAGAGCTGGAGGGCAGCCGGGAGGCAAACCAGCGGCAGGCAAACAGCTTGAAGCGCCAGATGTCCGCCCTGGGAAGTCCCAACCTGGGCGCCATTGAGGAGTATCAGCGAGTCAGCGAGCGCTATAACTTCCTTACGGGCCAGCGGGATGATATTCAGACCTCCATTGACGAGCTCAATCAGCTCATCGGGGAGATCTCCGGCAATATGGAGACCATCTTCTCCGGTGAGTTTGAGAATATCCGCGTTTCCTTCCGGGAGACCTTCCACGATCTCTTCGGCGGCGGAACGGCGGAGCTGAGCCTGGATGACCCGGAGCACATTCTGGAGAGCGGCATCGAGATTCTGGTGCAGCCCCCGGGAAAGAAGCTCCGCAACCTGAGCCTTCTCTCCGGCGGTGAGAAGGCCTATGTGGCCATTGCCCTGTACTTTGCCATTCTGAAGGTCCACGCCGCGCCCTTTGTTGTCATGGATGAGATCGAGGCCGCCCTGGACGAGGAGAATGTGCTTCGCTTCGCCGGGTATATGCGGCGGATGTGCGATAAGACCCAGTTTTTGGTGATTACCCACCGCCGGGGCACCATGGAGGAGGCGGACATGCTCTATGGCGTGACCATGGAGGAGCAGGGCGTCTCCAAGGTGCTGAGCATGGATCTTCAGGAGGCGGAGAAGACCGCCGGAGCCTGATACTATTTCTTAATAGAAATCTTGAATGCTACGCGGTATCCTTGGCGCCATACCGCGTTAGAGCCCTTGACCATATATGTCCATTATGCTCTGCGGGCTCCGCCTTGTCTGGCACCAAGTCTACTCGCGTATCATTTTCAATCTTTCTATCAAGAAATAGCCTGAGAAGGGAGAAAAGCATGGGATTTTTTGAAAAGATCAAGCAGGGCCTTGCCAAGACGAAAAACGGTGTGGGCGCCATGCTGAACAGCGCCATCGCCTCCTTCACCGGGGAGAATGAGGAGTCCTACGACGATCTGGAGGAGTCCCTCATTCTGGCCGATGTGGGGGTGGAGACCGCCCATGAGGCGGTGGAGAAGTTGGTGGAGGTCTGCGAAAAGCGGGGCAGCAGGGGAGGCACCCAGGTGAAAAAGGCCCTCTGCGATGTCCTGGCGGGCTTTCTTGAGGTGGGCGACCGCACTCTGAACCTTTCCACCAAGCCTTCGGTGATCCTGGTCATCGGGGTCAACGGCGTGGGAAAGACCACCACCATCGGCAAGCTGGCCATGCGCCTTACCGGGGAGGGCAAGAAGGTCATCCTCTGCGCGGGGGACACCTTCCGCGCCGCCGCGGCGGAGCAGCTGGGCATCTGGGCCCAGCGGGCCGGGGTGGACATGGTGCGCCACGCGGAGGGCTCCGATCCCGCCGCCGTGGTGTTTGACGGCATCGCCGCCGCCAAGGCCCGGGGCGCCGACGTGATCATTGTGGATACCGCAGGCCGGCTCCACAACAAGTCCAATCTGATGAACGAGCTCGGCAAGATCAGCCGGGTCATCGACCGGGAGCTTCCCGGTGCCGCCAGGGAGACCCTTCTGGTGCTGGACGCCACCACCGGGCAGAACGGCCTCATCCAGGCCGAGGCCTTCCGGGAGGCGGCAGGCCTCAGCGGCATTGTGCTGACAAAGCTGGACGGCACCGCCAAGGGCGGTATCGTTTTCGCCATCTGCCGCCGTCTGGGGGTCCCGGTGAAGTATATCGGCGTGGGCGAGCAGGCGGACGACCTGATGCCCTTTGAACCCAAACCCTTTGTGGAGGCACTTTTGGAATGATGACGTTTCTTTTGGCATCCAATAACCCCAATAAGCTGCGGGAATGCCGGGAGATCCTGGAAAAGGACGGGATCCGTATCATCTCCTTCAAGGAGGCGGGGATCGAGAGCAACCCGGAGGAGAACGGCACGAGCTTCAAGGAGAACGCCTTTATCAAGGCCAGAGCCGCCATGGAAAAATCCGGTCTGCCCGCCCTGGCGGATGACTCCGGCATTGTGGTGAGGGCCCTGGGAGGCGCCCCGGGGATCTATTCCGCCCGCTACGGCGGCCTGGATGACGAGGGCAAGCAGCGTCGTCTGCTGCTTCGGGAGATGGAGGGAAAGACCGACCGCGCTGCTGCCTTTGTGGCCTCCATCGCCTGCGTCTTCCCCGATGGGAAGGAGCTCTGGACGGAGGCGGAATGCCGGGGAGAGCTGACAGAGGAGGAGCGGGGTACCGGCGGCTTCGGCTATGACCCCATTTTCCTGCCCGCAGGCTTTACCCGCACCACGGCGGAGATGAGTCCCGAGGAGAAAAACGCCATTTCCCACAGGGGAAAGGCCCTGAGAATGATGGAGGAGCGCCTGAGGGCGTACCTCGAGGGAGAAGAGAAATAAGATGCTGAATTCAAGACAGCGGGCGCAGCTGCGCGCCCTGGCAAACGGGATCGAGACCATTGTCTATGTGGGCAAGGAGGACGTCACCGATAATGTCATTACCCAGATGCGGGACGCCCTGAAGGCCAGGGAGCTGGTGAAGGGCGCCGTCCAGCGGGGCAGCATGCTCACGGCCAGGGAGGCCTGTGAGAAACTTGCGGAGGCCTGCGGAGCGGACCCGGTGCAGGTCATCGGCAGCCGCTTTGTGCTCTATAAGCATAACGGTGAGAAGCGGGACGCCATCCGCCTTGTCAAATGAGCGGGGAGAGAATCGCCGTCTACGGCGGCACCTTTGACCCGCCCCATCTGGGCCACCGCATGGCCGTCCGGGCCGCCCTGGCGGCGCTGCAGCCGGATCGGCTGCTGGTGATCCCCACGGGGATACCGCCCCACAAGGGGATGGAGGACACTGCCCCCACGGGGGAGCAGCGCCTGGAAATGGCCCGCCTCAACTTCCGGGATCTTCCGGGTCTGGAGGTCAGCGACCTGGAGCTGAGACGGGAGGGGAGAAGCTACACCGCCGATACCCTGCGGGAGCTCATGGAGTGCTATCCCGGCGCCGCCTTTACCCTCGTCATCGGGGGCGATATGCTTCTCAGCTTTACTGAGTGGCGGGAGGCGGAGTGGATCCTGCAGCATGCTTCCCTTGCCGTCCTTGCCCGCAGGGAGGGGGAGCACCCCCTTCTGGAGGCGGCGGCAGCTGACATGAAGGAAAAGTACGGGGCCGAGATCAGGCTCCTGAATGCGCCGGTGCTGGAGATTTCCTCCACCGCCCTGCGGGAGGCGCTGCCTCTGGGACAGGGCACGGAGTATCTGGATCCCCAGGTGGTCCGCTACCTTTTGCGCCATCGGCTTTTCGGCATCCGCCCCAATCCCGACTGGCTCCGCTGCCACGCCCTGGGGGAGATGAAGCGTCACCGGCTCCTGCACACCTTAGGCTGCGAATATGAGGCGGTTCGCCTTGCCCGCCGCTGGGGAGGGGACGAGGAGAAAGCCCGGATCACGGCTCTCCTCCACGATCTTACCAAGGGCGCGGAATATGAGGAGCAGTTGAAAATCTGCCGGGAATATGGTATTGTTGTGGACGGACTTGGGAAAGCTCAGAAAAAGCTCTTCCATGCCATCACCGGGGCAAAGCTGGCAGAGGTGGACTACGCCGCGGACCCGGAGATCGTCTCCGCCATCCGCTGGCATACCACCGGCCGGGCGGGCATGAGCCTTTTGGAAAAGATCATGTACGTGGCTGATTATATGGAACCGGGCCGGGACTTCCCCGGTGCCCAGGAGGTGCGGGATCTGGCCTATCGGGATCTGGATAAAGCCTTACTCCTTGGCCTTAGACAGACCATGGAAGAAGTATTGGAGGCGGGCGGTGTGCCCCACCGGGATACCGCCGACGCCATCGCATATTACACGAAGAGAGAGGGAGAAGCCGATGCTGAGTAGTTTGGAAATGACGAAGATCGCGGCCAAGGCCCTGGATACCCGTTCGGGCAGGGACATCACCGTGCTCAAAACCAGGGACGTGACGGTTTTGGCGGATTATTTCATCATCTGCACCGCCAACAACGCCACCCATATCAAGACCCTGACGGATGAGGTGGAGCGCAAGCTGGAGGAGCAGGGGGAGACCGTGATCCATGTGGAGGGTTACCGCTCCGGCGGTTGGGTGCTGCTGGACTACGGCTGTCTGATCATCCACCTCTTTACGGCGGAAAACCGGCAGTTCTATGCCCTGGAGCGCCTGTGGGGCGATGCTCCCCAGGTGGTCACCCAGGAGCTTTTGGCAGAGGAGAAGACCGAAGAATGAAGTACGCGTTCACTGAGATCGAGAAAAAGTGGCAGGGCCGCTGGGAAGAGGAGAAGTCCTTCAAGGCCAGCGAGGACCCCACCAAGAAAAAGTTCTATGGCCTTATTGAGTTCCCCTATCCCTCCGGTGAGGGGCTGCATGTGGGCCATCCCCGGCCCTATACGGCCATGGATATCATCGCCCGCAAGCGCCGGATGGAGGGGTACAGCGTTCTGTTCCCCATCGGCTTTGACGCCTTCGGCCTTCCTACGGAGAACTATGCCATCAAGCACAAGGTCCATCCCGCCGAGGTGACGAAGAAAAACATCGCCCGCTTTACGAGCCAGCTGAAGATGCTGGGCTACAGCTTCGACTGGGACCGGGTGGTGGACACCACCGACCCCGCGTACTATAAATGGACCCAGTGGATCTTCCTCAAGATGTTTGAGAAGGGCCTGGCTTACAAGGCCACCATGCCCGTGAACTGGTGCACCTCCTGCAAGTGCGTGCTTGCCAATGAAGAGGTGGTGGACGGTGTCTGCGAGCGCTGCGGCTCCCCCGTGGTCCGCAAGGAGAAGAGCCAGTGGATGCTGAAGATCACCGCCTATGCCCAGCGCCTTCTGGACGATCTGGACGACCTGGATTACATCGACCGGGTCAAGGTCCAGCAACGCAACTGGATCGGCCGCTCCACCGGCGCTGAGGTGAACTTTGACACCACGGCGGGGGACAAGCTGAAGATCTACACCACCCGCCCCGATACCCTCTTCGGCGCCACCTACATGGTGGTCTCCCCGGAGCATCCCATTCTGAAGAAGTGGGAGAGCCTCCTCACCAATCTGGACGCGGTGAAGGCATATCAGGCCGAGGCCGCCCGGAAGAGCGATTTTGAGCGCACCGAGCTTGCCAAGGAGAAGACCGGCGTCAAGCTGGAGGGCGTCATGGCCATCAATCCCGTGAACGGCGTGGAGATCCCCATCTTCATCTCCGACTACGTCCTGGCGAGCTACGGCACCGGCGCCATCATGGCGGTGCCCGGCCACGACGAGCGGGACTGGGATTTCGCCAAGGCCATGGATCTGCCCATCATCGAGGTGGTGGCCGGCGGCAATGTGGAGGAGGCTGCCTTCACCGACATCGCCACCGGAACCATGGTCAACTCCGGCTTCCTGGACGGCCTTTCCGTGGAGGAGGCCAAGAAGCGCATCATCACCTGGCTCACGGATCATAAGATCGGGGAGAGCAAGGTCAACTTCAAGCTCCGCGACTGGGTCTTCTCCCGTCAGCGCTATTGGGGTGAGCCCATTCCCATCGTCCACTGCGACTGCTGCGGCTATGTGGCCGTTCCCGAGAGCGAGCTGCCCCTGCGTCTGCCCGAGGTGGAAAACTATGAGACCACCGACACCGGCGAAAGCCCCCTCTCCGTCATGACGGAGTGGATCAATACCACCTGCCCCAAGTGCGGCGGGCCCGCCAAGCGTGAGACGGACACCATGCCCCAGTGGGCCGGATCCAGCTGGTATTTCCTGCGCTATACCGACCCCAGGAACAATCAGGCTCTGGCAAGTGAGGAGGCCCTGAAATACTGGACCCCTGTGGACTGGTATAACGGCGGTATGGAGCACACCACGCTCCACCTGCTCTACAGCCGCTTCTGGCACAAGTTCCTCTATGACCTGGGTGTGGTCCCCACCAAGGAACCCTATGCCAAGCGCACCAGCCACGGCATGATCCTGGGTGAGGACGGCGTCAAGATGTCCAAGTCCCGGGGCAACGTCATCAACCCCAATGACATTGTGGATGAGTTCGGCGCCGATACCCTCCGGCTTTACATCATGTTCATCGGCGATTTCGAGAAGGCCGCCACCTGGTCCTCCAACGCCGTGAAGGGCTGCAAGCGCTTCCTGGACCGTGTCTGGGCCCTGGGCGAGGAGAAGATCCCGGGGGATGATTCCCTCTCCAAGGAGAATGAGGCCCTCATCCACCGCACCATCAAGAAGGTCTCCGAGGATATCGAGGCCATGAAGTTCAACACCGCCATCGCCGCCCTCATGAGCATGCTCAATGAGTTCGGCGCCCATAAGCCCAGCCGGGGCGATCTGAAGGCACTTCTGACGCTGCTGTGCCCCTTCGCTCCCCACATCGTGGAGGAGCTGTGGGAGAGGCAGGGCTTTGAGGGACTGGCCTCCACCGCTGCCTGGCCGGTGTATGACGAGAGCAAGATGGTGGAGGATACCATCTCTCTGGCAGTCCAGGTCAGCGGCAAGGTCCGCGCCCAGATCACCGTGGCCGCCGACGCCTCGGATGACGAGGTGGTTGCCGCCGCAATGGCTGAGCCGAGAATCGCCAAGATCTTTGAGAACATGACTCTGATAAAGAGTATCGTGGTGAAAAAGCGCCTTGTGAACCTCATCGGGAAGCCCAACTGAGGGCGAAAATTCCGATTATAGGATTTCGTCGGTTTCTCTACTTTTTCCTCATGGATAGCGTTTTTTGTATTGACACCCGGAGAGAAAAAGAGTATAATACCTAAGACTTAAGCCGTGAGTGTGCCCTTTGGCGTCGTAAACGGCGTACGTGGAGGGAGGGAAACAAGATGTCTGAAGTCCATGTTAAGGAGAATGAGTCCCTTGACAGCGCACTGAAACGCTTTAAGCGGAATTGTGCGAAGTCCGGCGTGCTGGCCGACCTGAGGAAGAAGGAATACTATCAGAGCCCCAGTGTCAAGCGCCGCAAGAAGTCCGAGGCCGCCCGGAAGAATAAGAATAAGAGATATTATTGATCTCTCAAATAAAAGGAGCCGTTACCGGCTCCTTTTATTTTGCGTCCGGCCGTTCCCGTGACCTCGCGGCGGGTCTTGCCTCCCATTGCGGGAGATGCTATAATGCAAGGCATAAATCTACGATATTGAGGCGGTTTTCATAGAGAAGATGAACACAGTAACCAGGGAAAAAGCGGTGCTGGCCGGCCTGTATGCCGACAGCATGGAAAAGGAGGAGCGCTCCACCGAGGAGAGCATGGATGAGCTGGAGGCCCTCTTGGAGACCGCCGGCGGCGTCAGCGTGGGCCGCTTCATCCAGTTCCGTCCCAGCCCCGACCCCCGCAGCTTCATCGGCGCGGGCAAGGTGGAGGAGATGAAGGCTCTCATTGAGGCGGAGGGGGCCACCATGGCCCTTTTCGACAACGAGCTCTCCCCCTCCCAGAACCGGGCACTCAGCGAGGATCTGGGGGTCAAGGTGCTGGACCGCACCTCCATCATCCTGGATATCTTCGCCACCCGGGCCCGCACCCGGGAGGGGCGGCTTCAGGTGGAGCTGGCCCAGTATCGCTATCTTCTGCCCCGCCTTACCGGTATGTGGGGCCATCTGGTGCGGCAGACCGCCTCCGGCGGCGCCAATCCCATCGGCACCCGCGGCCCCGGCGAAACCCAGCTGGAGACCGACCGCCGCCACATCCGGCGGAAGATCGCCCAGCTCAGTGAGGAACTGGAGGATGTGCGTCGGGTGCGTGCCGTGCAGCGCAGCCGCCGGGAGAAGAACAGCGTCCCCGTGGTGGCTCTCATCGGCTATACCAACGCGGGAAAGTCTACGCTTTTAAATACCCTTACCGGCGCTGAGATCCCCGCCCGGGACCGGCTTTTTGATACCCTGGATACCACCACCCGGCGGATGGAACTGGATAAATCGGCGGATATCCTGGTCTCCGACACCGTCGGCTTTATCCGCAAGCTGCCCCACCATTTGGTGGAGGCCTTCAAGGCCACCCTGGAGGAGCTGAAATACGCGGACATCCTGCTCCATGTGATCGATCTTTCCAATCCCCAGTGGCAGGAGCAGGCCGCCGTGGTGGAAAAGATCATCGGGGAGCTGGAGGTCACCGATACCCCCCGGATCGATGTCTATAACAAGTGCGACCGGGTGACGGAGGATTTCCGACCCCTGGGCGGGGACAGCGTCTTCCTCAGCGCCCTGACGGGGGAGGGGGTCGACCGCCTGCTGGAGAAGATCGGGGAGGTCCTGCGGCGGCGCAAACGCTGCTTCCGTCTGCTGCTGCCCTATGACAGGGCCGGTGCGCTGAACGGCCTCTATGAGGACGCCCAGGTGGAGGCGGTGGAGTATCTTGCCGAGGGGATCTCGGTCAAGGCGGTCCTGGCCCATGACGTGTGGGAGAAGTACGCCGCCTATGTGGTGGAGGAGTGCTGATGGAGGAGCGGTATCTGGTCCCCGGCGGCTTCGGCCAGGGGGAGCATACGGAGAAGCGCTCCCGCTTCATCGGCCGGGTCTGGCGCATAAGCTCTGAGGAGGAGGCCCTGGCCCGCCTCACGGAGGTCCGCGCCCTGGAGCGGGACGCCAGGCATAACGTCTGGGCCTACCAGCTTCACTCCGGCGCCATGCGCTTTTCCGATGACGGGGAGCCTCAGGGCACCGGCGGCATGCCTGTGCTGGATACCTTTCGCAAGCGGGGCGTCACGGACTTTGTCTGTGTGGTGACCCGCTACTTCGGCGGGATCCTGCTGGGGGCCGGCGGCCTTGTGCGGGCCTACGGAAAGGCTGCCGTGCTGGGGCTGGAAGCGGCGGGGCTTGCCCGTATGCGCCCCCTTGCGGTGCTGGAGGTCCGCTGTCCCTATGGGCTTTATGACCGGGTCCGGCAGGAGGCTGCCGCCCTGGGGGCGGGGGAGCCGGAAGTCACCTGGGCCGAGGCGGTGTCTCTGCGCCTGCGCCTTCCGCTGGAGAACGCGGAGACCTTTTCCCGCCGCCTGGGGGAGATTTCCGCGGGCGCGGTCACGGCTCGGGAGCAGGGGCGGGATTTCGACGCCCTTCCCGTGGAGCCGGGAGCGCTATGACGAAGGCGAGGCTTTTTTGAAAAAATAAAAATTTCATGCTTGACAAATGAGAAACCCCGTGTTATATTAGTTGAGCGCTTGGGGGCGTAGCTCAGCTGGGAGAGCGCCTGAATGGCATTCAGGAGGTCATCGGTTCGATCCCGACCGTCTCCACCAAGAAAAAACCTGTCACGATTGTGACAGGTTTTTTGCTTTGTATTCTTTATTCTTCTGTTTCCAATGTTCATTTCTCCATATGGCCTATTCAATGATTGTTGAGGTATTTTGAGTCTTCACGATTCTTTCATGGGTTAATTAGCGGAAACTGTGGAACGCTGCCAAATGCCTTCCCCTGGAGGCCCGGCGCGGCCGGAATCTATGATTCCGCAGCCGCGGCGAGGTGCCTTGTGCTGGAAGGTGGCTCGGCCCGATCTCCATCGCTCTGTTCCGTGGGTTTAATCCATCTGCTATCCATACGGCTCCCTCTTTTTGAACTGAAAAAAGGGGAGAATTCCAAAAATAATGCTTGACTTTTTCCCCTTACATCAGTATAATACTTCTTGCCGTATGGCGGTATAGCTCAGTTGGCCAGAGCATCCGGTTCATACCCGGCTTGTCGTTGGTTCAAATCCGACTACCGCTACCAGCATGGGGGACGAGTTCCTCGTCCCCCAAAGCTCTTGTCTATGGCCCGGTGGTCAAGCGGCTAAGACACCGCCCTTTCACGGCGGTAACACGAGTTCGATTCTCGTCCGGGTCACC
>CAMNAO010000030.1 GCA_946531435.1 uncultured Clostridia bacterium
GGTCACGCACGATGGCGCGGCCGATGGCGACACGCTGGCGCTGGCCGCCGGACAGGGCCTTGGGCTTGCGGTCGAGGTACTGGGTGATGTCCAGGATCTCGGCAGCCTCGCGGACCTTCTGGTCGATGACGTCCTTGGGCTCCTTCCGCAGCTTCAGGGAGAAGGCCATGTTGTCATAGACGCTCATGTGGGGATAGAGGGCGTAGTTCTGGAAGACCATGGCGATATCCCGGTCCTTGGGGGCCACATCGTTCATGACCTTGCCGTCGATGAGAAGCTCGCCGCCGGAGATCTCCTCCAGGCCCGCCACCATACGGAGGGTGGTGGACTTGCCGCAGCCGGAGGGGCCCACCAGCACGATGAATTCCTTGTCCTTGATGTCCAGGTTGAACGCCTGAACAGCCACGACGCCTTCATCGGTGATCTGGAGGTTGACCTTCTTCTTTTCCGGTTCGTCAGCTTTTTTCTTCTTGCTCTTCTTCTGTTCGCCGCTGACGAAGGGGTACACTTTTTTGATGTTTTTCAGTTGAACCTCTGCCATGTTTTGGCCTCCTTGAAATGATGTGGCAGACCGGGAAAAGGAGCAGCCTGTCTGCCGATGGAAGATGGGAACAGCATTTGTGCGTAATGTTACAAAATGTAAACACTATTTTGCACTTTGCAACTTAGCCTTGTGCATATCGTATTCCAAACTTCACAATTTGTCAATATATTTTTAGCTATCTCACCTAAAAAAATAGAAATACGCCCTGGCGTTTTGGCCTATTTCCCGTAAGACAGCCCTTCCAGTTTACAAAATGCACATCTTGCTTTTGCATTTTGTCTATGGTATAGTTAACAGCAAGAAACGGAAGCGTTAAGGAGGGTACTCGATGGCTCTGCGTCGCGTAACGATACAGGATGTGGCTGACGCCTGCGGCCTTTCCCGAAATACGGTCTCCAAGGTCTTCAACAATCGGGGCACTGTACAGGAGACCACGAAACAGTTGGTCTTGAAAAAAGCCCATGAGTTGGGGTACTTTCAGCTGTACAGTGAGGAGGCCATGCAGCCGGAGCTCCGCATGCGGAGCATTGCGCTCCTTACCCGCCACATGCCGACGGATTATCATTTCGGCACCGTCTTTATCCCCGCCTTCGCCGCCCATTTGAGCCGCGCGGGCTACACGCTGATGATGTATGAGATCTCGGAGGAGGAGCTTCGCCAGGGCAGTCTGCCGGCCCGTCTCAATCCGGAGCAGACGGCGGCGATTCTGGGCATTGAACTCTTTGACCGGGACTATATCGATCGGATCTGCAGCCTGGGGCTTCCCCTCCTCCTGGTGGACGGGTGCTGCGGGGCCGCCACTTCCCTGATGGCCTGCGACAGCATCTCCATGGAGAATCTGGCCGGCACCGTGGCGCTGACGGAGCATGTGCTCTCCAAAGGCGCGCAAAGCATCGGCTTTGTGGGTGATCCCGACCATTGCAACAGCTTCCACGAGCGCTGGATCGGCTTTTCCACCGCGCTGAGCCATGCGGGACTCCCGCTGGACCGGGAATTCTGCATCCTGGACCCGGATTCCTCGCCCTATGACGATCCCGCGTGGCTCCTGGTAAAAATTCGCAGGATGCCGCGGCTGCCCGACGCGCTCATCTGTGTCAACGACTTTGTTGCGATCCATGTGATGACGGCCCTCAAGCAGCTGGGGGTCTCCATCCCCGAAAAGATCATGGTGGCGGGCTTTGACGGCACCGCCCAGTCCGCGGTGGTGGAGCCGCCGCTGACCACCGTGCAGATCCCCGGGGCCGAGATCGGCCGCATCGCCGCCGATGTGCTGCTGAACCGGATCGCCAACCCCGACCGGGCGCCCCTCAGCGTTTATGTGAAATCCACCCCCATCTGGCGGGAGACCACCAACCGGAAACCATAGGAGAAAGCCAGAAAAAAGGCGAGCGGAAACGGCATGGGCGTGATGCAAAATGCCCACTCCACGCTGTCGCAGATTTGCTCCAGCTCCTTGTAGTCCAAATCCAGAAAACACATCAGACTTTCCGAACGCGGGAAGTCTGTTTTTTGAGAAAACCTTCCTTGTCGGATTCATAATACTCTCTGCTGTCGGCGATAGCGGCAGACGCATGGGAATGTTGTCATTGAGAGGAAGCGTGAATGATCGGATCATCAGAGAATGGTAGGAAATTCTTGTGATTTTGTGTACCTGTGTCGCTTTACAGGGCGCCTGCCGGCAAGATGATACCTGGCTGTTGCGCTTCGCTTCTTGATCGGTCGTGGACACAACCCCTGTGCACAACACAAGATTTCCCCTTATATTTGATTGGGCTTTTAGGAAGCACAGGGATAGAAACCTGTGGGCGCACACAAGCGAAATAAATATATAGCTATCAAGGATATCCAGCACTGTCCCGAGTGGACAACCGAACAGAGATTTGCACGGGGTGCGGAATACTGGAATCTTTGGAGGATGCCGGTGCCGATCCTTTGGATAGGAAGAAGATCCTGGTGCGTATGATAAAAGAGGAGTTCAAGCCTGGTATGCGCGTAAGGCTTTTGAGGATGAACGATTTGGACTCTATCGGACGTCGCAAAATCGCCTTCCTGAATGGGCCATCCGAATACAAATACGCCCGTCATCGCCGCATGGGCTTTGAATCCGGACTCCAAAAATGCGGAATCATCTTTAACCCCAAGCTCGTCATCAGTGTGTCCAACATCATCCCGGATCTGGCCTTCTCCGCAGCCATGCAGCTGATCAAATCCGGCTATCCCATCGACGCCTTTTTTACCACCTCGGATGTTTTCGCCATGGCGGTCATCCGCGCCGTCAAGTATTCCGGTCTCCGTGTTCCTCAGGATATCGCCGTATTGGGCTGCGACAACATTAGCCTGTCCGGGTATTTTACGCCGTCCATCACCACCATCAGCCAGCCATGTCTACAGCTCGGTGCCACCTCCATGGAGCTGTTGGTGGATCGAATCAGCAATCCGGATGGCTTTATTCAAAAGATCGTTCTGGAGCCGGAGCTGATTATCCGGGAATCCACTTAAGCTACAGCAGAATAGCAGGATTTTAAAACCCGCAGGAATCATCTGCAAAATAGGGAAGGCTGATATGCTCCCTCTATGAGAGACAGTGAAAAGAAAAACACTGTCGAACATAGGGGGAGCATTGTTATGCCCAAAAAAGAAAAGGTAGGCTACGAAGAGAAGCAAGAGTTAGTACTATTGTGTATCAGAGGGAAGATGGGAGTATGTAAAGCAGCTTGAAAAGTGCAGGTTAATGTCCGTCTGGGAACATACATGGCACAGTATTATCTTTTCTTTTCCTGTCAGATATAAGCAACAGTTTGTGCCATTTTTCATTTTCTTCTCTGTCCAAAGGGTTTGGGATTACTCCCAAAATGGCGACTGGATATCCAGACGCGATGCTTGCTAACCTATGGTCGGATCGCGTGATTAAACGGTACAATGAGAGCCATCACCCTGCGAAAGCTCAGCAAAGCGCTCCATTGCCGCATGGAGGATCTGCTGGAGCCGCAGCAGGACTGAATCGGGACCCAGACGAGATAAACGAATATACGACAGATAAGAAGTAGGGGATGGACCGCAGTGATCATCCCCGACTTCTTTTTTCATTATGCAGCTTTGCCTCTTTGCTTTTCGTGACGGGATGAGGTGTCCCGAAAAAGCTGTCACAGTTGTCACGGGTGTCACAGATCTGAAAAACCGCTCTCTTCCTGCACTGTTATCGAGCGTCGGAAGTCCTATACACGCTTGTTCAAAATATGTTTACAATTATTTTTTCCCAAATCGACTGATTTTTTCCCAGTACATATATAGAGGGACTTTTTCGTCAGACAGGAGTCGGGACGGGTTGTTCACAAAGTGTTTTCAAAAAAGTTTTGTCAATTCTCGGGCTTTTTTAACCAATATATAAGTAGAGGGACTTTTCGTCAGACAGGCGCCAGGATGAGCCGTTCATAAAAAGTTTACAAAGATATTTTTCCGTTTTTGAGATTTTTTCCCCAATACATATATAGAGGGACTTTTTTCTGCTGCCCGAAAAGGGAGACTGCTGACCGCCGCAGAACCGCAGCTATCCCATTCCTCCGGAAGCATTTCCGATGGAATGGGATGGGTACGGGGGAACCCATCAAAACAAAGAATGCATACAAAGGAGGAACAATGACTACAGAAAGATACAATACTTATTCTTCGGAAAGTACTCCGCGCGGGGACCAATTGGCTCCGCCCGGAGATCGGGAAGCAGCGGATCCGTATGAGGCAGCTTATTAGGAGCTGCAGAAGATCAGCAGTCCCGGTTACCTGCCCACCTTCACCATGACCGAGCTTTACGATGAGGTCTATGCGGGAGATCAGCCGATCATCGACAGCCTGCTCTATCCGGGCATCTTCCTGCTATCCGGAGCGCCGAAGATCGGCAAGTCCTTCCTGGTGCTGCAGATGGCTTTCCACATCAGCACCGGGACGCCCCTCTGGGGATTGGAGGCAGCGCAGAATCCGGTCCTCTACCTCTCTCTGGAGGACAGCAGGGCCCGGCTGCAGAAACGGCTTTACCGCATGTTCGGGGAGCAAACCACCGGGGATCTTCATCTGGCTACCGTCGCCAGCCGCACGGATGCCGATCTCCTTGCACAGCTGCAGAGCTTCCTGGAGGCGGAGCCGGAAACCAGGCTCATCATCATCGACACGCTTCAGAAGGTGCGTGAGAGCAGTGATCAGTACAGCTACTCCAACGACTACCTCTTCATCTCTGCCCTGAAGACTCTGGCAGATCGGAAGGGCCTCTGCATCCTGCTGGTCCACCACAATCGGAAGCAGAGGGCGGAAGATCCTTTGGAGGAGGTATCCGGCACCACAGGACTCACCGGGGCCTCCGACGGGACGCTGGTACTGACGAAGAAGAATCGTACGGACGATCAGGCGGAGCTGTCGGTAACAGGTCGGGACCTGCAGGATCAGCGCTTTTATCTGCAGAGGGATCAGGAGCGCCTCAGCTGGAACCTGATCCGGGTGGAAAACGCCTGCACGCCGGAGCCTCCGGACCCGGTGCTGTCTGCGGTAGCGGGGCTGCTCTCAGAGGATCGGCCCTCATGGGACGGAACGGCAACAGAGCTTATGAAGGCCATTGGAAGCACGGAGACGCCCATCGCGCTCTCAATGCGCCTCACCACAAAGGCCGGACAGCTGCTGCACGATTACGGGGTTTCCCTCAGCAGAAGCCGCAGCAGAGAAGAACGGCTCATTCACCTGCGCTTACTTAACGGGTGACACCCGTGACGACTGTGACGGGCTTTTTGACCCCCCGCTCATCATAGAGGCCGTCACAACCAGAAGAAGGAAAATCGGGATAGGGTTCGTGGCATTTGTTTAGCAAGCATCGTCTTTGGATATCCACCCGGACTCATGCTTGCTATGGCGTTTGCATAGCAAGCATCGTATCTGGGCGCCCAAAGACATTTTGGGGCTGCCCCAAACCCTTTCAAAAAACAACACGAATGGAGGAAAGAAGAGAATGAAGGAATTCCAATATGAAATCGTACGAAAGATCGGCGTGCTGTCGGAGTCGCCCTCCGGCTGGCGCAAGGAATTGAACCTGGTGGCCTGGAACGGCAACGCGCCCAAATACGATCTCCGCGATTGGGGACCGGACCATCTTCGGGTCGGTAAGGGCGCGGTCCTCACCGCGGAGGAAGCGAAGACGCTCCTGGCCCTGCTCCGGGCGGAGCTGTAACATATGTTGTGTAATCCGTCATCAAAAGCAAGCCGGATATACACTCCTCAAGAGAAAAACCAGAACTGAAATTGAAAGAAAAAAGGAGACATCACATGACGAAATATACTTCTTACGAAGATCTGCCGCTGACCCTGCGCGCCACAGAGGTTGCCCAGCTGCTGGGGATCTCCCGTGCCAACGCCTATCAGCTGATGCACAGCGAGGGCTTCCCGACGCTGAAGATTGGCAAACGGCTCCTGGTCCCCAAGAGCGGCCTGCAGCGCTGGGTGAATGAACATACCCGGACCATGTAAGAAACACCATCCCCCGCCTTACGGCGGGGGATGGAGAAACACACAGAAGAACATCTACCGCGTTATGCGGCGATGTGGTAAAATAGAGGCGGGATCCGGCATGACAGGTACGGATCTACTTACGGAGGAAAGAGAGGTACTTTTGGCTAACAGAAAAACCACCAAAGCGGCGAAAGGGTCCGGAACCATCCGGAAGCGCTCCGATGGGCGCTGGGAGGCCCGGTACTCCCTGGGCTTTGATCCCAGGACCGGGAAGCAGATCCAGCGTTCTGTCTACGGCGCCACACAAAAAGAGGTCCGGCAGAAGCTGACGGGCATCACCGCCGAGATCGACGAGGGCAGCTATGTGGAGCCCAGCTCCATGAAGCTGAAGGATTGGCTGGACACCTGGCTTCAGGATTACATTGGAAACGTCAAGCAGGCTACGGTAAAGTCCTACAGCGATCACGTCCGCATCAACCTGAATCCTGCGCTTGGGGAAATACCCTTGTCAAAATTGACCGCAGACACGATTCAGCGTCATTTCAACTCCCTGCAGCGGGAAAAAGGGCTTTCTGCAAAAACCATCAAGAACGTCCACGGTGTTCTGCACCGGGCCTTGACGCAGGCGCAGCGTCTGAATTACATTCGTTCCAATCCCCTGGACGCAGTCATGCTCCCCCGTGTGGAGAAGGCGCAAATCAAACCCATGGACGAGAGCGATCTTAAACGGTTTCTTGGAGCAATCAAAGGGAATCCCTATGAACTCGTTTTCTTTGTTACAGTCTTTACCGGGCTACGTCAAGGCGAGGTCCTTGGCCTGACTTGGGATTGTGTGGACTTCCAGGAGAATACGCTGTTCATCAATAAGCAGCACGGCAAAGTGAAGGGCGGACGGGAATACCGGTTCAGCAGTCTGAAAAACGACCGTCCCCGTTTGATTGAAGCTGCTCCTGGGGTAATGGAGGCGCTGAAACGACAGCAGACGCTTCAGGCCCGCTGGGCAGCCGCTTCAAGGGAGGCCTGGAACAATACGGACAATCTGGTGTTCACCACAGAGCTTGGCCGTTATCTCAGCAACCAGACGGTCTATCTCGCCTTTAAGAAGGTCGTCCGAAAGCTGGGAATGGAAGACGTGCGTTTTCATGATCTGCGCCATACCTATGCGGTCAATAGTCTCAAATCCGGTGATGACATCAAGACCGTGCAGGAAAACCTGGGTCATCATACCGCCGCCTTTACGTTGGACGTGTACGCCCATGTGACGAAAGGGATGCGGCACGCCAGCGCCAGCCGGATGGATCGTTTCATGCAGTCCCTGGAGGTCCCCAAAGATTCCTCTCCCAAGCCGTCCCCAAATGTCCATTCTGTATCGGGCCGTACCGGCAGATAAAGGGTCAAATAAAGGGTCAATGGGCCACAGCAAAAAGGAAAGCCCTTGAAAACCAAGGGTTTTCAAGGGCTTTACCTGGTGCGCGAGGCGGGAGTTGAACCCGCACGTCCGGAGTGGACACTAGAACCTGAATCTAGCGAGTCTGCCAATTCCACCACTCGCGCATATGCGTTTTTACTGCGAGAGATATAGTAGCACCCGCAGGGGGATTTGTCAAGAAAAAAGTTTTGGTCAAAACCCGGAAAAAAAGCGCCGTCCGGCAGGACGGCGCCGATTTCCGTGCCCAGCTTACTGGAGACCAAACTTTTTGTTGAACTTATCAACGCGGCCGCTGGTATCCACGAGCTTCTGCTTGCCAGTATAGAAGGGGTGACAATTCGAGCAGATCTCAACCCTTATATCCTTTTTCGTACTACCAGTCTCATAGACGGCGCCACAGGCACAGCGGATGGTGGTGGGCTGGTAATCAGGATGTATCCCGGACTTCATGATGTTCACCTCTCTTAATTTCCTTGCGATCAGACGCAAAAGCTATTATAGCAAAGCGCTTTTTGTTTTGCAAGTTCTTTTTGGAGAAAAAAGCAGGTTTTTTTGAGAATTTTTTGTACAAGCTTTGGGACCGGCGCAGGCGGTCTCTCCCCTGCAGCGTATTATAAATCCGTTTCCTCTCCGGGGCCGGCATCTTCGGCAGACCGCAGGGAAGGCCCCAGGGGCTCCCCTTTCAGATAGACCGCCAAACCGGGGCGGGTGAAATAGAGGATCTCGCGGGTGACCTTCTTTCCCGTCATGCTTTCCAGGGCAGCGGCGTAGGCGTCCAGCTGCCCGCGATACTCCCGGGCCCGCAGGGGCGCCTCCTCACCGCTCACCCGATCCGTCTTGAAATCCAGAACCGCCAGGCCCTCCCCCCAGGGGAAGAAGCAGTCCACCACGCCCTGCAGAAGGACCTCATCCTCCGGGGCCCCCGGAAAGAAGCCCGCGGCGGGCAGGAGGACGGAAAACTTGAATTCCCGGCGCGTGCCCTCCTCCCCGGCGGCGGCCCGTCCCTCCGGGCTGCGACAGAAGCGGCTGATGGCGTCGGTATCCACACCGGCCGCCTCTTTCTCGGTGAGGGCGCCCTCTTTTACCAGACGGCGCAGCTCCGCCAAAGCGCCGCCCTCCTCCCTGCAGAGCTTCCAGTCAGCCAGCTGCATCACCGTGTGAAAGGCGGTGCCTCTCTGGGCGGCGCTGAGGGCCACGGGGGCGGCGAAATCCGGGCGGCGGATCTCCCCCATCTCCCGGCGGCGGATCCCCCGGAGCCGGGGCGCCTCCCCGGCCTCCAGAGCAGCCTCGCTGTCCTGAAGGCGGCCCTTCAGCTCCGTGGGAGAGAGCTTGGAGGGCAGATCCGCAGCGGCGGCATAGGGGTACCGGAAATGCAGCCGCTCCCGGATCTCCGTCTGAAGAGCTTCCGGGGCCTCAGCAGGCCCGGAGGGCGCCGCGTCCGTCGTCAGCGGCTCCGGCACCTTGGGCTCAAGGGGCAGCTGTCGGACCCGGCAGAGCCTCCCCGCCCGCAGCAGCACCGGCACCAGCCAGTCCGCAAAGCTCTTCCCCTCCTGCATAAGCTGCGGATCCGGGGGAAGAAACTCCGCCGGGGCCAGCTTCTCCGCCGCCTTATTGCTATAAGAGGCGGTGAGGATCATCTTTTCCTCGGCCCGGGTCATGGCCACATAGAGGACCCGCAGCTCCTCCGAAAGGCTCTCCCTGCGGATGCGGCGGGCAATGGCCATCCGGGGGATCGTGTCATACTTGATCCGGCGGCCAAAATCTGTGACCCGGGCGCCGGGACCCAGCTCCCGGTGGAGGAGAAGATCCCGCCGGGTATCCGTCATGTTGAACTGGTGACTGAGGTCCGGCAGGAACACCACGGGAAACTGCAGCCCCTTGGATTTATGTACGCTCATGTAGAGCACCCCGTCGCCGCCCACCGACGAGGGCGGCACCGGCAGGGAGTCTCCCCGCTCCATCCGCTCCCGAAGGTCGGTAATAAAGGAGAAGAGCCCCTGAAAGCCGCTGTCCTCAAAATCCCGGGCGTAGCGGAACAGCAGCATGAGGCGGCTTCGCCGCTCCCCGCCGTCGGGCATGGCGCCGTAGATGCCCAGAAGATCCGTGGTGTTATAGATGTGCCAGATCAGCCGGTCGCTGCTCATCTCCGGGGCAAGGCTTCTCAGCGCCTTCAGCTCCCGGAGGAAGGCGGCGCAGCGTTCCTCCGTCTCCGCACTTTCCACAAGGGCGGAATAGAAATCCTCCCCGCCCCGGGTGTGGATATCCGCGAGATCGTTGGGCGTGAAGCCATAGACCGGGCTGCGCAGGACGGAGATTAGCGGGATATCCTGCCGGGGATTGTCGATGACCGAGAGGAGGGAGAGCATGAACCGGATCTCCGGCTCCTCAAAAAAGCTGCTCTGCCCCTCCCTCTGCATGGGGATCCCCCAGGAGGCCAGGGCTTTTTCATAGATCTCTGCCCGCCCCGCGGGGGAGCGCAGGAGAATGGCAAAATCGCTCCAGCGGGCAGAGCGATCTCCCTCCCCCTCGGTGATCCGCAGGGTCTCCTTCAGTTCTTTGATCCTCCGGGCCACATGGTCCGCCTCCAGCCGCAGCCGGTCGGGGGACTCCTCCTCGTCCTCCCCCTTCTCCGGCATCACCAGAAGATCCAGCTCCACCTGGGGCTCCTGAGAGGGTGGAAAAGGTTTTCCGGGATAGAGGTATTCCGCGGGGGTATAGTCCATCTCCCCCAGCTCGGTGCTCATCAGATTTTGGAAGACAAAGTTCACCGCCTCCAGAATTCCCTCCCGGGAACGGAAATTCCGGCTGAGGACGGTCTTGGCGTCCTCTCCCTCCCCGGCCTCGTCTGCCGGGGGATAGTCCCGGTACTTCTCCAGGAAGATGCCCGGATCCGCCAGACGAAAGCGGTAGATGGACTGTTTGACGTCGCCCACCAGGAAGAGATTCCCCTCCCGGCGGCTGAGGAGGCGGAGAATGGTCTCCTGCACCGGGTTCACGTCCTGATACTCATCCACCATGATCTCCGTAAAGCGGCGGGAGACCTCCTCCGCCAGGGGAGAGCGGGCGCCCGTCTCATCCCGCAGAAGCTCCAGGGTCAGATGCTCCTGGTCCGAAAAATCAATGATGCCCCGCTTGCGCTTCTTGTCCCGGTAGCGCTCCCCAAAGGCCAGGGCAAGGCGCAGAAGGGCCGTCACCGCGGGGGCCGCCGCGGCCATATCCCGCAGGAGAGGAGCCGAAGGGGCCTTAAAGATCTGGGAAAAGCCCTGGGCCGCCTTCTTTATCCGCTCCCTCTGGGCCCGCACATCCTCATAGCCCTCCTTCGGCAGTCTGTTCGCCCGGGGGAAGGGGATCACGGCCAGGGCCTGGGCAGCGTCCCAGGTTCGGGAAAGGGAGGCGCGGAAGGTCAGCAGAGCCTCCCGGCTCACCCGCAGGGAGGCGGCGTAGGCCTTCTCCAGGATGGGGTCCACGCCGCAGTCCTCCAGAATCCGGTCCAGGGAGGCAAGCAGAGAATCGCAGCGCCGGGCGGCGTCCTCCATGAGATCCCGGCCCCAGCGGGTCTCCCCCAGGTCCGAAACATCCTGCCGCGACAGCTCATGGATGAACTCCTCACACCAGGCGGCGGGGTCCGGGTGGCTCTGAAGCCGCTCATAGGTGCTGAGCAGCAGCTGCAGAAGGGGCTCGTCATCCCGGACGCCTCCCAGGGTATCCAGAAGGGCGGCAAACTCCGGCTGCATTTTTTCATAGCAGTCCTCCATGAGCTCCTCCGCCGTCTTCTGCCGCAGAAGCTGACACTCGCTCTCATCCGCCACCCGGAAATCCGGACTCAGCTCCACCAGGGCGGCGTTTTCCCGCAATAGGGTGTTGCAGAAGGCGTGAATGGTGCCGATCTGGGCCCGGCTGCAGAGAAGCTGCTGCCGGCGGAGGCGGCGGTCCGAGGGGTTCTCCAGAAGGCGCTTTCCGATGGCCTCCCGGATTTTTCCCCGCAGCTCGGATGCGGCGGCATTGGTATAGGTGATGATGAGAAAATCGTCCACGTTCTCTTCCGCACCGGGCTCGGTGATCCTGCGAAGGAGGCGCTCCACCAGCACAAAGGTCTTGCCGCTGCCCGCGGCGGCGGACACCAGCAGGTTGCCGCCCCGCCGGGAGACCGCCACCAGCTGCTCATTCGTCAAAAGCTCTTTTCTCTCCATCTTATTCTCCCATCTCCTGCCAGGCTTCCTCCGGGTCCAGCTTCATCATCCAATGCCTGCGGTCCTCCGGCGCCTCCCCGAAGCGGCAGGCCTCCTGATAAGCGCAGACGGCGCAGGCGTTCTCCCGCTCGCCCCGGTAGAAGGGGCTGGCCGTGATGTCTCCCCCGTGGAGCTCCCGTCCCATCTCAAGCAGCATACTGTCGATGTGGCGCTTCAGGACGCCCATCCGCTCCAAGGAGGCCAGGCTGCCCTTGGCCCCGCTCTTCTGGTACTTTACCGGGATATAGCGGGGATTTTCGCCGTGCTCCATGGCCTGCAGCACCTCCGCGTCATCCAGGATGAGGCCGCTGCGTTTCAGGTTCTTGGCCCGCATAAGATCGATCTCCTCCCGGGTGGCGCTGCTCTCCGCCGGGATCACCGACTCCCTGGCGGGGGTATAGAGCACCCCCGCGGGCACCACGGGGGCGTGGTAGCGCCCCTCTCCGAAGCGTTCCAGGACGAATAAATAGATGAGCATCTGCATGCTCATGCCCCCCAGCACGTCGCTGAGGTCGAATTTCTTCACGCCGGTCTTGTAATCCACCACGCGCAGATACAGCTTCCCCTCATGGAGCCAGCCGTCCACCCGGTCCACCTTGCCCCGGACAGCAACCTGCCAGTCCTCACCCCGGATCTCCGCCGGGGGGAGATCCCCGCCCCTGCTGAAATCCAGCTCAAAATCCAGGGGGCGGAAATCTGAGCTGGCCAGCTCCTCCACCGTATCCCGGACGATCTCACTGACGGGGTCCGAAAGGCGGCGATAGAGATAGCGGAACCTGGCGCTGCGGCCCTCCAGCCCGCCGAGATACTCCCGGGTATAGGCCTCGATATACTTCTCCGTAAGCTCCTTTACCTTCTCCTCCGGGACCTCAAAGCCGGGGCCTTCCTCCAGCTCCTTCAGCACATTCTCCAGCACAAAGTGGACAAAGGTGCCGAACTCCGGCCGGTCAAAATCCGCCTTCTTCCTGGGCTGGGCCTGAAGCCCGTACTGCAGGAAATAGGCGTGGCGGCAGCGATAAAAGCTCTCCACACGGGAGGCAGTGAGGGTGGTGTTCCTTCCATAGAGGGCCTCGGCCCGGCGGGCGTCCAGGCGCCCCCGCCCCATCCGGGCGGCCTCCCCTGCGGCCCGGAGCTTCCGGGCCCAGTCCTCCTCCCCCTCCAAAACCCGAAGGGCGGAGACAGCCACGGGGGACCTCTCCCCTCCGGCGGCCCGGGCCGCCAGCTCAAAGCAGGGCACCGGGGCCGCGGTGTAGAGAAGCTCCTCCACCGGAAGGGAGGGAAGATGGAAGAGGCGGGAAATGCGGTCCACCACAAAGCTGGGCTGCACCCCCTCCTCCCCGGTGCGGAGAAGGATCAGCTCCTCCGAAGGCAGGGTCAGAGAGGAATAAATCAGATCCATCTCCCGATAGAGACGGCTCTCCGCCGTCTCACTGAGCTTCAGCCCAAAGCGCATCAGAAGTCCCCGCTCCTCATCGGAGAGGAGGCTCTGGACCGGGCCCACCGCCGGCAGCCGGTCATCGGTGGCCCCCAGGACGATGAGGCATTTCAGATCGCGCTTGCGCATCCGGTCCATCTCCCCCATGCTCACCCGGTCCAGGGCGGCGGGGATGGTGCCCACGTCGGCGGCGGAGAGGACGAGGCGCAGAAGCCGGGTAAACTCCTCATCGGAGATGAGGGCATCCCCCAGAACGCCCGCAAACTCCTCCAGAGCGTCCACCAGAATATCCCAGAGCTGCAGGTACTCCTCCGCCAGCTGCAGCTCGCCGCCCTTTGTCAGCTCCTCCGACCGCTCCCGAAGGCGCTCCGGCACCCCGGCCTCCTCCAAAAAGCGCCAGAGGGCCACGGCCTTCTCCCGGGCGGTCTCCCCGGCCTCCAGGCCCGCCGCCAGCTTCTCCAACGGCGCGGCCGCCCGGGCGCGGATCTCATTGATCCGGTCCAGGCGGGGACGATTCTGAGGCGTGCACCGGCCCATGCCCACGGGGTCGGAGCTCCAGCCCGCCTCTCCCGTCCAGAGGCGGCGGCCCCGGATGCGCCAGCGCAGCACATAGTTCTCCAGCTCGTCGCACTCCTCCGGCGTGATGCCGGCAAGGCCGGTCTTTAAGTAGCGGAAGACGTCCTCATAGGCAAAGCCGTTCTCCACCGCTCCAAGGGCAGAGAGGGTCATGCTGAGGACCGGTTTTTCCAAAAGGGAACTGCGACGGTTGCGGAAGACCGGCACACCGAATTTTTCAAAAATACTCTCAGCTATGGCGTCATAGCTCTCCCAGCCCCGGGCGGTGACGGCAAAATCCCGCCAGCGCCAGCTTTTTTCCCGGATCCTGTCCAGAATGAGGGCGGCCGCCGCCTCGCACTCCTGGGTGGGATTCTCGGCGACGAAGAGTCGGATGCTCTCCCGCTTTTCTCCCTCGTAAGTACAATCCTCCCCGGAGAAGAGGTGCTTTTCCAGAAACTGCAGCTCCCCGCTGTCGCTGCGGGTCTGCCCCTGGGTGCGGACCAGGGTGAAGGGCTGAAACTGCGCCTCCGCCAGACCGCGAAGGCGGGAGGCCGTGTCGTGGGCGGAGTGGAACAGCAGCTCATCCTCCTCCGGCCAGTCGGTATTGAGGCAGACCGTCAGCTCGCTGCCCATGCCCAGAATGGTCTCCGCCACCGCCATCTCCTGGGGGGTGAAGTCGGAAAAGCCATCCAGAAACACCGCGGCCCCCTCCAGAACGCCGCTCTCCTCCACCAGGGCCGCCGTCTCCCGCATCGCGTCGGAGGGATCGTAGTAGCCCGGGGGGATGAAGCCGGGGTAGCTCTCCAGGATGAGGGCCAGATCCCCCACCTTCTCCTCAAGGGCGCCGCCCGATTCCCGGGCCGCCTCCAGCAGCATGGCGGGGGTCAGAAGGGACTGATTCAGCTCATCCCGAAGGCGCAGAAGCCCCGTGAGGAAATCCGCGTGCCGCCGCACATGGGAGAGGACCGTCAGCTGATCCAATACAGCGGAGAAGGCCAGCTCCATCACCAGAAGGCGCCCGCCCGCATCCAGAGGGCGCTCCTCCCGGGGGACGCGGGCCAGGGCCCGGCGGAAGAGGCCGGTAAAGCTCAGCACCTCCGCAAAGAGGGAGATCCCGTTGCCGCAATAGGCGCAGAGCTGCCGCTCCGCGTCGTGGGAATACTGCTCCGGCACGATGAGGACGCTCTTTTCCCCCGCCTTCGCCCGGCGGGCGATTTCGGCCATCACCAGCTCCGTCTTTCCCGTGCCGCCGCGGCCGACGATCAATCTCAGCATAGGCTTCTCCTCCGTCCTGCTTCTCCCTGGGGGGCGCAAGCATTGATAGATCATGATACCATAAAACCGCCGGGGTTTTCAACGTCGCAAATGGGCACAGCAGGGGGCTCAGCGGCAAAAAGGGGAAAATTGCGGATTTCGGTTGGCAAATCTCCGAATCGCTGTTATAATGGGAATTCCATGAGAAAAATGACTACGACTCTTTTGAAAGGGTATTCTGCGATATGAGCGGTACCATCCCCACCCCCCGGGAATTGAAGGACATGGACAACGGCTCCATTGCCCTCCTCTGCCAGGACCTGCGGGAGCGCATTCTGCAGGTCTGCGCAAAAAACGGAGGGCACCTGGCCTCCAACCTGGGTATTGTGGAAACCACGGTGGCGCTTCACCGGGTTTTTGATCTCAAAAAAGACAGGCTCATCTTCGACGTGGGCCACCAGTGCTATGCCCATAAGCTCCTCACCGGGCGGGAGGAGGCCTTCTCCACCCTGCGGCAGCTGGGGGGCATTTCCGGCTTCCCCAACCGGTTTGAGAGCGAATATGACCCCCTCTGCGAAGGGCACTGCGGCACCAGCATCTCCTCCGCCCTGGGCTTTGCCGAGGCGGACCGGCGGCTGAAGCGGGACAACTGGACCATTGCCCTGGCGGGGGACGGCGCCTTTACCAACGGCATGATCTATGAGGCGCTGAATAACTGCAGCGAAAAAAAACTGCGCCTCATCATTCTCCTCAACGACAACGGCATGTCCATCTCCGGCTCCGTGGGGGCCCTGCCCCGGCACCTCAGCGCCATCCGCTCCAGCAAGGGCTATCTCAACATCAAAAACAACACCAGGACCTTCCTGGAGCATATCCCCCTCATCGGCAGAACGCTGGCCTCCGGAGTCAGGCGCTTTAAGAACTTCTGGAAAAAGATCCTGCTGCAGCCCGTGATTTTTGACGACTTCGGCGTCACCTATCTGGGCCCCGTGGACGGCAACGATGAAGAGGCGGTGGAGACCATTCTGCGGGAGGCCCGCCGCAGAGAAGAGATCTGCATCGTCCACCTTCTGACCCAAAAGGGCAAGGGCTATCCCCAGGCGGAGAAAGACCCCACCGGTTACCACTCCACCGGAAGCTTTGACGCGGATCTGGGCCTTCCCGAGGGCGGGAAAAAGAGCTTTTCCTCCGTCTTCGGCGACGAAGTCTGCGCCATGGCGGAAAAGGATCCCACCCTGGCCGTGATCACCGCCGCCATGACCGACGGCACCGGCCTTGGCCGCTTCTCCCGGGAGCACGGCGACCGCTTCTTTGACGTGGGCATCGCCGAGGAACACGCCGTCACCTTCGCCGCCGGGCTGGCGGCGGGCGGCATGCGGCCCGTAGCCGCCATCTACTCCACCTTCCTGCAGCGCAGCTATGACCAGCTCATTCACGATATCTCCCTCCAGGGGCTGGATCTCGTTCTGGCGGTTGACCGGGCGGGCTTCGTAGCCGGGGACGGGCTCACCCATCAGGGGATTTTGGACGTTCCCATGCTCACCACCATTCCCCGCAGCTCCATCTGGTCCCCCGAGACCTATGCGGAGCTGGAGGAGGCCCTGGAGGCCGCCCTTCGCACCCCCGGCGTCGCCGCCGTGCGCTATCCCCGGGGCAGGGAGGCCGACTACGACCGCAGCCTTTGGCAAGAGAAGGGCGACCTTATGGTCTATGAGCCCGATACCCCCACCGACCTTGTGCTTATCAGCTACGGCCGCGTCTCAAAGAATCTGTTGGAGGCGGCGGTGGAGCTGGGCGCCCGGGCGGTGAAGCTCAAAAAGCTGTGGCCCCTGGATCTTGCATCCCTGGTTCCCCTGCTTGAAGGAGCAAAGCGGGTCCTCTTCGCAGAGGAGGGCTTCCGTCACGGCGGCCTGGGAGAGCAGCTGGGCGCCGCCCTCATGGAGGCGGGCGCCGGGTCCGGCCTAAGCTACCGGGTGCTGGCGGTGGAGGACTATCTGCCCCACGCCTCGGTGGAGGAGCTGGACCGGCTCACAGGTCTGGACCGGGAGGGCATTCTCCGGACCGTCCGGGAAATGGCGTAAAAAACAGCATAGATTAACCCCGCAGTCCTGCGGAAGCTTTCGCAGGACTGCGGGGTACTTTGTATGCTGCTTGATGATCGATACACTGCGTAGGGGAGGGGCTTTGCCCCTCCCGAATTCCCCTTTGCAGGTACGGCGGGAGGGGCAAAGCCCCTCCCCTACGCAATCTGCAATTTTCTCAGCCCTTTCATAACAATGACAGAGGCGGGACACAGCTGCGGCATTTATCCCAACCCCATGTCACGGCTTTTCGACCCGGTTGGCGGCCCGCAGCAGCTCCTGCCACCACTCCACCAGACGGAAGCGGATCTGAACCCCCTCCTTTTCGGAAATCAGCTGCAGCTCCTCCTCACTCAGGTCCCAGGCGGCCTCCGCCTTCTCCTCCGCCAGCTCGGAGCACAGGGGCGGGAACACCACGCACCACCAGTTGTGGCCCGCCGCCTCTCCGATCCGCACCTGCAGGGAGAGGTACTCCCCCGCGGGCAGGGTGAAGCTGTCATAGGCCCGGGTGGGGTAATACTCCCTGCCCAGGGTGACGGTCACCGGCCGCTCCCCCGCCTGGGCAGCGGCGGCCGCCGCCAGCCGGGGAAACGCAGTCTCCAGGGCCGCCGCCGCCTCCCTCCGGGTCATGCCCGGCCGCAGAAGGCCCTCCGCCTCCGAAAGCACCGCGTCCCGTACCCGGAGCTTCTCCGCCTGGTCGGCGGGCGTATCGGAATTTGCCAGCACATGGAGGCGGATGAGCCGATCCGCCAGGGCCTGCTGCTCCCGCTCCGCCCCCGCTCCCAGGGAGACGGCAAGGATAAGTACAAGGGCCATGAGAAGAAGGGCTGCAGATAAGTTTTGACGTTTCATGTTTTCCTCCTGTCCTCCCGATAAAAAGGGAAGGATTCTTGATAGAATCCTTCCCTTTTGTCTTCTCTTTTAAACAGCGTCAGCCGATGCGGGGCTGGGGGCGGCAGGCAAAGCAGTCACGATAGCGGCTGCGGAGGAGCTTCTCCGCCCCCCGGGCCGCCTCTTCCTCGGGGAAGACGCCGAACACGGTGGGCCCTGTCCCGCTCATGGAGGCGCTGATGGCCCCGGCATCGTAAAGGAGGCCCCGGATGGTCTCGATCTCATCCCGGCCCCGCTGGGTCACCTCCTCAAATACGTTATAGAGGCGGTGGGCCACCCCACTGAGGCTGCCCGCCTCCAGCGCCGCCACCAGGCCCAAGGTATCCGGATGGCCCAGAACAGGGCGGCTGTCCGACAGGGCGAAAAGCTCCGCCGTGGAGACGGAGAAGCCCGGCTTACAGAGCAAAATGCCGCAGTCCGCCAGGGGAGGCAGCGGTTCCATTTTCTCCCCCCTGCCCCGGGCCAGCACGGTGCCGCCCCGGACGCAGAAGGGCACGTCGGAGCCCACCCGGGCCCCCAGCTCCTCCAGCTCCTCCCAGGTGAGGGGCGCGCCCAGAAGGGCATTGAGGCCGCGAAGCACCGCCGCGGCGTCCGCGCTGCCGCCGCCCAGGCCCGCGCCCACGGGGATCCGCTTTTCGATGGAAACGGAGACGTCCCGATCCCGGAGCCCCGTCCGCTCCAGATAGAGGCGGGCGGCCTTCCCGGCCAGGTTTTTCTCCCCCCGGGGAAGGTAACCCTTGTCCGTCTCCACCCGGATCTCCCCGGCGCCGGGGGTGACACAAATATTCAGCGTATCCGCCAGGCTGACGCTCTGCATCACGCTCTCCAACGCGTGGTAGCCTCCGGGCAGGGTACCGGTGATATCCAGAGAAAGATTCAGCTTTGCGTAAGCCTTCTCCACAGCTTGCAGCATCGAGCACCTCATTTCCGGCGATTTCCCCTGGGGGAACTGCCTCTTTTCATTCATGAAAAAACATGATAAAATCATTTTGATCAGGCTGTGCATAATCCGTCCCGGCGGGGGAAAAGTAGCCATCGAGGGAGTTTCCTTCAAGAAAGGACGGTACAAGCTATGATCATGGATCGAATCGCTCTGCTTCTCGCCATCGTCGGCGGCCTCAACTGGGGTCTTGTGGGTATTTTCCGCTTTGACCTGGTGGCCTACCTCTTCGGCGGGCAGACCGCGACCCTGAGCCGGGTGATCTACACCCTGGTAGGTCTTGCCGCGGTCTGGTGCATTTCCCTGCTCTTCCGGGAGCGGGAGCTCACGGAAGAGGGCGTATAAGCCCCGGCTGCCCCGCAGCCGATACATATGCAGGAGAGACTATGGGATTTCTCATCGGCTTTGCCGCCTACTTCATCCTCATCAATCTCATCGGATTTTTCGCCATGGGCGTGGACAAGCGCTCCGCTTTGAGGGGCCGCCGCCGCATCCCGGAAAAATCCCTGATGTCCATCGCCATCTTCTTCGGCGCGCCGGGCATCCTGCTGGGGATGCGCCACTTCCGCCACAAGACGAAGAAGCCCAAGTTCACCTACGGTGTGCCGCTGATCTTCGCCGCGGAAATTCTGGTGATCGTTTTCTTTATCATCTGGTAATATCTCAGCCCCGCCCGTCCGGCAGAAAGCCGGGCGGGCGTTTTTTGCCGGGACATAAGCGGCGGGGGACGGGAATATACTGAAAAGCAATGGGCGTCAAGGCACAGCCTTCACGCCTAAAGTATACCCTATCTTCCCCTTAAATTCAAGGAGCCTGCCCGCTCCGGCTCAAAGGAGGAACCCCTATGAAAAAGCCCCTGTTCACCGGCCTCTGCACCGCCCTCATCACCCCCCTGCGGGGCGGGGAGCCGGACTTGGACGCCCTGAAGGCCAACATTGAGCTGCAGCTCGGCGGAGGCGCCTCCGCCATCCTGGTCTGCGGCACCACCGGGGAGCGCGCCACCTTAAACCCCGGGGAACGAAAGGCCGTCATTCAGGCCGCGGTGGAGGCCGTCGGCGGCCGGGCCGCTGTTCTGGCCGGGGCAGGCGGGAACAACACCGCCGAGACCGCCAGGGAGGCCAATGACGTCTCTTACCTGGGCGTAAACGCCGTGCTGGTCACCGCCCCCTATTTCAACCACGCCACCCAGGAGGGGCTTTACCGCCATTTCTCCGCCATTGCCGACGCCTCCCCGGCGCCGGTGGTGATTTATGACGTGCCCGCCCGCACCGGCGTCACCATCCAGCCGGAGACCTACGGCATGCTCAGCCGCCACGGCAACATCGCCGCCGTAAAGGACGCAAACCCGGACATGGCCGCTTTCCAGCGGGCAAGGGCCGCCGCGGGGGAGGAGCTCTGCTTCTATGGCGGCAGCGACGACACCGCCGTTCCCATGCTGGCCTGCGGAGCGAAGGGTCTCATCTCCGTGCTGTCCAATCTCTGTCCCAGGGCGGTCTCCTCCATCTGCCGTCTGAGCCTGGAGGGGGATTTTGCCGAGGCCTCCCGCCGCTATCTGCGCTACACCGCCCTTGCCCGGGCCCTGTTCCTGGCGCCGAACCCCATCCCGGTAAAGGCCGCCATGGCCATGATGGGGCTGGACACCGGGGAGCTGCGCCTGCCCCTGACCCCTTTGGAGGCAGCGCTGAAGGAGGAGCTGCGCCGGGCCCTCAGTGGTGTGGATCTCATCTGAACTCCTATAAGGAATGGTAAAGAGCTGTATATGAAACTGCAAGGGGAGGGGCTTATACTCGCTCGCTTTGAGAGCGATTCATTCAGGGTAACAATGAAAACTACACGTTTAGGAAGGGAACGGATTGCCACGACCAGCCCCCGGGCTGGTCTGAGCGTGTAGACAAAGCCCGGATGATGAGGAGAAACACGGAAACGCAGGTATTTCCCAAGAC
>CAMNAO010000031.1 GCA_946531435.1 uncultured Clostridia bacterium
CGGATTTTCTTCAAGGAATGACAAAGGACGGGGGTCTGGGGATACACCTCATCCGTCCCAGTGTGCGCACTGGGGCACCTTCCCCTCAAGGGGAAGGCGTAATAGGAGACGGGGGTATCTCATCCGCATTTTGGACGAGGGACGGGAATGCGGATTGCCACGTCACCAACGCTGCGGCGCTGGTTCCTCGCAATGACATGCGTGTAAGATTGTCGCTGCGGCTACCGATTCTCCTCTGTCATTGCGAGACCAGTGCGCACACTGGTCGTGGCAATCCGTTCCTTACCCGTCAAAGGCAACCGCCCTCAATCTTGGAACCCGCGAGGGATTTTGTTCTCCGGCCGTGCTTCTTTCGGCGAAGACAGTACCGTTGGTACGGCAAGCCGAAAAAGTGCGGCCGGAGGGCAAAAGACCCGCGGCGCAGGATTGGTGAACCTATCTTAAATATCCAGATTCACCACGTAACGGGCATTTGACTCGATCCACTCCCGGCGGGGGTTTACGTCCTCGCCCATCAGCACGGTGAACACGTCGTCGGCCTTCACCGCGTCGTCCAGGGTGATCCGGCGGAGGGTCCGCTTTTCCGGATCCATGGTGGTCTCCCACAGCTCGTGGGGGTCCATCTCACCGAGGCCCTTGAAGCGGGAGATATCGATCTTCACGTTGGGGTTGCCGCCCCGCATCTCCTGGCTTATCCGGTCCCGCTCCTCATCGGAGTAGGCCACTCTCGTGGTCTTGCCCCTCGTCAGCTTATAGAGAGGGGGCACGGCGGAGTAGACGTAGCCGTTTTCGATGAGGGGGCGCATATAGCGGAAGAAGAAGGTGAGAAGCAGGGTGCGGATATGGGCGCCGTCCACATCGGCATCGGCCATGATGATGATCTTGTGATACCGAAGCTTCTCCAGATTGAAGTCCTCCCCCATGCCGGCCCCCAGGGCCAGGATCATGGGATAGAGCTTATCGTTGCCGTAGATCTTGTCCGCCCGGGCCTTCTCCACGTTCAGCATCTTGCCCCACATGGAGAGGATGGCCTGGAAGCGGCTGTCCCGGCCCTGGATGGCAGAGCCCGCGGCGGAATCGCCCTCCACGATATAGATCTCGCAGAGGCTGGGGTCCCGCTCGTTGCAGTCCTGGAGCTTATCGGGCATCTGGCCGGATTCCAGCCCCGTCTTGCGCCGCACGTTGTCCCTGGCGCGCCTTGCGGCCTCCCGGGCCTTCAGGGCGGTCATGGCCTTTTCGATGACGGCCTTGCCCACGGCGGGATTCTCCTCCAAAAACTGCTCCATACCCTGGGAAACCACGTTATCCACCAGGGTACGCATATCGGAGTTGCCCAGCTTGGCCTTGGTCTGGCCCTCAAACTGGGGGTTTTCCAGCTTCACGGAGATGACGGCGCAGATGCCCTCCCGGCAGTCCTCGCCGGAGAGGGAGTCGTCCTCCTTGAGAAGCTTCATCTTCTTGCCGTAGGCGTTGAGGGCCCTTGTGAGCGCGGTCTTGAAGCCGGTCTCGTGCATGCCGCCCTCGGGGGTGTGGATGTCGTTGGCGAAGGAGACGATGATCTCGTTGAAGCCGTCGTTGTACTGCAGGGCCACCTCGGCCACGGAGCCGTCCCGCTCGCCCCGGGTATAGATCACCTGGGGGTGGATGCACTCCTTTTTCCGGTTGATATAGCTGACAAACTCCCGGATGCCGCCCTCATAGCGCATGGAGTCGGACTGGGGCTCGTGATCGCTCCTGAGATCCCGGATGGTGATGCCGAGGCCCGCGTTTAAGAAGGCCTGCTCCCGCATGCGGGTGTGAAGGGTCTCATAGTCGTACTCCGTGGTGTCGAACATCTCCGGATCGGGATGGAAGCGTACCTCGGTGCCGGTGCGGTCGGTGTCGCCCACAATGCGCATCTCCTGGGTCATTGCTCCCCGGGAAAACTTCATTTCATAGATCTTGCCGCCCTTGTGGACCCGCACCTCCAGCCAGTCCGAGAGGGCGTTGACCACGCTGGCGCCCACGCCGTGCAGGCCGCCGGAGACCTTGTAGCCGCCGCCGCCGAACTTGCCGCCGGCGTGCAGGACGGTGAAGACCACCTCCAGGGCGGGCTTGCCGGTCTGCTCCTGGATATCCACGGGGATGCCGCGGCCGTTGTCCATGACACGGATCACGTTCCCCTCCTGGATCTCCACCTCGATATGGTCACAGTATCCCGCCAGGGCCTCGTCGATGGAGTTGTCCACGATCTCATAGACGAGATGGTGCAATCCGCTGGCGCTGGTGGAGCCGATATACATGCCGGGCCGCATGCGCACGGCCTCCAGCCCCTCCAGGACCTGTATTTTGCTGGCGTCATAATCCTGGGTCACTTTGGTTTCAATGTCACTCATATGCTTCTCCAAGTTATAATTGCGGTAATATTGTAAAGGGGACGGGGGCACGGATTGCCACGTCGGGCTTTGCCCTCCTCGCAATGACATGCAAGTAGGGTAGTCGATTTGGCTATCGATCCTCCTCTGTCATTGCGAAGCCAGTGCGCACACTGGCTGTGGCAATCCGTAACCTCTGTACCGATAATCCTCATTCTTCCCCAATATCCGCCTCGGCGCGCTTTAAGAGCGTGGCGCTCATCAGCTGGCTGAGATAGAGCCGGCTGTCCTTGCCGCCGGGGGAGGACAGCAGCACGAAGGACTTGGGCAGCTCGCCGCTGACGTCCACCACGTTTCCCTCCTCCTCCATCCGGCGAAGGAATTTCCGGGTCACGTGACTGGCGCTGGCGTTATCCATGTCGAAGATCCCCACGATCTCCTCCTCGGGGACCACGGTATCCTGGCCCAGATGCAGATAGATCATTTGAGACCTCCGTTCTCGATGGCAAGCACCCTTCCGCCGGTGCGGCCGGAGATGCCGTCGTCCTCACAGCAGGTGATGAAGACCTGGCCGCCGGAAATGCGGTTCAAAACAAAGCTCTGGCGGCTGACGTCCAGCTCGCTCAAGACGTCGTCCAGGAGCAGCACGGGGTATTCCCCCAGCTGCCGGGCCATGATCTCCCACTCCGCCAGCTTCAGGCTCAGGGCCGCCGTCCGGGTCTGGCCCTGGCTGGCAAAGGATCTGGCGGGGCGATCATTCAAAAAAATCTCGATGTCGTCCCGTCCGGCGCCGGTGAGGATCTGCCGGGCCTCCTTCTCCGCCGCGAAGTGGCTCTCCTGGTGCTCCCGCAGCCTTTCCGCGATCTCGCTTTCCGGGGCCAGGGGGTCCGAAACCGTCTTCACGCTGCGGTAGGCAAGGCTGAGCGTGTCCTTCCCGCCGGAAAAATCCGCCGCCACAGCCTTTGCCGCCTCCTGCAGGCTCTCACAGAACTGGGCGCGGGTGCGGATCAGCACCGCCCCCAGCCGGATGAGCTGCTCGTTATAATCCTCCAAAAGGGAAAGAAGGGAGGGCTTTTCCGGCCAATCCTTCAAGATCCGGTTCTTCCGCTCCCAGGCCTGGTTGTATTCCAGGAGGGCGGCGGCGTAGCGGGGGCGCAGCTGGCTGATGCACTGGTCCATGAAGCGGCGCCGCTCCGCGGACCCGGCCCGGATGAGATCCAGATCCTCCGGACAGAAGAGGACGGCGGTGAATTTTCCCGCCATCTGGGCCACGGTCTTCAGCTTGACGCCGTTGAGCTCGATCTTCTTCCGCCTTCCCTCCACGAGGGTGATTTCCAGCTTCTGCTCCCGGTCCCCGGCGTGAAAGGCGGCCCGGACGGAGGCAAACTCCGCGTCAAAACGGATCAGCTCCCGATCCAGGCGGGTGCGGAAGGAGCGGCCCGCGGTGAGAAGATACACCGCCTCCAGAAGATTGGTCTTGCCGCCCCCGTTTTCCCCCACGATGACGTTGGTGCCGGGGTCAAAATCGGTCTGAAAGCTTCCGTAATTTCGGAAATTTTCCAGCGCGATGCTGTGGATGATCATGCTTCTTCTCCGTGGGTGACCCGCCAGACCCTGCCGGCCATCCGGACGGTATCCCCCTCCCGGAGCTTTTTTCCCCGCATGGTGCAGACTTCACCGTTTACAGAGACCTCTCCGTCCTGAATGCGGAGCTTGGCCTCACCCCCGGTGCCCACCACGTTCACAAGCTTCAAAAAGGAATCCAGCTTGATATATTCCTCCCGGATGGAGACGGGCTCCTCCACCCGGGGCTTCACCCTGACCTTAAGCTTCACTGCTCTTCATCCGAATGGGCAGCACCATGTAGAGGAAGTTGTCCTTCCCCTCCTCCGCCGGGGCGAAGATGGCGGGGGAGATGCTGCTCCCCAGCTTTACCAGGATCTCCTCCGTGGGGGCGGCCCGGAGTACATCCAGCACATAGCGGTTATTGAAACCGATCTCGATGTTCTCCCCATCCCCCTCGATGCTGCACTCATCCTGGGCACGGCCCAGGGCGGTGGAGCTGGAGACCTTCAGGATCCCGTCGCCGAAGCAGCAGCGGACAGGGCTCTTCAGCTTTTCACTGATGATGAGGGAGACACGGTCAAAGGCCTGGGCCATGGCCGCCACATTCACCTTCAGCTCATACTTGAAATTGGTGGGCAGGGCGGAGCGGTAGTTTAAGAACTGGCCCTCCAGCCGCCGGGAGATGAGCTCGGTGCTGCCGATGGTGAACTGGACGAAGCGGGCGCCAAGGTTGATCTCCACCTCGCTGTCGCTGTCCTCACAGATTCGCTCCACCTCCGAAAGGGCGGCGCCGGGGACCACGAAGCTGAAGCTCTGAATGGAGCTTTCCTTGATGGCCTCCTTACGCAGGGCAAGACGGAAGCCGTCCACGGCCACCATGGTCAGGGTGTTGTCCTCGATCTCGAAGAGGGCGCCGGTGTGGACGGGGCGGGCCTCATTGTCGGAGACGGCGAAATTGGTCTCCCGGATCATCTGCTTCAGGACCTTCTGCTCCAGAATGGTGTAGTTCTGCTTCTCGATGCTGGGCAGCTCGGGATAGTCCGCGGAGGAGAAGCCCAGGATATGGAAGCGGCTGAGGGCACAGCTGATGCTGGCGCTCATATGCTCATCCACGGAAATCATGACCACGTCATCGGGCATCTTCCGGATGATCTCGCTGAAGAGGCGGGCATTGAGCACGATGGAGCCCTGCTCCACCACGTCCGCGGGGATGTGGGTGCGGATGCCGGTCTTCAGGTCGTAACCGCTGATATAGAGGCCGTTGGAATCCGTCTCTAAAAGCAGGCCCTCCAGCGAAGGGATGGCGCTTTTGGAGGCGGTGGCCCGTGAGGCGGTCTGGGCCGCCTGCTGCAACAGGTACTTCTCACAAGAGAGCTTCATGACGATTTCTCCTTATCAGAAAGAAAGATAGAATATATATTCAGTAACAGAAGCCATAGGGAAAATTTTTGTGGAAAAGTCCGGAAAAGCCTGTCGGAAAAAGGGAAAACGAAAGCTGGCGGATTGTGGAAAAAGAGGAAGGTTTTCCACAGACTTTTTCGGAGAAAAGATGTCCACAGCCTTTCCCTGTGGATTTCCACAGTTTTTGTGGAAGAGGGGCTTTGTTACGAAAAGAGGGGAGAAGGAGTTGAAAAATGGACAATGGACAATTGGGACGGGGATACGGATTGCCACGTCGCTGCGCTCCTCGCAATGACATGCAAGGAGGGTAGCCGCTGCGGCTGTCGTACTTGCTGTCAATGCTGTAAAAGAATCCGTGCGGGCCATCGAGGGCGCCGGCCCCTACAGGATGTGCTGCGGCCCCGTCCCCATCGTAGGGGCGAACTGTGTTCGCCCGCTCGCTGAGAGTGCGCTTTGTGCGGGCGATGGCAGATCGCCCCTGCTGCTTTGTAGCATTTTAAACGATACTTTTGAAAAAGGAACGGATTGCCACGTCGGGCTTCGCCCTCCTCGCAATGACATGCAAGGAGGGTAGCCGCTGCGGCTGCGTACTTGCTGTAAATGCTGTAAAAGAATCTGTGCGGGCCGTCGAGGGCGCCGGCCCCTACAGGGTGTGCTGCAGCCCCGTCCCCATTGTAGGGGACGGCCCCCGGACGTCCCGTCATGACAGGCTCCCGCCAGGCTGCCTTTTTTTTTCCTGGCGCGTCTACGCGTGAAGATTGCAAGGAGGGTAGTCGCAGCGGCTATCAGTTTTATTCTGTCATTGCGAAGCCAGTGCGCACACTGGCTGTGGCAATCCGCGTCCCCCGTCTCCCGCATCCCCCGTCCCAACGTACCCCCGTCCTCACAAAACGCGAGCCCAACAGCGTGGGTCGCGTTTTGAAAGCGACGAGACGGGGTGTGGGTGAGGCGAGGGCAAGGGCCCGCGCCGAACGATTCACCCCGTACGAGGAGCAGGCTACGCTTTCGCGTTGATGTTGGCGGTGATGTCCTCAATGGTCTGGGAGAAGTCCTTGGAGCGCTTCATGTTGTTCTCCACGTATTTGATGGAGTTCAAGATGGTGGAGTGGTCCCGGCCGCCCAGATAGTCGCCGATGTTGTTCAGGGTCCGGTTGGTGAGGGAGCGCATGAGATAGACCGAGACGTGCCGGGCGACCACCGTATTGCGGGAGCGGCTCTGCCCCTTGATATCCTCGGCGGTGACGCTGTAATACTTGGCGGTCTCCTCCAGCACCAGATCCGGGGTGATCACGTTGGCCTTGGGCTTGTTGATCTCACTGATGATGGATTTCACCAGCTCCAGGGTGATGGGCACCTGCATCAGCTCATGCTTGGCCTTGATGACCTTCACCGCGCCCTCAATGGTGCGCACGTTGGAGGTGATGTTCTCCGCGATGTAGTTGCAGCAGTCCTCGGGAAGGGCGGTGCCCAGCTGGGCCGCCTTGGCCTTGATGATGGCCATGCGGGTCTCATAGGGGGGAGGCGCCACGTCCGCAAGCAAGCCGCTCTCAAAGCGGGTCTTCAGCCGGTCCGTCAAAAGGTTGATCTCCGACGGGGTGCGGTCGGAGGTGAGAACGATCTGCCTGCCGGATTCATGGAGGGTATTGAAGGTGTAGAAAAACTCCTCCTGGGTCTGGATCTTGCCGGCGATGAACTGGACGTCATCCATCAGAAAGAGGTTGCAGCGGCGGTACTTCTCCCGCATCTCCGCCGTCTTGCCGGACTGGATGGCGCCGATGAGCTCATTGGTGAAGTCCTCACCCTTGACGTAGACGATGTTCCAGTCGGGATGGCGGGTCCGGGCGGTGTGGCGGATGGCGTAGAGCAGGTGGGTCTTGCCGAGGCCGGAGTCCCCGTAGATGAAGAGGGGGTTATAGGCCCGGTTCTGCTCCTCCGCCACGGCCAGGGCCGCGGCGTGGGCAAACTGATTGGAGGGGCCCACCACGAAGTTTTCAAAGGTGTAGCTGTCGCCCTCCATGGGGTCACGGTCTCCGCCGGCGGGGGCGGCGAGATAGCTGCGCTTATCCTCCTCCCGGAGAAGGCGAACCTCCATCTTGGCGGCGAAGATCTGCTCCAGGGCGGCCTGGATGAGGCCCAGAAAGCGCTGGTCGATCATGCTGCGCTTGAAGTCAGAGGGGATGCAGAGGTAGAGGGTATTGTCTCTCAGGTCCACCGCCTGGGCGTCGCTGAACCAGGTGTCAATGGCCACGGAGGTCATGTCCGCCCGCAGGATCTCCAGTACGCGGGCCCAGAGCTCGGCCACGGAATTCATAGAAATCATCCTTTCGGGTGAAATGGTAATGGAAAACACAAAAAGTAAACATGCTAACCAATTGATTATACCATTTTTCAGACCCCTTTGCAAGGGATTTTCGGTGGATACATTATAATAAAAAAGAATTGCTTCTTCATTTGTATTTTTCGATGCATAAAAAATGCGCCGGAGACCTTCAAATCCCGGCAAAGGACTTGACAGCGGCAGGGCGCGGACCTATAATTTATCCGTTAATATTTCAAATTTTTGAAATACTGTCTTTTATACTACTTTTGGGAGGATAAAACCATGTTTGAGAAAATCCGTGATATCGTTTGTGAGCAGCTGGGCCTGGAGAAGGAGAAGGTGACCGAGGAGAGCAAGTTCGTGGACGACCTGGGCTGCGACAGCCTGGATCTCGTGGAGCTCACCGTCACCGCCGAGGAGCAGTTCGGCCTCAGCATCCCCGATGAAGCCCTGGCCAAGATCCTGACCATCGGCGACCTGGCTAAGTTCGTGGAGGAAAACAAGAAAAAGTAAGGGAGAAGATTTCCGGGGTTTCTTGTAGGGGCGGCTATCAGCCGCCCGCCTGGAGATTATAGGGCGAGGACGGGCGGCTGATAGCCGCCCCTACGGAAAACATCGAAAAAATAGAATAGAGAGGTACAATTATGGGCAGAAAAGACGGCGTGCGGGTCAGCATCAATGACCAGCCGATGTACCACCTGATTCCCCATATTCTGACAAAACGTTACGATGCCATGAATATGTGCACCGTGGATATCCCGGTGGAGCCCCTTCGGCAGTATATGAACGAGAAGCGCCGGGAGGGCGTCCGGGTCAGCCATCTGGCCCTGGTGCTCTGCGCCTATATGCGGGCGGTGGAAAAGTTCCCGGCCCTCAACCGCTTTATCGTCAACAAAAAGATCTATCAGAGAAACGAGGTCTGCGCCTCCATGGTGGTTCTGCGCCCCGGCCATGAGAACGACACCTTCTCCAAGATCTATTTTGAGCCAAAGACCGACACCATCTTTGACGTGGAGCGGAAGATCGAGGAATACATCAACACCACCCGGGCGGCGGAGAGCAGCAACTCCCTGGATAAGCTGATGGCCGCCATCATGAAGTTCAGCGCCCTGACCTCCTTCCTCTGCAATCTCATCCGCTGGGCGGACAAGCACGGCCTTCTGCCCAAGTCGGTGATCGACGCCAGCCCCTTCCACGCGACCCTGCTCATCACCAACCTGGCCAGCATCCGCACCAACCACATCTACCACCACGTCTATGAGTTCGGCACCACCAGCGTGGCCATCGCCATGGGCAACCTCAGAGAGGTGCCGAAAAATACCGCCGACGGGATCAGGCTGGAGCGCTGCATCCCCCTCGGCATCGTCATGGATGAGCGGATCTGCTCCGGCCACTACTTCGCCCAGGTCTTCGCCTATGTGAAGGATCTCCTGAGCGATCCGAAGAAGCTGGAAACGGCGATGATGTGACTTTCAGCAGTTAGGCCACCTCATCCGCCCCCTTTGGGGGCACCTTCCCGCACAAGGCACCTCACCACAGCACGGAAGCAAGCTTCCGGCTGCGCTGGGCCTTCAGGGGAAGGCAGCCGGGGTGCACCTGACAAAGCCTTCCCCTGGAGGGGAAGGTGGCTGGCCGCAGGCCAGACGGATGAGGTGGCGATCCGGCACAGCACCAATAACACCGCAACACACAAAGAAAAAGGGGCGAACTTTGTTCGCCCGCTTGCTGAGGGCATCATCCTGCGGGCGATCACAGATCGCCCCTACGGGGCAGCGATTGCAGCAACACACAAAGAAAAAGGACCTGAACTTTCGTTCAGGTCCTTTTTGTTGTCCCAAAAAACGCTTAGGCGTTCATGCCGCTGAGCTTTTTCGCCAGGGCACTCTTCTTGTTGGCCGCGTTGTTCTTATGGATAACACCCTTCGCAGCAGCCTGGTCAACTGTTTTCACAGCAACTTTATAGGCTTTCTCGGCTGATTCGGTATTGCCCTCGGCGACAGCCGCGTCAAACTTCTTGACCATGGTCTTCATTTCAGACTTGACGGCGCGGTTCTTGAGACGATTCTCCTCGGCGATGAGGACTCTCTTGGATGCGGATTTAATGTTGGGCATTGTGTTGAGCCACCTCCTCCTATAAAGTCACGCGAAAAAACGCCTAACGCGTGCGGAAAACTATAATAGCACCCTTGTTTCAAAAAATCAAGCCCTTTTTTCTTTTTTTATAAAGTTTTTTTGGAGTTTTTTGGAATAAGCCCGCCCTCTCCGGTCATGCTATGGGGAGAATACCATGAGGAGGAGCGTTTTATGATCCGTACCGATCTGGCCTGTGAGCTGCGGGACGCCGCGGGGCAGTCCCTAAAAGGGGTACTGAGTGAGCGAAGGGAGCAGGAGGGCTTCCGGGTGGAGGAGGTAAGGATCCGGACGGAGGAGGGGGCCAGGAGTCTCGGCCGCCCGGTGGGGACCTATCTCACCCTGGAGCTGGGGGGCGTTCTCAGGCGGGAGGACGGGGCCTTTTCCCGCTGCGCTTCCGCCCTCTCCCGGGAGCTGGCGCCCTTGCTGCCCCCCGGAGAGGGCTGCGTTCTTGTGGCGGGGCTGGGCAACCGCCGGATCACGCCGGATTCCATCGGCCCCGGGGTGGTGCGCTGGACTCTGGCCACCCGGCACCTCTGTGAGGGCGGGGAGGAGCCCTTTCGCCGCCTCCGTCCCGTGGCGGCCCTGGCCCCCGGCGTTTTGGGGGATACGGGGCTGGAGACGGCGGAGTTTATCTCCTCGGTGACGGCCCGGCTCCATCCCCGCTGCGTCATCGCGGTGGACGCCCTGGCCAGCCGCAGCCTCAGCCGCCTCTGCCGCACCGTGCAGCTCTCGGACACCGGTATCGTCCCCGGCAGCGGCGTGGGCAACCGGCGCCGGGGCCTCAATCGGGAGTCCCTGGGCTGCCCCGTGCTTGCCGTGGGGGTCCCCACGGTGGTGGACGCCCGCACCCTGGCGGCGGATATCAGCGGCGGGGAGCCGGAGGAGATGGACCCGGAGCTCAGCCGGGGCCTCATCGTCACCCCCCGGGAGATCGACGCCCAGGCGGCGGAAATCAGCCGCCTCATCGGCTACGGCCTCAATCTCTGCCTGCAGCCGGGGCTTTCCATCGAGGATCTGGACCTGTTGCTGGGATGAGGGGCCTTTTCTTCGGCTATGTTTCACATGAAACATCGTCGTCGCAAATGAAACTGCTTCGCGTTTACGCTTGCGTAAACGCTCGATGAGTTTTATTGCTCCTCCTCTCAAAATCGGACCCACTTCGTTTATGAGCCCGCAGGCGAATATCCGAAGCGCAACCGAGTGAAGCGAAGCTCTTAGCGCGGAGTGTGGGCTCCGATTTTGTAGGGGACGGGGAAACGAAAGGAAACGGATTGCCGCGTCGGGCTCCGCCCTCCTCGCAATGACATGCGGGAGGGGTAGTCGCAGCGACGATCGATTCTCCTCTGTCATTGCGAGACCAGTCCGCAGACTGGTCGTGGCAATCCGCGTTCCCGTCCCCTTTTTCCATTCTCCTTTGTTTCATTCCCCTCTTGCGTCTTTTTGCGGAAAGGACTATAATATGCTCATCTTTGTGCCCAAAGGAGAGAGACATGGCTCGGGTGATCGCGGTGGTCAATCAGAAGGGCGGCGTGGGGAAGACCACCACGGCCGTGAATCTGGCGGCCTCTTTACATAAACTGGGGAAGAAGGTCCTGCTCATCGACGCGGACCCCCAGGGCAACGCCACCACCAGCCTGGGCGTCTCCAAAAACCGGATCAAAGCCGGGCTCTACGACGTGCTGATCCGGGGCGCTTCCTTAAAGGACACCCTGATCGACACCCCCTGGTGCGCCCTTCTGCCCGCCAACCGGGACCTGGCCGGCGCCGGGGTGGAGCTGGTGGAGGTGGAGGACCGGGAATACGTTCTGAAGAACGCCCTCCGGCCCCTCCGGGAATCCTGCGATTACGTCATCATCGACTGCCCCCCCAGTCTGGAGCTTCTCACCGTCAACGCCCTCAACGCCGCGGACAGCGTGCTGATCCCGGTGCAGTGCGAATATTTCGCCCTGGAGGGGCTCAGCGACCTCATCGGCACCGTGCGGATCATCCGGCGGCGCATGAATCCCGATCTGGAGATCGAGGGGGTGCTGCTGACCATGTTCGACGGCCGCACCAACCTGAGTTATCAGGTGGCGGAGGAGGTCAAGCGCTTTTTTGAGAGCAAGGTGTTCCGCACCGCCATCCCCCGGAATGTGCGCCTCAGTGAGGCGCCCAGCCACGGAAAGCCGGTCATCGCCTATGACGGCGCCAGCAAGGGCAGCGCCGCCTATCTGGACCTTGCCCGGGAGATCCTGAAACGGAGGGAGACGCAATGAAGAAAAGCAGCAAGGGCCTGGGCTCCGGCCTGGGCGCCCTTCTGGGCGAGGGGGTTTTTGAGGAGGAGAGCGGCTCCAGCCTTCTGCCCATCGGGCGGGTGGAGCCCCGCCAGGACCAGCCCCGCAGCCGCTTTGAGGAGGAGGCGCTGGAGACCCTGGCCGATTCCATCCGGCAGCACGGCCTTCTGCAGCCCATCACGGTGCGCCCCATGGAGGGCGGCTATTATCAGATCATTGCCGGGGAGCGGCGCTGGCGCGCCAGCCGTCTCGCTGGACTCAAGGAGATCCCTGCCCGGGTGATCGAGGCTGACGACAGGACAGCCATGGAGCTGGCCCTGGTGGAGAACCTCCAGCGGGAGGATCTGAACCCCATCGAGGAGGCGGCGGGTTACCGCACCCTCATGGAGCAGTACGGCCTCACCCAGGAGGCGGTGGCCCAGCGGGTGGGCCGCAGCCGTCCCGCCGTGGCCAATGCCCTGCGGCTTCTGGGCCTGCCCGAGAACACCCGCCGTCTGGTGGAGGAGGGGAGCCTTCCCTACAGCCAGGCCCGGGCCCTTTTGGAGCTCCGGGAGCCGGAGACCATTGACGAGCTGGCGAAGATCATCGCGGAAAAGCAGCTCACCGCCCGGGAGACCGGCACCCTGATCCGCAGCTACGGCAAGCGGTCGGGGAGCCCCAAAAAGGCGGAAAAGGCCAAAAAGCCCGCAAAAACCGTGGATTACGCCGCCATACTGGGGGAGAAGCTCACCCGTTCCCTGGGCCGCCGGGTCACCGTTCTGGAGAAGGAGAAGGGCGGCAGCATCACCCTGGACTACTACGACAACGAGGATCTGGAGGCTTTGACCGAGCTTCTCTGCGGCGGCCCCGTGGAGGAGTGAGGGGTGCCATCCACGGCGGTCGTAGGGGCGGATACTATCCGCCCGATAGCAGAGTCGTGGTACGGCGGGCGGCTGATAGCCGCCCCTACGTAACAACCATGTATAGCCCGCCTGATCCGGCTTCCTGCAACCGGGCGACCACAGGTCGCCCCTACGAGTTACTGCGGCAGGAGTGAGGAGTGCCATCCACGGCGGTCGTAGGGGCGGATACGATCCGCCCGATAGCAGCGTCGGGGTACGGCGGGCGGCTGATAGCCGCCCCTACGTAACAACCATGTATCGTACACATTTTCCGGGCAGAGCCCGCAAACATAGGAGGAAAGAAGTATGTTGGATATCCGTTTGATCCGGGAAAATCCCCAGAGGATCATTGAAAAACTGGGCTGGAAGGAATACGACGCCTCGGAGTCTGTTCCCCGTATCCTGGAGCTGGACGCCCGCCGTCGGGAGATCATCCAGAAGAAGGAGAGCGACAAGGCCGAGCAGAACCGGGTCTCAAAGACCATTCCCCAGCTGAAGAAGGCCGGGGAGGACGTGGCCCCCGTCATCGCCCGGATGAACGAGCTGAAGGAGGCCGTGAAAAAGGCCGACGACGAGCTTACCCAGGTGGAGAAGGAGTACACCGATCTCATGCTGGGCCTGCCCAACCTGCCGGATGACGACCTTGTCCCCGGCGGCAAGGAGAATAACGAGCCCCTCTATTACTTCGGGGAGCACAGAGTCTTCGATTTTGAGCCGAAAAACCATGTGGATCTCTGCACCATGCACGGCCTCATCGATTATGAGCGGGGCACCAAGCTGGCGGGCAGCGGCTTCTGGATGTACCGGGGCCTGGGCGCCCGGCTGGAGTGGGCGGTGCTGAACTATTTCATCGACACCCATCTGGCCGATGGCTATGAGATGATCCTCCCCCCCCACATGCTGGAGTACCAGTGCGGCCTCACCGCGGGGCAGTTCCCCAAGTTCGCCGACGAGGTCTATAAGATCGCGAACCCCACCGACGACCGGGTCCACTATATGCTGCCCACCGCCGAGGCGGCTCTCGCCAGCATCTACCGGGATGAGATCCTTTCGGAGGCCGATCTGCCCCGGAAGATGTTCTCCTACACCCCCTGCTTCCGGCGGGAGGCCGGCTCCTACCGGGCCGATGAGCGGGGCATGGTCCGCGGCCATCAGTTCAACAAGGTGGAGATGTTCCAGTACACCACCCCCGAGGGCAGCGACGCCGCCTTTGAGGAGCTGGTCCACAAGGCCGAGAACCTGGTGAAGGGCCTGGGCTTCCACTTCCGCACCGTGAAGCTGGCCGCCGGGGACTGCAGCGCCTCCATGGCCCGCACCTATGACATTGAGATCAACATCCCCTCCATGAACGGCTATAAAGAGGTCTCCAGCGTCTCCAACGCCAGGGACTACCAGGCCCGCCGGGGCAACATCCGCTATCGCCGCGCTTCCGACGGCAAGGTGGACTATGTCCATACCCTGAACGGATCCGGCCTCGCCACCAGCCGCATCCTCCCCGCCCTGGTGGAGCAGAATCAGCAGAAGGACGGCTCCATCGTGGTGCCGGAGGTATTGCGCAAATATCTGGGCGGACTGGAAATGATCAAGTAACGATACGCCGCGGCTCTCCCGTCCCCTGGCCGCGCTTTTTCCCCTTGCCGTGCCAACGGCACTGTCTGCGGGGAAAGAATCACGGCCGGGAAACGCGATAGCTCGCGGGTGGCCAGACCCTTTGGCCTCTGCGGTTTGCCGCGTGGGCGGGCGACCGTGTCGGGTGGTGTGTACCGCGGCTCTAAGCTGACAGGAACGTGGGCCACCTCATCCGTCATCCGGCTTCCGTGAGCCGCCGGATGCCACCTTCCCCTCCAGGGGAAGGCTACGGGGCGGATGAGATACTCCCCGTCTCCTATTACGCCTTCCCCTTGAGGGGAAGGTGCCCCAGTGCGAACACTGGGGCGGATGAGGTGTTCCCCCGTCTCCCACAGAACGATATCCCCCTCTTAAGGAACCGATTCCCGGGAAACCGGTTCGGAAATAAATAAAAGTGAAAGAAAAGAGGTATCCCAATGAAAAAGTTCATGGAAGAGTTCAAAGCCTTCATCATGCGGGGCAACGTGATGGACATGGCCGTGGGCGTCATCATCGCCACCGCCTTCGGCAAGATCACCTCTACCCTGGTGGCCAACGTCATCACCCCCCTGCTGGCCTACATCTTTAATTCCCCCAACACCGACGCCCTGAACATCACCCTGCGGGCTGCCACCGAGGATACGGAGGCCCTGGTTCTGGGCCTCGGCACCTTCGTGGGCGCCATCATCGACTTCGTGGTCATCGCCCTCATCATCTTCCTGGTGGTCAAGGCCTTCAACAAGGCCAAGGAGCTGGCTGAGAAGAAGAAGGAAGTTGAGGAGGAGGCCGTCGAGGAAGAGGCCGAGCCCGAGCCGACCAAGGAAGAGCTGCTGCTCACCGAGATCCGCGACCTTCTGAAGAAGCAGTAATGCTGGAAGACCGGATCAAAGCCGGAGCCGAAACCATGGGGATACCTCTTTCCGAGGTATCCCTTCGGTGCTTTCGGCGCTTTTATGAGCTTCTGGAGGAGAAGAACCGGGTCATGGACCTGACCGCCGTGAAGGGGGAGGAGGAGATCGTCCGCTCCCACTTTCTGGACAGTCTCATGCTCGCCCGGCTGATTGACCAGGGGGCAACGGTGGCGGATGTGGGCTCCGGCGCGGGCTTTCCCGGCGTTCCCCTGGCCATTGCCCGGCCGGATCTTCAGGTGACGCTGCTGGAATCCATGCAGAAGCGCTGCGCCTATTTAAAGGAAGTGGCCGCCCTTGAGGAGATGCCGCCCCTTTTTGTTGTGGAGAAGCGGGCGGAGGAGGCCGCGGAGCTGCGGGAGCGCTTCGACGCCGTGACGGCCCGGGCTGTGGCCCGGCTGAACCTGCTGTGTGAATTGTGCCTGCCCCTTGTGAAGGTGGGCGGCGCCTTCTGGGCCATGAAGGGCCCCGGCGCCAAAGAAGAGCTTTCGGAGGCGAAGAAGGGCATCGCCCTCCTGGGCGGCGGGGAGCCGGAGATCCTGGAATACGAAATCCCCGGCTCGGACCGCAGCCGCTGCGTGGTTTTGATCCCCAAGGTGGCCCCCACCCCGGCAAAGTATCCCCGGAGGTATGCCAAGATCGTCAAGAATCCGCTGGGCTCCTCGTGACATGTGAATCGTTCGAGGGAGCGCAAACACTCCCTCTCACCCTCACATGTCCTCGTTGCCTTCCGAACGGGACCCGTTTCACTGGGCTCCCGTTCGGTGGAGACGGGGGACCGGGGATGCGGATTGCCACGACCAGTCTGCGGACTGGTCTCGCAATGACAGTGAAGAATCGTTAACCGCTGCGGCTATCTTACCCGCATGTCATTGCGAGGAGGAGCGAAGCGACGACGCGGCAATCCGTTCCCTTTCGTTTCCCCATCCCAATTGTCCATTCTTCATTTTCTATTATCGATCCCTTCGTAACCCCCGTCCTACACCGATTTGAAGCCCAGCGCAACGGGTTCAAATCGGAGAGAAGAGCGATGAAACTTATCGAGCGTTTACGCAAGCGTAAACGCGAAGCAGTTTCATTTGCGACGACGGCGTTTCACGTGAAACAATGACACAATTCGACACCCCCGGGGCGGACGCTCCGGGGCATTGCCCCGTGCCCGAAAACGGGGAAAAATCCATAGGAGGGCCCGTAGGGGCCGGCGCCCTCGACGGCCCGCCGTACCGGCACCGCACCCCGTAGGGGCGACCTGCGGTCGCCCTCTCGCAGGGGGCTTCGTTCCAGCGGGCGAACACGCATCGCCCCTGGGCGCTTCCTCATCCGGGAATATGGATCTATCCCGGAAACATGTTATTCAGATAACACCTACACCAAACAGCAAAGGAACACAAACCCCATGAACCGTCTCATCCAAATTACCGCCGAAGAGAGCGCCATCGCCGCCACCAGGGCCGCCCTGGAAAAGGGCAGGAGCCCTGCCCTCATCACCGGACTGGCTCCGGTCCACCGGGCCCTGGCCGCGGCCGCCCTGGTGACGGATTCCGGCCGCCCCGTGGTGGTGATCTGCGCCGACGACACCGAGGCGGGGCGAATGGCCTCGGACCTCCGGGGCCTTCTGGAGGGGGAGACCCTGCTCCTTACCGGGCGGGATCTGACTCTCATCGGCAGCGCCGCCGCCTCCCACGGGGCGGAGCAGCGCCGCCTTCAGGCCCTGGACCGGCTGACGGCGGGCGCCCCCGTGGCCGTAGCCGCCACCATGGACGGCCTCATGCTGCGGACCATGCCCCATGAGCTCTTTGCCTCTCTGGCCTTTGATCTGAAGCTGGGGGACAGCATGACCATGGATGAGATGACGGAAACCCTGGTGAAGCTGGGCTACACTCGCTCCAGCCAGGTGGAGGGCCCCGGCCAGTTTGCCCGCCGGGGCGGCATCATCGACGTCTTTTCCCCAAACTATCCCGAGCCGCTGCGCATCGACTTCTTCGGGGACGATATCGATTCCCTGGGCTTCTTCGACGTGGCCTCCCAGCGGCGGCAGGAGGGGAGAAAGCAGGTGCGGATCATCCCGGCGGCGGAGGCCCTGCCGGTGCATCCCCTGGCCATCCCCACCCTGGAAAACTATGTGAAGCGCCTGAGCCGCAAGAAGAACCTGGAGCCCAGGATCCTTCAGAGCGCACGGCAGGATCTGGAGCAGCTGCAAAATGGCGCAGTGCCCCCCTGGACCGACCGCTATCTGCCCCTTCTGTACCCCGAGGCCTCGGCGGCGGACTATCTGCCCCCGGACGCCCTGGTGATCCTGTCGGAGCCGGGAAGGCTGAAGGAGCGGGCCAAAAACCTCCTCTGGCAGATGGGAGAGGACCTCACCGCCGCGGCCCAGCGGGGGGAGGTGGATCCCTCCGTGGGGGACTACAACCTGAGCTTTGAGGCGGTGATGGAGCGCCTTACAGACTACGCCATGGTGATGATGGACAGCTTCACCAGCTCCGCCTACCCTCTCATGCCCAAAAACCTGGAATCCGTCACCGCAAAGCAGCTGCCCAGCTACGGCGGCAGTCTGGAAACCGCCATGAGCGACGTGAGACACTACGTCCGGGCGGGCTTTCGCACCGTGCTCCTCTGCCAGGATGAGCGCCGGGCGGGGATCCTGGCGGGGGCGGTCCAGAAGGAGGGGCTGCCCTGCACCCTGGACACCGCCCTCAGTCAGATGCCCTCGGAGGGCTGCTGCACCGTGGCGGTGGGCAGCCTCACCGCCGGGCTGGAACTGACGGGCAGCAGGCTCGCCATCCTCACCGAGGGGCAGATCGTGGGCCAGAGCTTCCGCAAGCGGCGGCGCAAAAAGGCGGCGGACACCGGCCGCCAGAAGCTGGAGAGCTTTACCGACCTAAGCCCGGGGGATCTTGTGGTCCACGCCAACTACGGCATCGGCCGCTTCGTGGGCATCGTCCAGCGCCATGTGGACGGGGCGGACAAGGACTACATCAAGATCGCCTTCGCGGGCTCCGACGCCCTGTATATCCCCGCCACCCAGCTGGATATGATCGCGAAATACATCGGCACCGGCGGCGAGGATGCCCCGGTGCGCCTTTCCAAGCTGGGCACCGGGGAGTGGCAGAAGACCAAGACCAGGGCCAGGGCGGCGGCCAGGGAGCTGGCCCGGGGCCTCATTGCCCTGCAGGCGGAGCGGCGGAAGATCCCCGGCTTCGCCTTCTCCCCGGATTCCGTCTGGCAGACGGAGTTTGAGGAGGCCTTCGGCTACCAGGAGACCGACGACCAGCTCCGGTGCATCCGGGAGATCAAGGACGATATGGAGCGGCCCCTGCCCATGGACCGGCTTCTCTGCGGGGACGTGGGCTACGGCAAGACCGAGGTGGCCCTGCGGGCGGTGATGAAGTGCGTCATGGACGGCAAGCAGGCCGCCATTCTGGTGCCCATGACCGTCCTGGCCCAGCAGCACTACCAGACCATCATGCGGCGCTTCGCGGGCTACCCCGTAAATACCGAGCTTCTCTGCCGCTTCCGCACCCCCCAGGAGATCCGCAGGGCCGTGGCCGGGATCCAGAAGGGCAGCGTGGACATTGTGGTGGGCACCCACCGGCTCTTGCAGAAGGACGTGCAGTTCAAGGATCTGGGCCTTCTCATCGTGGATGAGGAGCAGCGCTTCGGCGTCGCCCATAAGGAGCGGCTCAAGGAGCTCACCAAAACCGTGGACGTGCTGACCCTGTCGGCAACGCCCATCCCCCGGACCCTGAACATGGCCCTTAGCGGCATCCGGGACATGTCCACCATTGAGGAGCCGCCCATGGACCGGCAGCCCGTCCAGACCTACGTCATGGAGCACGACTGGTCGGTGCTGGCTGACGCCATCCGGCGGGAGCTGAGCCGGGGCGGCCAGGTCTACTATCTCCACAATCTGGTACAAAATATTGAGCGTACCGCCATCCGCCTCCACGAGATGTTGGGTGACGATGTCAACATCGCCGTGGCCCACGGGCAGATGCCCGATGAGCAGCTTTCTGACGTGATGCAGCGCATGGCCGACGGGGAGATCCAGGTGCTGGTCTGCACCACCATCATCGAGACGGGCCTGGACATCACCAACGTGAACACCCTCATCATCGAGGATGCGGACAAAATGGGCCTTGCCCAGCTCCACCAGATCCGGGGCCGGGTGGGGCGGTCCAACCGCCGGGCCTACGCCTATTTCACCTTCCGAAAGGGCAAGGTGCTTTCGGAGGACGCGGAGAAGCGCCTCAACGCCATCCGGGAATTTGCGGAGTTCAACTCCGGCTTCAAGATCGCCATGCGGGACCTGGAGATCCGGGGCGCGGGCAACCTTCTGGGGGCGGAGCAGTCCGGCCACATGATGAGCGTGGGCTATGACATGTACCTCCAGCTCATCGAGGAGGCGGTGCTGGAGGAGAAGGGGGAGCGGGTGCCGGTGAAGACCAGCACCTCGGCGGATCTCTCCATCTCCGCCTATATTCCGGAGACCTACGTGGCCTCCGGTGAGCAGCGGATGGACCTCTACCGCCGCATCGCCCGCATCGAGACGGAGGCCGACGCCGACGACATGACCGATGAGCTCATCGACCGCTTCGGGGAGCCGCCGGCCCCGGTGAATGCCCTGGTGCTCATCGCCCTCCTGCGGGGGGAGGCGGCCAGAGAGGGCATTCTGGACATCTCCCAGAAGGGAGATACCCTGCGCTTTACCATGGACGCGGCCTTCTTTGATCTCAAAAAGGTGACGGAGCTGGGGGCGAAAAAGCCCTACAAGGGCAATCTGAAGGTGGAGGCCGCCAGCCGCCCGGTGCTGAGTCTGCGCCATGACCGCAAGCGGGGCGTGGCGGAGTTCGCCCTGCAGTTTGTGCGGGATTGGCGGGACGCGAGCTCCTCGTAAAGGCCGAATCGTTCGGTGGGGGTTACGGATTGCCACGTCACCAGTGTGCGCACTGGTTCCTCGCAATGACAGAGGAGGACCGGCAGCCGCAGCGGCTGCCCTACTCGCATGTCATTGCGAGGAGGG
>CAMNAO010000032.1 GCA_946531435.1 uncultured Clostridia bacterium
GGCCGTCGAGGGCGCCGGCCCCTACGTACACAGAGGATCTTCTCCCATGACAAAACCCGGGACCGCGTCTGCGGTCCCGGGCACAGGGAAACGATTCCGTTATAAATGCGCTTCCGCCTTACAGGAGCTTGTCGAACTCCTCCACCTCCTGAATGACGGGCTCGGCAGAATCGGTGACGACCTTCATGGCACGATCGTTCAGCATCCGCTCATAGAGGGCGTCCACGCCGCCCAGACGGCGCTGGGCCTCCTCCACGCTGATCTTGCCGGACTCTGCGTATCTCTGGATATAGCCTGCCAGCTCCTCGCCGGTGACCTCGATCTTCTCCGCCCGGGCGATATAATCCAGGGCGATGGACTCCCGGACCTGGGTCTCCGCCGAGGGACGGACCTGCTCGATGAAGTCCGCCATGGTCTTGCCCTCCTCCTGGAGGACCTGCTCCGCCGTCTTGCCCTGCTGGGCGGCGATGCTGCGCAGGGTGGCAACATAGCGGGCGATGGCGGTATCCATCATGGCGCCGGGAATGGGGCAGGTCACCGCGGCGGCCAGGGCCTCATCCAGGTTCCTGCGGTAGTGGCGGGCGCTCTCGGAGTCGTAGCGGCTCTGGATCTCGCTCCGCTGCTTTTCGCGGAACTCCGCCAGGGTCTCGCAGCCCTTGATATGCTCCTTGACGTACTCGTCGGTGCACTCCAGAAGATCCCTGGCCCAGACGCCCCGGAGATGGACCTTCAGATCCAGGGTCATCCCGGCCACGTCGTCCCGGTGGAAGTCCTCGGGCATGGTGAGGCTGGGCTCCAGGTCGTCCCCGGCCACGTGCCCCTCCAGCAGCTCGTCCAGTCCCGCGAAGAGCTGGCCGCTGCCCAGGGTGAAGCGGCTCTTCTCCGAGTGGTCATAGGGGAAGCGCTCCCCGTTGTGGGTGCCGGTGAAGCTGACCTCTACGATATCGCCCATACGAGCCTCCCGGGGGACCTCATGGACATAGAGATGCTGGTGCATATAACGGTCGATGGCGGCGTCGATATCCGCCTCAGAGCAGGTCTTTACGGGCTTTAAGGGCTTCAGTCCCCGGTAGTTCAGCTCCGTCACCTTGGGGTAGTTCACAAAGCTGCAGAGGGTGACAAGCTCCTTTTCGTCCGCGCCCACCACCACGATGCTGGGCTGGGAAACCGGCGCATAGTCCTTCTCCTGGCAGGCCTTGACAAAAAGCTCGTTGTTGGCCTCCCGCGCGGCGTTCTCAAAAAGCGTCTTGCCATAGTGCTTTGCCGCCACGCCGATCGAAGCCTTGCCCGCCCGATAGCCGGGGACGGCCTTCTGCTTCTGCAGGGCGTGAGAGGCCTTCGAAAGATAGTCCTTCCACTCCTGCCCCTCCGTGTGCAGCTCAAAGGAGACGCTGCCGTTCTCGTTTTCCGTAAGATTGCGAAGTTCCATAAATTCCTCCAGACCGGCTTTTCGGGGGGCACTGCCCCCCGAAAAGGCTTCTATTATTTCTTTGCTGCCTGGGCCTTGCGGGCATCGGCCAGCTCCACCTGGGCCTTGGCGGAGGCCCAACGGCTCTCCTTCTGCTTTTCCTCTTTCTCTTCTTCCTCCTCCTCGTCCGGGTCGATGCCCTGGGCGATGAGTTTTTTCCGCTTGGCGTTGTAAATCACTCTGCAGATGAGGATGCTGAGCTCATAGAGCACAATCATAGGGATAGCCACCATGCACTGGCTCATGATATCCGGCGGGGTGATGGCGGCGCCCAGGATGAAGAACACCACGATGACGTACTGCCGGGCGGCCACCATCATCTTGGGCTTGATGAGCCCCACGGCGGAGAGGATCGCGGCCACCACGGGCATCTCAAAGATGCAGCCGAAGGCCAGAAGCAGGGCCACGATGTAACTGATATAGTTCTTCAGATTGATGAGCGAGGCCACCGCCTCGATGGTATTCAGGCCCTTGAAGAACTTCAGGGTAAAGGGAATCACGATGATATAGCAGAACACCGCGCCCACGGCGAAGAGCAGAAGGCCGCCGATGAGGATCAGCAAAAACTTGCGGTCCTCCGCCCTGGTGAGGCCGGGGCTTACAAAGCTGTGGACCTGCCAGACGATCACCGGGGAATCGATGACGAGGGCGGCAATCAGCGCCACCTTCAGCTGCTGGGCCAGCATCTCGGTCACGTCGCTCTGCACGAAGTCGTAATCCGGGTTGATATTGACCATCGCCGTAATAAACTCCGAAGAGAATATGTAGCACCCGATAAAGGCCACCACGTAAACCGCCGCGATGACGATAAGGCAATTTTTAAAGGCCCCCAGGTGCTGGGTGAAGGTCATTTTTTGGTCGATTTTGTTCCCTGCCACGTTTCGTTCCTCCTGACGTATCCGGACCCGGAACGCAGGAAATTACTCCGCGTCGGTCTCCTCAGCCTTTTCCTCAGTCTCAGCCTCGGCCTTCTTCTCAGCATTCTTCTCGGCATTCTTCTCGGCCTCTTCATCATCCAGGCCGTCCTCGACGCCCTTCTTGAAGCTGTTGATGGTCTTGCCGAAGGTCTTGGCCAGCTTGGGAAGCTGCTTGGGCCCAAAGATGACAAGGACGATCACAAGGATCACCAGAAGCTCGGTAACACCGATTCTGCCCAAAACCATAGTAGCGTTCAACATAAGAAATACCTCTTTTCGTAATTATTTAAGTAAAATATAGTGTTTTGCCGCCCAAATGGGCCGCTGTGTTCGCGCTGTCTTGCCCCAAAGGGGCTGGACAAGGTCACGTCTTGAAATCGCTTGCCGTGGCAGCGGTTTTAGGGGCTTGGGAGTTTTCGTCGGACTGGGGGGACACATCGCCAGCGTCTTCTTTGTCAGCATCAACGTGCGCTTCAGGCTCCGGCTCCGCTTCTTCGGGCACCGCTTCCGTCTCGGGCTCCGCCATTTCCAGCTCCGCGAATTCCAGGTCTTCGGCTTTAGTCTCATCGGCCTTCTGGACGGCGGGCGTTGCCGGTGTGACCGGTTTTTCCAGATCACGCACGGCGGCGTTGAACTCATTGATTGGCTGCTGCACGACATTGGTCAGGTCGTTCAGCGGCGCGGTGATGTCCTTCAGCGGCTCCTGGATCTCCTGAAGAGGCTCTACCACCGTCTCACGCAGATCGCCGGTGAGGGAGGTGATGTAGACCTTCAAGGTCCGTAACAGCTTTCCCAGCTTCCTGGCCGCCAGGATCGTTTTTTCCGGCCCCAGCACAAAGAAGATCACGAGAAAGATTACGATAAATTCCGAGGTGCCAATCTTCATCGTCGTACCTTATCCTTTCTCCCGCCTTGGCCTCAGGGCCGGACAGGGTATTTGAGACTACGTCATCATACCACGATTGCCCGCTGCAATCAAGCAGGTTTTACATTTTTATGACAAGAACATCTTTCCTCTTGTTAGAAAAATTCCAATATGCTATAATAACCTCGCCCATAAGACAGAAAACGTCTTCTCTCCTTTCCCGATTTTCCATCAACTTTTACATATTCTCTCGCCTCTCAACATGAGACGGCAACGGAGGGACCCATGGAATCCATCGCTCAGCTCTTAGACAGTCAGCACCACATCAAGACCATCCCCACCTATCTGGCCATGCGCTGCTCTGACCGGAAGACCTACGGCAACGAATGCTCCATCTGCTCCGAGGTCTGTCCCCAGGGCATCTATCCCGAGGGCAAGCGCAAGCGCCCGGACTATACCCAGTGCATAAAGTGCGGCATCTGCGCCGCCAACTGCCCGGACAGCTGCATCACCTTCCCCGCCCAGCGGGTAGACAACTTCCTGATTGCCGTGTCCAAAAGCGGCGAGATGGGCATCTCCTGCGCCGAGGATGACACCGTTCTCACCCTGAACGTCAGCTGCCTTGCCGCCGTCAGCTGGGAGCAGATGGCCTACGCCGCCATCACCAAGGGCCTGGTGATCTCCCTGAACGCCTGCGAAAGCTGCAAGCGGGAGGGCTTCAAGGCCCTCATCGCTGAGAACCTGGAGAAGCTGCGCTTCTTCCTGGGGGACGAGGTCTTTGAGAAAAAGGTGAAGATCCTGCGGGGCGGGGAGGAGTACACCCCCACCGACACCGGCATGAGCCGGCGGGAGCTTTTCAACATTTTCCGCAACCTGCCCCTGGACAAGGCCATGCGCATCATGCCGGAGCCCATGCAGAGCCAGGACGCCGGCCTCTTCTACCGGGCCATGCTGCGGGACGCCGTAAAGGCCGAGGCCGAGAAGCTGGAGCCTGATCAGCGGCCGAAATACCGGGTGAAAATGCCCGTCTTCACCGACAACTGCTTTAACTGCGCCACCTGCGTTTTCTCCTGCCCCCAGAAGGCGCTGAAGATCCTGCGGGAGGGGGACAATCTGATCCCCGTGGTGGAACCCTGGCGCTGCACCGGCTGCGGCATCTGCATGAACTCCTGCAAAGAGCAGGGCATCAGCAGCATCTCCCCCATGCGGATCAGCACCCTGAACCGGGTGGCCCTGCGGAAGATACCGGTCCACGCCTGCGTCCAGTGCGGGAAGCCCCGCCGCCGCGACGCCGAGGACGGCCTCTGCACCACCTGCTTCAACCGCCGCAAGGGCGAACAGATGCGGGAGGAGCGCCGCAGGAAGATGGAGGCCGAGAAGGCCCGCAAGGAGGCGGAGAAGGCCGAAAAAGAGGCCGCCGAAAAGGCCGCGGCGGAGGAAGCCGCCAAAGAGACCGCCGGGGCGGAGGCGCCCCAGGCCTGAGGCCACCCTTGCCTGTGATATGATGTTTAGCCAGCCCCATTCGCGTCCCCTCCCCTGCTCTCCCAACAAATAACGGGCGATCGCAGATCGCCCCTACGGCCTCTATTGCGCTTCAGGCACCGCGTAGGGGCGAACTGTGTTCGCCCGGCACGATCATCCAGAGGTCCCGTCAAAAAACGAAAAAACGAGAGATCAGAGCAAAACGTCCTGATCTCTCGTTTTTTATGTTCTTATTCCCTTACAGCACGTTGTCCCTGGGGCGGCGCCCCGGGCGAGGGATCATACTCCGCGGGGGACCGCTCCCTTGGCAGGGATGTTCTCCTCCAGCCATTTCAGAAGGTCGGCATAGAGCTCCTCCGCGCAGGTCTCGTTATGAACCTCGTGGCGGGCGCCGGGGTAGAGCTTCAGCGCGGCCTTGCCGTGGCCGCTCTTTTTCAGCCAGTCATAGACCTGCTCCACGCCCTTGCCGTAGCTGCCCACAGGGTCCTCCGTCCCGGCAAAGAGGAGGATGGGCTTATCCGGCACACTGGGGGCCCAGGTCTTGGCCTGGACCTCCTTCAGGCCGGTAAACATATCGTAAAAGCCTTGGGCGGTGAAGGTAAAGCCGCAGTTTTCATCCGCCGCGTATTTGTCGACCACATCTTCCCGGCTGCTGATCCAGTCATAGGGGGTCCTGGGGTTGGGGATACGCTTTAAGTAGCTGCCGAAGGCCAGATTGTTGATCCTGTCACAGGGAACCTTGCCGCCGGTGCGGCGAATCTCATTGGCGGCCAAAAGGAGGGCAATGCCCAGCACCGGGTTCTTTCCGGCGGTGCCGGAAAAGATGAAGCCGTCAAAAGCGTCCCCGTGGCGGCCCGCCACGGTGCGGGCCAGGAAGGAGCCCATGCTGTGGCCGAAGAGCACATAGGGGAGACCGGGCCATTCGGCCGCGACCCGATCCCTGAGGGCCATCACGTCCTTTACGTTGTAGTCCCAGCCGTCCACCGCGGCGAAGTAGCCCTTGGGCTCCCCCTCCCGCAGACTGCGGCCATGGCCCTTGTAATCGATGCCGCAGACAAGATAGCCTGCCCCGGCCAGGCGATCCGCCAGCTCGTCATAGCGGGAGATATGCTCCGCCATGCCGTGACAGATCTGCACCACGGCCCGGGGCTCCTCCGGGATCCAATAGCGGGCATAGATGGCGCCGATCCCGCAGGAGGCGGGAAAACTGCTCTCTCGAATGGTAACGGACATTCAATCTCCCCCTTATTGTATTGTCTTTGCGCGAGATCGTCCCCTCGGGACGGCCTTACAGCAGGCTTGCCGGATACTCACCCTTTTCTACCAGCGTGCGGAACTCGGCGCGCACTGGCTCGGTATCCTCCTTATAGGTCATGCCGAACCAGCGGCTGGAGGTCTCCAGCAGCTTCAGGCGGATCTCCCCCCGTCCCAGAAGCTCATTGACGTAGATGGGCACCAGGTATTCGCCCTTCACAAGATCCGAGGCGGGATCGGACAAAAACTCGGTAAAGCCCTTCTCCAGCCTGGTCAAAAAGTCCTCCCGGAAGCCGAACATGTTCATGGATACCAGCATGTCCCCGTCAAGGGCCCACTCTCCGGCATGGATGCTGCCGTCCTTCTCCAGACGGATCTCCTTGGTCTCCGCAATGTCGGTGAGATAGCCCCTTTCATCCGCGTGGCAGAGGCCGCGGGTCACCCCGCCGGAGAGGGTCAGGGTGTTTTTCAGGCGGAAGCCCGCCATGCAATACTCATTTCCCGGTTTTTTCAAAAACTCCGCCACGATGCGGTAGGGCTCTTTTCCATAGTAGTCGTCGGCGTTGATGATGGCGAAGGGGCCGGACACCAGGCCTTTGCAGGCCAGCACCGCCTGACCGGTGCCCCAGGGCTTCTGCCGCTCCTCCGGCAGGGAGAAGCCCGCCGGCAGATCCTCCAGGGACTGGAAGGCATAGGCCACCTCCACCCCTTTCCCGGCGCAGGTCTTCTCGATCCGATCCCCGAAGACCTCACGAAAATCCTTCTCGATCTTGTGGCTGATGACAAAGACCACCCGGTCAAAGCCCGCCTCTATGGCGTCGTGGATGGAGTAATCCAGAATGATCTCCCCGCTGGGGCCTACCTTGGCAAGCTGCTTGATGCCGCCCCCGAAGCGGGAGCCGATGCCGGCGGCCATCACCACCAATGTACAGGACATAAAATGTCTCTCCTTTTGTTTTCTCCGGAAAAGCTCCGGGAGCGGGGCGCATAAAATACGATTGCACCCCGGGGGGTATTATAGCAAAGTTCACGAAAGAGGGCAATAGTTCCCGGCGGAAATCTGTCAAATTGTGTGAAAAGAAATCCCCTGTCTCCCCTTCGGGGCAGCCCGTGGTCCCCCGTCTGACCAGCACCCCGTAGGGGCCGGCGCCCTCGACGGCCCGCCGTACCCGTAACGTCCCCGTAGGGGCGATCTGTGATCGCCCGTCTGATCAGCACCCCGTAGGGGCGATCTGTGATCGCCCGTTTTTGACGAGGCTCGTTGCGAGCGGGCGAACGCAGTTCGCCCCTACGTGCACCCCTCTCCTCAAGCGGGGATGCGCAGTTCGCCCCTACGCGCACCCCTCTCCTCAAGCGGGGATGCGCAGTTCGCCCCCAAGCGCGGTTTGGGAGCTGCGCCGCGCCCAAGATTGTCAGCGGGGCAAAACTGTGCTACAATAACGGGGTATTATCTGACCAATCGGGGCCTCGGCCCTTTTTCCGCACAGGAGCAAGCCCATGGACAAAGAATTTTCGGAACGCTATCTAAATGCCCGCAGGGCGGTCATTTGCCGGGATTTTCAGCGCTTAAACCCCCGCCAGCAGGAGGCTGTGCTGGCCACCGAGGGGCCCCTTCTGGTGCTGGCCGGGGCGGGCAGCGGCAAAACCACCGTGCTCATCGACCGGATCTATAACCTGATCCGCTACGGACGGGCCTCCGACTGCGGCGAGATCCCGGAGGACGCCACCGAGGAGGACCTGCGCTGGCTGGAGGCCGTGGCCGCCGGGACCATGCCCCCGGAGAAGGAGCTTTTGGACGAGCTCTGCGCCTTCGATCCTGTGGAGCCCTGGCGGATCATCGCCATCACCTTCACCAACAAGGCCGCGGGGGAGCTGAAAAGCCGCCTCAGGGAAAAGCTGGGCGAGGCCGCCGAGGATATCTGGGCCATGACCTTTCACTCCGCCTGCGTCCGCATCCTGCGGCGGGAGATCGAGATTCTGGGCTACAGCCGCTCCTTCACCATTTACGACGCCTCCGACAGCCTCAGCATCGTAAAGCGCCTTTTAAAAGAGATGAACGTGGACGACAAGTCCTTCCCGCCCCGAAGTGTGCTGGCGGAGATCAGCGCCGCCAAGGACCGGGGCATGGACCCCGGGCAATACCTGGAGGCGGCGGAGAAGGGGGCGGACCTTCGGAAAAAGAAGATGGGCGAGATCTGGCGCCGCTACGAGCTTCAGCTCCGGGACGCCAACGCCCTGGATTTTGACGACCTCATCGTCCTTACGGTGCGGCTTTTGCGGGACTTTCCCCAAGTGCGGGATTATTACCAGCGGAAATTCCGCTATGTCCTCATCGACGAATACCAGGACACGGACCGGATGCAGTACCGGCTGGCGGCCCTCCTCTCCGGGGGCACCAGCAACCTCTGCGTGGTGGGGGACGACGACCAGAGCATCTACAAATTCCGGGGCGCCACCATTGAGAACATCCTCCAGTTTGAGCAGCAGTTTCCCGGCGCCAGGGTCATCCGGCTGGAGCAGAATTACCGATCCACCGGGAACATCCTCTCCGCCGCCAACAGCGTCATTAAGGAGAACAAGGGGCGCAAGGGCAAGACCCTCTGGACGAAGAACGGCAGCGGGGAAAAGATCGAGCTGCACACCTCCCAGAACGACGAGGAGGAGGCCCGCTTCGTCACCGGCACCATTGTGGCGGGGGCCGGGGAGGGCGGCAGCTTCAGCGACTACGCCGTCCTCTACCGCATGAACAGCCAGTCCAACCGGCTGGAGTTCGCCTTCAAGCGGGCGGGCATCCCCTACCGGGTCTACGGCGGCATGCGCTTTTATGACCGGGCCGAGGTCAAGGACATGCTGGCCTACCTCTGCGTCGTCGCCAACCCGGGGGACGATCTGCGCCTTACCCGGATCATCAACAATCCTCCCAGGGGCATCGGGGCCAAGACCATCGAAAACGCCGAGCGGGAGGCCCAGGAGCGGGGCGAGAGCCTGTGGCAGGTATTGAAAGCGGCCGAAACGATCCCCGACCTCAAGCGGGCCGCCCCAAGGCTGAAGGAGTTTACCGCCCTCATTGAGGAGCTGCAGGAGGCGGCCGGGGTCCTCCCTCTGGAGGAGCTCTATGACCGGGTGGTGGACCGCAGCGGCTATATGGCCATGCTTCTGGCCGCCGACACCCAGGAAAACCGCACCCGGGCGGAGAACGTGCAGGAGCTGAGAAGCTCCATCCTCTCCTATGCCGCCGGGGCGCCGGAGCCCAGCCTCGCGGGCTTTCTGGAGGAGACGGCCCTCTACTCCGAGCTGGACGAGATGGAGGAGTCGGACTCCGCCGTCACCATGATGACCATTCACAGCGCCAAGGGTCTGGAATTCAACACCGTCTTCCTGGTGGGCATGGAGGACGGCGTCTTTCCCGGCATGCGGGCCATCGGGGAGGACGAGGAGATGGAGGAGGAGCGGCGGCTCTGCTACGTGGCCATCACCCGGGCCAAGGAGCGGCTGATCCTCTCCTGCGCCCAGCAGCGGATGCTCTACGGGCGCACCAGCTCCAACCTGCCCTCCCGCTTCATTGACGAGATCCCCGAGGACTGTCTCAACCGCACCGGGGTCCAGCGGCGCTCCTACAGCGGCTATGGCTTCGAGGATGAGGAGGAGAGCTACGACACCGAGGACTACGGCTATGGCAGCCGCCGCAGCTACGGCGGTTACAGCAGCTATGGCGGCGGCTACGGAAGTCGGAATGACGGCGGCGGATACGGGGGCTACGGCAGCCGGGATCGCTATCGCGGCTACGGAGAGGAGCGCCGCTCCTCTTCCGGCGGGGGATGGAGCGCCGCCGGGAAGCGATCCGCCGACGAAAATCGCCAAAGCCGCACCCCGGGCAGTACCGCCCGGGAGCTGCTGAAAAAGGCGGCGGAGCTGCGGGCCGCGGCCCCCGCCCCCAGGGAGCCGGCGCCCGCGGTGCAGTATGCGCTGGGGGACCGGGTAAAGCACAAGGCCTTCGGGGAGGGCACCATCGTGAAGATGACCCCCGCCGGGACCGACTTCCTCATCGAGGTGGAGTTTAACGGCAAAAGCCGCAAGCTGATGCTGAAGGCCGCCGCCCCCTATATGGAAAAGCTGTAAACGACAAGGGACGTGCCGAAGGAGGCGCTTCGCAAGGAAGCGCCTCCTTCCCACTTGAACCGGAGATCATTGACCGCGCCGGTCTGCAATGGTACAATGAATAAAACAAACCGGGACTTAACGAGGTGAGGGAGCCATGAAATATCAGGAATATGGACCGAAGCATAAAGACGCGGTCCTTCTGCTTCACGGCGGCGGGTTATCCTGGTGGAACTATCGGGAAGCGGCGGAGCTTCTCCAGAAAGAGTACCGTATCATCCTTCCGATCCTGGACGGGCATGCCGGAAGTGACCGTTCTTTTACAACGATCGAAGATAACGCTTCCGAGATCCTTTCTTTCATCGATGAACAGCTGGGCGGCTCGGTTTTGCTGATCGGAGGCCTTTCTTTAGGCGGGCAGGTCTTGCTTGAAATGCTGTCGCAGCGCAAAGATGTCTGCTCCTATGCTTTGGTTGAGAGTGCATCCGTCATTCCCTCAAAGCTGACAAACGCTTTGATCGCCCCGGCCTTCGGCAGCAGTTATGGGATGATCAAAAACAGAGGCTTCGCCAGGTTGCAGTTTCGATCTCTGCATTTGAAGCAGGAGCTGTTTGAAGATTATTACCGGGATACTTGTCAGATCGAAAAGCAGGATATGATCGCTTTTCTAAAAGCAAATACGTCCTATGCCCTGAAGGATGCATTCAGTGAATCGTCTGCGGAGACCCACGTTTACGTCGGAGAAGGGGAAACAAGAGAAATCCTGCGCTCGGCAAAAGCCATCTGCCAGATGCGCCCTTCCTGTCGATTGCACCGTATGCACGGCCTCAGGCATGGAGAGTTTTCCATCAATCACGCAGCCCAATATGCAGATGCCATACGGCAAATCACCCACAGCGGATAGACTCTCATGAGCGGGCTGTGTTGTGTTGTCCGCAGTTATCACGGGCATCGGGTTTTGCCCCATACAATCCGTAACAGGCAGACGAAACAGGCGTGACCGCAACGGTTACGCCTGTTTCATACCTTTTAGGTGGTTATGCCCTGGTCAACAAATATTTTTATTGAGAAGCACGCTATTGTTGTGAGGAGCGAAGCAACATGGCAATCCGCCAGACACCTCATCAGTCAGCCTTGCGGCTGACAGCTTCCCCTCAAGGGGAAGCCGTTGGTTGGCGCGCTCCTCAAGCCTTCCCCTTGGGGCCCAGCGTGGCCGAAGTCTTTGATTTCGCAGCCGCGGTGAGGTGCCTTGTGCTGGAAGGTGGCCGAGCGAAGCGAGGTCGGATGAGGTGTAGACGAGAGCAAGCAAATCATCGGGGCGCCTTCCTTACGGACTTACGGAGTGCGCCCCGAAGCACGTCCCTTGTTTGTTGCGATCCAGAGGGCGGAGGTACGGACGAGCGCCCGCAGATCTACACCCTCGGTGAGCAGGCGAACATAGTTCGCCCCTACGGCGAGGGATGTAGCGCATCCTGTAGGGGCCGCCGCAGCCCGCGGCGATCCGCGCCTCCGTCCCTTCCTCCAATAGAAGCCGCAGGAACCGAGGGCACTCCCGCCCCACCCCTCAAAGCAGCGAGGCGAAAAGGCGCAGCACCAGCTGGCCCAGGCGCCGGGGGCCGGGAAGGCGTCTCTTCTCCCCCTCAAAGAGGATTTCCCGGCTCTCACGGAAAAGATCCTCAAAATCCTTCCGCATTTCGGGAAGGCAGGGGGTGCCGTAGAGAATGCAGCCGTTCTCAAAGTGGTGATAGAGGCTGCGATAATCCAGGTTGATGGTGCCGCAGGTTGCCACCCGGTCATCGGAGATACACATCTTGGCATGCAGGAAGCCGGGGCTCCACTCATAGATCCGCACCCCCATCCGAAGCAGGGGCTCATAGTAGCTGCGGGTCATGGAGTAGACCAGTTTTTTATCCGGGATGCCCGGGGTGAGGATCCGCACGTCCACTCCCCGCTTGGCGGCGAGGCCCAGGGCGTGGATCATTTCATCGGTGATGATGAGATAGGGAGTGGTAAACCAGACGTAATCCTCCGCCCCCTCGATGAGGCTGATATACACATTCTCCCCCACATGCTCCTCATCCATGGGGTTGTCGGCATAGGGCTGCACCAGGCCGCCCACCGGCGTCTCCACCGCCTCCGCACGAAGATAACTCTCAAAATCCGTATCCACCGCGTCAGGCTTCTTCACCGCGTTCCACATCTCCAGGAAGGTGGCCGTAAGGCTGCGGACCGCTGCCCCCTCCAGCCGGATGCCGGTGTCCTTCCATTTGCCATAGGGTTCGGTGATGCCGAAATACTCATTGGCCAGATTGTAGCCCCCGGTATAGCCCACCCTGCCGTCGATGACGGTGATTTTCCGGTGGTCCCGGTTATTGAGGAAGAAGTTGAGCCCCGGAGCAAAGGGATTGAAGGCCCGGCACTGGATGCCCACCGCCTCCAGCTTCTTCTGAAACTCACCGCCGATGAAGAAGATGCTGCCCAGGTCGTCGTAGAAGACCCGGACCTCCACCCCGGCCTTCACCCGCTCCTCCAGGACCGCCTGCATCTGCTGCCAGGCCTCCGCGTCCTCAATGGCGTGATACTCCAGGAAAATGAAGCGCTCCGCCTTCCTTAAATCCTCCAGCTGGGCCTCAAAGGCCTCCTTTGCCCGGGCAAAATAGCGGACATCGGTGCCGCTGTACAGGGGATACCGGGCGAAATCCCGCACATAGCGGCTGAGCCCCAGTGCGATGGGATCCCGCTCCCGAAGGGTCTCCCGATCCTCCTCCCGCTCCTTCAGCCGGGGCAGGATGGTGGTATCCACCGCGCGGTACCGCTCCCGCATGCGGCGGGTGTGGCCGCTGAGGCCGATCATCAGATAGAGGGTCACCCCCATCACCGGGGCGAGAATGATGAGCAGAATCCAGGGCATTTTCATGGCGGAGGTCTTGTTCTGCCCATAGATGCCCAGCACCAGTGCCATGGCCAGAAGGGACAACGCCGCATTGATCCACCAGGCGTGCTCCTGAAGCCGGGTGATGCTCAATACCAGGATCCCGATTTCCAGCAGCACGGAGACGGCGGTAAGCGCCAGTCTGCGCCAGCCGTGACGGCGGGCCGCCCGTCTCTCATAGGTTGGGGAGCGCAAAGGAATCCCTCCTTTTGTCAACTTCTTCTTACGGACGCATTGTAGCACAGTTTTTTCCGGATGAAAAGGGCCCCCCACGGTGGCTTTTTTCTCAAAAGGGCTTGCAAAACGATCAGTTCTTCGCTATACTTGTATTAGCATTGATATCTGCAGTCTGACAGGGCGTACCCTTCACCAAAGGGGGAAGCTCTGTCTTTTGATCTTTCCCCCAAACCACCCCAAAAAACAAAAAAGGAGAAATCATCATGCCGCAGAAACCGAAACAGGGCTTTACCGAGCTGGACTTCCGCCTGGGCGTCACCGTGGGCGTCGCCATCCTGATTTATCTTTGCCTCCAGAGCGCCATCCCCGCCATCGGCAACTACATCAATCTCTGCATCTATGCCCTCTGCTGCGCCTTCCTGGCGGACGTGGACCTGAAGACCACCTGGCGCACCGGACTCATCCGGGTGGCCGTCACCTCCATCGGCGCCATCCTGGCCTTTATCCCCCTCTTCGTCTTCGACCTCAGCTCCAGCGAGCTGCTGCTGGCCCTGACCACCGCCTGCGTCCTGATCTGCTGCCTGGTGCTGGCCAAGCTCACCGGCGCCATCTACGTCCAGTGCCGCCTGGCCGCCGTGGCCTATATCCTCACCATCTACACCTTCCACGGCCCCCAGTACGCCGCCATGGGCAAGACGGGCTACGGCTTCGGCCTCATGTGGATCCTGAGCTCCCTTCTGGGTCTTGTCACCAGCGTTCTCGTGGTCTTCCTCTGGGACAAGATCAAGGCCGCAGTGAAAAAGGGATAAGAGAGCTTTATCCGGCCTCCCTTCAGAATTGTAGGTGTCGGCCCCGGATGTCCCGATGGAATGCTGCGGTACGGAATGAACGGGCCGTCGTGGGCGCCGGCCCCTACGGGATCCCCGTTTAGAGCGGCATTGACTGCACCTCCAAAAACCTCCCCTTGTCAAAGGGGAGGTTTTGCTGTATAATGGCAGACGGTGAAAAAGGCCGGAAGGCCGCCAAATCTGAATCACGAGGGATCTACTTATGATGAAACTGGTTTTACTGAGACACGGCGAGAGCGAGTGGAACAAGCTGAACCTCTTCACCGGCTGGACCGATGTGGAGCTCAGCGAGAAGGGCATGCAGGAGGCCAAGCGGGCCGGCGAGACCATGAAGGCCGCGGGCTATGACTTCGATGTCTGCTATACCTCTTACCTGAAGCGGGCCATCCACACCCTGAACCTGGCCCTGGACGCCATGGACCGGGCCTGGCTGCCCGTCATCAAGAGCTGGAAGCTCAATGAGCGCCATTACGGCGCCCTGCAGGGCCTCAACAAGGCGGAGACCGCTGAGAAATACGGCGAGGAGCAGGTCAAGCTCTGGCGCCGTTCCTTCGACGTGAAGCCCCCCGCACTGGATGCCGACGACCCCCGCAGCGCCACCAAGCAGGAGATGTTCCGGGATGTGGACCCCGCCCTGCTGCCCGCCAATGAGAGCCTGGAGACCACCATTGAGCGCGTGGTGCCCTATTTTGAGGAGGTCATCAAGAAGGATATGCTGGCCGGCAAGCGCGTGATCATCGCCGCCCACGGCAACTCCCTCCGCGCCCTGGTGAAGTATTTCGACAACATCAGCGACGAGGATATCATCGGCGTCAACATTCCCACCGGCGCTCCCCTGGTCTATGAGTTCGACGACAACTTCAACGTGATCCGTCACTACTATCTGGGCAACCAGGATGAGATCAACGCCGCCATGAACGCCGTGGCCAACCAGGGCAAGAAGCAGTAAGCTCTTTCCCCCATACAACTTGAACGCTCCCGGCCCATTGGGCCGGGAGCGCGAGCGTGTAGGCAAACCCCGGATGATGAGAAGAAACACGGAAACGCAGGTATTTCCACAGACACCGTAGGGGCGGCTATCAGCCGCCCATGCAGGAACCCGGAAAATTGCGAAAAATGTGCAAATATAGAAATAATATAGTAATTACGGGCAATGATTCGAATATTTCACTTTGTTTATCGGGCGGCTAATAGCCGCCCCTACGTCAGGAGCAGGCATTCTTTGCAAGGGGAAACCCTGAAGAAACACCAGCCCTTGAGCGTATGAATTCCGGCCACAGGTCTTTGTCTACAGTCTGACGCTCCCGGCCCATTGGGCCGGGAGCGCTGTTGTTTCTATTTCCTTCTCTCATAGATGCCGATGAAGAGGTCGATAAGGTATAAGAGAAGAAGAAGGGCGGCCGGGATCCACAACGGACCAAGCACCCAGATCCAGGGCAGGGCGATGAGGCGGAGAAGCCGCAGGGCGGCCAGAATCACCGTAAAAACACACAGGATCTTTACGATCCAGGCGGCACGGGCCGTGGCCTTGTTGTCATACACACTGCATTCCTCCCCTCACGCTTGTCCTTTTCCTTAAAAACACCGGATGCCGGCACCCTCTTGCGGCTTCCCCCGCTTACTTCTTGAAAAGGTCCTTCAGGCCGCCCACCACACCGCTGACATTGTCCAGGCTGATTTTGGCCTTGACGCCGTCAATGATGCTCTTCAGCTGCTCATCCGGCAGGTCCACACCCAGGATGCCCTCCAGGGCTTTGATGGGATCTGCCTGGAATTTGGACGCAAAGTCCTTATCGTTCTTGACCTTTTCCACGATCTCTTCGATTTTTGCTTTGATATCCATCTTTTTTCTCCCCTCCGGCGGCGGGACCGCGCGCCATGTAGTATAAGGAAACTATAGCACAGCCGGGAAAAAAAGGCAACGAAAACCCTAAGGATCTGTTTTTTGTCCCGGACTGCGCCACAGCCGCAGCACCCCGCAGTCCCCCAGCTCCTTCAGCATGACAAGGAAAACGGGCAGGCCGACAAGCCCCGCCACACCCCCCAGGCGAAAGCCCGCGTAGGCCGCCAGCAGGGCGGCCGCCGGGTGCAGGCCAGACTGCCGCCCCACCAGCCTGGGCTCCAGAAAGGAGCGCAGGGCCAGGGAAAAGAGCCAGGTGATCCCCAGCCCCAGGGCCCGTGTGCCGCCGCCGGAGAGGGCCTCCCACAGGGCCCAGGGCAGCAGCACCGTGCCCACCCCCAGCACCGGCAAAGCATCCACCAATGCCGTCAAGAGGGCCGCTGTCAGCGGGGAGGCCACCCCCAGGAGGAGGAACGAGGTCAGCAGGATCAGCGCCATGACGCCCGCCATCCGCAGCTGGGCCTTCAGCCATTTGCCGAGGCCGCAGCGCATGGCGGCGGCCCCCTCCTCCGCCCGCCTTTGCCAGGAAGGGGGCAGCTGACAGCGGAAGAAAGCCAGGATCTCCGGATAGCCCGCCGAGAGGAAGAACACCCCCACGGCGTAGGTGGCGGCGAAGAGCAGGAGCTGGGGCAGCCGGCCGATCCCCTCCCCCAGCTTCCCCAGAAGCCAGGCGGAGAGCCGCCCCGGCAGGGAGGCTGCGGCTTCCTCCAGGCCCCGGGCCGCCAGCGCCAGGTAGCCCTTCAGCTCCGGCGGCACACTGACCGTGAGCTTCTCTGCCCGTGCCTCCGCCCAGGAAACAAGCTCCCCCAGGGCGCTCAGCCGCTCCGGCAGCTCCCGGGCCAGAGCGTACAGCTCCCACACCCCCCGGCTGAGGCCAAGAGCCAGAAGCCCCAGGGCCGAGAACAGGAACACCCCCGCTGAAAGGCCGCTGGCAAAGCCCCGCCGGATGCCGAAGCGCTCCGTCATGCGCCGGACCACCGGCTCCAGAAGACTGGCCGTCAGCCATGCCGGGAGAAAGGGGGCCAGCATGGGGCCCAAAAGCTTCAGGCCAAGGATCAGGACCGCCAGTCCGGCGGCAGTCTTTAAAAGGCCCCATAGCCAACGCCGCTCCTCCCTTTCCTCTCCGTCCACAGGCATGTCCGATCCCTCCCGGTTTTCACAGCAATCTCACTTTTTCTCATTGAAGTATTCCACAGATTGTGTTAAACTATCCTTTAATGAATCACTTTTTGCCCCGGATGCGGGCTTCATTCCCCAAGGAGGTATCCCCATGATCTACGCGGCCATTCTGGGCTTCGGTGTGGTGGGCAGCGGCACTGCCCAAGTGCTGGAGCAGCGGAAGCACGACCTGGACCCGTCCATCGGTCTCAAATACATTCTTGACTTACGGGAATTTCCCGATAGCCCCTTCCGCTCCCTACTGGTGCGGGACTTTGGGATCATTGAGCAGGATCCTGAGGTCTCGGTGGTGATTGAGACCATCGGCGGCGTGGGTGCGGCCTATGAGTTTACCCGCCGCAGCCTCATGGCGGGCAAGAGCGTGGTCACCTCCAACAAGGAGCTGGTGGCCACCCACGGGCCGGAGCTCATGGCCCTGGCGAAGGAGCACGGCTGCGCCTACCTCTTTGAGGCCAGCGTGGGCGGCGGCATCCCCGTCCTCGGCCCCATTCAGAACTGTCTTAGTGGCGGGGAGATCACCCAGGTGCGGGGCATCATCAACGGCACCACCAACTATATCCTGACCCGCATGCTGCGGGAGGGCGCGGAATATGAGGCCGTCCTGAAGGACGCCCAGGCCCTGGGCTATGCCGAGCGGGACCCCTCCGCCGACGTGGACGGGCTGGACGCGGGCCGGAAGATCAGCATCCTGGCCTCCCTCTGCTTCGGCCATTACATCCATCCGGACACGGTTTCCATCCGGGGCATCCGGGAGATCCGGCGGGAGGACACCGCCCTTCTGGGCGAGGCGGGCTATGAGCTGAAGCTTCTTGGCCGCAGCTATCGGCAGGGAGAGCGCATCGCAGCCTATGTGGCGCCCCACGCCGTACCCCGGGACTCCCTGCTGGCCTCCATCCACGGGGTCACCAACGCCGTGGAGGTGCTGGGAAAGAGCGTGGGCAGCGTCCTCTTCGCCGGGCCCGGCGCGGGAAGTCTTCCCACCGCCAGTGCCGTGGTGGGCGACGTCATCGAGCTGAGCCGTCACCCCGGCGCGGAATATAAGCCCTTCTGGACCCGGGAGAGCGCCGTCACCCCCATTCCCGAGGAAGAGATCGCAGGAGCCTGGATCCTTCGGGTCGCCGCGGGGACCCGGATCCCCGAGACGGAGCTTCTCGCCTCCCAGGGGGGCTATGACGCCCTTCTCACCCGTCGGATCAACCGGCGGAAGATGGAAGAAATCACCCGGGGCGCGACAGTTTTCGCGGCCTATCGGGTCCTGGATTAAAGGAGGAATTCCCATGAACGTGGAACTTATCGGTTACCCCACGGAGCAGGACTGGATGGAGTGCAAACGCCGGGCCCTGGTCACCATCGGCAAGAAGCCCGTCTCCGCCCCCGACAGCGCCTGGAAGCACAGCATTCTGGAGGCCCGCCACAGCCCCATCCGCTATCTCCGATTCAGCTTTTATATCGAGTGCCCCTACTGGGTCAGCGTCCATTTTGTCCGCCACGTCCACGCCCAGCCCTATGTCAAGAGCCAGCGGAACGACCGGCAGAACAAGTATGACCGCAACACCGCCCCCCAGGACGCCCCGGTTTCCATGATCTTCGACGTCAACGCCGAAGAGCTGATGACCATCGCCAACAAGCGCCTCTGCAATCAGGCCGCCAAGGAGACGAGGGAGCTGACAAAAATGATGTGCGACAAAGCGCTGGAGGCGGTGCCGGAGCTGAAGGGCCTGCTGGTGCCCATCTGCGACTATCAGGGCGGCGTCTGCCACGAGATGTTCCCCTGCGGCCGGTGCCCCAAGGCGGAAACGGAGTGGGATCGATGAAAATGAACTTTTTGAAGGCCCGGAAGATCTCCCAGGTGATGAACTACATCAGCATCCTGGGGCTCATCCTCTTTATCGCCCTGCGCCTCTCCAATCCCACCGTCGCCTGGGTCGCCTTCGGCGTGGTGATGGTCCTGGGTGTGGCGGTCTTCCCCCTGAACTGGAAGTATCTGCGCTGTCCCTCCTGCACCCACGTGATCCCCAGCTATCAGTTCCGGAGCATGACCTGCCCCATCTGTTCCGCAAAGCTGGGCATCGACGAGAACGGGAACCTGAAGGTGCTGCCCAAGGACGGGGAGACCGGCTCCCCCTTCGGCGGGCCGTGAGGATGCAAGCGATCCGGCTCCCCCGTGACCTCCATCTGTTTTAATTCAAATCCCCGGCTGCCTTTGGCTGCCGGGGATCAGACTGCAGACAAACCTTCGTGTAGAAAAAACATACAAGGAAGGCCCTCCGAAGTCTATCGTACAATGTTTCACAATGGCTTACTATAGAGAGCACGAGGACGGGGTACGGATTGCCACGTCGGGCTGTGCCCTCCTCGCAATGACAGAAAAGGCTTGGCAGCCGCGGCGACTACCCCGCTACTGCCGTCATTGCGAGACCAGTGCGGCACACTGGTCGTGGCAATCCGTACTCTCGTCCTAAACAGTGAGTTTCAGTAATTGTGTGCAGTGAAAACCTGGCTTTGCCTACACACTCATCCCCGGCAGCCTTTGGCTGCCGGGGATCAGACTGCAGACAAACCTTCGTGTAGAAAAAACATACAAGGAAGGCCCTCCGAAGTCTATCGTACAATGTTTCACA
>CAMNAO010000033.1 GCA_946531435.1 uncultured Clostridia bacterium
GGCGTCCTGCCGGAGGGGACCTTCGTAGCCACGGCGGCGGAGGCCGGCGCCTCCCGGGGCACCGAGACCGCCTATCATATGGGCTATGTCTCCGGGCGTGAGGCCAGCGCCGTGGGGGTCAACTGGATGTTCAATCCCGTGGGCGACGTCTATAAGAACTGGCGCAATACCATCGTCAATACCCGCAGCTTCGGCTCCGACCCCAATCGGGTCATCGACTGCGCCCGGGCCTATATCAAGGGCATCAAGGACGCGAATCCCAACATGGCCTGCACCCTGAAGCACTTCCCCGGGGATGGCTGGGATGAGCTGGACCCCCACATCTCCCCCGCCCACAACGAGGCCTCGGTGGAGGAATGGATGGCAAGCTACGGAAAGGTCTACCGCACCCTCATCGGCGAGGGACTGGAGGCAGTGATGACGGGCCAGATCTCCCTCCCGGCCTGGAGCCGGAAGGTCCGCCCCGGCATCAGGGATCAAGAGATCCTGCCCGCCTCCCTGGCGCCGGAGCTTCTGCAGGATCTTCTAAGGGATGAGCTGGACTTCAACGGCGTCATCATTTCCGACGCCTCCCACATGATCGGCATGGCGGGGGTCATGGCCCGGAAGGACGCGGTGCCCCGCTGCATCGCCGCGGGCTGTGACATGTTCCTCTTTGCCAACGATTTCGGGGAGGATCTGGGCTACCTCAAGGCCGGTGTGGAGAGCGGCATCGTCACTGAGGAGCGGCTCTCCGACGCCCTCCATCGGGTCCTGGGCCTCAAGGCCCATCTGAAGCTTTACAAGGAGAGCGTCCGGTACCCCGATCCCGCCCTGAAGGCGGAGGTGGGCTCAGACACCTTCCGGAGCTACACCGTGGCCGCTGCCGACGCCGGTGTTACGCTGGTAAAGGATACCCGGAAGCTGCTGCCCATCGACCCGAAGGAGAAAAAGAAGGCCCTTCTCATCTATGTCCGCTCCACGCCCAACTCCAAGGGCGACACCGGCGACGGCGTCCGGGAACGGATCACGGAGGAGCTGGAGCGGGTGGGCTTCCAGGTCACCCAGTGCCCCAGCTTCTACGACCGGGAGAATGCGGAAGGGGTCCATCCCATGAACTTTGTCCGCATGATGATGATGGATAAGCGGGAGGACTTCAAGAAGAAGTACGACGTGGTCTTCGTCTTTGTGAACATCAAGGGCTACGCCCAGAAGAATGTGGAGCGGCTCTCCTGGTCCAGCGGCCACTCCATGGAGATGCCCTGGTACACCGAGGAGGTCCCCACCGTGGGGGTGAGCCTCAACTACACCAATCATCTGGTGGATATGGCCAATATCCACACCTTCATCAATGCCTACGGCCCCAATCGGGAGAACATCCGTGCGGCGGTGGAGAAGATCGTGGGAAAGAGCGAGTTCAAGGGGACGGCGGACGAGACCGTGTTCTGCGGCCGCTGGGATACCCGGCTGTGAGGAGGAGAAGCCATGTCAAAGCTGGATGAATTCAAGAGAAGCCGTGACTTTGTGGTGTGCGTGGACTCCGACGGCTGCGCCATGGACACCATGAACATCAAGCATATCCGCTGCTTCGGCCCCTCCCTGGTGGATGAGTGGGAGCTGGAGCCCTGGTGTCAGCCCATCCTGGACCGGTGGAATGTGATCAATCTCTATTCCGGCACCCGGGGTATCAACCGTTTCAAAGGGCTTGCCATGATGCTGCGGGAGGTGAACGATCGGTACACCCCCATCGACGGCATTGAGGAGCTGGAGGCCTGGGCGGCGAATGCGCCGGAGCTCTCCAACGATGCCGTCCGTAAGGAGGGGGAGAAGCACGAGATCTTCCGCAAAGCCCTCTCCTGGAGCAGGCGGGTCAACAGCGGCATTGAGGCGCTTCCCCAGGAGGAGATCCATCCCTTCCTCCATGTGAAGGAGGCTCTGAAGGCGGCCCATGAAAAGGCAGATGTGGTGGTGGTCTCCAGCGCCAATCCGGAGGCGGTCCGGGCCGAGTGGGACCGCTTCGGCCTCACAGACCATGTGGATCTTCTCTGCACCCAGGAGATGGGCAGCAAGGCCTACTGCATTGCCCGCCTCTGCGAGAAGGGATATCAGCCCCGGCACATCCTGATGTGCGGCGACGCGCCGGGGGATGAGGCCGCGGCGGAGGAGAACGGAGTGCTGTATTATCCCATTCTGGTCAATCAGGAAAATGAAAGCTGGCAGCGCTTTTTGGATGAGGGGCTGGAATGCTTCCTCTCCGAGGGCTACGCCGGCAAGGTCCAGGAACAGCTGCGCGGCGAATTCCGCCGTAATCTGGGCCTCTGAGGAAACCTGTTGCCAAAGGACAATAATCTTCTGTAAAACAAAAAAGGAACCCGGCCAGTCATCCATCGACTGGCCGGGTTCTGCGCTTTCACAGGAGCTGGCCCTTCAGCTCAATATATCGCTTTTTTCTCTCAACGGCTCCGGTGAGCTCCGGGACCTTTTCCGTATCCCCAAAGAGGACACCGCCGGTGATCTTGCCACTTTGGAACCAGAAGCGCCGGAAGGAGCCGTCCACGCCGTCCCGGTACTCAACCAGCTTATAGTCGCCCTGGCCCTTTCCCAGATCGCCGATGGCGAAAAGACGGGTGTTCATGCCCTCGAAGCTGGTGCCAAGGATCCGGGGCAGATAGCGAACGGGGTCCCCGGCGGCGTTGGCGCCGGCCACCCGCCCCTGCTCCGAGGCTTCCGCCCAGAGCTGCAGGTTGACGCCGTCCACCTGGGCGCAGTCGCCGCAGGCATAGACGTCGGGAAGGTTGGTCTCCATCCGGGAGCTGACCTGAATGGCCCGGGGGACCAGGACGCCCGCGGCCTCCGCGGCTTCCGTATTGGCCCGGTTTCCGCAGGAAATGACCACGAGATCGGCGTCAAAGCGGCGGCCATCCGCCAGTGTGACGCCGGTGACATCCTCATCGCCGGTGATCTCCGTGATGCTGACCCCGGTATGGATGGGAACGCCGAAGGCAAGGGCGGCGGCCATCAGGGCATCCCCTGTGGCGTCATCCAGCTGCCTCGCCATGATCCGCGGGGCCAGCTCCAGCACCGTAACGTCCAGGCGCATCTTTTTAAGCTCCGACGCGGCCTCCAGCCCCAGAACGCCGCCGCCGATGACCACGGCCTTCTTAAGCTTGCCCCGCTTCTCCCAGATCTTCTTTACATCGCCCAGGTGTCGGATGCTGACCACGCCCTCCCGCCGGATCCCGGGGATGGGGGGCAGGAAGCACTCCGCACCGGTTGCCAGGATCAGCCTGTCATAGGGGAGGGTGGAGCCGTCGCTGAACAGGGCGGTTTTCGCCGCGGGATCGAAGGAGACAAGGGCAGTATTCAGGGTGAGCTCGATGCCCTTTTCCTCATACCACTGGGGGTCCTTGATGCTGAGGCTCCCCTCCACCCGGGCGGCCAGGACCATGTCCTTGGAGAGCATGGGGCGATTGATGGGGGCCTCCGGCTCCCGGGAGATCATGCGGATCGTTCCGGTGGCGTCTCGTCTGCGGATGGCCTCCGCCGCGTTGAGGGCGGCGGTGCCGCCGCCGATGATGAGGTAATTGCGGTCGGTATCCCGCTTGATGCCCACCGCTTCCTCCTCCACGGGGACGCACTTGTCAAGGCCCACCCCGCAGACGGGGCAGACCCCCAGGGCGGCGTCAAAGATCTCGCCGCAGACCAGGCATTTCACAAGGCCGCTTTCATGGGTGTTGGGAATGCCCAGAAGCTTGCAGGCATAGTGCCAGCCATACTCATAGCTGGCCTTGAGGGCGGCCGCATCGGGTCGAAACTGCACGGTGTAGCCCCCGTCAATCACGTCCATCCCCAGCTGGCGCAGCCGCTCCAGCACATGGGGCACCGCGTCGCCGTTCCAGGTATATGCGCCGAAGGCAGAGGCGAACTTTCCCCGGGAGGCGCTTCGGGGCAGGTGTGTCAGCAGCTCCCAGACCTTCTCCGCCGCGTCTCCGTCCAGGGTGGGGGTGCCGATGAGGATGCCCGCTGAGCCAAGAAGGGCGGGGATGGCATTCCGGGGATCCATGGCCGCAAGATCCAGGAGGAGGGCGTCCAGACCGCCCACCTCCCGGATGCCCCGGGCGATCTCCTCCGCCACGGTCTCGGTGTAGTCGCAGCCGGAGACGTAGGGGATCACCACGGTGGGGGTATCAAAGGACCTGGGGACGATTGGCGTGTTTTCGGCAAGGCCGGAGTAGACGGATTCACCCGCCATAGACGCCTCCAGGAAGGAGCCGCCGCCGGGCCGGGTCACCACCTGAAAACTGAGGCCGCTGAGGACCTTTTTCTCCCGGATGAGGGTGAGGGGAAGCCCCTTCCCCAGGATTCCCTCCAGGGTATAGGCGGTGTAGTGTGGCGCGTAGACCCTGCCGCCCCGCTTTTCCAGAAAGAGCTTTACCGTCTTGGGATAGGGATTGGGCCCGCAGAGCACCAGAGTATCCGCCTTAGGCGCGCTTTCCAGCCAGCTTTCCGCCAGGGCGAAGGGAACGGTATCCAGAAGCAGGTTTTCATGGACGGCGTAGCTTACGCCGCCGAGCTGTTTTCTCTCCATCCCGTCACCGCTTTTTTTCCGGCCGCGCTTCCTTAAAGGTGCGAAGGCCGCGGATGGGCACCGGGGCATACTCAAAGCTGGTGTCCACGATCATGAGGGTGTCCGCCGGGCAGGCCAGGTAGCACTGGCCGCAGCTCTGGCAGTTTTCCGGGTAGAGGATAACGGATTTGTTCTCCAGGGGATCGTAGTAGAAGACGTCCATGGGGCAGCGCTCCACACAGCGCTGGCAGCCGATGCAGGCCTCCCGGTTCTTTCTGGCGATGCTCATTTCTTTCCACCCCTTCCGGTTTTTGGCTGATAGATCTTCTCCTCGGGAATCCCCAGGGCCTCGGCCTCTCCGGGGAAGAGGAGCACATAGCGCTTCTCATGGGGCTCACTGAGATCCCCCTTCCAGCTGTCCGGCACCTCGATCTTTTTGCACTGAACCTCGCCGTTTTCGTCCTTGTAGACGCCCACATGGCAGAGCCAGTTTTCGTCGTCCCGGTAGGGGTAGTCCTCCCGGTAGTGGAGGCCCCGGCTCTCGGTGCGGAAGAGGTTGGCCTTGAGCTTCATCTCCGCGGAGAGGGCTTTGTGTTTGGCCTCCAGGCAGAGGCGCAGGTCGTGGCCTGTATAGCCCATGAGCATGGGCAGCATCTTATCCCGAATCAGCTCCACCTGCATGAGGGCGGCGGTGAGGCTCTTCTCGCTCTTGACGATGTGGACGCCGGCGTCCACCATGATGTTGCGGAGCTTTTCCACCACGAAGTTGGGGTCCACGCCCTTCTCCCGGCGGCTGGGGGCGAAGATCTCCTCCACAATGGCCTCCACCTGGCTTTTGTCCTGCTCCGGGAGAGCTATGGCTTTGGCGTAATCCGCCGCCGCCTGTCCTGCGTGATTGCCCATGATGCAGCAGCCCGGGTGATTGGTCTGCACGTTGAAGATGGCGCCGTTGACCTGGCTGCCGTAGATGCCGTTGCCCGCCACATAGAGGCCGGGATAGCCGGTCTTGCCCTCCCGGTCCTCCCAGCCGCAGAAGACGCCGCAGCTCATCTGGCTGTTCATACCGGGAGCTGCGCCGAAGACGTCCCGCACCCGCTCTTTCGAGCGCTTGTAGCCGGTCTTCCGGGGATCGGCGGCGCCGTAATCATTCTTGATGATGGTGGTGGCCCCGGTGAAGGCGCTCTGCCACTCGCTGCCATCCACGGCGGGCAGCCCCTCCAGCACGGAGTTCAGGCGGAAGGTGATCTTGCTCCTGGTTTTTTTGTAGACGTAGTCGTCGATGTCCTCCTTCGTGGCGCCGATGGCGGAGCCGCCCATGTTCTCACTGTATTCCCAGCTGTTGTTGTAGAAATAGTTGCCGGGGGAGAAGGAGGAGGTCTGGTGGAAGTCGTCAAACTCCTTGCCCACCACGGGGAGGCCAAGGTTCACGCAGATGTACTCCCCGTCGAAGGTGTCCTCGCTGGTGGGGTAGCCGGTGGGTTTCATGGAGCCGGTGCCGGTGCACATGCAGATGGCCTTGCAGCGGAAGGTAATGGGGGTGGCGCTCTTCACGTGGAAGCCCACGCCGCCGGAGATCTTTCCGTCGGTGGTGGTGACGTTCACAAACATGGTGTGGTCCACCACCGGGATCCCATAGCGGTCCAGCACGTCCATCCACTTCTCCTGCCGCATGAGGCTCAGAAACTCGGTGCGGTAGCCCTTGGGGTCCCAGCGGTCCCAATAGCCGGAGTCCTTGGCGGTGGGGTACTCCTCCATGAAGCCGAACTCCCGGTTTTCCTCCACCACCTTGGCGGATTCCTCCAGCCACAGGTCAAACCAATCCAGGTTGGCGATGTACTCGCCGCCCCGCTGGGCCGCCAGGACGGAGCCCTCCCGCTCATCAAACTCCGGAAGGAAGTAGGTCGCCCCCTGGGAGAAGGGGGAGAGGCCGGAAAAGCCCGGCTTGCCCTTGTCCACCACAATGACATCAGCCCCCGCTTTTTTGGCGGTGACGGCGGCATGAAGCCCCGCCCAGCCGCAGCCGATGACCAGTACGTCGCAGCTATACTCTGTTTTTTCCGGTTTCTCCACCGGCGGCAGGTACTGCCGCTCAACTTCGATGGTCTCCCCCAGGCCGGAGGTGGTGTCCTCCGCGTAGGGGCCGGATTCCCGATAGCGATTATTGTTTCCCATGCTTGTCTCTCCTCATTTTCAGGCTTTGTCCGACGGTGTTTCTATTTACCATTATAAACATTATAAAAAAGAATCGGCATCGTGAGAAATGCCGATTCAGAAGAAAAAGGGCAAGGATTTATAGCATATTCGCTATAAATCCCTGCTGAACACTGGCACCCGGATTACTTCAAAGCCTCCCGCAGCTTCTCCCGAAAACCTTCCGTGAGGGGTGTGGCGGCGTCCTCCCGCCAGCAGAGGGCAAGGCTGTGGTCCGGCCCCTCTCCGCTTAACTCCTCCAGGGGCAGAAAGCGGACGTTCTCTCCGTGATGGGGCCAATGACCGGTGATCCCCACACTGCCGTTGACCTCCACCTGCAGGAGAAGCTCGCTGAGATCCCTCGCCGCGGCCTCGGGCCACGAGGAGAGCCCCTGGGAGCCTGCCTCCGCCCGAAATTCCCGATAGGTAACGGGCTCCAGTCCCTTGAGGAAAACCAAAGTCTCCCCGCTTAAGTCCTTGAGATGAATGTGCTCCCGCTCCGCCAGCGGGTGCGCGGTACTGACCACGGCCCAGCGGCTGAGACTTGTAAGGCGTTCAACGGAAAGCCCCTGGGTCAGCGCGGCGCTTCGCTCATAGATCAGGGCGCAGTCCAGCTCTCCTCTTGCTACCTGAAAAACGGATTCCCGGGAGGCGACAGGGCGCAGGCTGACCTTGAGCCCCGGATGCTCCGCCCGCAGGGCCTTCACTGCCGTGAGGAACCAGGGCGGGGGCCCGCCCTGGGTATTGAAGCCGATCCGCAGTTCCTGGATGCCGCCCTCCCGCAGCTCCTCCCGGAGACGGTCGTATTCCGCCAGGATTCTTGAAGCCCGGCGGAGGCATAGTTCCCCCTGAGGAGTCAGCGTGACCCGGCGGGTGCTGCGTTCGAAGAGACGAACGCCCAATTCTTTTTCCAGGGCAGAGATCGTGCGGCTCAGCGCGGGCTGGGTGATGTAGCAGGCCTCTGCCGCTTTGGAAAAATTCAACGCCTCCGCTGCTGCCTGAAAACAGCGCAGATGCTCCATTGTCACCGTCATCGGCATCCTCCTTCCCAATGGCCCGGAGCCATCGGGTTTGCGTTTTCATATGATAGCACGGCTGAAAGGAACGATCGACGAAAGCAGGTGGTTTTCGGGAAGTGGTGGTTCATACAGACTATTTATAAGATATTATTATAAATAGACGAAAATTGCAACACAAATTGGCATTTCAGAAGAAAAGATTTTCCTGTCATACTTTGTATGAAAAAGCGAATCCCTCCAATTATTGATTTGGGAACCTGGAGGGGAGCGCTTTTCCGAAAGAATAAGAAGGAGGAGAATCGAACATGAGAAGAGCAACTCTCGCACTGCTTCTTGCGCTATGCCTTGTGCTCACGGTTTTTGTCGGCTGCGGTCAGAAACCCGCTGACACGGCTCCGGAGCAGGAGACCCCTGCCGCGGAGACGGAAGAGGCGAAGACAGATTTGGCTGTCCCCGCTGTGACAGCGGAGCCCCATAAGGAGGAGCCCCCGGAGACCGCTGTGGCCGGACCCGTCTCCGTACAGATGGATGGTCGACTCTATGGCGAAGGCTGCACCATCGGCACTACCGTCAAGCCGGGCAACAACTACTCCTCCAAGGATACCACCCAGATCTCCGTGAACCTGGTCAACTGGGCCTATGTCCCGGTGTATAACCGCATGACCATCGAGGTGCTGGGTGAGAGCGAGACCTTCGAGGTGGGCAGCGTCTACCAGTACAGTGTGCAGCAGGGCGGCGGCATCGACTATGACAAGACCGTCACCTGCGCGACCCTCTTCGGTGTGGCGAACCTCAGTGACTTTACCAATGAGGAGCTCTTCAAGCAACCCTTCACCTATAGCTGGGTCTTCCGCGCGAGAGAGGGGATGGGCGCTCCTACCCTCATCTATGTGGAGCATGAGGACGGCAGCTATGAGACTGTTCGCCAGCAGCAGGGCGGCGGTATGGGCGGCGGCATGATGCAGCAGGCGCCCAACCCCGAGGGAAGCGAGTTCCCCAGCGATGCGGATATCCGTTTCGTCGGCAATACCCTTTACTGGACGAACTTTGAGGGAGAAAAGAAGGTGGTCGTCCATACAGACGATCCCGATTTTGCGGAGTTTGACGGGAAAGAGGTCACTTTCACCAAGAACTACAACAACGGCATGGGCCCCCTGGGGAAGATGGACCGGAGTCTGAACTTTGAGGTGGCGGACGGCTATGTGAAGACCGCGGGATTCTATGGCGACCATATGAACTGGGCCTGGGCGGACTTTGCCGTAGGCGAAGCCCACGGTTGGATCAATCCCAATTTCGTCCCCTCTCAGCAGCAGGGCGGAGGCCCCGGCGGCAATGGCGGTAACGGCGGCCAGCAAGGCGGCGGTCAGCAGGGCGGCGGCCAGCAGGGCGGCGGAAACCATTAAGGCGCTGCGGGAAGGCGCATAAGACCGATTCCCGGTCTCATGCAATCGCCTGCCTTTACCCTGTTTTTGATTTCCTTTCTTAATCAAACGCCCCCGATTCTGCTCGAATCGGGGGCGTTTGATTATGGTATTTGATTATTCAGAGAAAATGAATCCTATCATTCCCGATGACGGGTGATCCAGCGCAGCTGCTTTTTCCGGTCCTCCGGCTTTCCCGTACCCTCCAGCTCCAGCTCCACCCGTTCCGAAGCGTTGATGATCCGTGTTCCCCGGTATTCCAGCTCCCGGGGGATCCCGTGACCGTAGCGCAGATGGGTATGGCCGTGGAGCAGGACCTGGGGGTGATAGCGGTCCAAAAGGTCCCGGAAGGCCTGAAAGCCGCGGTGTGCCGGATCCTCCAGATCTCCCAAGCCGAGAGGAGGCGCGTGGGTCACCACCAGATCCACGCCGCCCGCCCGCCAGAGGGCGAGACGAAGCCTTTGGACGCGCCGGGCCATGGCCCGCTCGGTAAACTGATATTCCCCCGGACGGTATTTGCGGCAGCCGCCCAATCCCAGGATCCTGAGCCCGTTGCAGATCACGAGACTGTCATCGATGCAGTCACAGCCCTCCGGCGGAGAGACGTCGTAACCCTCGTCGTGGTTTCCGTGGACGTAGAGGAGAGGAGCCTTCCCCATGGTTACCAGAAAAGAGAGGTATTCCGCTTTCAGATCGCCGCAGGAGATGATGAGGTCATAGGGATCCAGCTTACCGCGGATGAAATGATCCCAGAGACCGGGGCACTCCTCGTCGGCCAGGGCCAGGATTTTCACAGGCGCGCCTCCTTTACGGGTGGGATCCGATCCCGGTGGATACCCAGCATCCGCACCGTCTCCCGGCTGATGGGAAGGATCTCCTCATACTCCGGGATCCGCCCCTCCACGTTCTCACAAAGCCAGTCCATGTGCAAAAGCTCCTCGACGGAATAGCCATGGGTCCCGTCGTTTCGCTCCCTGCCGCTCTGATCCAGGATCCGTCGGCGGAAGGGATCCAAGGCCCCGGAAAGCATGCCGCTGCGGAGCGATTGGGCAAGATAGCGTACGCCCTCGGGCAGCCCCGGGGCCAGGCTCACGTCCAGGACGCCGCTCTCCATCCCCAGCCAATAACTGATGGCGGCGGAGGATTTTTGTCCAAAGTCCAGCGTGCCGCTTAGGATCGCCCGCAAAACCTTTTCGTAAAAGCTGCCCCACAGCCAGCAGGGGGCGGCCAGAGGGGTCAAAACGCCGCCCTCCCCGACGGAAAAGGTGCCGAACTCTCCAAAGTCCAGATAGCGGTTTTCCAGACTGGGCGTGTCCCGGTTGGAGATCACGGAAATGCCTTTTCCCAAAAGCTCCTCCGTGTGGTTCCCAGCCTGACAGGACCAGCGCAGATCGATCCTGGCCCCCGGCCGGGTCATCTGCGCCCCCAGGGCGAAGGCGTTGATGGCGGCGGGAACGCCGAGGATGGGGTAGGAGGCGATGTATCCGATCCGATCGGAGGGAGAGACCGCGCCGGCAATGGCGCCCGTCAGAAATTTCCCCTCAAAGGACCGGACGTAATAGCCCCTGACGCTGGAGAAGGGCACGTCGGCGGAGCAGTTGAAAAAGCGGACCTTGGGGAAGCGGATCGCCGTCTTCAGCGTAGGAAGCAGCAGCGAGGGCGTGGTGGTAAAGACCACATCGTTCCCCTCCTCCGCGGCACGGGCGATCAGGGCTTCCGCCTCTGCGGGCGTGTCGGCGTTGCAATAGCTTCGGGAGGCGATCCGGTCCCCCAGAACCTCCTCCAGATACGCCCGCCCGTTCTCATGGGCCATTGTCCAGAGGCTGGACGATGGGTCCCGCTGGTGGACAAAGGCCACGTTGAGGTGGGCCTTGGCGGGGCTTCGGAGGGAGGGCAGCAGGCCCCTTTTCTCCTCCTCCGGGATCTGGGACATGTTGATGGGATCGCTTGCCGTTGCGTCCTTCCAAATCTCCATGAGACTGGCCTTCAGTTCACCGGCGCTGAGCTCAGAAAGCTGCGAAAAGGGGTGCAGCTCCAGCCACAGGAGCAGAGCCTCCTCCGGCTTTCCCTCCTCTCTGCCGCCGCTGAGTGCACGGAAGGCCTCCAGGAAGTGGGTATAGCCGGCGGTGAACCTGCGGCATTCCTGCTCCTCCCAGGGCTCCTCCTGCCCCTTGCCCAGGGCGGTCAGCAGCCGGGCATAGTCGCCGGGCCGGGTAAACTGGGGCTCATAGAGACCGGTGAGACGGAAAAAGGATAGGAATTCCGAGTAGGCGCGGATGCGCGGCTCTTCGCTTTTGGGAGGCAGGAGCCGGGTCACCCGGGCCGGAATGCGGGGGGCGCCGAAGGCCTTCAGAACGCTGACCCGTTTGTTCCCCTCCAGGACGTAGAAGTCTCCCAGATATTCATAACAGACGATGGGATCCCGGATCCCGGTGTCGGAGAGATGATCCGCACAGAGACGGATCCACTTTGCGGCAAACTCGCTGTCGGGATCCAGGAGCGGAAAAAATCCCGCGGAGAAGGCAGTGATCCGCCCCTCGGCCTTCATTCCCACAATCCGGCCCGCGGGAATATCCATGGGCTGCAGCTCCTGCCTGGGGAGAAGATCGGCGTCGGGCAGCAGCTTATCCAGGACCGGGGGATAGGGATCCAGACCGGCGCCGGTACGCTCCCGATACTCCTTCTGCCCCAGCTTCAGTGCCTTTTTATATTCCTCCATGGCTTCCGCGATACTCATAAGTCCTCCTGCAGTAAAAAGTCGGCGGGGAGTACCCCGCCGACGATACACCTGATGGCCACCATTCTAACCGATGATCTCCTGTTTTTCAACATCCAGAAGCGCATTTCCGTGAGCCTCAAAGCTGATGCCATCGGCCGTGAGCGGCGTATAGAAGGTCATGGTCAGCGCCTGCTCGCCATCGTTGACAAAGACCTCGGCGCTGAAGCGGTCCAGCACGAGCCTTAGCTTGATCTCACCGCCCCGATCCCGCACAAGGCATCTGCGGTCATGGACGAAATCCCGGTTGAAGCCGGACATGTTCCCCTCGCCGGTGACGGGCGGGATGTACTACCCGGACGCCATCACGAGGCTCCATGACAAGATCCTGAAGAGGGCGGGCATCGAGCACATTCGGCTCCATGATCTGCGCCACACCTTCGCCACAACGGCGCTGCAAAACGGCGTGGATATTCGGACGGTGTCGGGCATGCTGGGGCACTTTGATGTGGGCTTCACGCTCCGGACCTACACTCACGTCACCACCGCCGCCCAGGAGGAAGCGGCAGCCACCATGGGCAAGTTCGTAGGTGCAAGGCTGTGACACGGACGCACGGCATCGGGATACTGTCCGTCATTTATTTCAGATATTCATACTCAAATAGCACAGGAACAATTTCGGAATTATAATAATCTTTTACAAGCGATTTGAGCCCCGCAAGTGCGGTATGCAGTTCGACATTATCCCAAATCGTGTCACCCGTTGTCTCATCCACATGGAAAGTATCAAGTTCGGCAAAAATCTGATAAACGCCATACGTCAACGCAGGGTCATAGTTTTCGGCTTCCTTTGCCCATTGGAGAACGGTTTCCCATTGTTTTAAAATGGCCTTTTCTTTATCTCCAAGGGCAAGCTTTTTAATATCGTGTAGAGCGATTGTTTCGCCGTTCGTTCCATCAAGGCAAAGTTCGTTACGGTAAAATCGTCCGTCACTGCCTGTAAATGTGCGCATATGGTTTTGCATTTCCGTACAGGTAAATAATAGGCATTTCAAAAGAAACTGCCCGAGTTTTCCGCTTGCAACGTCCTCTGCATACCTATCGGCGCCGTCTGCGGACTTCATGATCCGGGCGCGTTCCGTCCATGCCTTATTATATGTGATATAACGTGATGCGCAAAACATAGGAAGCTTTTCAAGGTAGTTATCTTTGCGCAAGAAAAAACCGTTGCCGTTGTATCTGCCTGCTATTAACAAAGATGAGTGAGTGTCCGGATTTTCAAATCCTGAACCATCAGCTACCATATAACCCAATATATCTTTACTATATCGTGGAAGAATTCTTCTTTTGACATCCATCGGTGCTTCAATGCCATTCAATCCGACAAGTATACCACCCAACATATCTGTATGGGGTGTCCTGCCATCATAATACTTTTGGCTAAATAGAGAGTGAATACGTTTTATTGGGAACTTACCCGAATAGGATAGCAAACTATCTACAATGTCATATCCTTCAATATAGAATTCTTCAGCACTTTCTGGTTCATTTGCCCACAAAGCACACATTATACAAGCATGAGGTTATCATTATCCTGCAAAAGTTGTTGTATCCGTTCCAGTTGTTCGTCTTTTTCGACATATGTCACTTCGTCATAGGGATTCGTCAACTTCCCGCTGAAAAGGCGATAATACTGGAATAATCCTTTTCCGAGTTTATAAGTCTCTTTTGTGTCTAGCTCAATCTCAACCACGTCGTGTACGGTAATGTCTTTCTTACTGAATTTGTCATCATCAGAAAAGGACTCTTTCTTTGCTTTTTTCTTGATTATTAATTTGCCCTTGATATTACGTTTTCTGTCCGCATGGTTGTCTACCTGCTTTCCTGCAAAGCTGATTTGTACATGCTGACCTTCACTTAAGATAATAGGGGAAAGCGTTGATGTAACGTAGTTTTCGGGAGTGGCTTTAATTTCCTTCTCAGCCATAGTTGCGCCTCCTGTAAACCGAAATGGAGTTATTTGTTTTTATTCTCTTCCGATGTAGACTCAGCCACATCTTCGATCATTGTAACAACCACGGTATTGAGCTGCGCGGCGTTTTCGGAGGTGATCACCGGGCGGCCGGACTCCTTTTCGATAGCCTTCCGCGCGTCTCCAGCCACGCGGCCGCCGCGTTTGGCGATATCCTGATTGTCTGCAAAGTCTTGGGGATTTCGCGTTTTTGTCAGTTCCGTCGTTGTCGCCTCCGCCAACATGTTGAGCGTCAGCTCCAGGGTGCTCATGTTGTCGCGGAGGTTTTCCTTTTTCAGCCCTTTCAGTCGCTTGTACTGCCGTGTATTCATGCCCGACCATGCCCGCGTGATCTCGTCGGTCAGGATCGCATATTCCCGTCCCTGTTCCACACCGTGAGTTTGCCATTCGTCGGTCAGTTCCTTTCGCACACGGATGGACAGCAGCCGCTGATGCACCCAGTCCGGGTTATAGCCTTTTTTGAGATAGATTTCCAGCGCGCGGTCGATTGCCTGCTCCGGGTCAATAGTCTCCTCGATCCGTTCTGTGCCCACCTGCGCCAACCATAATTTGAAGGGCTCTGCTTTGGGCGAGGGGATCGACTGGATGATGCGTAAAAGCTGCTCCGTTGTGGCAACGTCGGTCATGCGCTGTTTGCCGTCAGAAGCCTTCATTTTCAACTGTACGATTTTTTCGTACAGTTCGCTGCCTTCGGCTTTCAGCTTGCGTTTCAGGTCGCTCCAGTAACGGCGGGGATTGTCTGTACCGCTCAACACCTGGCACACATCCACAACAGAAAAATACCATTCCTCGGCCTCTTCATCCCAAACTGTACGGATGAGCTGATCTTCAAACCTCTGCAGCTTATCGTTGCTCATAACCTTTTCCTCTCAATGATTCTGGTGTAATTATATAGGTTTCGCACTGTATCGTCAAAGGGTTTATTCCATCCTTTGTTGGATTTCAACCCCACCATGCAGGCAGACAAGGGCCTCTTCTATTTACATGATCTTCACTCAGCCTACAAGCTGGCGGATCGTGGATTCCTCCCATGCCGTAATGATTGTGTTCTTTCGGTACTGCGGAGCCATACGCGTTCCAGAATGTTGTCTATCAGAAATTCATCGTACTTTGCGCGGACATCTACAGGCGCAGCGGGAAAGTAGCTCCTCTGCCTGGGAGATATAAGGATAGGACACTTGCATACAGTCCCGTTTGCTGGGGTGCCATCGTGCACCCTCTGCGTCGCAAAGCAAAGAAAAGGACGAATTCAATCTTAGCATCGATCAGCAGGGGGATCAATCTGAATACAGTTCGCTTAAAGGGATGAAGATCATATTGTCCGCAGGCTCACAGCGGAAACCGGAGCGGGAAATAAAGCCATATCGATAAGAGTTCAGCCCTGTAGCCTTTACCTCAGCGATTTCCTCCTGGATCATCGCCATGGACAGCGGTTCATTCCGGAATTTCGCCTCATAAAAGATATAGCCCGTGGGGTCTTCGGTTACAATATCGAATTCCCCGTTGGTGCGGGTCTTGGGATCGTCGAAGTAATACTTACCGATCCGGTCAAAGGCGGGATCAATCTTTCCGGCGCGGTTTTGCCGGATGAGGTACTGCTTACAGATGGTTTCGAAGGCATGGGGAACATACTGCGTCTCAAAATCTTCCCGGATGTAGCGGTCATAGAACACCTCTTCATCCAAAACATTTCGTTGGGAGAGGAAACGGAAGATATACCGATAGTAGAACAGCGACAGGTGATCTATGATATAGTACCCGGACTTACGGCGGTTGCTCTCATCGTTGATCGGCGCCTGTTTCTCCACAACCTCCATACGGATCAGCTTGTCCAACACGTCTACCAAAGTGGGGCCGCTGGTAACGTGGGACTGGGAAAGAAGGTCACTGTACCTGGAATGTCCCTTGGAAAGCGCCTCGAACACCTCATTGGCGTTGGCGATCTTGGAGATTTCGGACCGCAGGTACATCGCCACCTCATTTTCCAGGCGCGCACCGGGGGCGGAAATGAGCTCCTGAATGTTTTCCGTCACAGAGAGAGAGGGATCGATGAGACGGTTATAATAAGGGATTCCGCCGAAGACGCTGTAGAGCCGGACCTTATCTTCAGATGAAAAATCCGGGTAGAACATGGCCGATTCGTAGTAATCCATTGGCTTTAGATCGATGGTGAGATCAATGCGCCCATAGAGCGGATTTTCCTTCGCCAGGAGGGACTTCATGATCTCTACATAGGAGCCGCAAAGTACCAGCTTCAGGGAGCTGTCGTCTTTATATTTGTCAATAAGGGACTGGAGAATGCTGTCAATCCCTGTGACAGTCTCTCGCAGGTAGGGATACTCATCCAAAACAAGAATCAGCCTTTCCTGGATAGCCCGTCGGAAAAGATAGTCCAGAAGCGCCTCCATGTTGCCAAAACCAAGCGTCGGCAGCTGAAACTCTTCAGAGATGAGCATGGAAAGACTCTCTACATTGTTCATTTCGGTCGTCTGCTTGCACTCATAGTTGAGCTGCGGAACCTGCATATTTAGGAGGCACTGCTTGATGAGCTCGCTCTTGCCGACCCTTCGCCGCCCATAAATCAAGGAGACCTGCAGCTTGCTTTTGCCCAGAAACCGATTGAGCTTCTTCTGCTGTTCATAACGTCCGTAGAATTGCCTCAACTCAGCCACCTCCGACTCGGTTTTATCCGAGTTAAGAATAGCATATTGTTTTGGAAAAAACAAGAGTTTATTCGGCTCGAACCGAGTCGGCTTGAGCCGAATAAATCGCTCGCCTGATTGTTATCGATGAAAGTGTCTTTTAGCGAAATCTTTCAGTAGCTATTTCCTGTGTTCTGTGGTATTGTTCCTTCCTGCAAAGGAGGGCGAAGCCTATGATGAAACCCATTCAGTATGTGCCCCTGCGAAAGGGGCAGATGGAAACATACCTCAAAATGGCAAAGCGGGAAAACGTGTATTCCGGACGATTCCCCTTCCACCGGAGACCGTCCAATTCCTGCGCCGAGAGCAGGAACGCCACCCCCGTGCGAAGCTCCTGTTCCTGCATCCGGGCTCTCAGAACCCTTATACGCAGGGCGAACTCTATCGCTACCACCGGCGCATTGCGAAAGCCTCCGGATTGGAAGGCGTTCGTCTCTGTGATCTGAGGCACAGCTGCGCCGTCAACGCGATTCGGGAAGGGAAGGATTTGGACGCGCTGGCCGCAACCCTGGGGCACCGCGATGCAAAAGACCTGCAAAAGACCTATCTGCCATATCTGCCGAGACAGAAGAAGCGGGAAAGGAAAGCAAAGGAATGCTGATACTGGAGGACCTCTATTTAGGAAACGTGAATCCCGGCGAGCGGGGCTTCAAGCGCAATTCCCAATTTCACCGCGCAATGGAAGAACTTGTAAAAGCAGAAGATAAGCTCACTGTGTCCCTCTCCGAGGAGCAGAAGAGCCTATTCGAAGCATACCAGTCTGCCCAGCGGGAGGTAAGTATCTTCGCGGATGGGGAAGCCTTCATATACGCTTTCCGAATCGGGGCAAAGATTATGCTGGATGTTCTGTCGTAAAAAGTCGGCGGGGAGTACCCCACCGACGAAGACATTGCTGTGCTGATCGCCATCCTAACCGATGATCTCATATTTTTCAACATCCAGAAGCGCATTTCCGTGAGCCTCAAAGCTGATGCCATCGGCCGTGAGCGGCGTATAGAAGGTCATGGTCAGCGCCTGCTCGCCATCGTTGACAAAGACCTCGGCGCTGAAGCGGTCCAGCACGAGCCTTAGCTTGATCTCACCGCCCCGATCCCGCACAAGGCATCTGCGGTCATGGACGAAATCCCGGTTGAAGCCGGACATTTTCCGGCTGATGTGCAGCATGGAGGAGCCGGGTCGATAGGAGAGGGAGGAGAAATGATGGCTTCCCCTGGCAAACTTCAGACGGAAAAGCTCATAGGAACCGGGGGACTGGGGCCGCACCCGAACCGTCATATCGATCACCCGCCCGTAGATCCCCTGCAGAACGGTCTCCGCGGAGACGGGGACGCTTTCGTAGGCGATCCGACGGCCGTGAAGCGCCTCCAGCTCCCGGACGGGATTCTGAAGGAGCCGCCCGTCCCGGAGACGGAGCTCCCTGGGAAGGGTCATCTGGCCGAACCATTTTGCCTCGCTGGGATAGCTGGTGCAGGTATCCCAGTTCTGCATCCAGGCGATCATGATGCGCCGCCCGTCCTCCGTGAGCAGGGTCTGGGGAGCATAGAAATCGATGCCGTAATCGACGGCCTGGACCCGCCGGCGGGTGAAGGCCGCTTTTTCCTCATCCCAATCTCCGATGAGGCAGAGCGTGCCGTTTCCGTTGTGGAATTCCAGTCCCACAGGGCTCATGTCCTGCGGACTCGTGAGGAGAATGTCTTCCCCGTCCAAAGGGAAGAGGTCCGGGCACTCCCACATCCGACCGTATTCGTTGTAGCTGCGGTCAAGAATGCCCCGATAGCGCCAGGAAAAGCCATCCTCGGAGCGGTAGTACAGAATGGCGCCGCTCTCATCCTCAGTACGGCAGCCCACGACGCAGCCGAAGGAGCCGTCGGGATTGCGAAACAGCTTGGGATCCCGAAAATCAGATTTTGAAAAGCCCTGGGGAACATCTCGCCCGTCGATGACGGGATTTTGGGCATATTTTTCGTAGTTGACGCCGTCGCCTACGGCGATGCACTGGGTCTGACAGCTGCGCTTTGTTCCGTCCTCCTTTGCTTCCTCCCGGACGCCGGTGTAAAGCAGCAGCTGCCGCCCGTCCTCCAGGGCGATGGCGGAGCCGGAGAAACAGCCGCTTCGATCATAGCCCTGATCGGGGGCAAGGGCGGCGGGCAGATACTCCCAGTGCAGGAGGTCTTTGCTCACGGCGTGTCCCCAGTGCATGGGACCCCATTGGTTGGAGTAGGGGTGATACTGGTGAAAGAGGTGGTACTCCCCCTTGTAAAGGGAGAATCCGTTGGGGTCGTTCAGCCACCCCACGCGGGCGGAATAGTGAAATACCGGACGTTGGGCGTCCTCAATAAAAGCGCCGAGCCTTTCTTCGTAGTCCCGGGCTTTCTGCAAGGCGTCGCTGACCATTGTGTAGTGCTCCTAACATATATTCTTGTGGCAGCCGCGCC
>CAMNAO010000034.1 GCA_946531435.1 uncultured Clostridia bacterium
CGGCACTTCCACAGGGGCGGCTTCCACCGCCGGGGCCTCTGCCGGCACTTCCGCAGGGGCGGTTTCCACCGCCGGGGCCTCTGCGGGAATCTTTGCAGCCTCAGCGACCTCAGCGGCCTTCTCCGCCGTTTTTTCAGCGGCAGCGGATTTTCCGCCGCGCTTTTTCGGCGCGTTTTCCGTCTTCGCTGTTTTCGCCGTCTTTTCGGCAGTCTTCTCCGTCATCGCCGCCGCCTTCTTTGCGGGCTTTTTGGCGGCCGCGGTCTTTTTTTCCGCAGCGGGGGCCGCAGCCTCAGCACTCTTCTTCTCCGCAGTTTTTTTCCGGGCGGGCTTCTTTTCCTCGGCGGGCTTCTCCGCCGCCGGTGCCGTCTTTTTCTCCTCAATCACCGGGGACTGGGAGAGTTCAGAACGCTCACTTTTCTTTGTAGCCATAAATTCCTCCGTATTCACTGCGCCGGGGCGGAATCCCCGACGCGTTTTTGTTGATGCACGCATTCCGGCCTATTACCGGTCTGCGGGTCGATTATATGGCGCTTTTCCGAAAATTGCAACATGAAAAATGACGAAAGGGTCTTTTGTGTGGGCAAATCCATTGAAAAAAGGGCAGGAGAAGCTTTTAATGCTTCTCCTGCTCCTGATTTTTTCTCATGCGGGGTCCTCAGCCCACAGCCTCGGCGCCCTCAACAAAGCCGGGAATATACACCACGGAATCGGTATAGATGATATTCAGATTCTTCCCGGGATTCAGCACGCTGAGCAGACCGGTGACCTTGCTGTACTGCGTGCCGTAGGTCTTGCAGAGCACAGCCACCCGGTCGCCGGACACCACCTTGTGGGCAACGATCCGGTAATAACTGCCGCCGGCGGGCTTGGTGGTGGTGGGCAGATACAGGGTCTTCCCGCTGGCCACGGTACCCAGGTTATTGATCCCGTTCACCTGCTGGATCACCGCGGAATAGTCGCTGTAATTCGTTCCCAGGGTCTTGCACATCTTCTCCACCGTATCCCCGGCCACGGCGGTACGGGGAACCAGGTAGTAGATATCAATATCCCCGTTCTTGGGAGTGGGCGTGGTCCCGGAAATGCCGTTGCCGTTGCCGCCGGTGGGCGTTGTGCCCCCGGATTTCCCGGAGGAGCTGCCGGAGGATCCGCTGCCGGAAGAAGGCGTGCCGTTGATCACGGGGATATAGACCGTCATCCCCTGATAGATGCGGTTCATATTGGGGAGATTGTTCAGAAGCTTGATAAGATTCTCATAGCGGACATAGCTGGTGCCGTAACGGCGGCAGATCCCGGACATGGTATCGCCGGAGGCCACCACATAGGGCATAATGGTATAGTAGCTTCCGTCCGTGGGCTTGGTCAGCGTGGGAAGATAAAGGACCATCCCCGTGGAGACGGAGTTCAGGCTCTTCATATTGTTGACCTGGGCAATGACGTCGGCATACTTGCTGTAATCCGTACCCAGGGCCTTGCACATGGTTGCTACGGTATCCCCGTTCTGCACCGTGCGTGGCACCAGATAATAGGTCACAGCGGTTTGGGCGGGCGTGCTGTCGCTGGGCGTGGGGGTGGGCGCAGGGGTCGTATCGGAGGAGCCGCCGGAGGGCGTCGTCCCCTGGCCGGAGGTCCCGCTCTGATTGCTGCCCTGGACGAACACAGGGATATACACCCGCATACCGCTGTAGATCCGGTTCAGATTGGGGATGTTGTTGAGGAGCTTCAGAAGCTCCTGATCCCGCCTCAGCGTGGTGCCGTAGCGGCGGCAGAGGATGGCCAGGGTATCCCCCGCCACCACATCGTGGCCGATGATCTTATAGTAGCTGCTGCCGGCGGCCGGAGCAGCCTTGGTGGGAAGATACAGCACCATTCCCTTTTTGATGGAGTTCAGGTTGGTCATGCCGTTGACCTGACGGATCACGTCGGCATACTTACTAAACTCCGTGCCCAGCGCCCGGCACATGGTGGCCACGGTATCCCCGGCCTGAACCGTCCGCTGAACAAGATAATACTCCACGCTGTCTCCGGCGGCAGAGGCACGGACAGAAAACAGCGGTGCAAGGCCGACCAGAAGACTGACGGCCAGGAGCAATGTGAAAACACGCTTCATCATAGCACTCTCCCCTTTCACATCTATATCGTTACGATCTCATAAGGCTGAGAAATCCCCGACGCTGTCGGGGAAGTTGTCGATAGGGCACCATCTTCTTTATATAATATTCTCTCATAGAATGCAAGACCTTTTTCAACATTTTTCAAGAAAAAACGAGAAATCCGCTTATTCCGACCCTTCTACCGGGAAAGGAGCCCCCGGCAGATCCGAAGATCCTCCTCCCGGAAGGCGTTGAAGATCACCCGGTCCATTCCTTCCGGGCGCACATCCAGCACCGTGGGCAGCGCCATGGCGTCCACAACGCCCCGCTCCCCGGCCCGCATACGAAGATAGTCGTCCTGCAGGGCCAGTACCTCCCGGGGCAGCGGAGCCGGGGCTTTTTTCGTTTAGCGTACTTTGCCCAACTTTGCAATGACAAGGGAACTTTTCGCCGCGGATCGGCGTCATACAGGCAAAGAGAGGGGGATAACCATGGAGCATCGTTTTCTGTCTTTTCTTCTCATTGCCGCGCTCCTCGTATCCGCCGGCGGCTGCGCCGCGCCGGCAGCGGAGCCTTCGGCAGAAGATCCCGCGGCTGTTGAACGCGATAACGGCCTATCTTCCGCCAGCGGGGCGGAGGCCGCGTCGGAGGCTTCGGCGGAAGCTGACACCGCCGTGACGGCGGAACGCCCCCTGAAGGAGGAATCCGCTGACGCCGACAATAAGGCGGAGGATTTCAGCGACACCGAGGCACACAGTCCCCAGGCCGAAACTGAGGAGCAAACCACGCCCCCGCCCGCCCTTTCCGGCGTGCCGGATCCCTTTTTAGCTCAGACCCTGCGGGCCTTTCTGGAGGATGCGCCCGGCGAAAACCGGGTCTATTCCCCCCTCAACGTCTACCTGGCCCTCTCCATGCTGCCGGACCTCACCGAGGGAGAGACCCGTCAGCAGATTCTGGACCTTCTGGGCGTGAAGGACCCGGAGGAGAGCCGGGAGCGGGCCCGCCTGCTCTGGGAAGCGGCCCAGCGGGAGGATGACGCCGTCACCACCCTGCTGGCGAGTTCCCTCTGGCTGAGCGACGCCTTCCCCTATCACGAGGAGGCCCTTGGGCGGCTGTCAGACAGCGATTACGCCTGCAGCTACCGGGGGACGCCGGGTTCGCCGGAGATGAACAGCGCCCTGCGGGACTGGCTGAACGACCGGACCGGCGGCCTTCTGAAGGACGCGGCAAGCCAGTTGGAGCTGGACCCCATGACGATCCTGGCCATCGCCTCCACCATCTATTTCAAAGCCCCCTGGCAGGATGAATTCAACGCCTCTCTGACCGAGAGCGGCACCTTCCACAGCCCGGACGGGGACTGCTCGGTGGACTTTCTCCACGGGGGCACCACGGGCGACTACTACTGGGGCGAGCACTTTTCCGCCGTGTGCAAGGCCTTCCGGGGCGGCGGAGCCATGTGGCTGATCCTGCCGGAAGAGGGACTCAGCCCCGAGGCGCTTCTGGAAGATGAGGAGGCCATGGCCTTCCTCCTCGCCCCCGGAGGGGATTGGGAAAAGCAGCGCTTTGCCCTGGTGAAGCTCGCCCTGCCCAAATTTGACATCTCCTCCGACCTGGATCTGAGGCCCGGACTTCGCGCCCTGGGCGTCACGGACGCCCTGGATCCGGAGCAGGCCGACTTCAGCCCCCTGACCGATGAGGAGCTCATCTATCTCGCCCAGGCGAAGCACGCCGCCCGGGTTTCCGTGGATGAAAAGGGCTGCACCGGCGCGGCCTACACCGTGATGGATATCCGTTTTGGCTCCGCCCTGCCCCCGGAGGAGATCGACTTCATCCTGAACCGCCCCTTCCTCTTCCTTATCACCGATTCCGCGGGGCTGCCCCTCTTCTTCGGCACCGTAAACCGTCCCGTGAGTTAAGCCGGATCCCCTGCATCTGCGCAGCATCAGAAAAACGGAGCCTCCCCTGTCCGACGCGGACGGAGGAGGCTCCGTTTTTTCTTCTTTTCTTATGACGCTGTGCTCAGCCGATGTGCAGGCCGCCGGAGAGGTTGAAAACCTGCCCCGTGATGAAGTTCGCCTCCTCAGAGACGATGTAGCTGACAAGCGCGCCGTAGTTCTCGGTGGTACCCACGACACCCACGGGGATCCGATCCGCCACCGTAGCTACGTCGAAATTTTTGGGGGAGCGGGGCGCGTGGTCGTTGACAATGCCGCTCTTGGCGATGCAGTTGACGGTGATCCCCTCCCCCGCCAGCTGGCGGGCCAGGGCATAGGTCAGGGAGATCACGCCGCCGCGAGCCACGCTGTCCACCAGATTCTCGCCGTCAAAGCCGTCCTGGGCGCCGGCGCTGGCGTTGAGGATGATCCTTCCCGCCTTGCTCTGGCGGAGATAGGGCAGGTAGCGCTTTACCATCCCGAAGGCGCCGGAGATCTGGTGGGTCAGCTTTTTGGCCAGATCCTCCTCGGTGATCTCGTCTAAAGGCAGGGGCGCGTCAAAGGCGCCGGTATTGCTGATGAGCACATCAATGGAGCCGAACTCCTTGACGATGTTCTCCGCCTCCTGGAAATAGGGCTTCTCCTTGGAGCCGTAGACCACGCGGCCGGGAAGGCCTTCCGCCTCCCTGACGATGGCCTCAGCGCTTTCCACATTATGGGTACCCAGAACCACGTTCATTCCGCCCGCCGCCATGGCCAGCACGGCGCCGCGGCCCACAACGCCGGTGCCCCCGGCAAACACGCAGGTTCTTCCTTTTAAAGTAAGCATCTCGTTTCCTCCCTCATTTGCCCATATAGAGCGGGTTTCCGGTGAAGCGCAGGTGGTTCTGGTAGTCGTTTCTGCCATAGAGGGCGTCGGTGAAGGACACAAGCTCGATCTCGTTATCACGGATCCACTGCTTTAAGCGCTGAGAGGTCAGAGCCTCCACATCCTTGGTGCGGATCACGGTAAAGCGGTTGCGGGCGGGTCCCTGGTCGCCCAGCTGATACATATAATAATCCACATAGCCGGGGTGCCAGGATTGGGTCACCACCCGGAAGCCCTGCTCAAACTTCTCCATCATCTTTCCCCGATCCTCCGCATAGTAGAGGTAGGGGTCGTAGTTCTTCTCCTGCTCGGAGATGGAGTCGGTCTGCAGGTCCTTATAGGCCAGCCCGCCGTTCAGCGTAAAGATCCCGGCGGCCTTATATTTTTCCTGGGGGTAGATCATGGTGTTGCCCCGGTTCTCCTTGGTGACGAAATTGTGGGCGATGCCGAGATCGTCACACACCGTGATCTGTGCCCGCTGGAAGGGGGAATCCGGCGTAAAGTCACCGGCGGTATCCGGCACCCGGCCCAGGATCCGATAGCAGCGCTCCATCTGAGCGTACATCTCCTTGAGGCACTCCTCATAGCTCACGTCCCGGGCCATGCGAATATCCTGGCGGAAGTGGCCCGTCTTGGGATCATAGAGCGTCGGGACCTCCTCGGGGGCCAGCACCGGGCTGCCCCAGAAATGGGAATGCCAGCCGACGCTGATCCAGGGCATGGCCTTCAGCCGCTGAAGCGCGTCCTCCGTTCCGGGGCACTCCAGCATCACATCGGCTGCGGAGACCACGCCGTTCTCAATGGCCTCGAAAGCGCCGATGTTGTTGACGAGGGTGTAGCCGATATCGTCACCGCGGACAACCATCTTTTTCTTCATAGGTTCCTCCTTATGACAATCTGTCAGTATTCTCTCATAGCTCCGCTTCTTGAATGGCGAGCGGGTGCTCAGTCCTTCTTTTTGGCCCCCGGGATGTTCATCCCGGCCTCCGGATCCTTCTCCATGCCAATGCCGTGATGGGCGTCAAAATACTGCATGCAGTGGGGAATCCAGGTATAATCGTGCTCCAGATCCACACCCGCCTCCTGGAACGCCAGGCGCTCCTGCATATGGTGCAGGATACAGTCGCAGCAGCGCCCGTGAAGGATGCACTCCCGCGGGCAGGTGCATACATTCACCTCCGGCTTTGCCATCACGCAGGAGCAGGGTCCCTTGTGAAGGGCCTCCCGCTTCATGGCGTCCTGCGTCTCCTTGACCCTGTCAAAACCCAGAGACCGAAAATATTCCATCTTTGTCATACGCTTTCCCTCCATACCGATACATTTATATGTCGTGGCTTTTTCCAGCAGGGATGCAGCGCTGCCGGGTCAGGGCGGATCCCGGCTTACTTCCCGGAGGGGACGCGGACAGCCGACTCCTTCACAACCGCGAAAGCCGCCTTCTCCCGCTTTTCGTCATCGGGCTCTTCGATCCCCTCTGCCTCCGCCACGGCATCCAGCGCCAGCATGAGCTTCAGCTCATCGATGGCAAGCTTCTTGACCTTCTCCCCCAGCTCCTCCGCGGAAAGGCCGCTCTTTTTCAGATAGGCTGTGATCCCGCCTTCTTTGTTTAAGTTTTTGGAGAGATTCTCCAGAAGCCGCCCGGTTTCCTGGCTGATCATGGAATCGGGGATATTGACGGTAAGCTGCTCCAGAAGGGCCGCCCGCAGGTTGGCGTCAAAGGCTTCGTCGGCCCGCATCTTTTTAATCTTGTGAAGCTCAGCCCCTTTCTTCTCTTTGAAATCCGCAAGGGAGGCGTAGGCCGGAGGGAACAGGGCGTCATCCACCAGGCGCAGACGCCGCTCCTTCACTTCTTCCACCTTTATATTCAAGGTAACGCGGCGGCCCGCGATCTCCTGCCGCGGATCATCCGCCGGGACCAAAGTCTCATACCGGATCACGTCCCCCGGTTTGCAGCCCCGCAGCCGGTCTTTGAGGCCCGGATAGAGGTCCTTGGAATCAAAACGTTGAAGGACCCCGGCCAATGTGCCGCCGGGGAAAGGCTTTCCTTCCAGTTCCCCCCGCAGGGAGATATAGACAAGGTCGTCCTCCCTTTCCTGCTTTTCCGCCGGAAGAACCTCCCGGTGATACTCCCGGAATTTCTCGATCTCCTCCTGCAGCTCCTCCTCCGTAACGCTGTCCTCCGGGCGCTCCGCCTCCAGCCCGCGATAGCGGCCCAGGCTGGCCCGGGGATATACGTCCACATCCGTGCGGAAGCAAAGGAGGTCCTGGCTGCAGGCGATCACCTGGATCGTGGGCTGGGCCACGGGCGTAAAGCCGTTGTCCTCCACCCCCCGGTTATAGAGGGCGGGCATCAGCGCCTCAGCGGCGTCGGTATAAAAGCGCTCCCCATAGGCGGCGGCCGCCACCGAAAGGGGCGCTTTCCCCTTCCGGAAGCCGGAGATGGGCTGATTCTTCTGTACGTCCTGGGAATAGAGCTCCAACAGCTGAAGGTACTCCTCTCCCTCCACCGTGGTGAGCCAGGTGGCACGACAGCCGTTCATCAGGCCGATCGCTTCATATTTCATAAAAGCCTCCGAACTCTTTCCTCCAATTCCGACAAAACGAAATCGGAAACATTTTTGGCGATAAAGTGTCAAAACCGCGGGACCTTCCCCCAGGTCCTTCCGGTTTTTATAAAATTGTATCACGATACATTTTCAAATGTCATTATATCATTTTGCCCATTTCTTGGCAAGTGGTTTTTGCAAATACGACACAATTATTCGTTCTTCGACAGCAAAGCAACAATGAACCCTGAGATTCCAAAATGAAACTTCTCCAAAAAAACCAAAAAATATTGAAATTGTATCTTGATTCAATTTCTCTTTTGTGTTACAGTATGGACAGTAGAGGAAACTGACAGTCTCTTCGCACACTGTCGGCCTCCTGATCACAAGGCGGGGAAGCCCGTCAATCTACATTATAAAGGAAGGAATATCACTATGAGCATGATGTCACGCAGAGACTTCCTGAAGCTCAGCGCCGTCACCGGTGTGGCCGCTTCCGCGGCTGCCGTTCTGGCGAGCTGCGCCAAGGGCGAAACCAACACCAACGCAGGCACCGGCACCAACACAGGCTCTAACGCAGGCACCGGCAGCGAAGTCACCCAGCATCTGGAAGCCGGTCAGACTTTGGATACCGCCAAAGAGGTGGACACCACCCGCAAGACTACCAAGGACTCCGGTGAGCGGCTGCCCCTGTTGCTCCACCCCCTGAACAACGACGTCAACGACATGTCCATCAGCGCCTACATGACCAAAAAGCAGGTTGCCGGCTACATCTTTGAGTCCCTGGGCTTCAACAACACCTCCACCGGCTGGTCCGACTGGATCATGGTCAAGGAAGAGACCCACGTGGGCGACGGATGGTACAAGTTCAATTACGGCAGCAACGAGAAGTTCGCTGACAGCGTGGAAGAGGCCAAGGAGGGCGACGAGGGCGCCCGTCACGCCGACGTCTATGAGTTCGAGCTCTATGATTACATCCATGACTGGGACAACAACCCCATCACCGCTGAGGACGTTGTCTTCTCTTACAATGTGGACATCACCTCCGGTAAGGTCTTCAAGTATCAGGCCTTCATCTGGTGCGAGGCCATTGACACCTACAAGGTCCGCTTCTATATGGACTTTGAGACCATGAAGGAGCTGAACATCACCGAGCATCCCTTCAACCGCTTCACCGTCTTCTCCAAGAAGGGCTATGAGAGCGGCAACTATGACGCCAACCCCGTAGCCACCGGCCCCTACAAGCTCACCTCCTTCGTCTCTGGCTCCGAGGTCGTGGTGGAGGCCGACGACAACTACTGGCAGAACGATGAGAGCCTGAGCCCTGTCTCCCAGCTCCGTCACATTCAGACTGTTCGCATGCCCATCATCAAGGAGGCCGAGCAGCGCATCAACGCCCTGGCTACCGGCGCCGCTGACATCGGCGCGCAGATCAGCACCAGCGACCTGGAGCTCTTCGTTGAGGGCGGTCAGTATGCCGAGAACTACAACGTCTACCGCGCCGCCTCCGCTACCCTGTACGCTCTGCTCTTCAACTGCTATGAGGGGCATCCCGGCAATGACATCAACTTCCGTATCGCCTGCTGCTACGGCCTCTCCGCCGACGCGGTAGCCATCGGCGCCGGCACCACGTACTTCCCCGTCAAGGGCTTCGGCTCCAACGGCCAGGTCGACTTTGATCCCTCCCTGGACAACGATGAGAACTGGCAGACCCAGTTTGACCTTGCCAAGGCCAAGGAGTATCTGGCGAAGACCGGCTACAAGGGTGAGGAGCTGACCTTCCTCACCGGCACTCGTGAGGAAGACAAGAACATGGCTCAGGTCATCCAGGGCCTGCTGAAGGACGGCCTCGGCGTCAACCTGAAGATCGAGGCCGTCGAGCAGAACATCGCCGAGGCCTATCTGCCCGATCCCAGCAAGTGGGACTTCCATCTGGTAGGCACCATGGGCGGCAAGTCCTTCGTGGCCGGCGCCAACCGCCAGCTGGGCCGTGTGGACTACAAGACCGAGCCCTACATCGGCTACGCCGACTGCCTGGGCTTCCAGAACGACGATCAGCTCTATGCTCTCTTCAAGAAGGCTGCCAGCCAGGAGAGCTTCAGCAAGGAGAGCACCGCTGAGCTTGCCCGCTACATTGTGGACAACGCGTACATGAAGGCCCTCTGCGGCACCTATGACAACACCGTCTACACCAAGAAGTGCGCCGAGCTGGCCTTCGCCTCCAACGGCGAAATCGTCTGGAACGCCTGCAACTGGTACCTGGATTAATCGAATATCCATAAGGAAAACGTTCGAGCTCACAATCAGGAGGGCCGTCCATCGGTCGGTGGACGGCCCTCCACTTAAATAGCATGGAGTGAACCTATGTTTAAATTCGTTGTGAACCGCCTTCTTTACACGGTGCTGGTACTGATTGCGGTGGGCTTCGTGATCTTCACCCTACTGTACCTCAGCCCGGATAACCCGGCCCAGTTCAAGCTGGGCAACACCGCCTCCGCCTCGGATATCGAGTACCTGAATCACCTCTGGGGTCTGGACCGTCCCTACCTCGTCCAGCTCTGGGACTTTATGTACCACGCCTTCATCCGCTTCGACTTCGGCGACTCCTGGCAGTATTCGGCCCCCATCTGGCCGGAGCTCTTCTCCCGAATCCCCCGCACCCTGCTCATCAACCTGCTGGCCCTTCTGATGAATGCCCCCATCGGCATCTTCCTTGGCATCTTCGCCGGCCTGCACGGCGGCAAGTGGCAGGACAGCGTGGTCATGATCATCTGCATGATCCTGGTCTCCGTCCCCGGCTTCTGGCTGGCTCTGATGTGCATCTCCCTCTTCTGCGTGAAGCTGGGCTGGCTGCCCGTCTTCGGTATTGAGACCTGGAAGGGCTATGTCCTTCCCATCATCACCGGCGCCCTCGGCGGCATCGCCATGAACGCCCGCCAGGTGCGCTCCGCCATTCTGGAGGTCTTCCGTGAGGACTACATCACCACGGCCCGTGCCAAGGGTGTTCCGGAGCACACCGTCACCTACTCCCACATGCTCCCCAACGCGCTGATGCCCATCATCACCAGCTTCTCCGGCGCCATTGCCCACCTCATCGGCGGCTCGGCCATTACGGAGAACATCTTCTCCATCCCCGGCGTCGGCTCCTACATGCTGACCGCCAGCCAGACCCGTGACTACCCCGTGGTCCGTGCCACCGCCGTCTTTATGTGCGCCTTCACCACGCTCGTCATGCTCGTCACCGACCTTGTGTACGGTTTCATCGATCCCCGGATCAAGGCCGCCTACGCCAGCGGAAAGAGGAAGTAAGCTATGAATGAAATCAAGACCAAATCCATCATTTCCGAACCCCAGGAGAAACAGCAGCGCACCAGTCTGTTCCTGGATCTCTGCAAGCGGACCGTCAAGGGCCCCGGCGCCAAGATCGGCGTAGCCATTCTGGCCATCATGGTCTTCTGCATTGTCTTCGCCAACTTCGTGGCCCCCTACGGCGAGAACGAAATGGACCTGACGGCCACCTTCGCCACCCCCAACGCCCACCACCTTCTGGGCTGCGACGCTCTGGGCCGCGACCTTCTGAGCCGTCTTCTCTACGGCGGCCGTTACAGCCTGCTCATCGGCGTCCTCGTCACGATTGTGGATACCACCCTGGGCGTCCTTCTCGGCGCCATTGCCGGTTACTTCGGCGGCATGACGGAGCTCATCATCATGCGCGTCATGGAAGTCTGGCAGGCCATTCCCCAGCAGCTTCTGGCCATCCTGATCGCCACCATCTTCGGCGGCGGCTTCTGGCAGACCGTGGTCGCCCTTTCCGTGGGCGGCATCCCCATGAAGTGCCGTCAGACCCGCGCCCAGTTCCTGAAGGAATCCGGCCGTGAGTACGTGGAGGCGGCGGAGGCCATCAACTGCACCAAGCTCTCCATTATGATGCGGCACATCTTCCCCAACGCCTGCTCCCCCATCATCATCACCATCGCCATGGGCATCGGCGGCGCGGTGACCGGCGCGGCCGGCCTGGCTTACATCGGCCTGGGCGTGCAGCCCCCCACCCCCGAATGGGGCGCGCTTCTCAACGCCGGAAGACAGTACATTCGTCTCTATCCCCATCTGCTGCTTTGGCCCGGCGTCTTCATCGCCTTCCTGGTGCTTTCCTTCAACCTGATCGGCGACGGTCTGCGTGACGCGCTGGATCCCAAGCTGAGAGACTGAGAGAGGAGGCTGAGAAAAATGGCAAAAGATATCAAGAGAGTCTCCGCTCAGCAGAGAAAGGACTACATGCGGGTCTACGGAAACCGCAAAAAGAGTTCCCTGCACGACACCTATGCGGAGAAGGCTGACAAGCCCTTCCTGGAGGTCAAGGACCTGGAGGTCATCTACACCTCCAATAAGCAGATCGTCAAGGCCGTCAACGGCGTCTCCTTCCAGCTCAAGAGGGGCGAATCCCTGGCCCTGGTGGGTGAGACCGGTGCCGGCAAGACCACCATCTGCCGCAGCATCCTGCGGATCCTGGCGGATCCCCCGGCCAAAATGACCGGCGGCGACATCTGGATGGACGGTGTGAACCTGACCGACCTCAGCGAGGAAGAGATGCTGGAGGTTCGCGGCGCCAAGATCGCCATGATCTTTCAGGACCCCATGACCGCGCTGAACCCCTCCATGCAGGTGGGCAAGCAGATCATTGAGGGTCTCATGCTCCATAACGATTACACCCCGGCTCAGGCGGAAGAGCGCGCCAAGGAGATGTTCGAGATGGTCGGCATCGCCCCCAACCGGATGGTGGAGTACCCCTTCGAGTTCTCCGGCGGCATGAAGCAGCGTGTGGTCATCGCCATGGCCCTGGCCTGCAACCCTGTGGTGCTGCTGGCCGATGAGCCCACCACCGCCCTGGACGTGACCATTCAGGCCCAGGTCATGGACCTCATCCGGGAGCTGAGGAACAAGCTGAACACCGCCATGGTGCTGGTTACCCACGACCTGGGCGTGGTGGCGCAGAACTGCGATAACGTGGCCATCGTCTACTCCGGCCAGATCATCGAGTACGGCTCCAAGGAGTCCATCTTCCTGCATCCCACCCACCCCTACACCATCGGCCTTTTCGGCGCGCTGCCCAACATGAACGACAACTCCGAACGGCTGACCCCCATTGCCGGCACCATGCCGGATCCCACCCGGCTGCCCGACGGCTGCGCCTTCGCGCCCAGGTGCCCCCATGCCACGGATGCCTGCCGCACCGGCGTCATCCCCGAGAAGGAGATCGCCCCCGGCCACAAGATCCGCTGCATCATGAGAGATAAGGAGGCGTAACGATGGCTGAACATCTTCTGGAAGTCAAAAATCTGAAGAAGTACTTCAAGGTCCCTGCCGGTGAAAACCACGCGGTGGACGACATCACCTTTACTTTGGACGCCGGCAAGACCATCGGCGTGGTGGGTGAGTCCGGCTGCGGAAAATCCACTCTGGGCCGTACCATCATCCACCTGCAGAACGCTACGGACGGCAAGGTCTTCCTGAACGGGGAGGACGTGACCAACGTCAGCGGGCACAAGCTGCGTCAGGTCCGTGAGAAGATGCAGATCGTTTTCCAGGACCCCTACTCCAGCCTGAACCCCCGCCAGAGGATCGAGACCACGGTCATCGAGCCCATGATGAACAGCAAGCGCTTCAGGACCCATAAACAGGCCCGTGAAGAGGCGAACCGCCTGATGGACCTGGTGGGCGTGGACTACCGCCTGCGTCAGGCCTATCCCCATGAGCTGGACGGCGGCCGCCGCCAGCGTGTGGGCATCGCCCGCGCCCTGGCGCTGAATCCCCAGTTCATCGTCTGCGACGAGCCTGTCTCCGCCCTGGACGTTTCCATTCAGGCCCAGGTCCTGAACCTTCTCATGGACCTGCAGGATTCCATGGGCCTCGCCTACATGTTCGTCACCCATGACCTCTCTGTCGTCAAGCACATCTCCGACGATATCATGGTCATGTATCTGGGGCAGATGGTAGAAAAGTGCGACAAGAACGAGCTTTTCTCCAACAACCTCCACCCCTACACCAAGGCACTGCTGTCGGCCATCCCCTCCACGGATATCTTCAGCCCCATGCAGCGGGTAGAGCTGAAGGGCGAGATCACCTCCGCCATCAACCCCAAGCCCGGCTGCCGCTTCGCGCCCCGCTGCCCCTACGCCACGGACGCCTGCCTGGAGCCCCAGACCCTGCGGGAGTTGGCTCCCAACCACTTCGTTTCCTGCTGCCGCGCAGAGGAAATCAATTAACCAACATAAAGCCGCAGATAGAAGGAATCAGAGGTAGAATCCTGCTTTTTCCGAAGCCTTTTATTGACTTTAGTGAATAAAAAAGATAATATTCTTATGATTCCTTCTATCTGCAAAGTGAGGTTCCTATGAGCGTTCAAAGCACAGCAAAACAGGCAGAGGCCGCAAATCTGCTCCTTCCCCGTAAGATCAAGAGCCAGCAGACCATGGAGAAGGTCTATACCGCCGTCGGCGAAATGCTGCGGGAATACGGCTATGAGTACCTGACCATGCGGAATATCTGTGAGCGGGCCGGTGTTGCCTACAGCTCCGTCTACCACTTTTTCGGAAGCAAGGAGCAGCTCGTTTACCAGTATTGCCGTCTGACTGTGGAGCGGCTCATGGAGCGCTGCCTCAGGCTTGTCAATTACAATACCGGCGATTTTATTGAGGATCTGATCTGGCCCGTCTTCGTCTATCTTGTGATCTTGGAGGAGTTCGGATGGCAGACCGTCAGCGCGGTCTATCACGGGAAGAATGAGGACATTTACTGGTCCCTCTATGGCAAAGCGCTGACCGAATCCGTCCTGCACGGCGCCTTCTCCCGCGGGTATATGATCCCCAATGGGCGCAATCGCGATATCGATCGCGGAACGCTGATCAACTACATCAAGGTGGATCTGCAGGCCATCATCAACGGCGCCGTCCTCACCTGGTGCCGGGACGAAGAAAACCAGCGGAAAGACGGTGCCACCCTGCATCAACTTTGCGTAAGGCTTCTCAACAGCTTTCTCCTTTCCTGGGCAAGTCCCAGCTATAAGGAGGAATTCTTGAGCGGTCGGGATGAGAATATGATCTCCTATTTTAATCCCGAAACCCGCGAAAGTCTGGTGGAGGCCATCTCCGATGCTTTTTCAGAGGACGCTCAGTCAGCCTGAATGATCTACAGAATGGGAGCAATCCCGCTTACTTAGAAGGAATGATTTATGAGAGAATTATTTGAAACCAGAAGCGAATACTATAAAAATTCCCGCCGGGTCCCCATCACGGTCTATCAGCCCAAGGTGAAGACCGAGAACAGCCGGATCGCCGTCCTGGCCATGCATGGCGGCGATTATTTGTCCTTCCCGCCCATGGTGGAGCTTGCCAAGCGCGGCTTCATCACCGCGGGCGCCAACCCCAACGGGGGCGGCGGTATGTTCGGCCCCCGGGCCGATCACTGGTCCAGGATGCAGGACGTGGCCTCCGTCGTGGAGTTCATGAAGAATTATCCCGGCGTGGAGAAGCTGGTCCTCATGGGTCACTCCAACGGCGGCTGCCTCATGAGCAGCTATCAGTACATCGCCGAGAACGGCGTTGACCGCTTCCGTACCCCCGACCGCTTCTTCCCCGTCCCCGAGATGCCCAAGCTGCCCAAGGCCGATGGTCTGATGCTTTTGGACGCCAACTACGGCATCATGGACATGCTGGCCATGGATCCCGCCGTGGTAGGCCATGAGGACGGCTGGACCAGGATCCCCGAGCTGGACATCTACAATCCGGAGAACGGCTACAAGAAGGACGCCTCCGAGTACAGCCAGGAATTCATTACCCGCTTCCAGAAGGCCCAGGTCAAGTATTATCAGGACCTTATCGATTACTGCAAGGAGCGGTACGAGCTCATCCAGAAGGGCAAGGGCCGCTTCGTGGACGATGAGCCCATCCTGCTCCCCGGTTCCGGCGGCGGCAGCAGCTCCAACAAGCTGTTCATCCAGGATACCCGCCTTCTGGGCAGGACCAAGGAAGCCCATCCGCTGCTTCACGGCGACGGCAGCATCACCAATGAGGTGATCGTCACCAAGCGCCTGCGCAGCGATTCCCCCGCCTCCAACCGCTACCGCGGCGGCTCCACCACCACCACCGTCCTCTCCATGCTCTCCGATGAGCGGAAGTTCGGTGACTTCGGCTATGACTCCAGCTATATGTGGGGCGAGGACATGAACTTTAACCCCATGAGCACCCGGGCCAATGTTCAGGGGATCACCGTCCCTCTGCTCTGTGAGGGCAACACCGCCAGCCACGAGTTCATCAACACCGAAATGACCTACAACGTGGCGAAGAGTGAGGACAAGAGCATTGTCTTCCTCTATGGCGCCCACCACATGTTCCTCCCCGAGAAGAAGGCCGAGGCCTTCCCCGGCGAGTTCGGCGATACGCTGAACGCCTTCGTGGACTACATGGCTGACTGGCTCACCGAGGGCAATCGTTTCTAAAAAAGTCCAAGGAATACAGAAAAGCGCCGGGAAGGGCAAGAGATTCTTCACTTTCTCGGCGTTTTTTGCAAGGTCAAATCAAAGTACCACGGCCGGGACGGGCTTGCGTCCCGCAAAGAGGAGCGTCCGTATGAGCACCTTTCTCAGAGATCAGGACAATGTCGGAAACCGGCTGCGCAAATACGGCAGCACGGGAAAGAAGAAAAAGCTTCGGGTCAACAAGGGCTATCAGCGGTATTTCGACGGCTACGTGGAATACGATGTGCCCAGGGAGAACGGCAAGGGCACCCGCCGGCAGCGGGTCTATGTGGCAGACTACCATCTGGCGGATCTCAGCACCGGAAAAAAGCTGGGAATCCGGGCCCTGCATTTTGTCCTTTTCCTGGCTGCCCTTTTGTTTCTTGCCCTGGCCGGGCGGACCGAGGCCCATTTCAATATGTCCTGGTACGTTGTGATCTTTGAGGCGCTTTCGGTGGGCGGTATCGTGCTGGGGCTCATCACCCTGGTGGTGCGTTATTTCCCCTATATGGGGAAAATGACCCGCTGGCAGTTCCGTCAATCGGTGGGCCGCCTGCGCTGGATCCAGAGGTTGACCCCCATCGCCCTTCTGGCCACCGCCCTTACTGTTCTCATCAGTCTGCTTTTTTATCCGGGGGAATACCGCGCGGCCCTGCCCGCCGTTCTGTCTCTTCTGCTGGCGGCGGCGCTGATCCATCTCTCCCGCCTTTTGGAGCAGCGTGTCCCCTATATCACCGTTCCCAGCGGGATTGAGGCCCCCATCGGCTCCGTGGACATCACCACCATGAAGGAGATCACGCCGCCGAAGCCGAAAAAAGAGGAGTACGGCGGCAAGGCGCTGGAGGAACTGATCTTCGAGGACGAGGATGAGGACGACTCCCGGAATCCCAGATTTTTCTGATTACCTCTTCACTCAGATGATCCATCGTTGCCGCTATGAAAAGGCATTATTTCAAAGAAGGAGCAATAAGCATGTTAAAGTTTGATCCCAGATCCGGCATCATTACCAAGACCACCGGCGGCTATCTGGACGCCGGTCTCCCCATTCAGGATACCTTTGTCCAGATCGGCATGGGCATGGGCGGCAAGCTGCGCTGCGTCTTTTATGAGCCCGTCACCCCCGTGGAGAAGAGCAAGATCGGCGTTGTCGTCATCCATTCCGATGAGGATTACAGCACCTTCAACATCGGCGGAGAACTGGCAAAGCGCGGCTACCGCACCCTCTGCGGCCAGGTTTCCGATCCCGGCGCCACCCTGGACCAGAAGATGCTGGACATCAAGAAGGCCGTTCAGTTCCTGAAGGCCTATGAGGGCATTGAGAAGGTGGTCCTGATGGGCCACTCCGGCGGCGCCACCCTGATGAGCGCCTACCAGGCCGCGGCCGAGAAGGGCATTTCCGCTTACAAGGCCGCCCATATGCTCTATAAATCCCAGCTTTCTGAGGAGCTGATCCCCGCCGACGCCATGCTGATCCTGGATTCCAACTGGGGCAACGGCGCCATGACTCTGTTCTCCGTCGATCCCGCCGTTATCGAAGAGGGCAACGGCATCAAGCTGGACCCCGAGCTGGATATGTTCAACCCCAGGAACGGCTTCGATCCTCAGGGCTGTGAGTACTCCAAGGAGTTCCTGGACCGCTTCTTCGCCGCCCAGCGGGACCGCAACAACGCCATCATCAAGCACGCCCTGGATCGCCTCACCCTCATTGAGCAGGGCAAGGGCAACTACAACGACGACGAGCCCTTCTGCCCCACCGCCACGGGTCAGATCAAGCCCATGAACAAGCTCATCAACGTGGACATCTCCCTCTTTTCCCACACCAAGGAGGCCCACACCCTGCTGCACAAGGACGGGTCGGCCACCACGGAGATCGTCCGCTGCCTCCGCACCCCCGCGGGCATGGGCGGACATTCCCCCACGCCCTCCGTCCGCGCCGCCAGCATCACCACGGTGCGCTCCTATCTCTCCAACCGTGCGGTCATCGCCGGCGAGAACTATCGCATGAATCCCGACGGCGCTGTGGACATCCACTGGGACGATACCTATGACTGCACCAGCGGCAACGTCAAGAACATCAATGCCCCCATGCTCATCATGGGCATGACCGGCAGCTATGAGTACCTGGCCGCCGAGGGGATCTTCAACAACTCCGCCAGCCGGGACAAGACCCTCATGTTCATGGAGGGCGCCGGCCACAACTTCGACACCCGCGGACCTGAGGCGGAGAAGTACGGCGACACCCAGAAGGTGGTCTTTGACACCTGCGACACCTGGCTGCAGGGTCACGTGCTGTAAAGAGCAATACATATATTCAAAAAAGAGACGTGCTTTGGGGCACCCTCCGTGAGGAAGGTGCTTTGAGGAAGCAATCACCGGCGCAAAAGAATTTGAAACCGGCGCGACCGCCATGGCCGCGCCGGTTTTGTCACTTGGATTTTGGTGGCAAAATCCGATGCTCGTTATAACTGTGGACGCGTCGTCACAAGCTCCATATCGTTCGTTTCCGTGCAAGCACGAAAACTCATTCATTCCGCTGCTCCTCCTTTTCCCAAAAAGTCTGACGACTTTTCGGGAGCCCTGGAGTTCGTCTCTTGCGCCGTTCTCCCCGAACATCGTTCCTGCCCCGGACTCTCACCGGAGCGTCGCTGCGCTTCGTCGGCACAAGCTTCATATCACTCGCCCCGCCGTAAACGGCAGGTCTCGCTCATTCCGCTGCGCCTCCTCTCCCCACAAAATCTTTGATTTTGCGGGGACCCCATTTTGGGAGGGGAGTCGTGGCGCGGTCATATCCTGTTCGGACGGTCATTCAGTTTTCCTTTTGAGGCGGCATTTTTACCTTTTCGTACAAATAGAAAAAGCCGATTTACACAGCGCCTTGCCGAAAGGATAGAGATACCCTTCCGAAGCAAGAAGTCATGTAAATCGGCTTTGTGACAAAGTCGAAGCCTGTTTGTTCGCCGTCCTGTCAACAGGCTGAAAACAGGAGGACGGCGTCGGCGTTTGGTAGCAGCCGAAGCATTAGCGACAGCTCAGGCGTACCGCAGCCCGTGGCATGAGCCACGCAAAATCTGTGCTTCTTGGATATTCAGTTG
>CAMNAO010000035.1 GCA_946531435.1 uncultured Clostridia bacterium
GTTGGGTGTAGCTTGGCCTCTTGGCCTCGCTACCCCAACATTTATTATAGAACCAAAAAAACCCCGACGAAATCGCGTGTTTTGCGATATCGTCGGGGATTTGTGTATTATATTGGCCGATTTCAGCTGATCTTTACATTCTCCCAGAGGGTGTTGATGTAGTCCAGCATCTCGGGTGAGAGATTGCGGTAAGCCAGCTTGTTGTACTGCTCCGCAAAGTCACCGCTTTCGGGATAGAGGATCTCCATGGCCTCCTCGCCCATATCCTCGATATACTCCTCATCGGTGTAGACCACCTTGTTGGGGGAGGCGTAGTAGGTGTACTCCGCGTTGGCCACGGCGGCGTCACGGGAGAGCATGAAGTTGATAAAGATCTCCGCCAGCTCCTGGTTCTGGCAGCAGGAGGGGATGCACATGGCGTCAACATAGTAGTTGGTGGGCTCGGGGTAGTAGAAGCGAAGGTCCACGCCGGGAGCCTGGGCGTCCAGCATGGTGAAGTAGTCGCCCGCGTAATAGGCGCCGATGGCGGCCTCGCCGGACTCCATGATGTTGTAGATCTCGTCCATGACCATGCTGTAGAGGAGGCCCCGCTGTTTGGAGAGCTCCTCATAGGCCCGATCCCAGTCGGCCTTGTCGGTGGAGTTCACGTCCAGACCCAGCTTGTACATGGCGGTGCCAAAGGCGTCCCGGGAGTTGTTGAACTGCACGATCCGGTCGGCGTACTTCTCATTCCACATGAGATCCCAGCTCTGGGCGTCGGCCTCATCCACTTCATTGGCGTTGTAGATGATGCCCACGATGCCGTAGGCGTAGGGGACGGTGTACAGGTTGTCGGGATCGTAGAAGAGGCCCTTGAAGCCGTCGTCGATGTTCTCATAGTTGGGGATGTTGTCGAAATTGAGGGGAAGCAGCATGTCCTCCTCCAGCATCCGGGCGATCATGTAGTCAGAGGGGATCACCACGTCGTAGCTGACGGCGCCGGAGGACAGCTTGGAGTACATATCCTCGTTGGAGGCATAGGTGTCATAGTTTACGTGGACGCTCTGATTGTAGGTCTCTTTGTACCAGAGCTCGAATTCCCGGATGGTGTCATAGCTGTCCTCGCTGCCGTCGGAAATATACTCGCCCCAGTTGTAGACGTTGAGGGTGAGGGTGCCGGACTTGCCGTCGCCGCCGCTTTTGCCGCCGCAGCCGGCCAGCAGGGCGGTGAGCAGTGCCGCCGCCAGAAGGATGGAGCAGATTCTTTTCATTTTGTTTCCCCTTTCAGTTACTTTGCTTTGGTTTTATCGCTGTCATCGGTAAGATTGCTGATGATCAGCAGGGCCAGGATCACAAAGAAGATGATGGTGGCCAGGGCGTACATTTTGGGTGTGACGGTCTTCTTCGTCATGTTGTAGATGCGGATGGGCAGGGTCTGGAAGCCCGCGCCGGAGGTGAAGTAGCTGATGACGAAATCGTCCAGGCTCATGGTGAAGGCCATGATGGCGCCGGTGAGGATGCCGGGCATGATCTCGGGGATCGTGACCTTGAAGAAGGCCCGCAGGGGGGTGCAGCCCAGATCCTGGGCCGCCTCGGGCAGGCTGACGTCCATCTGACGCAGCCTCGGCAGCACCTGAAGGATCACATAGGGCAGGCAGAAGGTCACGTGGGCGATGAGCATGGTCCAGAAGCTGAGGGAGTTGGCAAGCCCGAAAAGCCGCCCCACAAAGACGAACATCAGCATGAGGGAGATACCGGTGATGATGTCCGGGTTGGTCATGGGAATGTCGGTGGCGGTGTTCAGGGCGGCCCTCAGCCACTTTTCACGCATCTTGTAGATGCCCACGGAGGCGGCGGTGCCCATGATGGTGGAGATCACCATAGAGGTGACGGCCAGAAGGATGGTGTTCCGCACGCTCTGGAGGGTAGCGTCGTCGTGGAAGAGCTCCCGGTACCACTTGAGGGAGAAGCCGGTAAAGACGCTGAGGCTCTTGGCCTCATTGAAGGAGAAGACCAGCAGAATGGCGATGGGCGCGAAGAGGAACAGGAAGATGAGGGCGGTGTAAATCTTGGATACGGTTTTCACAGCGCGTCACCTCCGTAGACAGAATTCGCGGTGACCTTTTTCACCAGAGCCATCACCACCATGAGGATTACCATGAGGATGAAGGCCATGGCCGCGGCGAAATGCAGGTTGTTGGCCACGTACTGTCCCTCGATGGCGTCGCCGATGAGGAAGAACTTGCCGCTGCCCAGCTTCTGGGAGATGTAGAAGGTGCTGACCGAGGGAATGAGCACCATGGTGATGCCGCTGAGCACGCCGGGCATGGAGAGGGGGAAGATCACCCGCCGGAGGACGCCGAAGCCGTTGCAGCCCAGATCCCGGGCCGCTTCCAGCAGCTTGTCATCCATCTTGGCCATGATGGAGTAGATGGGCAGCACCATATAGGGCAGATAGTCGTAGACCATGCCGATGACCACGGCCCCCTCGGTGCCGATGATGTGGACCTTTCTGAGGCCCAGGGCGGAGAGGAAGCTGTTGAGGATGCCGGTATCCTGCAGGATCGTCATCCAGGCGTAGGTGCGGATGAGGAAGTTCATCCACATGGGGATCATGATGAGGATCATCATGAATTTCTGGGTTTTCTCCTCCGCCCGCGCCATGGCGTAGGCCAGGGGGTAGCCCAGGAGAAGGCAGAGAACGGTGCTGATGACGGCCAGCTTCAGGCTGCGCCAGAAGATCAGCATGTAGGTGTGTACGGTCCGTCCCTCCACCACGCTGGTGGCGGTGAAGAAGCGGGTGATGTTGTCGAAGGTAAAGGCGAAGCTGTTGTCGGTAAAGGCATAGTAGGCCACGAAAACAAGGGGTACCAGAATGAAGAGCGCGGCCCAGAGGGTGTAGGGTCCGGCCGGGACCCAGCCGGCTTTTTTGGATCTCGTCATCCCTCGTCCTCGCTTTCCTCGTCGGGCTGGCTCAGCTCGTCCAGTTCATTGGAGAAGGAGGAGTAATCGCCGTACAGGCCGGAATACTCGCTCTTTTTCATGATGTGGATGGCGTCGGGGTCGATGGAAAGACCGATGTGGTCCCCCACGTCCGCAAAATCCGTGGTCTGGATCATCCACTTAAAGCCGCCGATATCCACGATGATCTCATAGTGGACGCCCATGAAGGTGACGGAGGTGACTACGCCCTTCAGCATGCCCTGGTCCTCGGGGACGATGTCCACATCCTCGGGCCGGACAACCACATCCACCGCCTCCTTGGGAGCAAAGCCCTTGTCCACACAGCGGAAGGTATGACCGGAGAAGCGCACCAAAAGGTCCTCCAGCATGACGCCGTCCAGAATGTTGCTCTCACCGATAAAGTCCGCCACAAAGGCGTTCTGAGGCTCGTTGTAGATATCTACCGGGGTGCCGATCTGCTGGATCTTCCCCTCACTCATGACCACGATGGTGTCGGACATGGTCAGGGCCTCTTCCTGATCGTGGGTAACGAAGATGAAGGTGATCCCGGTGGCCTTCTGGATCTTCTTCAGCTCCTGCTGCATATCCTTGCGGAGCTTCAGATCCAGGGCGCCCAGGGGCTCATCCAGAAGGAGGACCTTGGGGTGCCCGATGAGAGCCCGGGCGATGGCCACCCGCTGCTGCTGCCCGCCGGAGAGACTGGTGACCCGGCGATGGGCGAAGCCGGAGAGCATGACGAGGGAGAGCATCTCATGCACCTTCTCCTCGATCTCCTTCTTGGGCACCTTCCGCTCCCTAAGGGGGAAGGCCACGTTTTCAAAGACGTTGAGGTGGGGGAAGAGGGCGTATTTCTGGAAAACGGTGTTCACGTTGCGCTTGTGGGCAGGCACGTCGTTGATCCTCTCGCCCATGAAGACCACGTCCCCCTCATCGGGGTGCTCAAAGCCGCCGATGATGCGAAGGGTGGTGGTCTTGCCGCAGCCGGAGGGCCCCAGCAGGGTCAGAAACTCATTGTCGTAGATATCCAGGTTGATGCTTTTCAGCACCGGCTCCCCGTCGAAGGACTTGCTGACGTTCTTCAGCTCAATGATCTTTTTCATATCGTTCCCCCAAAACCCTCAGATAATAGAAAGAGGCGGCATGCCCACAGCATACCGCCTGCGAAGGGTTCCGTTATCCCATAAATATAAGGGTCCCGGTCTCCGATTGGTTTGAAGAGTCTATATAGCAAAGATCACTTTTACTACTCTTATTGACCATTTCACAAGTTGTATGCCCGCCCGGGCATCGGTTATAAAGTAACCAACTTATAAAACTGAGCTTTTAACTCAATCAATAAGGCAACGAAAGTTGCCGACCGCTTTTCGCGGCCTTTTCGGCATTCGACCCGGCTGTCCGTATGGCCTTGGCCCTTTTTGGGGGCGGTCGCAATATCTTGCTTTGGAAAGACCCTTTCCAATTGAGACAATTCACTTTACAACAAAATTGTATGATCGTCAATAGAAATAATGACGGAATTGGGCGATTTTTGACGCCTTTTTTCGTCCTGCGGGGGGTGGTCAGTTTCCTTCCTGCTCGTCATAGTGCGCCAAGGCGTACTCGATGCACTGGTTTACGATTCGGTTAAAGGAAACGCCGGTACGGCGGTTAATCTCATTGATCCTGTCAAAGGTTTCTTCTTTCATGCGGATTGTGCGACTGATTGAGGACATCTTACGTTCCTTGGTATCGATGATAAACTTCTCCATGTAGCATACCCTCCTGATTCATTATTGTAATCTTTTGAGGGCTTTGTAATAATGTACATGTTTGAAATGAAAAATGAAATCAAAATATGTACACGGTCGGGAGTGGGGACAATGAGTCAATATGAAGTAATGTACTATTACCTGTTTAACGCTGTTACTGACGCGCTGCGCGAGATAGAAGCGGAGCATGTGATGGAGGCAAAGTTGGTTCTTATTGCCGCTCAACAGCATTGAGAAGAGCTGTATATAGACAAGGAGTAAATTCCCTTTTTTCCGAAGGCGGGATATCCTTGGGCTTCAAACTGTCGCATCCGGGAAATACTTCTCCACGAAGGGAATGTTCCTGGCCCGCACCGTCTTTCCCTCCAGATAGCTGAGGGCGCCGCCCTGCCCCTGAAAATCGAAGACGCATTTATAGGACCAGAGGGCCTGGCCGGTTTCATCGCCGTACTGCTGGCTCTTTCGCAGCTGGCCATACTTGCCGTCCCCCAGAAGGGGCCAGCCTGCGGCTGCCATCTGGGCCCGGATCTGGTGAGTGCGGCCGGTAATGAGCTCACACTCCACAAGGGAGAGGGAGCCTTTCGATGCCAGGGTACGGTAACGGGTCACCGCCGTCCGGGCCCCCTTTTCCGGGCTTTTCCGGACGTAGACCCGGTTCTTGGCGGCGTCCTTGAAGAGATAATCCTCCAGGGTGCCGCTTTGGGGCTTGGGCCGCCCCAGAACGATACAGAGATAGTATTTGCCGATCCTTCGATCCTTAATCATGTCGTCCATGATCCGAAGGGCCTCGGCGGTCTTGGCGGCGATGACGATCCCCCCGGTGTTCCGGTCGATCCGGTTGCAGAGGGCGGGAGCAAAGGCGTTTTCCTTCTCCGGATCCCACTCTCCCTTGATGCGGAGATAGGCCTGGATCCGGGCGATGAGGGTGGTGTAGCTCCAGCCCCCGTCGGAGTGGCAGAGGACGCCCGGCTCCTTGTTCACAAGGATAATGTTCTCGTCTTCGTACAGGATGTCCAGCTTGGGCGCCGTGATCTTCTGATGGTCGTCCATATCCCGGCCACGGATAAAGAAGCGGTCCTCAATATACATGGCCACCGTATCCCCCTCACGAAGGCGGGTGTCAGCGGGGACGTGCTTCCCGTTGACCCGAAAATGCTTGGTCCGGAGATATTTTTGCAGCAGGGAGGAGGGCAGGACGGGGGCGCATTTGGCAATGAAGCGGTCCAAACGCTGCCCGGCGTCGTTCTTCCCGACGGTAAAGCTTTTCATATTTCCTCCAAAAGCGGAAGTTCTTCCTTGCATTATACGGCAAAAGGGGGTAAAATGTAAAGGCTTTGCGTTGTGGCGCTGTACACAGCAAATTGTATAGAAATCATCCCAGGATTTTTTCTCAAAATGTGAATTTATTATTTGACAATTTGCTTAAGGCGCTGTATAATATCAAGGCTATTGCGCGAGGTGGACTATGGTTCTTGATCTGCACAGTCTCATCTTTAGTCCCGGGAAGTCGGTGGAGTTTGATTATCTGCCTGATCTCCGGAGCCTTACCTTCGAGGGCGTGGAGGGCTTTCTTGAGCCTCTCCGGGCTGTAGGCAGGGTGTGGAACGAGGCGTCGGTCCTCCATCTCAGCGCGGAACTCACGGCCCGACTCCGCTGTGTCTGCGCTCGCTGCCTCACTCCCCTGGAGAAGGCGGTGGAGCTTCCGGTGGAGGTTGTCCTCACCGACAGGGAGGAGGATGCGGATGACGTGGAGATCATCGCCTTTTCCGGCGACGAGATCGATCTCGATGATCTTCTGGTCTCTGCCTTTGTCCTCAGCCTGGATCCGGTGTTCCTCTGCAAGGAGGATTGCCTGGGCCTCTGTCCCCGCTGCGGCAAGAATTTAAACGACGGACCCTGCGGCTGCGGCCCTGAGCCCGATCCCAGACTGGCTCTGTTGAGACAGCTTCTGGAGAATGATTAACAGGAGGTGTCAACATGGCTGTCCCGAAAATGAAAGTCTCCAAGGCGCGGAGAGATAAGCGGCGCAACGCCACCTGGAAGGTTGCTGTGCCGGTTCTGGTTACCTGCCCCAAGTGCGGCAAGAAGCACCTGACTCACAGGGCTTGTCCCAACTGCGGAACCTACAATGGCCGTGAGGTCTTGGCGGTCGAGCAGGAGTAAGAAGCGAACCGAGTAACAGAGGGAGGATTGAATTCTCCCTCTGTTCTTCTATGCGTATGGGGAGAGGGGGGAGAACTTATGCCCGCGATCATATCGTCCGTGGATGCCGGCAGTCCGGCCCAGCGGGCCCATATTCAGCCGGGAGATATCCTGGTTTCCATCAACGGCCATCCCGTGGAAGATGTGCTGGACTATCAGTATTACGGGTATGAGCCCCACTGTGTCTTTGAGATCCGGCGGGAGGGAAAAATCCATCTCTGCCGCCTGAAAAACCGGGAGGGCAGGGATCCCGGCCTGAACCTGCAGGATTATCTGGGGGATAAGCCCCGGGGCTGCTCCAATCACTGTGTTTTCTGCTTTGTGGATCAGCTTCCCCGGGGCCTTCGCAGGACCCTGTATTTTAAGGATGACGACGCCCGCTTGAGCTTCCTGCAGGGGAACTATATCACCATGACCAACCTCTCGGAGCGGGAGATCCAGCGCATGTGCCAGCTGCGCATCAGCCCCATCAACGTCTCCGTCCACGCGACGGATCCGGAGCTTCGGGCGAAGCTTCTGGGCAATCCCCGGGGCGCCGAGGGTTACGCCATCATGCAGCGTCTGGCCGCGGCGGGAATCGTCATGAACTGCCAGATCGTCTGCTGCCCCGGCCTCAACGACGGGGAGGCGCTGAAAAGAAGCATGGAGGATCTGGAGGCTCTCTGGCCCCAGGTACCCAGCGTTTCCATCGTCCCCGTGGGCCTTACCAAGCACCGGGAGCGGCTCTATCCCCTGAAGCCCTTTGACCGGGAGTCGGCGCGGGAGTGCATCCGGCTGGTGGATGAGTACGGGGAGAAGTATAAAAAGAAGCACGGCAGCCGGATCTTTATGTGCTCCGATGAGCTCTATCTGAAGGCGGAGCTGCCGATCCCGCCGGAGGAATATTACGAGGACTATCCCCAGCTGGAAAACGGCGTAGGCCTCATGCGCCTGCTGGAAGTCGAATTCAAGGCCGCCCAGGACAGCATCCCGGCGGATTTTGAACCCTTCTCGGTGGTCACCGGCGTCTCGGCCGCGCCCCTTCTGCGACGGCTCTTCCATGAGGCGGGGCTGGACGGGAAGTGCGCCGTTTACAGCGTGGTGAATGATTTCTTCGGCCACACCATTGACGTTGCGGGCCTTGTCACGGGGCAGGATATCATGAAGCAGATGGCCGGACGGGAGCTATTTGGACGGGTGCTGATCCCTTCGGTGATGGTGCGCCAGCATGAGGGGGATTTCCTGGATGACGTCACCATCCGTGAGGTGGAGGAGGCCCTGGGGGTCCCGGTCCACCCGGTGCGGATGGACGGCCGGGGCCTGGCAGACGCCATTGCCGGCCGCTATTCGGAAAACCCCTGGCGCAGAGAAGATTAGGAGGAAACCATGGCAAAACCCATTGTTGCGATTGTGGGGCGCCCCAATGTGGGCAAATCCCTGCTGTTTAACCGCCTGGCCGGGCGCCGCCTTTCCATTGTGGAGGATACCCCCGGCGTCACCCGGGACCGGCTCTATGCCGACTGTGAGTGGGATGGGCGGAGCTTTACCATCGTGGATACCGGCGGTATCGAGCCTCAGGCCAATACCGGCATGCTGGCCTTCATGCGGCGGCAGGTGGAGGTGGCCATTGAGGAGGCGGACGTCATCGCCTTCATCACCGAGATCGGCACCGGCGTCACTGCGGCAGATAAGGACGTGGCCCGTATGCTCCAGCGGAGCGGCAAGCCCGTGGTGCTGGCGGTGAATAAGATGGACTCCGTGGGCAAGGTGGATCCGGCGATCTACGAGTTCTATGAATTGGGCCTGGGGGATCCCATCGCCCTCTCTGCCGTCCACGGCCATGGCACCGACGAGCTTCTGGACGCCTGCCTCAGCCATTTCCCAACCGAGCCGGAGGAGCCCGAGGAGAGCAGCGCCATCCGTGTGGCCATCCTGGGCAAGCCCAATGTGGGAAAATCCTCCCTTACCAACCGGATCCTGGGTATGGAGCGGGTCATCGTCAGTGATGAGGCGGGCACCACCCGGGATGCGGTGGATACCCCCTTCTCCAATGAGTACGGGGACTACGTCATCATCGACACGGCGGGCATGCGGAAGAAGTCCCGCATCGAGGACTCCGTGGAGTATTACAGCGTGGTCCGGGCGCGCCAGTCCATCGAAAGCGCCGACGTCTGCCTCATCATGATCGATGGGCGGGACGGCGTCACGGAGCAGGATACCAAGGTGGCCGGCATGGTCCATGAGGCGGGGAAGCCCTCGGTGATCCTGGTCAACAAGTGGGACCTGGTGGCGAAGGACGACAAAACCATGGAGAAGATGAAGGCTGCCATTAGGAATGACCTAGGCTATATGACCTACGCTCCCATCCTCTTCATCTCCGCCCTCACCGGCCAGCGGGTCGGCAAGATTTTTGAGAACATCAACCACGTCTATGAGCAGGCAGGCCGCCGGATCACCACCGGTATGCTGAACAACGTCCTCGCCGACGCTACCAGCCGGGTCCAGCCCCCCACGGATAAGGGCCGCCGCCTGAAGGTGTTCTATATCACCCAGTCCGGCGTCCGCCCGCCCACCTTCGTCTGCTTCTGCAATGATGCGGAGCTCTTCCACTTCAGTTACCTCCGCTATATCGAGAACAGCATCCGCTCCACCTTCGGCCTGGACGGCACCCCCGTCCGCATGGTGGTGCGCCAGCGGGGCGACGAGGACGTGGAATGAGGAAACGAACGGACGCCCTGGCCAAGGCCATTGCGCCGGAGCTTCAGGCCAAGGACGTTCTGGAGGTAGCCTGCGGTTCGGCGGAGTTCTCTCTATCTGCGGTCTCCTATGCGAAAACGGTCTCCTGTATTGATCTGGATGACAGCCGCCTCTCCCCGGCAATTTGGGGGAGCGGGGTGGAGTTTCGTGTTATGGACGCTGCCCTTATGGAGTATCCCGAGGCTTCCTTTGATACCGTGGTTCTGTATAACGCCTTTGCCCATGTAGAAAAGCAATGGGTGGAGATTGAAAAGGAGTGCAAGCGGGTTCTTCGCCCCGGCGGAGCCCTCTATTTGATCTCCACCTGGAAGCTGGACATCTCCCGTATGACGGAGCGTTTCGGAGAGTACGGGGATTGGGTGGGGAATGCGTTTATTGTAAGAATGCCGGAATGACGCAGCTGTTTTTCCTTGTAAAGCGCATTACTGCACCAGGAGAGGGGGTTACCCTCCCCTCCGATTTGCGCCAGGTCGCGGGAGGGGCAGGCTCCTCCTCTATGATGGGTACAGGCAAGGGTGGCCGCCCTGCGAGGGATGGGGTACGGATTGCCACGGCCCTTGCGGGCCTCGCAATGACAAGCGAGTGGGGTATGCGCTGCGGCTATCCAACCACCACCGTCATTGCGAGGCCAGCCTGGGGCTGGTCGTGGCAATCCGTACCCTCGTCTTACAAGAAAACAGTGCTGCCGATGAGATCGTGAGACGCGATGTCATCGGCAGCACTTGCATTATATGAGAAGGGGTTACTTCCGCTTATTCTTTTCAAAGATGATCGCCAAACCCTTCAGCAGCAGCTCCGGGTCCAGAGCGATCTTATGACGGCAATGGGGGATGATGGAGCTTGCGATGCCGCCCGTGGCCACCACCGTAGCTTCCTCGCCCAGCTCTTCAAAATTTCCCCCCAGTTTCCCGTGTCATTGCGAGGCCCGCAAGGGCCGCGGCAATCCGTTCTCTATTCCTCACTCGAATCCTGTATCCAGCGCTCCGACAGGCTGAAGAAAGGAACGTTGGGATAGAGCGCACAGAAGCTGTGGAAATTCTTCTCCGTGCAGTACATGACGCAGTATTCTTTTTTTCGAAGCTGCCAGGTCGTGGCAAGTTTGGAAGCCGCAGCGAGGGCGAGAAGATCCGGACTTTCCGAAAGCTCTTCGCGGTCCAGACCGTAGATCCGTTTCGGCGCCCTGCCCGCCAGCTCCTCCACCGATAAAGAAGAGATGAACAACAGGGGCAAATGGTTCGGGCGGTACTTCCTGTAGCGCCAAAAGGCATCTACCCGCAGGAGGGCTTTGATGCGATCAGTCGGGAGAAAAGCCGCCTGCCCCTTTGGCGTACGGATTGAGATTCCGTTTTCTTCCAGCGCCAGGCTGTAATCGTGAAGCTGTAGCGCCAGGGAGAAGGCCTGATCCTCCTTGCCGTAGAATAGCTGTGAGAAGGAAAGATAACGGGACCGCGTCGGGGAGATGTTTCTGTAGGGCAGCTCCGGGTACCGACGGCGGATCAGAATCTGAAGCACCGGGTCCATCGGAAGCATCACGGTTTGGCGGGAAAAAAGCAGATGAAAAGGATTCCTTCTGAGATGAAGGAGATGCTCATTGGCAAAGGCCTCCTGCCATCCTGCCTTTTGCTTGCGAAAGGGTACGTCAGGTCTGGTTAGCCAGTTTCCCAAAAGGCGTTTTTCCTCCCTGTGAGCCAGTTCTTCCATGCTGATAGTGGAGAGACAAAGAATATCCTCCCCGCCATTCCCGCATGTGCAGAAAAGGCGCAGGTCGGATTGAGGGATCCTGCGCAGGGGGATGCCGAAAAGCCTGGTGGTAATTCCTTCCGGGTCGATCCAAACCGTATAGCAGCAGGAGACGAGAAGGAGCAGCAAAAGATTCAACAAGAAGCAGAATACCCAGATGATAGACAGCAACTGCAGACAGTCTGAAAGAACCGGGAATAAATGCTCCAGTAGAATTGTCAAAAGCCCAAATGCCAGCCAAGACGCATAGGAGAGGAAAATTATACGGACCATAGCAATTATGCTCACAGTAGAACCGCGCGCTTTGATCACAAAAGACTGTCCCTGATCCATGGAAGCGCCTCCTTTCGCATTCTTTGACGACAGTATATCAAATCCGCAATTTTTGTGCAAGGATGGTCGGCGACCGTCGCGGTTTCCCGTACCGTCCGATATAATCCTGGGAAGAATACCGCTTTCAAGGGAACAATAGGAAACCCCGGCGAAATCGCAGGCCTAAGCGATCTCACCGGGGGATTCCCATTTTATGCTGTGCCCCCGAAACATGCTGCTGTGCTTTCTGCTGGAGAACAATGTATCCAGGAGCCATCAGGGAATGGCTCCCTATCATTCCGTTAAGAAGAAGCGTTTTCCGTAGAGAGGCGTCCCGTGACGCCTCCGTCCGCCGCATGACAGGCTCAGTGTTTTCTGTTCTTCTCGAAGATGATGGAGAGCCCCTTCAGCAGCAGCTCCGGATCCAGGGCGATTTTATGACGGCAGTGGGGGATGATGGAACTTGCGATGCCGCCGGTGGCCACCACCGTAGCTTCCTCGCCCAGCTCTTCAAAGATGCGATCAATGAGTCCATCCACCATGGCGGCGTTGCCGAAGACAGCGGCGGACTGCATGCATTCGATGGTGTTGGTGCCGATGCACTTTTTGGGGGCCTCGATGGCCACCCGGGGGAGCTGGCTGGTGCCGGAGGAGAGGGCGTTCATGGCGGTGTTCACGCCGGGGGCGATGATGCCGCCCCGGAAGCGGCCTTTGCCGTCAATGACAGAAATGGTGGTGGCGGTGCCCATGTCGATTATGACGAGAGGGAAGGCGTAGTTGTGGGCCGCACCCACCGCGCCGGCCACCAAATCGCTGCCCAACTGGGCGGGATCGTCGATGAGGATGTTAAGACCGGTCTTGATACCGCTGCCCACAATGAGGGGAGAGTAGCCGGTGACGATCTCCACCGCCAGGGCCAGGGTGTGGGTGATGGGCGGTACCACGGAACAGAGCGCCGCGCCTTCAAAATCCTCGGGGGAGAGGCCCATGAGGTCCAGAAGCCCCTTGATGGTCACGGCGTATTCATACTGGGTCTTTTGGCGGTTGGTCTCCATCCTGCAGAGTTTCAGGACCTGTGTTCCTTCCACGGCGCCAAGGACGATGTTGGTGTTGCCGGCGTCAACTGCTAAGATCATGTCGGTTCCTCCATTTCAGTCATTCTGAGAATATGTTCATATGTGTTATAACAATCGAAGCCCGGCCGAGGGGCGGGGCTTCGATCTGGATCTCATTATTTCTTCTGGCCCAGCTTGATGAGACGGACGATCACGGGGGAGAGGATCAGGTTCACCAAAAGCTCAAAGAGGAAGTTGCCCCCCACGAGGCCCAGGAACATGTAGCGGACGACGTGGTCGCCGAAGCCGCTGGCCTCCGCCCAGCCGGCAACGGTCTCATAGAAGAAGAGGCGGCAGCCGATGAGGAAGATCCCGGTGTTCACCACGGGAGCGACGATTGCGGCCAGGGAGACGGCAAAATCGGTGCTCCACTTCTCCTGCCCGCCAACGGTCAGCTTCAGATAGACTTCCTTTTTGCCCAGCCAGTGATAGACAAGACCCGCCGCAAGACCGGCCAGGGTGCCCTTCAGGATCACGGTGAGGATGGTGCCCAGGGGATTGACGGCCAAAAAGAGGCCCGCGTCACCGGAGAGGAACACCGCCACGGAGAAGACGAAGCCCAGCCAGGCGCCGCCCCAGAAGCCGTAGAGGGCCGCCCCCACCACGATGGGGATCAGGACGAGAGAGATAGAAAAAGGACCGAACTTGATAAAGGAGCCAAGAAACTGCAATACGATGACGATTGCGGTGAAAAGGCCCAGTCCGGCCACGGTACGGGTTTTGCTGTTTTGCATATTCAATTCCTCCTACTGTTGCTCCGCGTTGCGGATGCAGCGTAATGTGACTTCAATATACTAAAACGGCGAATGAAAATCAATGGGTAATCAGTCCTGATTTTGAACAAAATCGGGTGAATCCTTGGTGAAAATATGAGAAATAGCCTCCCGGACCGCTGTCAGCAGGCACGCCGTCCCGGCCCCCTCCTCCGCTCTCCCGCTGCGAAGGTGACCGGCGTATTCATTTTCCAGGTGCTTTTCCCGTTTTTTTAGCCAGCTTACAGCTTCTTCCGTTCCGGAGGCAGCCAGGGCTTCATAGAGGCGGCATTCTGCGCCGGGACCGGTGTAGCGGGCGGAAAAGGCCACATAGAGCCGCCCTGCGTCCCGAACAGCCGCTGCACGCGCCAAGCTATAGCCCAGCTCCTCCAGGGCGCGGCAAAGCTCCTCCTCCTTGGACTGGGGCTGCAGCACCAGACGGATGTGCGCCCTATCGGCGGGACTCAGGCGGGAGAGGATGGCGGCAATGGTCTCGCCCCCCATCCCCGCGATGACCGCAAGATCCAGGGCCTCCGTATCCAGCTTCTCAAAGCCGTCGGAGAGAACAAAGCTGAGTTCCTTCTCCATCCCATATTCCCGGGCGGAGCGCCGGGCGGCCTCAAGGGGGCCGGGCCGCAGGTCGGCGGCCACCACGCTGTTTGCCCCGTTGGCCTTCAGCCACAGGGCCAGAAGCCCGTGGTCCGTACCGATATCCGCCACCCGCAGTCCCGGGGAGATCAGGGAGGCCACCGCCTTCAGCCGGGGGCGGAGATGGATCATGCAAAAACCGGAGACATCGTCTCCGGTTTTTCTGTTGGATTCCACGTTCAGGCCTCTTCCTGCTCCAGCTTCTGAACGGTCTCGTTCAGATAGGCCAGGAAGTCGTCGGGGTCCACGTTATGGACCATGCAGGCCTCTTCAATGGTCTCGCCGGAGGCCAGGGAGCACATAAAGCAATGCATCCCGATGGACTCAAAAAGGGGCGTGACCTGGGGCGCCATGGCAACCACTTCGCCGATAATGTCTTCTTTTGCAAACTGCAGCATAGTTGTTTCCTCCAATCACCTTCGTGATGAAACTACAGGATTCGGGAAAATTCCCGAGGTGTATTATACCCCCCATTTTGCGAATATGCAAGTATCTTTTCTAAAAAGATTGTTTTCAATGGAATTCGGATCAGCCGCCAAAGAGCTCGTCTTCCGTGGCCGCCTCTTCAGTGGGGATACCCAGCTCCTTCAGGCGGCGGGAGGCATAGCTGTCGGAAAGACAGCGGACGGTCAATTGATCGCAGAGTTCAAAGGCGTACTGATTGATCTCCACCACGGACCCTCCCAGCTTCAGTGTTTCCAGGGAGCCGCAGCGCCAGAAGCCGTCGTAACCGATTGCTTTCAGCCGACTCAGGTCTCCGAAGGAGCTGAGACGGTAGCAGGAGAGGAAGGCGTAGTCGTCAATGAGCTCCACGCCCGCACCGCCGCTTACCTCTTTTAAGGCGGTGCAGTCCCGAAAGGCGCCCTTGCCGATCTCTGTGACGCTTTCGGGGAGGAAGACGCTCTCCAGATCCCGCTCCCGGAAGCAGTCTCCGCCGATGACCTCCACATCCGAAGGCAGGGTCAACTGCCTGGCTGATCCTAGGTATTCAGAAAGCACCTTCCGCCCGGCTGAGAGGATCACATAGCCATCTTCATCCGCCGCGCCCTCTATGGCAGGGGTCCCCTCAAAGGGCTTGGCGCCGATGATGCTGAGACTCTCCGGCAGGGTGGGGAGGGAGACCAGGGCGGTATTCGCAAAGCAGTAGTCCCCCAACTCCAGAAGCCCCTGGGGCAGGGTGAGCAGGGATAGTCCGGTGCCGGTAAAGGCGTACTGGCCCACATAAACCAAGCTCTGGGACAGATTGAACTCCGTAAGGGCGGCGCAGCCGTAGAAGGCGCGGTAGGAGAGGTATTGCAGCCCCTCCGGCAGCTCTATGGATGCAAGAGAGGTGCAGTCCTCAAAAAGCCGGGCGGGCAGCGTATCCAGATCGGCCCGGAGGGAGACACTTGTCAAAGCGGTGCAGTCCCTAAAGCAGCCCTCGCCCAACTGAAAGTCCTCGCCTCCCGCAACGGTGATCCCGGTGAGGGCGGTGCAATTGCGAAGGGCCTCCGTTCCCAGGGCCTCCAGGCCCTCGGGAAGCCGCAGCTCACTGAGCGCGGTGCAGCTCCGGAAGGCCTCGTCCCCGATCCGGGTCACGCCATCGGGGATCCAAAGCTCCTGAAGGCGGGAGCAGCCGGAGAAGGCTCCGTCCCCAATTTCCGTCAGCACGGCGCCCGCCGCCTCGGCCGGGAGCTCCTTGCCTTCTGTGACATGCTCCGGATCTGCAAAGCGCAGTTCCTGAATGGTGATCTCCTCTGAGGTCTGAGGGAGGTAGCCTTCCGGGAGGGACTCCACGGATAAATCCTCCCAGGCGTACAGGGTCATGGCGGGGGGCAGAGCCCCGCTGAGATCGGTATAGATCCAATAGACGGCCTTCCCGTCGCTGAGGGAGCAGAAGGGAGCGTACTGAGGGTCAAGCTCTTCGGAAGTGGTCTCTTCAGGCGCAGCTTCTTCCGGATCGCCCTCGGGGATCGGCTCCTCCGCCTCCGGTTCCGGAAGCTCCGGTTCCCTCATCTCCGGCTGTTCCTCCCGGTGATGGATCTCCGGCAGGACGAAGTCTTCCACCGGCTCCTCCTCCTTTTGGCAGGCGGACAGGGTGATGAGAGTGAGGGCCGCCAATATCAGGCCCAGAACCCTTCTTCTTTTTATCGTCATGGAATTCCTCCGCTGTTCTTCGGTAAATATCAAATGGTATTATATCCTGTCAAGAAGGCAAAATCAACCATCGGGCTGATTGACAATTGCAGTTTGGCCATGTAAAATGAGAAAGTATTTTTCCCCGAAAGGAGCCCGTTATGAAACCTTTTATTCCCCAGGGCTATGAGACGGTTCTGGGCATCTATGATACACAGAAGGCCATCGGCACCTTAAAGCGCCTTTTTGAGGATAATCTCAGCGGCAGCCTCCACCTGCGCCGGGTCAGCGCCCCCCTCTTTGTGGATGGGGAGAGTGGCCTCAACGACGACCTCAACGGCGTGGAGCGGCCTGTCAGCTTTGAGATCCCCGCCGCGGGCAAAAGCGCCCAGGTGGTCCATTCCCTGGCCAAGTGGAAGCGGCTGGCCCTGAAGAACTACCACTTTTACCCCGGAAACGGGCTCTATACGGATATGAACGCCATCCGCCGGGATGAGGTGCCGGATAACCTGCATTCCATCTATGTGGACCAGTGGGACTGGGAGAAGGTCATCACCCGGGAGGAGCGGACCATCGATTATCTGAAGGAGACGGTAACAAAGATCGTAAACGCCATCGCGGATACCACGGACACCATGAACGCCATCTTCCCCCAGCTGGGGACGAAGATCTGCCGGGAGGTCAGCTTCATTACCAGCCAGGAGCTGGAGGACCTCTATCCCGAGGCCACTCCCCGGGAGCGGGAAAACCTCTATGTGCGGGAGCATCCGACGACCTTCCTCATGCAGATCGGCAAGCGGCTGAAAAGCGGCTGCAAGCACGACGGCCGCGCCCCGGACTATGACGACTGGGAACTCAACGGAGATATCCTCTTCTGGGACGATGTGCTGGATATGGCGGTGGAGATTTCCTCCATGGGCATCCGGGTGGATGAGGAAAGTATGGCCCGGCAGCTGAAGGAAGCCGACTGTGAGGAGCGGCGGGAGCTTTATTTCCATAAGCTGCTGCTGGCGGGGGAACTGCCCCTCAGCATCGGCGGCGGCATCGGCCAGTCCCGACTTTGTATGCTGATTCTGAAGAAGGCCCACATCGGCGAGGTGCAGGTCTCCATCTGGGATGAGGAGAATCTTTCGATTGCGGAAAAAGCGGGGGTGGACCTGCTGTAAAGCGGGAAGGAGAGCAAATGGAACAGAGCTTTGGGTTTATCCACGATCCTTATGAGATCAAGATCCTGATTCTTTACGTTCTGGGGCGGCTGCCGGATCCGGTGCCGCCGGAGACTCTGGCGGAACTGGTGCTCTGTGACGACGGCATCGGCTACTTTGATTTTGCCGACTGCTGCGCCGAGCTTCTTTCTTCCGGCCACCTGGAGCTGGGGGAGCAGGGCTACGTCATTACCGAGAAGGGGAGGGCCAACGGCTCTATCACTGAGAGTAGCCTGCCTTATTCCGTCCGCCTCAAGGCGGACCGGGCGGTGGAGACGGTGGCGGCCGCCCAGAAGCGCTCCTCCCTCATCGGCGCCCGCCATGCCATGCGCCGCAAGGGCGGTTATACGGTGAGCCTCTCCCTCTCCGACGGCATCGGCCCCATTCTGGAGATGGAGCTCTATGCCGCGAACGAAGCCCAGGCGGAGAAAATCGAGAAGAAATTCCGCCGCGACGCGGAGAAGTTCTATACCCACCTGATGGAGGAGCTCTGCGGAGAGTGAGAATCATTCTGGATCAAACGGGCGTGTTGCAAAATGCAAATGTGAGTCTAAACGCAGCCCTTATACCGTAGGGGCGGCGGCTTGCCCCGCCCGGCGGTAGAACAGAGTATTCAAGTAAAATGTTCGGTGAATTCGTAAAAATTTGCGAATTCGCCGAACATTTCTGCTAATATAGTGCTTTGCATTGCCGGGAGGGGACG
>CAMNAO010000036.1 GCA_946531435.1 uncultured Clostridia bacterium
CGTAGGGGCGTGTTGCAAAATGCCTTGCACCGTCATTGCGAGGCCCCAGAGGGGCCGTGGCAATCCGCATCCCCGTCTATTCCCTCTTGAAGAAGGGGACGAGAGGACGGATTCCTCCGCCCACGACCAGCGCCGCGGCGCTGGTCTCGGAATGACAGACTTTCTGCATTTTGCAACAGGCCCGTTTGATTCGCTCCCCCAGCGAGCGGGCGAACACAGTTCGTCCCTACGATGGTATGGGGACGCGGCGCACCACGTAGGGGTGATCTGTGATCGCCCTCCCGCGTTCCCTGTTCCTGCCGCAGTCCCTCGTAACGATGAAATTGACAGATGTCGATAGAGGTACGGATTGCCACAGCCAGTCGGCGCACTGGCTTCGCAATGACATGCAAGCAGGGTAACCGCTGCGGCTATCGATCCTCCTCTGTCATTGCGAGAAAGAGCAAAGCGTGCTATACTATGTGCGAAAAATGACAAGGATCGCGTGGGAGGGGACAGCATGGAACACACCGGATGGTTTAAGGACAGGGTCTTTTACCAGATCTGGCCCCGCAGCTTTTATGACGGCGACAACGACGGGATGGGCGACCTCTGGGGCGTTCTTCAGAAGCTGGACTACATCAAAAGCCTGGGCTGCGACGGGATCTGGTTCTCCCCCCTCTACCCTTCCCCGGGGGTGGACTGCGGCTATGACGTGGCCGATTACATGGACATCGACCCCCGGTTCGGCGGCATGGAGGCCTTTGAAAAGGTTCTGGAGGAGGCCCACAAGCGGGACATGAAGGTCATCATGGACCTGGTGGTGAACCACACCAGCGACCAGCATCCCTGGTTCCAGCTGAGCCGCCTGAAGGTGGATCCCTACACCGACTACTACATCTGGCGGCCCGCCGGGAAAAACGGAAAGCTCCCCAACAACTGGGACTCCCTCTTCGAGGGGAAGGCCTGGCAGTATGACGAGCTGCGGGGGGAGTACTATCTGCACCTTTTCTCCGTCGGGCAGCCGGATCTCAACATGGACAATCCCCGGGTGCGGGAGGAGGTCAAGAAGATCCTGCGCTTCTGGCTGGAGAAGGGGGTGGACGGCTTCCGGGAGGACGTGATCACCTTCATCTCCAAGGTGGAGGGGCTGCCCAACGACCTGTTGCCCGCCGCCAAGGGCCTTCGGAAGTTCAACCACGGCCCCCACATCCACGAATACCTCAGTGAGTTTCAGCGGGACGTACTCTCCCGGTACGACTGCGTCACCCTGGCGGAGAGCCCGGTCATCACCCCCCGCATGGCCCTCCGCTACATTGAGGAGGGGCCGGAGCAGGAGATCGACATGATGATCCAGTTTGAGACCGCAGCCGCGGACTGCTTTTTGGTGGAGTATCTCCCCCTCCCCTTCTCCCTCAGGCGGCTGAAAGCGGCCTTCTCCCGCTGGCAGAAGATTCTTTCGGGCAGGGGCTGGAACATGCTCTATCTGGAGAACCACGACCACCCGCGGGTGATTTCCCGCTACGGCAGCGAGGAATACCGGGTGGAGAGCGGCAAGGCCCTGGCTGCGGCCTACCTCTTCCAGCAGGGCACCCCCTTCGTCTACCAGGGGCAGGAGATCGGCATGCTGAACTGGCATCCCCGGGACCCGGAGGAATACGAGGACGTGCAGACCCTGTGGCACTATCGCAACCGCTTCACCTTTCTGGGGAAAAAGCTGCGGCTCCGGCTCCTCTGGCGGGCCTCCCGGGATTCCGCCCGGACCCCCCTGCAGTGGTCCGGGGAGAAAAACGCCGGCTTTACCAAGGCGGAAAAGCCCTGGTTCACGGTCAACGACAACTACCGGGAGATCAATGCGGAAAAGGAGGAGCGGGATCCCGATTCGGTCCTGAACTTCTACCGGAAGGCCATCGCCCTGCGCAAAAGTCTGAAGGCGGTACGATACGGCAACTACCGGGAGTATGACCGGCTCTCAGGGCGGCGGTATGTATACAGCCGGGAATTTGAAGGGGAAAGGCTGCTGGTCATTTGCTCTTTTTCCAAAAAGGAGCAGCGCTTCCGGGCGCCCCGGGGCTTTTCGCCGGGGAGTGCGGAGCTTCTGCTGCAAAACTATCCCGACGCGCCGGAGGGTCGGCTGAGGCCCTACGAGTGCCGGGTGTATCGGTGGGAGCGCTGAGATACGGATCGCGGCTTTGCAGTGTTCGGCGGGAGGGGTCGAGCCCCTCCCCTACGGTATAGGGGACAGCGTATCTGACGCAGGTGCGGATTGTATCCGCCCGCTTGCACCTTCCTCTCCCATAGGATGGAGAGGCCATGGCCGACGGCAAAGGGCCTGCATAGGATGGACTGAGGACGGGTTTTCTGTTCCCAGTCCTTTTTTATGCAGTAGGAGGAGTGCGTATGGCACTGTATGTCGCAAAATTCGGAGGAAGCTCCGTGAAGGATAAGGAGGGTCTGGACCGGGCGGCCCGGATCCTGGCCGGAGAACGCCATAAAGGCAATCAGGTGGCCGCCGTGGTATCGGCCCAGGGGGATCTCACCGACGAGCTCATCGCCAAGGCCGCCCAGCTGACGGGGGTCCCCTCCCCCAGGGAGCTGGACCAGCTGCTGGCCGCCGGGGAGGAGATCTCCGCCGCCCTTCTGGCCATACGGCTGGAAGCCATCGGGATCCCCGCCGTCTCCCTTCTGGGCTGGCAGGCGGGCATCCTCACCGACGGCCAGCATGGGGACGCCCACATTCTGGAGCTGGAAGGCAGCCGGGTCGTTCAGGCCCTGGCCGCCGGGGTCGTCCCCGTAGTGGCCGGCTTTCAGGGGGTGGACCGGCTGGGTGAGATCAGTACCCTGGGCCGGGGCGGCAGTGACACCACCGCCGTGGCCCTGGCCGCCCGCCTCAGGGCCGATGAGTGCCGCATCTACACCGACGTGGACGGGGTCTACACCGCCGACCCCCGGCTGGACCCGGAGGCAGTGAAGCTGGACCGGGTTTCCTATGACAAAATGCTGGCCATGGCCCGGGCAGGGGCCCAGGTGCTCCACGACCGCTCGGTGCTTCTGGCCCGGCGCTGCGGCGTGCCTATCCGGGTGCTGTCCAGCTTTGCTCCGGGGGAGGGCACCCTGGTGGGTGACGCCGAGAGCTGAGTGGGGCTTCACAGTTTCGGGAGGGCGAATCCTCCGCTTCGCCCTCCCCTGCTGTTTTCCGCTGCGCAAGTCTTAATATTCCCCGAAGAGTATTGACAGAGCCGGGGCGAGAGCATATAATTCAAAATATTGAAGTATCTTTGCCCTTATGGGGCCTATCTACCAGAGAAAGAGGCGTCACATATGGATCTTTTCAAAAAGTGCCAGGACTATACCCTGGTGGACGACTACATTGAAAAAGGGGTCTATCCCTATTTCCACATGCTGGAATCCCGGCAGGATGTGGAGGTCATCATGGAGGGCAAGCGCCGGATCATGCTGGGCTCCAACAACTACCTGGGTCTGACCACCCACCCCGAAGTGGTGGAGGCCGGCATTCACGCCTTTGAGAAGTACGGCTCCGGCTGCTCCGGCTCCCGCTTCCTGAACGGCACCCTGGAGCTCCATGTAGAGCTGGAGCGGCGCCTCGCCGCCTTCCTCCACAAGGAGGCGGTGGTGACCTTCTCCACCGGCTTCCAGTCCAACCTGGGCATCCTCTCCGCCATTCTGGGCCGTGGGGACTACGTGATCTGCGACCGGGAGAACCATGCCTCCATCTACGACGGCTGCCGTTTAAGCTATGCCAAGATGCTCCGCTACCGCCACAACGACATGGCGGACCTGGAGGAGAAGCTGCAAAGCGTTCCCCAGGAGGCGGGCATCCTCATTGTCACCGACGGCGTTTTCTCCATGAGCGGCGACATCGCCAACCTGCCCGAGATCGTCCGCCTTGCCAAAAAGTACGGCGCGCGGACCATGGTGGACGACGCCCACGGCCTGGGCGTTCTGGGTGAGGGCGGCCGCGGCACGGCCAGCTTCTTCGGCCTGGAGAATGAGGTGGACATCTATATGGGCACCTTCTCCAAGTCCCTGGCCAGTCTGGGCGGCTACATGGCCTCCAGCGCCCAGGTGGCAAACTATGTGCGCCACAACTCCCGGCCCTTCATCTTCTCCGCCTCCATCACGCCCCCCAGCTGCGCCACCGCCCTGAAGGCCCTGGAGATCCTGGAGAAGGAGCCGGAGCGGGTGGAGCGTCTCGCCTCCCTCTCCCGCTATGCCAGAGAGGGCTTTTGTGCCCGGGGCATCAAGATCCGCAAGGCGGCCACGGACTATCCCACCCCCATCGTTCCCCTCTACACCTACACCGCGGAAAACACCCTGGAACAGGCAAAGAAGCTCTACGAGGCCGGGGTCTACGTCAACCCCGTGCTGCCCCCCGCCACCGCCCCCAACGAGTGCCTTTTGAGGACCAGCTACATGGCCACCCACACCGAAGCCCTTCTGGACGAGGCTATGGACATCGTGGCAGCCTGCTTTACCGGCCATGAGAAAGCCTGAGATCGCCGTCGTCACCGGCGGCAGCAGCGGCATCGGGCTGGAAACGGTCCGGGCGCTTTTGGACCGGGGACTTACGGTCTATGAGCTGAGCCGCCGACAGGAGGGGCCCCGGGGAGCCAGGCACATTCCCTGCGACGTTACCGACGAAGCCGCGGTGAAGAGCGCGGTGGAGCGCATCCTGGGGGAGGCCGGGAGGATCGACCTTCTCATCAACAACGCGGGCTACGGCATCTCCGGCGCCGCGGAATTCACGGACAACCGGGAGGCCAGGTCCCAGCTGGAGGTGAACCTCTTCGGCGGGGTGAACCTCTCAAAGGCCGTGATCCCCTCCATGCGGAATTCCGGCGGCGGACGGATCCTGTTTCTGAGCTCCGTGGCGGCCCCGGTGGCCATCCCCTTCCAGGCCTGGTACTCCGTCTCCAAGGCCGCCATCAACGCCTATAGTCAGGCCCTTCGCAATGAACTGAGGCCCTTCGGCATCTCGGTCTCGGCCATCATGCCCGGGGACATCCGCACCGGCTTTACCGGGGCGCGTAAAAAGAGCGAGGTTGGCGACGACGTCTACGGCGGGCGCATCCACCGCTCCGTGGCGGTGATGGAGCATGACGAGCAAAACGGCATGGATCCCGCTGTGGCGGGGCGCTTCATCGCCCGGGTGGCGCTGAGAAAGCGGGTGGCTCCCCTCTACACCATCGGCATGCAATACAAGCTGGTGGTGGCGCTCACAAAGCTGCTGCCGACCTCTCTGGTAAACCGGCTGGTGGGCATGATTTACGCCAGGTAACAGCCTTTGATAAAAGAACAACTCCGACCCGATTGCCGTCCTGACAACCGGGTCGGAGATTTTTATTCTGCTCATAAGGCACGGATTGCCACGTCGCCCACCCCAGAAAAGTCCTCCGGGCTTTCCCGGGGGCCCTGGCTCCTCGCAATGACAGAGGAGCATCGAAAACAGCAGCGACTTTCCCACAGGCATGTCATTGCGAGCCCGCAGGGCGTGGCAATCCGTAACTCCCGTCCCTTTTGGCCGTCCGGCCAGGAGAGAACGGGAACGCGACAGCGGGGCGGCACAGGCCGCCCCGCCGGAGAATCGGTCTCAATAGATCGGTCTCAATAGATGGGATGCTTTGCGGCAAGCTCCGCCACCATGGCGCGAACGTTCTCGCTCTCCCCCTCGGCGTTATGCACGATGCGGGCAATACAGTCGGCCACCACCAGCATGTCCCGGGCGTCAAAGCCCCGGGAGGTGACGGCGGGAGTACCGATGCGGACGCCGCTGGTGATCCCCGGCTTCTGGGGGTCGTTGGGAATGGCGTTCTTGTTGGCGGTGATGTTGACGCTCTCCAGCTTCTCCTGAAGCATCTTGCCGGTGACGGGGGTGCCCCGGAGATCCAGCAGCATCAGATGGTTGTCCGTTCCGCCGGAGACCAGGTTCAGCCCCTTCTCCAGAAGGGCGTTCGCCAGCACGGAGGCGTTCACCACGATGTTATGGGCATAGGCCTTAAACTCCGGACCGGCCGCCTCCTTGAAGCAGACCGCCTTGCCGGCGATGACGTGCATTAAGGGGCCGCCCTGCATGCCGGGGAAGAGGGCGCTGTTCAACTTCTTCCCGAACTCCTCCCTGGCCAGGATCACGCCGCCCCGGGGGCCCCGCAGGGTCTTATGGGTGGTGGTGGTGACCACGTCGGCATAGGGTACCGGGCTTTCATGCTCCCCGGCGGCCACCAGGCCCGCGATATGGGCCATATCCGCCATCAGAAGGGCGCCGTGGCGGTGAGCGATCTCCGCAAAGGCCTTGAAATCGATCTTCCGGGGATAGGCGGAGGCGCCGCAGACCACCAGCTTGGGCTGATGCTGCCTCACAAGGCTCTCCACCTCGTCATAGTCGATATAGCCCTGGTCATTGACCCCATAGGATACGCTGTTGTAATATTTGCCGGAGAGGCTGACCTTGGCGCCGTGGGTCAGGTGCCCGCCGCCGGCGAGATCCATGCCCAGGAGGGTATCGCCGGGCTGCAGCAGAGCGGCATAGACCGCCATGTTGGCCTGGGAGCCGGAGTGGGGCTGCACGTTGGCGTACTCCGCACCGAAGAGGGCCTTCACCCGCTCGATGGCCAGGCTCTCCACCCCGTCCACATACTCGCAGCCGCCGTAATAGCGTTTTCCGGGGTAGCCCTCGGCATATTTATTGGTAAGCACGCTGCCCATGGCCGCCAGCACAGCGGGGGAAACGATGTTCTCCGAGGCGATGAGCTCAATGTTGCGCTGCTGGCGCTTCAGCTCCTCCTCCATCAGGGAGGCGATTTCGGGGTCTGTCTCCGCCACCAGGCGGTTTCCGGCTTCCACAAAGGAATTCATGGGCCTTCCTCCTTAAGCTTTTCTCATTTAAAGCACTCGACTTTTTTATCATTGTAACATAGGAGGTCCCGGCGTTTCCACATGGACTTTCAACAAAAATCGGCCCGGATTCGGCGCCAAACCACAGCGAAGGGCGAAAAAGCCGCGGGCCGTACTTGCGGCGCAGAGCGCAGGAAAGAGGCCCGGATCGCTTCTCTCCCTTGACTTTCCCCTCCCTCTGGGCTACACTCAGAATAGCCATCAGGCCAGCAGCGAAACGGGAGGAATCATCATGGCGGAAAAAGTGAAGCGTCCCCTGGGCCCCGGCAGGATCCTTCTTCGGGTCCTTCTCCTTCTTCTGGCGGTCATTCTGCTCATCGCGGCGGGTTACTTCGCCTATCTCTTCCTCAGCTACCACCGGATCCCGGACTTCCAGACCCTGGAAATCACCGGCAGCGGGACCGGGATCCTACAGCGGGATACCGCGTACTCTGCCCTCAGCTATAACATCGGCTTCGGCGCCTATACTCCGGATTTCGGCTTCTTCATGGACGGCGGCACCGAGAGCTGGGCCTGGTCGAAGGAGTCGGTACTGCAGGACATGGACAACATCATCAGGCGTCTGAGGGAAGAGGACGCGGACCTCATGCTGATCCAGGAGGTGGATTTCGACGCCACCCGCAGCTATCACATCAATGAGCGCGCCATCCTGGAGGAGGCCTTTCCGGCATATAGCGGCGCCTTCGCCGTCAACTACGACAGTCCCTTCCTCTTCTATCCCTTCACCCAGCCCCACGGGGCCTCTCGGGCGGGGATGCTGACCCTCTCCCGCTTCCCCATGGGATCGGCCCTGCGCCGCAGCCTGCCCATTGAGGATTCGGTGATGAAATTCCTGGATCTGGACCGCTGCTACAGCGTCAGCCGCATCCCCGTGGAGGGGGGCGGCGAGCTGGTGCTCTACACCCTGCACCTCTCCGCCTATACCTCCGACGGCAGCATCGCCACGGAGCAGCTGAAGCTTCTTCTGGAGGATATGCAGTTTGAGCGGGCCAAGGGCAACTGGGTCATCGGCGGCGGCGACTTCAACAAGGACCTTCTGGGCAACAGCGGGGAGGTTTTCGGCGTCTCCGGTGAGGAGTACACCTGGGCCCAGCCCTTCCCCACCGAGCTGCTGGAGGGCACCGGCATCCGCCTTGCGGACACCCTGGATCCGGAAGCACCCGTCCCCTCCTGCCGCAACGCCGACGGCCCCTATCACGACGGGCAGTTCGTCCTGGTCACCGACGGCTTCCTGCTCTCCGACAATGTGGAGTTCCTCTCCGGCCGGGTGCTGGATACGGATTTCAGCTATTCCGACCACGAACCGGTGGAGATCACCTTCCGGTTGAAATAAGCGCTTCAATGGGCAGCATGAGACAGGGCGTGTTGCAAAAAGGAAATGTGAGTCTAAACGCAGCCCTTATACCGTAGGGGCGGCGGCTTGCCCCGCCAGGCGGTAGAACAGAGTATTCAAGTAAGATTTTCGGCGAATTCGTAAAAACTACGAATTCGCCGAAAATTTCGGATCATCACGGAACTTTATTGAGGTAAAGCAAGTGGATGAGAACAAATGCCTTCCCCTTGGAGGCCCGGCACGGCCGGAATCTATGATTCCGCAGCCGCGGCGAGGTGCCTTGTGCTGGAAGGTGTCGCGGCGCGTCTCCCGCAAACGCCGTGACGGATGAGGTGGTAAGATTACCCTCTATTCACGATTCTTTAGAAGGCTTGATTCTTCCACCTCATCCGGCTTGCCCCTCGCGTGAGATCGGGCCAAGCCACCTTCTCCTCAAGGAGAAGGCAAAGCACTTCCGTACCTTAGTACCATAAAGTTCCGCGAAGAGCCAAAATTTCTGCTAATATAGTGCTTTGCATTGTCGGGAGGGGACGAGCCCCTCCCCTACGAAAAAACAGTGCTTGCGCGTCCTGTTTTCCTTTTTGCAACACGCCCCGTTTTAATCATAAGGGGGGGGACGCCATCGACGCCCCGCCACAGACCCTTTCATAACAAGAGAGAGGAATACGAAAGCCGCGTCTCACGCTTCCACCGGGACGCCCGCCTGACGGAGGGTCCGGCGCAGGCGCGCCATGTCCCCGTCAAACACCGTCCCCGCCATGCCGGTGCGTTCCGCCCCCTCCACGTTTGCGGGGCTGTCGTCCACAAAAAAGCAGCGGCCCGGATCCAGGCGGCAATGGGCATACAGTGTCTCATAGATCTCATGCTGGGGCTTTAAAAGCTTCCAGTCCGCCGAGACGACGCCCCCCGCGAAGCAGTCCGCCCCGGGGATCCGGGGAAAGTAGCCGTGGAGGGCGGCGGTAGCGTTGGAGAGGAGATAAATCCCCAGCCCCAGGGCGCTGACCTCCCGCAGCAGCGCCTCCATCCCCGGCACGGGCCAGAAGGGGTCCCGCCACCAGGTTAGGCAGCGCTCCGCCGCGGTCCAGAGCCGCTCCGGCAGCCGGGAGCGGAAGGCCGCCAGGGCCTCCTCCGCCCTCATGGTGCCCCGGTCCAGGGCCACCCACTCCCGGTCGCCGAAGACCTCCCGCTCCAGAAGCGCGGCGTCATCCCCGGTGACCCCCAGTCGGGCCACGATCCCCGCCGGGTCCCAGCGGATCAGCACCCCGCCCATGTCAAAGACCAGCGTGTCGATCATGCGTCCCTTGCCGCCTTCTCCCGCTTTCTCCCAATGCCCAGCTTCTCCAGGAAGCGGCGGCGCCTGGCCCGGATCTCCAGCCGCTCGCTGAGATCCCGGGAGCCCACGCCGTAGACCAGGTACAGGATGAGGCCGGAGACCAGCATGATGAACACGGTAGAGGCGCAGCGGCGGCCCGAGGCGTTCACGTTATAGCCATAGAGCCCCTCCTCGGCGCACATGGCCTGGATCACCATGGCGTAGCTGGTGCCATAGGTGCTGGCAAAGGTGGCGGACATATCGTATTCGGTAAAGAGGGCGTTGAAGTTGAGGGCGAACACCGCCAGCACGCTGGGCAGGATGATGGGCAGCTTCACCTGAAGGAAGGTCCTGAGGCCCCGGGCACCCAGGTTCCGGGCGGCGTCCTCCAGCTCCTCGTCGATGGAGTAGAAGCTGGCCTTCACCATCCGCAGAGAGAAGGGCAGCTTGGTCACCGTATAGGCCATGACGATAAGGAAGCGCACGTTCTCCGCGTAATAAAGGTTCTGATTGCCCACATACCAGACGGCGTCGGAATTGAAGTAGCTCCGGTAGGAGTAGCAGATCAGAATGGTGGGCAGCAGCCAGGGAAACAGCAGGGCGTACTCCAGCACCACGCCGGACTTTTTGTTTTTCTTGTTGAAGATGTAGTTGCAGGCCACCACCACGATGACGCAGGCGAAGGCCGCCGCCAGGGCGGAGAGCACGAAGCTCATCCGGATGCCGCCCAAAGTGGATTCGTTGGAGAACACGCCGGAGATGGAGCCCACCCGGGTCTTGTACTGGCCCCGGCTGGTGAGATACCGGTAGTCCTCCTTGCCGAAGAAGTTGATGAGGGTCCAGCTCCCCGGATCCAGCTTCTTCAGCCGGATGGCGCTGTAGGTCTGGAAGGAGAAGATGACGATCATCACCACCGGCGTCATGTAGATCACGAAGAGCACATAGGCGTAGATATGGGCGATGACGTTGGCCACGGGATTGGTGATCTTCTGCTTCTGGAGCTTGGCCTTGGTCTTGGACACCGACAGGTAGTGCCCCTTCCGCTCATAGGCGGAGAGCACGGTGAGAAGCACAATGGTGAACATGGCAAGGATGATGCTGAGCAGCGCCGCTCTCGCCTGGGGAAAGGCCTCATCCGCGGAGGAGGAGCCCGCCAGCCGCACGATCTCCGGGTTGATGGAATCGTAGCCCAGCAGGGTGGGGGCGGACATGGCGCAGAGGCCGGTGATGAAGGTCATCACCGTCAGGGAGAAGAGGGTGGGGATCAGGGTGGGAAGCACCACCTTCCACAGCACCTTGAAGGGATTGGCCCCCATGTTCCGGGCCGCCTCCACCGTGTTGTAGTCGATGCCCCGGATGGCGTTGCGCAAAAACAGCATGTGGTTGGAGGTGCAGGCGAAGGTCATGGTGAACAGCACCGCGTTGTAGCCCGAGAACCAGGTGGGATTCAGGCCGGGGAAGGCGTTTTTCAGGGCGGTGGTCAGAATGCCGTCGCTGGCGTAGAGGAACATGTAGCCGGTGACCAGGGCCACGCCGGAGTAGATCATGGTGGTCATATAGCCCAGCCGCAGGATCCGGGCGCCCTTGATGTCAAAATACTCCGTCAGCAGGACGATGGAGATGCCCACCACGTTCACGGTGATCACCAGGGCCACCGCCAGCTTCAGGGAGTTCCACACGTATTTGCTCATGCTGCCCGCCAAAAAGAAGCGGATCACCGCCAGGGGGTCCCGCTCCCCCGCCGCGTTGCGGGTGTTGAAGATGCTGGTCAGGGTGTTGAGACAGGGCAGAAGCATGAAGCCGAAAAAGAGATAGGCGAAGAAGCAGACGCCGAGGATCCGGGCGATGGTCTCCGGCCGCAGCTTCCTCCGGTCCAGAGAGCCCGTCATTGCTGCTCCTCCTCCCCCGGCACATAGGCCATGATATCCCTGGGGTCGATGACCACCTTCACCTGCTGGCCCTCCTCATAGATCCGCACGCCGTCGTTCTTCTCGATGACCTTCAGGGTCTGGCCGCCGGCGGTGATGTAATACTTGATATAGAGGCCGTAGTACTCCCGGCTCTCCACCACGCCGTCCAGGGCCAGCTGGTCCCCTCCGGGCTCCGTATTCACGTGGAGCCGCTCCAGCCGGATATAGTTGTGCTTCCTGGGGTCCACCGGCGCGCCGGCCTGAACCAGCTTCTCCACCACGCCCTCGGAAAGGCGGTTGATATCCCCGATAAAGTTGCAGACGAACTCCGTCTCCGAGAAGTTATAGACCTCATTGGGGGTGCCGATCTGCTCGATCCTTCCCTTGTTGAACACCGCGATCCGGTCCGACAGGGTCAGGGCCTCCTCCTGGTCGTGGGTAACGTAAATGGTGGTGATGCCGAAGTCCTTCTGCATCTTCTTCAGCTCGTTTCTGAGCTGGACCCGGAGCTTGGCGTCCAGGTTTGAAAGGGGCTCATCCATGCAGATGATGGCAGGGCCCGTCACCAGGGCCCGGGCGATGGCCACCCGCTGCTGCTGCCCGCCGGAGAGCTGGGAGACGGCTTTCGCAAGCTGCTCGTCGCTGAGATCCACCTTCCGGGCGATCTCCCGCACCCGCCGGTCCAGCTCCGGCTTCTTCACCTTCTTGATCTTCAGGCCGAAGGCGATGTTGTCATACACCGTCATGGTGGGGAAAAGGGCGTAGCTCTGGAAGACGATGCCGATGTTCCGGTCCTCAATGGGGACGTGGGTGATGTCCCGTCCCTTCACCACCACGGAGCCGGACGCGGGCTCAATGAATCCGGTGATGGTGCGAAGGGTGGTGGTCTTTCCGCAGCCGGAGGGGCCCAGGAAGGTGAAGAACTCCCCCTCCTTCACGTGGACGTTGATGTTGTGCAGGGCGGTGAAGTCGCCGAACTTCACAACGATGTCATTGAGCCGTATCATAGCAGATTCCTTCTTTCTTTACTTTTAGGGATATGCGTCAAAGGCGAGTTGGGCCAAAGCCCAACTCGCCATTGTATGCTGCCGGTGTTTACTCGGCCTTCTGGGTCAGGGTGGCCCAATCCAGGTTGTCCCAGTCGGGCTCGGTCTTGGCCTCGGACATGTCGGCCCAGTAGAAGCCCAGGTTGGTCATGATGTTGGTCCACTCCGCGCTGTGGGCGGCCACGTAGGCGGCATAGGTCATATCCGTGCCGGGTACGGTGGTCAGCGCGAAGTTGGGCAGCTGATAAATGGCGGGGATATCGTCGCCATAGACCAGCTTGGCGGCGGCGGTGTTGCAGGGGAAGGAGTCGAACTCCTCGGCCCAGGCCGCCTGCAGCTCGGCGGAGCCGAACCAGTCCACAAAGGCCTTGACGGCCTCGGTCTCCTCGTCGGTCCGGCCGGCCTTATTCAGGATGCCGATGTACTCGGCAATGTAATAGGTGCCGTCCTTGATGTCCACAAGGTCCCAGTTCTCCGGCTCCAGAGCGCCCTTCAGGGGATTCGCGGAGCCGTCCGCCGCGGCGTCGATCTTGCCGTAGAGGGCGGAGGAGTAGAACTCGGACACGGCGACCTCACCCTTGTTCAGAGGGTCGAAGCCGTACTTGTAGTCGTCGCCGCCGGAGACACCGTCGGCGCAGAACTTCCACAGGGCCTTCCAGCCGTCAACGGAGATGCCGCCGGCGGGGGAGCTGGGATCGGTGAAGGCGTAGAGCATGGCGGAGTTGATGTTGGCGTTGGTGGTGCCGCCGATCTTGTTTTGGCGATACCACTTGTAGCCACAGTTGACCACGTCAGCCCAATGGTCAAAGTGGAGCTCCTGACCATTCGTGCCCAGCTCGTCGTTGCGGTACAGCATCAGCACGTTCTGGATCACGATGCCGTAGGCCTGACCGTCATACTTGTACTCGCCGACCTCACCGGCCCAGGAGGGGGTGTACTCCACCAGGGAGAGGTTCTCATACTGGCCGTCCACGATCTGGCCCCAGCGGGTCTCGTTCAGGCCGAAGATCAGGTCGCCGTCCTTGTTTTCGTTGGCGGCCTGGACCGCGGCGGTATCGCCGGAGATGACCTCGTTGGTATCCAGGCTGATGGTGAAGCCCGCCTCCTTGGCCTTTTCCACAAGCCAGGTGACACGCTCCGTGGAATTGGAGTTGGAATAGATGCGGATGGTATAGCCGGAGTAGTCCTTGGCCTTCTCGGTCTTCCCGCCGCAGGCGGCAAGGCCCAGCACCATCACAAGCATCAGCAGGAGTGCGATGATTCTTTTCATGATATTTCCTCCATCATATATTTTCAGCGGCGGGCCGGAAGAGGCGGGCCGGAGAATACACCGGGAATTTTTACAAAAGGATTATAGTCCTCTCCCCTGCGGATGTCAATATCATCAATTTATTTTATAAATAACGGCTTCCTTTTGGAGAGAAAGCCGAAGATATTACAAATTAATGATTAATACATGAAAGAAAGCGGTTTCCTGTTGTCCGGGGGAGCGGCGGCGCGGATCGTCACGGCCCGCCCCGGGGCCGGTCGCGGCAGTCCCTCCTCCAAACGGCAAAGGGGCTGTCTCAAAAGGGCGCAAGGAACCGCAGGGGGGCTGGCAGCCTCCCTGCGGCAGCATTCAAAGATATAAGATGTTTGTTATGAAAGAGCCTGTGGGGGTGTCGCGGGGTGAGAGGCGGCGCCGGGTGCCGCCTCGAAATGAGGCGCTGCAAGGCGCCGGGTGCCGCGGCAATCCGTTCCCTTCCCCCAAAAGGGAAGATATACGCGAAACAGTGTACCGCGCCATACACACGTCTTAAGGCAGGCCCTTCCGCTTTTCTTCTCTCTTTACGCTCTTTCCAGCTTTTTCGCCTGGTGGATCCACTTGCCGCTTTTCAGACGGAACACCAGCCAGATGGATTTGATGATGTAGTCGATCCGCAGCATGATGAGCACATACTGAGGCTCCCAGTGAAGCACAAGGCCCGTAAGATATCCCAGGGGGATGGAGGCGCACCACTGGAACAGGATATCCGCCACCATCAGGAAACGGGTATCCCCGCCGCCCCGGAGGATGCCCTTACTGAGGGCGCCCTGGATCGCCTGGAAGAAGACGATAATGGCGCTGGCCTCCATCATGTGGACGGTGACCACACGAGTGGCCTCGGTGATGGAATAGAGGCCGATGGTCCACTCCCCCACAACGAGGATGATGACCGAGCCGATGAGGCCGATGATGATACTGAGCCAGAGGAAGGTCCAGCCCTCCTTCTGGGCCCTGCCGATATCCCCCTCCCCCACCGAGTGGCCGATGACCACGCCGGAGGCGCTGGAAACGCCGGAGATGGCGATGGTGCACATCCGGTCCAGCACCATGACGATGGCGTTGGCGCTGACCACCTCCTTGCCCATGTGACCCAGGATGACGGAGATCACGGTGCCCGCCAGGCCCAGGAGAGAATCGCTGATAACGGCGGGAAGGCCCAGCCGCCGAAACTCCCGCAGCATGGCCCGGGTGGGCGGCACCAGAAGCCCCTTGGGGCTGTAGCGCAGGTCCTTCTCGATCCAGATGACGTAAACGGCGCAGGTGAGAAATTCCACCGCCCGGGCCACCAGGGTGCCCAGAGCGGCGCCGGTGACCCCCATGGCGGGGAAGCCCAGCTTGCCGAAGATGAAGACATAGTTGGCGCCGATGTTGACAAAAAAGCTGAGAAGGGAGGTATAGAGCCCCAGCTTGGCGTTGCCGATGGCCCGGATGATGTTCGACATCACCAGACTGACGCCGTGGGGCAGGAAGATGAAGGCCGTCACCTTAAGGTAACCGACGCCCTCCTGGATCACGTCCTCCTCATTGGTATAGATGGACATGATCTCCCGGGGGAAGAACCAGGTCACCACGGCGAAGACCGCGCCCGCCAGAATGATGATCTGCAGCATCAGGTCATAGACCCGCTTCACCGCCTCCCGGTCCCCGGCGCCCCAATACTGGGCGCCCAGCACCAGGCCGGCCGCGGAGATCCCCATGCAGAGGATCTGGAAGAGGGCGTAATACTGGTTGGCCAGGGACGAGGCGGAGATGCTTGCCTCCCCCAGCTGGCCCACCATGATGGTGTCCATCATATTCACGCCCTGGTTGATGACGCTCTGGACCAGCACCGGGATGAAAATCAGCAGCACCTTCCGGTAAAAATGCGGGTCCGTGACAATATATTTCTCTTTCAGCGTTTCCATCTGTGGTTCTCTCAATCCTTTCCGATGCCCATTTCCCTGAGCATCCGCTCCAGCTCCCGGTCATACTCCAGGCTGCCCTCGGATTCATCCAAATTGATGCGCATATCCCGAAGGTCCTGCAGGTTCACCTGGACTCCCAGGGCGCTGCCGTCCTCCACCACGCCGGGATAGATCTTTTCCTCCTCTTCCGGCGGAGCCGTCTCCTCCGCGGTCTCCTCCGGCGGATCCTCCACGCCCATGGCGGGCTGCTGCTTCTTGAGCTTCTTCTGCAGCCGCTCCTCCTTCTTCTTCAGGCGGCGGGCCTTGCGCTCCTCCCGGCGGATGATGCGATTCTGCTCCGCCTCCCGCTGGACCGCCTCCGCATGGACGGAGATGGGGGGCACGTTGAATTTCAATTCCCTTCGGCGCTTCTGGTGGATCTGGGAGATATAATAGGCCAGCCCTGCCACCACCAGCATCAGGACAAAGATCATCATGAAGAGGCTGGTGATAAAGCGGCTCAGCCGCCGGTCATCATCCAGGGTGCCGATGGCCCGCAGCAGGCTTGCAATGCCCTTGAAGGTGGTATCCGTCTCCTTGTTGCCGTCGCCGTCCTCTCCCTCACCCTCGCCGTCGGTGGGCTCCAGAACCTCACTGGCGGCCAGCTCCATAAAGTTGAAGCGCTGCAGGGTTCCCTCGCTGACGTCATAGACATAGAGGCCGTAAAGGCCTGTGGAGTTGATGGCGGAGACCAGGTAGTGGTTGGGAATATCCACATCCTTGGGGGTGAACACCTGGTAGGAGGTACCGCCGATGAGGTAGGTGCCGTCACGGTAGTACTCCGGGCAGGAGTAGGTGCTCAGCATATCCACGATGATGTAGCTGCCGCCCTGGATGGTGGCCATGGCAGAGCACTGCTCCGTGTCCGGATTGTAGTAGTAAAAGCTGGGCGGGGTCTGGAGGCCCTGGCGCATCAGATAGACGACCCGCTTGACGGAATCCGAGTTGGAATAGACGCAGCAGGGGATCACCGCCCCCTTGTATTCAAAGGAAGAGCGGGTGAAGCCCACCGGGATCTCATCGTCGGTAAAGTTCATCACCGAAAGGGCCTTCTCCTCCCGGTCCATCATCAGGATGGCCTCGCCGTTGGTATCCAGCACCTGGGAGTAGTTTCCCTGGGTAGCGGTTGAGGTTTGCCCCTGCTCCACCTGGGGCGGTTCATCGGGGATGGCCTCCCCCTCATCCATGCGGATGATGGTCAGGTTATATGTAGTGGAGCTGCCGCCCCCGCCGGTGACCACGATGCGGTAGTCGTTCTCACCCACGCTGAGCTGGGTGTCGCCGCTCATGCGGTAGTTGGAGCCGGCGTCCGCCGGCGTGATTTTGATGTCCGCCGTCTCCATCTCATAGGGGGCATAGGCCGCGTAATTCAGGGTCCGGCTTTCAAAGGTGGGATAGAGCTCCAGATCCTTGACCTCCAGCGCCTTCAGTAGGGCCCCGGAGATGTCGTCGTTGATGACCACGGTGGCCACGCCGCTGGTCATGGAGAAGCGGCTGCCGTTCCGGTCCAGGACCGAGACGGATTTGACCGAAATCTTGGTGGTGCCCGCCTTCAGTGTATTGAAGCGCAGTTCACAGCTGAAGCTGGAGGTGCCGCTGTTGACCCGGTCCGTCACCCGGAGGGTGCCGGGGCCGGAGGAGGAGGTGCTCAGGTTGCCCATGCCGTTGCTGGCGGTGATGAACTGCAGATACTCCGGGTCGTAGTTCAGCGTGATATCCACACTGGCCACGTTGTTGTTGAGATAGCGGCCGCCCTTGAAAATGGACATATAGACAGGCGCGGCATTGCCCAGCTGCACGGTGGGATCATTGAAGGTGACGCGGCCGCTCTCCGCCGAGGCATGTCCGCCCATGGAGGGGGTCAGCAGCAGGAGAAGCATCAGCATTGCCGCCAGAAAAGCACGGATCTTTACTCTTTTCATTGTCTCAGGCTCCCAAAACCCGGGACTCCGCCGCCCCGGGATAAGTAAAATCAAATTGGACCGGATTCCTGAAAGGAACACGCGCCTGTCATTATATCAAAGAGCCGTTGGCAAGTCAAGAAAAGGGCCTTGGGAGATGTTGGCCGTTCAAGCAGGGCACAATGCGGGGCCATGCCCCACGGGCCGTCGAGGGCGCCGGCCCCTACGGGGTGCGTGATTGCCCCATCGTAGGGGCGAACTTCGTTCGCCCGCTCGCAACGAGCCTCTCTTCGCGGGCGGATCAGGGCGGAGCCGAAGGCGGAGGGATCCACCCCTACGTGGTGCTGATCAGGCGGGCGATCACAGATCGCCCCTACAAGTCTCGTTTCAATTAAAACCATATCGAAAGAAAAACGGATTGCCACGACCAGTCTGCGGA
>CAMNAO010000037.1 GCA_946531435.1 uncultured Clostridia bacterium
ATCCCTCCGCCCCAACGCTGCGGCGCTGGGGCACCTCCCTTTTCCAAAGGGAGGCTTAAAACGTGCGCGGCGTTTTTGGGGCTCTGTCGCGAAGGGACTTGGAAAATACTGAATGAATTCAGGATAGCAATTGTTTGGTAATAGAGCCAGTTTCGTTTATCTTGGCATGTCCGCGTGTGACGAAAGCGAGGGACGCAGCGACACGGCAGTTCGTGCCATTCGTTTTTCTCTTCTTAGAATACTGAATTGTTATGGTTGAATAGACTTCATATACTCTCCGACATACTTGAGGTCTTTTTTCCATTTCGCTACTGCATCGGAGTATTCCGTTCTGTTTCGAAATAAACCGATCGCATTTTCAATATCTTTGCAGATTTCAAAGTAAGTAATTTTATGACTGGTCAACAAATATTTTAAAAGGGCCTGACGCTCAGCGTCCGACATTCCATTTGCCACAACATTGTATCCGAGCGCATGCAGTTTTGACTCTTTATCAAAAGAATCAAAAAGAGACTCATCGGTAAAAGAATCGCGTTTGACTGTGACAATCAATTTCCCATATTCCTTCGTATACATTTCCAAGGTCTTTTTCCCAATGAAATATTTCTTACAGGAATCGCAATAGTGAACTGGCAAAGTAATCGTAAAATCGTCGCTAATTCTTGCTGTCCTATATTTTCGAAAAATAATTGGGTGACCTTTTCTGTTGCAACTGATAGGATTCAATGCATCATATAAGTACAGTGGTTCTTCGTTCAGCGCCGACATCTGTGTTTGAAGCGGATCGTTTTCCTTTTGAATCTCCTCCAACAACTGAAGAGCATTCTTCTCCAGCATCCGCGCAAAATAGAGGGAGTGCTGAAGGACATGAACATGGATTATGGCGACCCTGTATGTATGCGTTTTTTTGTAAAAATCGAGCAACGCAAAGAGTGTGCGATAATTCTTATAATTCTTGTAATTCTTGAAATCCTCTGGATTTCTTGCGATTTGGATCAACTCTCCCAGAGAAAAGGCAAAATATAGCAAAAATTGTTCAAATGTCACAATGTGCTTTCCGCCCTTATCCCCTTCATATATCAGGCGCCAAAAGACATTGTACCACTCATTTAAAAGAGGCATATCAGGAGCGGACTTAGAAAGATCTGGAATGGAAGTGTTTTTGTCAACGAGTGTAGATAAATGATCCTCTAAAAAGCGCACATGAAGCGAATGTAACGTTTGGAGTTGATTTGGATCAAGGAAGGCACTCCAAAAATAATGCATCGACTTCTCAGCATCTTTACGTACGGCTTCGTATGCCGTTTCATAGATGGAAAGCATGTTTCTATAAAGGCTATATAGCTCGTCGTACCATCCGATTTTGATTAGGTTTTCAGATGTAAAACCTTCAAAATATAAATATTTGCCTTCTCGGAGATCCTTTTTGTTATACTCTATAATATGCACATTCTTCTGTTTAACTCTATTTTCAAATTCTACAATTTGCAGGCTATTTTCAGTTTTTTGCTCATCTATAAATGTAAGAAAGGCCTGCTGGTAATCTCCTTCAAGGTCAGCTTCCGTAAGGGGCTTTTTACTATTCCCTTTGATCAACAGTTTATATAGCTTTGACTGGCTTTCTAAACAAAGATGAGAATAAAAAATATCTGGATAGCGGAAAGATTTGTTACCAAAGCCCTGAAAAAGGACCGATATGCTGTTCTCTTCAATAGTATCAACTTTTCCAAGGCCAAATAATAAGTGATATACAGCAGTACCACGATACTTTGATGTTTTCATATCTTTGCTTCCGTATCCAGTAATATTGTCACCGGGCCGTCGTTCTGGTTGAATACCTTCGTCATCTCTTTCCGAAGTTTGCGGGCGTATTCAGTAAGCTTGTCCATCATCGGTGCCTCCGGCGGATTGAACACGATCCCTCCGCCCCAACGCTGCGGCGCTGGGGCACCTCCCTTTTCCAAAGGGAGGCATGGAACGTGGGCGGCGTTTTTGGGGCGCTGTCGCGGAAAATAGCTGCGAAAAAGCGGGGCCCGGGGGCGGGAGGCCCGCGGCTTAACAAGCATCCGTATCCAGCAGAATTGTCACCGGGCCGTCGTTCTGGCTATATACCTGCATATCCGCGCCGAAGCGGCCGGTCTCCACCCGGAAGCCCCGGTCCCGGCACTCCTGCAGGAAGAGCTCATAGAGGGGGATGGCCGTCTCCGGCCGGGCGGCGCCGGTAAAGCCGGGGCGGCGGGAGCGGCAGTCGGCATAGAGGGTGAACTGGCTCACCACCAGAAGCGCACCCTCCACGGCGGCAAGGTTCCGATTCATCTTGCCGTTTTCGTCCTCGAAGACCCGAAGGCCGCAGACCTTGTCCGCCAGCTTCTTCGCCTCTGCCTCCGTATCCCCCACGGCCACGCCCAGAAGCACCAGAAAGCCCCGGTCGATGGCGCCCACGGTCTCGCCCCCGATTTCCACGGAGGCATTTAAAACTCTCGTAACCACCGCGCGCATCAGCGGCCCTCCCTTACAATGCCCTTGCCGCCGGCACGCTGGACCTCGCTGACGCCCCGGACGCCGTAGAGCCGGCGCATGGCGGTCATCAGTTCATCCCGGTCGTGGACCTCGATGGTGATGTAGGTGACGGCGATGCCGTCGCCCTCATCCCTGGCGGTGATGGCGTCGATCTTCAGCTTCAGTCCGCCCAGGACGGTGGTGATATCCAGGATGAGGCCGTCCCGCTCCCCGGCGATGATTTTCAGCTCCGTGGGATAGAGCTCATCGGTCCTGGCCCAGCCCACGCGGACCCAGCGGCCCTTCTCCTGGCCGCTCTGCAGGAAGTTGATGCAGTCGGAGCGATGGATGGAGACGCCGTAGCCCCGGGTGATGAAGCCCTCGATGGCGTCCCCGGGCACGGGGGTGCAGCAGCGTGCAAATTTCACAAGGCAGTTGTCCAGCCCCTCCACCACCACGCCGTGGACGGCCCGGTTGGACTGGGGGAACACCGGAACGGAGGGGATGCTCTCCGCGCTATCCCCCTCGCTGGGCCTCTCCATCTGGCGCAGCTCATCCCGGACCCGGTTGGCCGCCTTCTGGGCGCTGAGGCCGCCGTAGCCGATGGCGGCGTAGAGCTCATCCAGAGAGGGGAAGCTGAACTTTTTCAGAATGACCGCCTGGGTCTCCTGCTTGCCCAGATCCCGGATGCCGTAGCCCAGGCGCTTCAGCTCCGCATCCAGGGCGGCCCGGCCGTGGGCGATGTTCTCCTCCCGCTTCTCCCGCTTGATCCACTGGCGGATCTTGCTGCGGGCCTGGGGGCTTTTCACAATGTTCAGCCAGTCCCGGCTGGGCCCCTTGGCGGAGGCGGAGGTCAGGATCTGGACGATATCTCCGTTCTGCAGGCTGGTGTTGAAGGGCACCATGCGGCCGTTCACCGTGGCGCCCATCATGTGGTTGCCCACGGCGGAGTGGATATTATAGGCAAAGTCAATGGGGGTGGAGCCGGCGGGCAGGTTCACCACATCCCCCTGGGGCGTGAAGACGAAGACCTCATCCCCGAACATATCCACCTTCATGGTGTGGATGAAGTCCTGGGCCTCCACGTCCTGCTGGGACTCAAGCAGGCGGCGGATCCACTCAAAGCGCTTCTCATCGCCGGTCTTCTCCTGCTTCCCCTCCTTATATTTCCAGTGGGCGGCCACGCCGTACTCCGCCACCTCGTGCATCTGCCAGGTGCGGATCTGCACCTCAAAGGGAATGCCCTCGCTGCCGATGACGGTGGTGTGGATGCTCTGGTATCCGTTGGTCTTGGGGGTGCCGATATAGTCCTTGAAATGGCCGGGGATGGGCTTATACAGCTCATGGACGTGGCCCAGCACGTTGTAGCAGTCCGTCACGTTCTCCACGATCACCCGGAAGGCGTAGAGATCCAGGATCTCGCTGAGCTCCTTGTTCTGGCCGTACATCTTCCGATAGATGCTGTAAATCTGCTTGATGCGGCAGGTGACGGAGGCGTCGATGCCCGCCTCGGAGAGGTGCTTTTCAAGGTTTTCCTTGGTGTGGGCCATGAACTCCTCACTGCGGTGGCCCATCTCACTAAGGCCCCTGGTGATCTCCTCATAGGCAACGGGGTCCAGATATTTGATGCAGAGGTCCTCCATCTCCTGCTCATAGCGGCTGAGGCCCAGCCGGTGGGCGATGGGGGCGTAGATCTCCATGGTCTCCGCCGTCTTCTCCAGCTGCTTTTCCCGGGTCTGGTACTCCATGGTCCGGCAGTTGTGCAGGCGGTCGGCGATTTTGATGAGGATGACCCGGATGTCCTTGGCCATGGCCATGAGCATCTTCCGCAGATTGTCCATCTGCTCCTCTTCCTTGCTGGTATAGACCACCCTGGTGAGCTTGGTGACCCCCTCCACGATATCCGCCACCTCCCCGCCGAAGCGGCGGGCGATCTCCTCATGGGTCACCGCCGTATCCTCCAGGGTATCGTGGAGGAGGGCCGCCTGAATGGCGACGCTGTCCAGGCCCATCTCGTTGACGATCTGAGCCACGGCGATGGGATGGGTGATGTAGAGGCTGCCGTCCTTCCGGCGCTGATCCCCGTGGGCCTCATAGGCGAAGGCATAGGCGGCGGCGATCTCCTCCGTTTTTACCGAGGGATTGGCGGCGCGGATGTTCTCGATGAGCGCCTCATAACGAAGGCGGGCGTCCTCGACGGGATCCGTCACGGGACATCCTGTATTTACAGTATTTTCGGTCATAGGCTATTCCCCGTCCTGAGACAATTCCAAGTCTTTGATGATAAGCTGAACGCTCCGGCGGCCCCGGAACTCGTTGATATTCGGGGTAAAAAGAACGTCCAGGAGCTCCCCCTCCCGGATCTCCCGATCCAGGGGATTGCGGCCGAAGAGGATGCCCTCAAAGCCCTCCCCATCCCAGTGGAGCCAGAGCTTGATGGCCTTCCCGCCCCGGAGGGGGGTGGCCATATCCACCCTGGCCCGCCGCATCAGGAGCAGGGGCAGCGGATTGCCGCTGCCATAGGGGGCAAGGAGCCGCAAGCCCTCCACATTCTCCTGGGCGAGGATGGCCCCGTGGGTGACCTCGAAATCCACGGTGATGCTGGGGCTATACCGGGCGCAGCCTTGGCGCACATAGCTCTCCCGCAGCTTCTCCCGCAGCCTGGGGATGTTCTCCTCCCTGATCGTAAGGCCCGCGGCCATCTGATGGCCGCCGTGGTTCTCCAGAAGGTCCCCCGCCTCATTCAGCGCCTCCACCAGGCTGAAATCGCCGCTGGCCCGGCAGGAGCCATGGCCCATGCCGTCCTTGACGCAGATCACCACCACGGGGTAGCGGGTGAGATCCGAGAGCTTGCTGGCCACGATCCCCGCCACGCCCTGGTGCCAGTTCCGTCCGGCCACCACCAGGGGACCGTCGGGTTCGGGAGGCAGCTGCTTCATCGCCTCCTCCAGCACCTCGCTCTCGATGGTCTGGCGCTGGCGGTTCAGCTCACAGAGGCGTTCGGCCAGCCGCTCCGCCTCCGCCTCATCCTCCGCGGCCAAAAGCCGCACCGCGGTCCGGGTCTCCCCCAAACGCCCGGCGGCGTTGAGGCGGGGGGCCAGCGTAAAGCCCACCGCCGTGGCGCCCAGCCGCTCGGGGCCGACGCCGGCGGCCTTTAAAAGGGCCTTGACGCCGGGGCGGGGCTCCCGCCGCATGTTCTCCAGTCCCTCCCGGATCAGCACCCGGTTTTCTCCCAAAACGGGCATGACGTCGGCCACGGTGCCCAGGGCCAGAAGATCGGCGCAGCGGGCGCGCAGGGCAGGCTCCTCCTCAGGGCCCAGGAGGGCGGCGGCCAGCTTATAGGCAACGCCCACCCCCGCCAGATCCCGGCAAGGGTTATCCTCCCCATCCCGCTTGGGGTCCACCACCGCCACCGCCCGGGGAAGCTCCTCCCCCGGCTGGTGGTGGTCCGTCACAATCAGCTCCAGCCCGATCTTTAGGGCATAGTCCGCCTCCTCCACGGCGGTCACGCCGCAGTCCACGGTTATGACCAGCTTCGCCCCGGCCTCCTGAAGGGCGTCCAGCGCCTGGATATTCAAACCGTAGCCCTCGGTGAGCCGCTCCGGGATATAGGTGATCACCGCAGCTCCCAGGGCGCGCAGCTCATGAGCCAGAAGGGTGCAGGCGGTCATGCCGTCCACGTCATAGTCGCCGAAAACGGCGATCTTTTCCCCCCGGCGGATGGCGGTGCGGATCCGCTCCACCGCCCGGGGCATATCCGTCAGGTCCATTGGTTCGCTGAGGGTATCCCCCTGGGCGTAAAAGCGTTCAAATTCCTCCCGTGAACGGATCCCGCGGGAGGCAAGTACCACCGCCACCAGCGCATTGAAGCCCTGGCGATAGAGTTCCACAGCCGTTGGCCGGTCATAGCCCACGATCTCCCATCGCTTGGGAAGCATCTCACACCCCCTCCGCCCGTCAAAGGCCAGGCGAATCAAAAGAATTTCATCGTATTTAATGCATTATATCAAAACTCTGTCCCCCATGCAAGGTCGGGAGGCCTCAACCGGCGGATCGAGGGCAGGCTTCCCGGGGAGTGATAGCGCCGCGGGGCCAGCCGGGGAGAGACGGCGCACCCTGTAGGGGCGATCTCAGATCGCCCGCTTCCGCCGCCTTGGCAGGCACGCCCTTTTAGACACAAAAACGCGTGTCTCGACACGCGTTTCAGACTGTAGACAAAGGCCTGTGGCCGGAATCCATACATCCAGGGGCTGGTGTTTCTTCAGAGTTTCACCTTACAAAAAATGCCCGGTCCTGACGTAGGGGCGGCTATTAGCCGCCCGATAAACAAAGGGAACTATTAGAATCATTGCCAGTAATAACTAATATTTTTATTTGCACATTTTTCGCAATTGTCCGGATTCCTGCACGGGCGGCTGATAGCCGCCCCTACGGTGTCTTGGGAAAGGCCTGCGTTTCCGTGTTTCTTCTCATCATCCGGGCTTTATCTGCACGCTCAGGGGCAAAATGCCCCTCAAACTGTAGACAAAGGCCTGTGGCCGGAATCCATACATCCAGGGGCCGGTGTTTCTTCAGAGTTTCACCTTACAAAAAATGCCCGGTCCTGACGTAGGGGCGGCTATCAGCCGCCCGATAAACAAAGGGAAATACCTGCGTTTCCGTGTTTCTCCTCATCATCCGGGCTTTGTCTGCACACAAAAACGCGTGTCGTGATACGCGTTTTTGTTTTCGCTTTTTACCGGGGCCTTTTCCGTCCCTCCGGCTCAGAGACTCTCCCGGTGGGCAAGGCCGGCCTTGTGCAGCAGGAAGGTGGCGGAGAAGAGGCAGGTCTGGGCGCAGATGTTGATGCCCTCCTCGATCCAGTTCATGCGACCGTCATTGCCGAACTGGCGGCTGCCGAGATAGCCCATGCCCATGAGGAGGACGAAGGACAGCACATAGAGAAGGACGGAGGCCTTCTTCTTCATCCGGGCGGCGATGCGGGTCATGGAACCGCAGAAGCCCAGATAGCCCAGCACCATGAAGGCGATGAAAATCATTGCGCCCCGCTCCTGGGGGACGGCGGCGGCCACCAGGGCGAAGGCGCCCTTGGAGAGCTTGTTGTAGAGATCCCGCATCAGCAGGATCCCTGTCAGGGCAAACAGAATCACGGGGATATAATCCACCAGCGCAAGACTGACGGTCATTTCTTCCTACCTCTCTTTCCTGTCTATGAAGCTTGTAAAAGCCCTCAGAAACGGACGATCTGCCGCACGTCATACCCGGCCTTCACAAAGTCGGTATCGTACATCTCATAGACCTTGGGGGTGATGCGGATGAGGGCCACGTCCACCTTGGCGGCCTTCATCACGTCATAGGGGATGCCCTTGAACTCCAGCACCTTTCTGAACAGCTCGCAGCGGGGCGGATACAGGGTCGCCTCCCCCATGACCTGCAGGCCGTGGGAGTTGAACCGGTCCCCGTAATACTCAAAGACGGCCAGGGACACGTTCCGGTTCTTCTCCAGGCCGATGAACTTATCCCCGCCCTCGGAGTAGAGATAGAATTCCCCATCCATGAAGGTGTACTCAATGGGGGTGCAGCGCACGAAGTCGCCGGTGCCGGTGGCCAGGGCGCAGGTATTGTGGCTTTCAATGAAGCCCAGGATGTGCTTCAGGGCCGCCTCCCGCTCCATGTGCCTGGCGGTTTTCTGCTGCTCCTTCCAGAAGTTTTGAAAATGGGCGATATCCAGTCTTTCCTCGGACATCAATCGCTCCTCCTATTCAAGATGATTTGCTGCGGGCACTGCCCGCGAAAAAAGGGCGTGTAGCAAAATGCGAAAATGCTGTCATTCCGAGACCAGTGCCGCAGCACTGGTCGTGAGCGGACAACCGGGCGCAGCCCGGCTCTTGGTCCGCCGCTTTGCCACGGCCCTTTCAAGGCCTCGCAATCGTCATGCGCGGACGCGCCACAATAAACGAAAGGGTTGAATATTTTTCTTGACTGTCAGTACACATCGTAGGGGAGGGGCTTGGCCCCTCCCGCTGTACCTGTGTCGCGGAGATTCGGGAGGGGCAAGCCCCTCCCCTACGGAGTCTGCTATTTTCTCAACCTTTTCAAAACAATGACATTGCAGGGAGCTTTGAAACATACCCAGAAGTCCGACTTACTGTCTCCAGTCGATGAGGTGATAGAGGGGGACAAAGGGGATGATGATGGGGGTATGGTTGGCGTAGTCCACGTACTCCTTCATCTTCCAGCAGCGCTTGGTCTGGCGGGTCTCCAGCCGCTTGGCGCCGTTGAACATGATATACACGATGGCCCCGTAGCCGATGAGGGCCACGATCCACTGGCCGCCCCGCAGGATGGGAAGGCCGGACACGAATACGCCGGTCCAGACCAGGATCTCACCGAAGTAGTTGGGGCAGCGGCAGAGCCGGAAGAGGCCCTTCGTGGCCACCATATCCGGGTTCTCCTTCTTCTGGGCGGTTTTCTGGGCGTCGGAGACCGCCTCCAGCGTGAGGCCCAGGGCGCTGATGACCACGCCGATCCAGAGGAATACGGACTCATTGACCGCGATCCCCCGGGAGACGTTCAGCAGCCGGTAGTAGATGGGGGAGGTCTGCATCATGAAGAGGGCCCCGTTCATGAGCCACATGGAGAGGAGGATGGGGAACTTCATCTCCTTGTCGCCGCCGGCGGAGGCCAGGGTCTTCCGGTAGGCCGCGTTCTTCGTCTCCCGCAGCAGGAGGAAGAGGCCCAGGCGCAGGCCGTAAATAAAGATCACGGCGCAAAGAAGCAGAAGAGGCAGGGTGACGGTTCCGGTGACAAAGCTCATGATGCAGAGGGTCAGGGCGATGCAGCTCATGGCCAGGCCGTAGCCCACGGACATGAACCAGACGAATTTCTTGAATCCCAAGGAGCAGCCCAGAAGGCCGGCGGCCAGGACGATGAGAATACAGGCTTTTGACATAGTGGTTCTCCCTCTCTTTCTTTATTTATTTACGCAGATCCGCGAAATAATCGTTGATATACTCTTTGAAGGAGTGCTCTCCGATGACGGTGTCGCCCACCAGGTTGTGGCTCAGGGTCCACTGGGAGAACAGGATGATGTCATGCTTGCCGGCCTTCTTGATGAAGGGCATGTTGGCGAGAATACCGAACATCCAATAGGGGGACCACTTGATGATGCAGGGCTTGCCGCCGGCGTCCATACACATCTTGGCCATCTCCAGATAGGTATAGGTCTCCTTGCCGCCCACGGAGTAGGTCACGTTTTCGTCCAGCATGTGCTCCACGATGAACACCGCAAACTCCGGGCAGTCCACCACATTGGCCTTCACGTCGCCGTAATTCTTGAGGAGCTGCATCTCGCCCTTCTCCACATAGGGGCGGAAGACCTTGGCAATGTCGTAGAAGTAGCCGGTGGGACGGTGGATCACATAGGTAAGGCCGCTCTTCTTCAGCTCGTTCTCGAACTGATACTTGGCGTGGAGCATGGGGACCTTCTCCGCGCCGGGCTTATCGCAGGAGATGACGGAGATGTAGGTGAAGTTCTTCACCCCGGCCCGCTTCGCCTCGTTGAGGAGGTTCAGATTGCCCTGGTAGTCGATGTCATAGGCGGTAAACCTGGTGGACGCGGTGGTGAGGCCCATGGTGGTGATCACCACGTCGGCGCCCTCGCAGAGGCCCCGGAGGGACTCGGCCTTGGTGGCGTCAATGGGGGCGAAGGTGTACTTCCCCTCGGTGCCCTCCAGGGGGCGCTCCTTCAGGTCCGCCGCCACGATCTCATGCTCCGTGGCGCAGAGCACCTTCAGGATCTCGGCGCCCAGGTTGCCGAAGGCGCCTGCCAATACGATTTTCATTGAAATGCTCCTTTCCGTTTTTGTTTATTGTTATGTTTGTTTATTCTATTGTAGGGGCGAACTTCGTTCGCCCGTTTGATCGCGGCTCCCCACGGGCCGTCGAGGGCGCCGGCCCCTACAGGGTGCGTGATTGCCCCATCGTAGGGGCGAACTTCGTTCGCCCGCTCGCAACGAGCCTCGTCAAAAACGGGCGATCACAGATCGCCCCTACGGGGTTCGGCACGGGTACGGCGGGCCATCGAGGGCGCCGGCCCCTACGACTTTGTCTCACATAAAACTTGGCTTTCCACCTCATCCGTCATCCGGCTTGCGTGAGACGCCGGATGCCACCTTCCCCTCAAGGGGAAGGCATGGATTCGTGGGATTTCTGGCTTCCCCTGGAGGCCCAGCGCGGCCGGAATCGTTAGATTCCGCAGCCGCGGTGAGGTGCCTTGTGCTGGAAGCTGTCGCGGCAGCGACTGATGAGGTGGTGTACAAACAACATCAAGTGTCAATTGTGACAACATACTACGGGTTCCCGCCAAAGCGGACACCGGCCAAGGAGAGCCGAACCTCCCCTTTATTTCTTCTTTTCCTTGCTGCGCTTGTCGTTGATGATGTCCATGTGCTCCTCCGTGATGAGGGTCACGTTGTTCTCCCGGGCCCACTGGACGCAGCCCTTCAGGGCGGTGGGCAGGAAGATCCGGGGCACCTTCACCAGTCTGGCGCAGGCCTCATCGGTGAACTTGATCTTGTCGTCGATGCGGTCCGCGGCATAGCGGACGGACTGGACACTGGTCTCCCGCATGGGCAGCAGCTCGGGGATGGGGCGGCGGAACTTGGTGTACCAGAAGTTCTTGCTGTCCCGATAGCCGTAGTCCACGGGGACCCGGGGGAAGTCGCCGGCCTTGACGCCGTTGATGATGCCGTTATACTGCTTCTCCTTCATGAGGATGTGGTCGATCCGCAGGATGAAGTGGGCGCCGAACTCCGAGGTGATGCCGTTGAAATCGTGATAGGGGCCGGGATAGCCGTTGAGCTCCCCGGGCTTGTCGTCCTGGGCGCCGTCCAGCTCCCTCATCCAGGTGCACTCAAACACCTGAAAGCTCTCCGCCACCACCTTGGGGAAGCGCTCACCGGGGTGATCCAGGGCGCTGAGTCCCTCCTCCAGGGTGAATTTGCAGTCCTTCATCTTCTCCTCCGGGGTGTCGCCGGGCCAGCCCATGCGGACGGCCTCCTTAAAGTACTTCCGGCTGTCCGGGATGAAGTTGATGGCGCACTTTCCCTCCCGCAGAAGGTGCTGGGCGGTGTTGGAGGAGTTGCGGCAGTTGAGCAGCATGGCGTAATACCCCTTCCCCGCCACGTAATAGGGGGCGATCAGGGAGTAGGGGCCAAGGCTGGTCTTGCCGTCCTCGGTCAGGGTGGAGATCAGCACCGTGGGCATGGGGTAATAGGCGCTGGTCTGATAGAAATTGTCAACGATCCTCAGGTCTTTGAAGCTGGACATGTTCCTTCATTCCTTTCTGACGGATTTGATATGGGATTCGATATGTGGTGTATCGATTTCGGGGACAGGCGTCCCCGGGGGTTTCAAAACGGGACGGGGTCAGGCGAGGAGCTTCTCCATCACGGGAAGAAGCCGGTCGATGGTGCCCTCCTCCCGCTGGGAGGCGGCCAGCAGCATCTCCGTCAGGACCAGAAGCTCCGTCTCATTGCAGGCTTTGCCGAAGCGCTGCAAAAGGTTCCCCAGGGGAACAAGAAGCTGCTGCAAAAGACGCCCGTGGTATTCCCCGATGGGCGCCCGGCGGTCATAGCCCCGCCACACGGGCAGATAGGGCGCGGAAAAGCCGCGGAGAGCAGCCTCCATGGCCTTCAGGCCCCCCGAAAGATCCGCCGCCTGCCGGGATATCTCGTTCATCTCCCGGAGGCAGGCTATCCAATCCTCCAGCATGACGGCGGCCAGCAGCTCCTCCTTGGTGGAGAAATAGTTGAAGAGGGTGCCCGCCGCAATGCCGCAGTCCGCGGCCAGCTGCCTTGTGGAAAAATCGTGCTGCTCATCCTCCAGGATGTGCCTGCGGGCAAAAAACAGGATCTTTTCCCTCAGCTCCGGTATGATCTTCGGCATCCTTTCCCTCCTGAATGAGCATGCTCATATAAAGAGTATAGGCCCCCGGCAGCGGAATGTCAAGACGGGGTTTTGGCGGGTTTTCCCCTAAAAATGCCCCTGCAGGAAACGCCCGTCCCCGACAAGGGAACCGGGGTACAGCCCGCAGGGGCGATTTGTGATCGCCCGCCTGATTACACCATCAGCAAACGGGCGAACAAAGTTCGCCCCTACAGGACGGGGACAAGAGACGCGGATCCCTGCGCCCACGTCGGGCTTCGCCCTCCTCGGAATGACAGAGGAGAATTGACAGCCGCAGCAGCTGCCCAACCTGCATGTCATTGCGCGGAACCGGGGTACAGCCCGCAGGGGCGATCTGTGATCGCCCGCCTGATTACACCATCAGCAAGCGGGCGAACTGTAGGGGCGATTCACGAATCGCCCGCCTGATTACGCCATCAGCAAGCGGGCGAACAAAGTTCGCCCCTACGATGGGGACGAGGGATGCGGATTGCCACGACCAGTCTGCGGACTGGTCTCGCAATGACAGAGGAGGATTGACAGCCGCAGCAGCTGCCCAACCCGCATGTCATTGCGCGGAACCGGGGTACAGCCCGTAGGGGCGATCTGTGATCGCCCGCTGGATTACACCATCAGCAAGCGGGCGAACTGTAGGGGCGATTCACGAATCGCCCGCCTGATTACACCATCAGCAAGCGGGCGAACAAAGTTCGCCCCTACGACGTGAGTGCGGGGAGACACGCACCTCGTAGGGGCCGGCGCCCGCGACGGCCCGTGGTACACGGGAGGGGTCAGAAGAGGTCCAGCATGCTGTCGAGATAGATCTCCTCCCGCACTTTAAGCCGGTACTCCGGCTTTGTCAGATAATAGAGCAGAAATTCCAGGATGAGGGCGCTGCCGAGGCCCCTCCCCTCCAGCTTGAAATGAGAAAAGCCCATGGGAAGATAGGTCTTTTGGATATCCTCGATCCCGATGAAGCCGGGGTTCTTCATGGCCTCGGAAAAGCGGTAGCCCCGCTTCGCCTCCGGCGAGGCGCAGCGATGCTCCGCCGGGTCCTCCCCCAGGTTTTTACGGCTGACGTTCTCATAGCACGCTTTCCGGTCGGGGCAGGAAAACCAGCAGCACTCGTTGCAGAGAAATTCCACCTTCTGCTTTATGCGCTCCGGCAGGGCCCCCAGCCGGTCAAAGGCCTTGTTCAGCCGGAAATCCGGCACCACATAGCGAAACTCCTCCCGGCGAAGCTCCTCCTCCAGCCGGGAAAACTCCGTCAGCACCTTGGTGGTGGAGGAGACGAAATACAGGCCGGGATACTCCCTTTGCAGATACCGGAGCAGCAGGTCCGAGGTGAGGATCACCCCATTGGGGACCGGCCCGCTGTTCTCAAAAAGGGCGCAGAGGGCGTTGCACTTCGGGTCCGAAAGATGCTCCTCCCGCAGCAGGGAATTGCTGAAGGTGAGCCGGGCGGAGATGCCGTACTCCCCCAGGAGGGCCGCCGCCTCTTTCGGACTGTCCTCCCCGAAGCCGACGCGGCCCCCGCCCCAGAGACAGTCGCCGGGGGCGCCGTAGACGGAGCCGATCTCGCACCAGTCGTAAAAATACTCCCTGTGGGCACGGGTGAGGGGCAGAAAGGCCCGGTACAGGGTCCCGAACTCAAAGAGGCCCGGCAGGTGATAGATCGCTTTCCTTTCCCCGCTCATCCGGCCTCTCCTTTCTCCGTCCCGTACTTCTTTTTGGCGCCCTCACGCGTCCGCAAACCGCTCCTTCGCGTGGAAGGCCTTGCAGATCACCGAATAATCGCCGAAGACCGTCAGCTGATCCCCCGGCTCAAACACCGTATCCGCCCCGGCGGGGGCGGCCTTTTTCCCCGGCTTTTCGATGAGCATCACAAGGATGCCCGTCTCCGCCTTCAGCTTTGTCTCCGACAGGGGGACCCCCCGGTATTGCTCCGGGATACTGTTCAGGGTCACAAGGGCGATGGTATCCGCCCCGATGTAGTCCAGGAGCATGACGGAATTAAAAGACTCCCCCCGATCGACGATGCGGCCGGCCAGCTTCTGCAGCGTCCGGTCGCCCCAGGCGCGGACGCCCGGCACGCGAATAAAAACGAAGACGATGATTACAGCGATGAGGGGGATCAGAATGCCGATATAAAAATGCTGGATCTGGCTCTGCTTCAGGGATAAAAACACGTTGATGAACGCGGATACGATGGTGATGTTGAACACATAGCCGAAGAGCATGGTGATCCTGGCCAGCCGCCGCCGGTGCCTGCTGGAGAGGAACATCTCGCTCTCCTTCGTGGTGTAGCCGCAGCCCGTCAGAAGGGAGACCACCTGGAACCGCGCCCGCTCATCCGGCAGGCCGGTAAATCGAAAAAGGATCGTGATGAACTCCGTAATCACAAGATAGATCAGGATGATCAGTGAAAAAAGGGATAACGCCATGTAAAGATTCATATCGTTTTCCTCATTTGAATACTGGTCTCTGCGGATTGCCGCGGCCCCTCCGGGACCTCGCACTCGTCACCCGCGGACGCGCTGCGGCAAAAGAAGGGCCGTTTGCCGGGAGCCTCTCAAACGGGACGTCCGGGGGCCGTCCCCTACCAGTCTTCCGCGTTCATACACGCACCCGTAGGGGCGATCTGAGATCGCCCGTGTGATCTGCGCCAACGTTTTTGACGGGCGGCTGATAGCCGCCCCTACGCCGGGTCTCCCGGGGAAGCCATTCATAGAGCGGATCCGTAGGGGAGGGGCTTGACCCCTCCCGTTGTACTTGCGCAGGGTTCCCGGGAGGGGCAAGCCCCTCCCCTGCGACGGAGCATGAGACACTCGGCGCCCTCGACGGCCCCCAGGGATCCTTCCATTACAATGACCTTGGAAGGACTGAAAGCAAAGTATCATAGCCGCTTTGCGGTTATGATACCATAGGAAGCCCGGAGCCGTAAAGAGCAAAAGCCGACAAAACCGGTCGGGGGCGCAGCGGCGTCCCCGACCGGTAAAAGAGCGGATTACTTTTGTTTTCCCCTTTCAGCGGGGGTTTTCGCCGCCGAAGCGCAGGGGCAGCTCCAGCCGGTGCTTCTCCAGAAGAGCCCGGTCGGTGAGGATCTCCTCCGCCGGGCCGTCCGCCGCCAGGCGTCCCCCGGAAAGCAGGAGGACCCGCCCGCAGGTATCCAGAATGAGATCCAGATCGTGGGAGGCGATGAGCCTGGTGACGGGAAGGGCATTGATGGTGCGGATCACCATGCGGCGGTTCCAGGGGTCCAGGGCCGAGCTGGGCTCATCCATGAGAAGCACCTCCGGCTTCATGGCAAGGACGGTGGCGATGGCCGCCATCCGCTTTTCCCCGCCGGAGATCCGGTGGTTGTGGCGTCCCTTCAGCTCCGTGATCCCCAGGGAAAGCAGCACCTCATCCACGGTCTTCTCCGCCTCCTCCCGCTTCATGCCGTAGTTCAGCGGGCCGAAAAGCATGTCCTCCGCCACGGTGGGCATGAACATCTGGTTGTCGGAGTTCTGCAGCACAAATCCAAGTTTTCGGCGGATCTCCCGCAGGTTCCTCTCCTCCACCTTGAGGCCGTCCACCGTGATCTCGCCCTCATAGGGCATGAGACCCAGGAGGGCCTTCATCAGGGTGGATTTCCCCGCGCCGTTGGCGCCCACCAGGCCCACGGCCTCCCCCTTCTCCAGGGAGAAGGAGAGGTCCCGGAGCACCGTCCGCCCCTTTTCGTACGCGCAGCTTACATGGTCAAAACGGATCATCCCGCACCTCGCATCACAGCAGTAGTCCGCCCAGAAGGCGGCTTACGTTCCAAATCCGAAACGCCAGCAGGCCCAGGGTGACAAGGAGGAAATACGCAAGATCCCTCCCGCTCAGGGGCCGCCCTTCGGCATAGGGGAAGTCCCCCTGAAAGCCCCGCAGCCGCATGCTTGCATAGAGCTCCTCCGCCCGGTCCATGCTCCGCAGCAGCAGCTGGCCCAGAAAGGAGCCCCAGGCGTTCCAGCGGATCCCCTTCTGGCCCGGGGCCCGCAGCCGATAGGCCGTGGTCATGGCCGCCAGCTCCTCCATCATAACGGAGACATAGCGGAAGGAGAGCAGCAGCAACGTCACCGGCATTTTCGGCAGCCGCAGCTTCCGCAGGGCGGCGGCCAGGGAGTCCAGGGAGGTGGTGGCCGCCAGGAGGAAGGAGGCGGAGAGGCAGAAAAGGCCCTTGAGGGTGAAAGTCAGAAAGGAGATCACGCCGCCGGACAGGGCGACGCCCCCCAGCCTTACAAGGGGCGCCCGGTCAAGGAGGGGATTGAAGACGCCCACGGCCAGCAGCAGCGGGAGCACCATCCGCAGCTTGTAAAAACAGGTCTTTACGGAGATCCCGCTGAGGGAGAAGAGCAGCGCCGGGTACAGCACCATGGGAAAAAGGCCGCTGAGATCGTACTTTCCAAAGGAGACCACCGTCAGAAGATAGACCATGGTCGTAAGGAGCTTTGCCAGCGGGTGCAGGGCGTGGATCGGGGAATCCAGGGCCGCCAGGTCGTCCATCTCCCGTATTTCCAGGGCCGCGCGTTCAATCGATGCCATGTTTTCCCTTTCAAAAGAGGGCGCGGCAAAGCACGCCCCCGCTTTCTTTTACTGTGCCTTGGTCCCGGCCTGTTTTTTCCGGCGGAAGAAGCCCCCCGCCAGCGCGATCACCGCGGCAAGGGCCGCCACCATGGCGGAGCCCACCAGTCCGGAAACCGTGGTGCCCGCCGCGCTGTCGCTGTCCGCGAAGGCATAGTCCGGCAAAAAGGCCGTCTTCTCCTGCAGGGCGGCGGCCGCGTCCGCAGCGCCGCTCTTCACGCCGTAGTCCTCCTCGTCAAGGGCCATGTTCTCGCTGTAGCCCTCCTCGGCGTTGCCGAAAAGCGCCCACTCCAGACCGTCGGGGTTGGCGCTGGCAAAGAGGGAGAGTCCGCCGCCCACAAAGACCACCACGATCACCAGAACGGCCAGGGTAGCCTTCAGGGAGCGCCGGTTTTCCAATCCCCGGTCCCCGGCGTCCAGCTCCTGCAAAAGCGCGGGCCGGGATTCAAACACATAGAGCAGCACCGCCGCGGTGATGAGGCCCTCAACAAGGCCGATGGCCAGGTGAATGGGCTGCATGAGGGCAAGGAAAGCGCCGAAGGGCAGATCGGTGATGCCGGAAAGGCTGGTCTCCAGCACCACGGAGAAGGCGCCCAGCTGCAGCGTGATGACGCAGCCCAAGAGGGAGGCCAGGACGATCTTCAGCCGTGTCGCCTTCTTCGCGCCCAGCTTTTCAAACCAGCCGCTTCGCATGATGGGCCGCCAGATGAGGTAATAGCCCACGAAGCAGCCGTAGAAGGCCATGTTCCAGCAGTTGGCCCCCAGGGCCAGGAGCCCGCCGTCGGCAAAGAACAGGCACTGGATGGTCAGGATGACCGCCATGCTGATAAAGCCCGCCTGGGGGCCCAGCAGGGCGGAGAGCAGCATGCCGCCGCAGAGATGGCCGGAGGAGCCCGTGCCGGGGATGGTGTAGTTGATCATCTGCCCCGCGAACACCAGCGCCG
>CAMNAO010000038.1 GCA_946531435.1 uncultured Clostridia bacterium
GTCGTTCCTCCTCTGTCATTGCGAAGCCAGTGCGCACACTGGCTGTGGCAATCCGTACTCTCGTCTTCTTCTATGATGAGAATGGGACGGGGGATGCGGATTGCCGCGTCGTCGCTTCGCTCCTCCTCGCAATGACATGCGAGTGGGATGGCTGCTGCGGCTATCGTTCTTCCTCTGTCATTGCGAAGCCAGTGCGCACACTGGCTGTGGCAATCCGCATCCCCCCGTCCTCCGTACCCCGTCCCCACAAAACGCGAGCCCAACGAAGCGGGTCGCGTTTTGAAAGCGACGAGGACGCCGTGGGGTGAGAGGCGGTGCCTTAGCGCCGCCTCGAACGTAGAGGCGTCACGAGGAGCCCGCGAGGAGCTCAGGAGGAGCTGGAGCCGTAGAGCAGCTCCCCATAGGTGGGGAAGGGCCAGGCGTCGGCGGGCAAGAGGCGCTCCAGCGCATCCGCCGGCTTACGCAGGGCGGCCATGGCGGGGAGCACCCGGTCATGGAAGTCCGCCGCCTCTCCCGCAGCGTCGAGACGAAGCTCCAGCGCGTCCGCCGCGGCATAGATCTCCGCGGTTTTTTCCGCGATCGCTGCCAGAAGCCTGCTCTCCGGGCCCCGGTCCGCCTCGGGCAGGGCCGCGGCTTTGGCCGTGACGGTCTCCGCCAGCTTCCGCTGGGCCCGCAGAGCGGCGGGCAGCAGCTCCCGCCGGACCATATCCAGCATGGTCCTGGCCTCGATCCGAAGCCGTTTGCGGTAGGCGTCCAGCAGGATCCGGCAGTTGGCGTTGAGCTCGGTGCGGGTATAGATCCCCTGCCGGGCCATGACCCGGACGATCTTCTCATCCAGAAGGTGGGGCACCGCGTCGGCGGTGCTGTGGAGGGCGGGAAGGCCCCGGTCCCTGGCCTCGGCGTGCCACTGGGGATCATAGCCGTTGCCGTTGAAAATGACCCGGGAGTGCTCCCGGATGGTGCGGCGCAGCAGCTCCTGCAGGGCCTTCGTCAGGTCCTCCGCCCGCTCCAGCTCATCGGCAAAGGCCTCCAGCGAATCGGCCACAATGGTATTCAGGGCCACACAGGGGTCCGCAATGGACGCGGAGGAGCCGGGCATGCGGAACTCAAAGCGGTTGCCGGTAAAGGCAAAGGTGGAGGTACGGTTCCGATCCGTGGAGTCCTTGGGGATGGGGGGCAGCGTATCCACGCCGATCCGCAGGACGGAGTTCTCGGTCTCGTCGTAGTGGGTGCCGCTCTCCACCGCCTTCAGGATCATCTCCAGCTCCTCCCCCACATAGACGGAGATGATGGTGGGCGGCGCCTCGCCGGCCCCCAGGCGCTGGTCGTTGCCGCAGCTGGAGGCGGAGATCCTGAGAAGCTCCTGATACTCATCCACCGCCCGGATCACGGCGCAGAAGAACAGCAAAAACTGGGCGTTGGCGGAGGGCGTGCTGCCGGGGTCCAGAAGGTTTACCCCTTCGTCGGTGGCGATGGACCAGTTCACATGCTTGCCGCTGCCGTTGACGCCCTGGAAGGGCTTTTCGTGCAGAAGGCAGGCCAGACCGTGGCGCTTGGCCACCTTGGTCATGAGCTCCATCATCAGCTGGTTCTGATCGCAGGCCACATTGGCGCTGGAGAACATGGGGGCCAGCTCATGCTGGGCCGGGGCCGCCTCATTGTGCTCGGTCTTGGCCAGGATGCCCATCTGCCAGAGCTCCCGGTTCAGGTCCTTCATATACTCGGAGACCTGGGCGTCAATGGCCCCGTAGTAGAAGTCATCCAGCTCCTGTCCCTTGGGGGGCATGGCGCCGAAGAGGGTGCGCCCGGTGTAAAGCAGGTCCTGGCGCCTGAGATAATCCTTCCGGTCGATAAGGAAATACTCCTGCTCCGCGCCGGCGGTGGCAAAGACCCGGCGGGCCGGGTTCCCGAAGAGGGCCAGGATCCGCTTGGCCTGCTTCTCCAGGGCGCGCATGCTGCGAAGGAGCGGGGTCTTTTTATCCAGGGCCTCCCCCCCGTAGGAGCAGAAGGCGGTGGGGATGCACAGGGTATCATCCTTCAGAAACGCATAGCTGGTGGGATCCCAGGCGGTGTAGCCCCGGGCCTCAAAGGTGGCCCTGAGACCGCCGGAGGGGAAGGAGGAGGCGTCGGACTCCCCCTTGATGAGGGCCTTGCCGGAGAAGGAGAGGATGGCCGCGCCGCCGGGGGCGGAGGAGAGGAAGCTGTCATGCTTCTCCGCGGTGACCCCCGTCTGGGGCTGGAACCAGTGGGTATAGTGGGTGGCTCCCCGCTCCGTGGCCCAGCGCTTCATGCCCTCGGCCACGCTGTCGGCCAGGGCGGTATCCAGGGGCTGGCCCTCGTCGATGGTCATTTTCAGCTTTCGGTAAGTCTCCCGGGGCAGATAGGCCTCCATGGCGGCGTCATTGAAAACCATGGTGCCGAACAGTTTATCCAGATCCTTCATATTCCCTCCCGCGCGGAACAATCTGTCCGAAGATGCGTCTAAAAGGTCGAAATCTCCAACATCTTAAGAATACACGAAAAGCAGACGCCATGCAACGGAAAAACAGCCGAATCTGGCCCTTCAAACCCGCAAATCCCCTGTCAAAGCGCCGCCACTGCCTCTCAGAGCACCGAAAAGATTGACGGCAGAGCGAGAATGTTGTAAAATATAAAATCAGTTCCAAAAAACGATCTCTGCCCGGGGCAAAAATGCATGGATTCCCCGGAAAGGAAGGACAATATGGCTTTAGTACCCGAAGTAAAATGCCCCCGCTGCGACCGGCGCTATATGGCGCTCCGGACCCGCTGCCCCTACTGCGGCGCCAGCCGCCGCCGGAGGACCGGGAAGGCCGCCGAGACCGATAACGCCATGTGGAAGACCGTGGTGGGCTCCGCCCTGATGCTGGCCCTGGCCGTGGCCGTGGTGGTGCTGATCGTGGACGCCAGGAAGACCCGCAACGCCGTGGCGGAAGCAAATCTCCAGGCGGAGCGGGAGGTCCAGGACGCCAATCTTGAAAAAACCGTCACTTCTCTGGCCAAGGAGGCCGACGACTACCTGGCGGAGCAGCAGGCCCAGATCCAGGAGGAGACCGGCACGGATCCCAGTCAGCAGGAAGAGGAGGCTGCCCCGGTGATTCCGGAGATCCCCATTGAGTCCGTCAAGCTCTACATCGGCTCCAACGAGCTGGGCAAATCCAACAGCAACAACTATGATTACGATATTCGCGTGCCCCTGGGCTATTCCTACACCCTAAGCTATACCGTGGTACCCGAGAGCCGGCAGGAGGGAACCGAGGCCGTCTGGAGCAGCGAGGACACCGGCGTCGTCTCCATCCTGCAGACCGGCAAGATCACCGGCATGAAGACCGGCGTCACCTATATCCACTGCAAGGTGGAGAACGCCGAGGCCGTGGTCATCGTGCGCGTCAGCTAATTCCTCGTGCGGGGTGAACCGTTCGACGGGAGGTTCCGACCTCCCGTCTCACCTTCACCCCGCCTCGTCATCTTCCGGGGCAGACCCGCTTCGCTGGGCTCTGCCCCGGTGGGGACGGGGGGGACGTTTTTTGTGAACCGTTGGACGGGAGGCTTCGGCCTCCCGTCTCACCTTCACCCCGCCTCGTCATCTTCCGGGGCAGGCCCGCTTCGCTGGGCTCTGCCCCGGTGGGGACGGGGGTACGGATTGCCACGGGCCGCAGGCGGCCCTCGCAATGACAGAGAAGGATCGACAGCCGCAGCGACTACCCTCCTTGCATGTCATTGCGAGGAGCGCAGCGACGTGGCAATCCGTTCCTTTTTCAAAAGTATCGTTTAAAATGTTACAAAGCAGTAGGGGCGATCTGCGATCGCCCGCACAAAGCGCACCCTCAGCGAGCGGGCGAACACAGTTCGCCCCTACAACGGGGACTTCGCTGGGCTTCGATTTTGTGAGGACGGGGGGTACGGATTGCCACGGGCCGCAGGCGGCCCTCGCAATGACAGAGAAGGATCGACAGCCGCTGCGAGTACCCATCTTGCAATCTTCACGCGTAGACGCGCCAGGATAAACAAAAGGCAGCCTGGCGGGAGCCTGTCATGACGGGACGTCCGGGGGCCGTCCCCTACGATGGGGACGGGGCCGCGTCATTCCCTGTAGGGGCCGGCGCCCTCGACGGCCCGCACGGATTCTTTTACAGCAATGACAGCAAGTACGTCAGCCGCAGCGGCCACCCTCCTTGCATGTCATTGCGAGGAGCGCAGCCGCAGCATCTAACAATCCTCCTCTGTCATTGCAAAGCCCACGCCCGCATACGCATAACGAAAAATACCCCCTGCGGAGAGACTCCGCAGGGGGTACTGATTTCCTGTTTCGCCTTACTTCTGGCCTTCCAGGTGGCTCGTCAGGGTCTCATATTGCTGGGTTGTCAGCTTACTGGTGTTGCAGTTGAACACCAGGACCCCTTCCTTATACCGGATCACGATGCACTCCGGCACCTTGGCATAGCACATGGCGGTATATTTGCTGAACTCCCCGTTCTGATAGACGCCCACGTGGACGTTCTCCTCCTCCGATCCGCTGAGCTGGGTGCCGAACTCAAAGCTGGTGCGCAGCTCGGCAGATTCGATATCCCCGTACTCAATGAAGACGGAGGTGTTATCCTCCTTGGTCGTGGAGGCCACGCCGATGACATTGTCGTCGCACTGGGATATGATGCTGCCGCCGCCGTTGAACAAGCTGTAAATAAAGACGCCCACAACGATCAGCACAAAAAACAAAAGGGAACTGCGGGTGTTTTTCTTTGCCTGTCGATAGCTCTCTTCTACCGGATCCAGATTGCTGCGCTCTTCCATAAACGCCTCCGTAAAAGTATAAAATCGTCTATCGGATCGGAAATACAAAGCTTATTATAACGGATACCGTCTTTAATTGCAAGAGTTTGAATTGCGCTTTTCCCCCGCTTCCCTTATAATGGGCGCAGGAAAAAGGAGGAGAATCCATGGAATTCTGGGATGTATACGACAAGGACCGGCAGAAGACCGGCAAAACCGTCCGCCGGGGAATCGATTCCCTGGCAGAGGGGGAATACCATCTGGCGGTGGAGGTCGCCATCCGCAGCAGGGAGGGGAAGCTCCTCATCCAGCGGCGCAGCCTGGAAAAAGAGGACTGGCCCGGCATCTGGGATCTGGCCGCCGCGGGGGGCAGCGCCCTTGCCGGGGAGACCGGCCGGGAGGCCGCCCGCCGGGAATTATACGAAGAACTGGGGATCGCGGCGGATTTCCCTGATCCGCCCCTCATGAGCTTTACCCTGGACCACTGCTTCGGGGAGTGGTTCCTTCTGGAGCTGGACCCGCCGCTGAAGGACCTCAGGTTTCAGCCCGGCGAGGTCATGGACGCCCGCTGGGCCGGACGGGAGGAGATCCTTTCCCTGCTGGAGGAGGGAAAGCTGGTGGACTACCATCCCGGCTTTGTGGACCTTCTCTTGACCCGGGACGGGCACACGGGGGCCATGCGCTCCTGGAAGGGGCGTTACGGAACGAACGGCAACTGAGGGCCGCCGGCGCTTGGGGGGCCCTTACGCGTCGTAGATCCCGCCGCCGATGAACTCCCGCAGCATGGAATCCGGCGCCAGCAGCGTATCCGGAATATCGGCAAAGCGCTCCAAGGTGGGCAGGATCTGCCGCAGCTCCTCATAGCGCTCCGCCCCGTCGGGCACCTGACGGAAGAGGCGCTCCGCATTGTCGTGGAGCACATTCACCTCGCAGGCAAAGCTGGTATCCAGCTTCACGTGGGCGGTGTCCTTGAAGGGGGTGATGAAGGCCTTCTCCCCCCGGCGCACATTGGCCCAGAGGCTCATGGTATAGCCGGCGTCGGAGCCGCGGAAGAGACTGTCCCGCACCGTGCGGCGCAGAAGCCGCTGCCAGGTGGATTTGAAGATGACCTTGCCCCCGTCGGTGATGTCCGAGCTGGCCGCCACGTAGAGACGGAAGGCCTCGGGATGGACGCCGGTGATCTCCCGGTTCAGGGCGTGGATGCCCTCAAAAATCACCATCTCCTCCGGTCCGGGGTGAAGGATCATGCTGGAGGACATGGACCGCATCTGCCGGGAGAAATCAAACTTGGGCACCCGGATCCGCTCCCCGCGGGTCAGCATGGAAAAGTGCTCATTCAAAAGCTTTAAATCCAGGCAGTAGGGCGACTCCAGATCCGGGTCCCCCTCCGGGGTGCGGGGATAGTCCTCCACATTCCGGTCCCGGAAGTAATTGTCCATTTCCACCGAGTGGGTGGTGACCCCCAGCTTCCGGAGCTCCTCCCGCAGGATCCGGGCCGTGGTGGTCTTGCCGCTGCCGGAGGGGCCGGACAGAAGCACAATGGGGCTCTTCTCCCGGTTGGCCACCACCTTGCGGGCGGCATCCCGGATCTGGGACCGATAGCTCTCATCACACTCCTCCAAAAACCCCTTGGGGTCACGGCGGGCCTTTTCATTGATGACCGCAAGCTCGTAGCTCATTCTTCCGCTCCCTTCCGGGCGCCGGGCGCCCTCTTTCTGATACCCTTTATTATTCCGAAAATCCGATTGTTTGTCAATCTTCTCTGACAGTTTTTTGAAAAGATTGATTTTATCCCCTCAGCGTGATACAGTATGCCATAGATGAGCAACGGGAGGAACGACCATGTCAAACCGGGAAATGCCCACCGCCCTGCCGGTGGTGCGAAACGAATATCTGGAGCTCCAGCGCAAGAGCCGCCGGATCCCCTTCTGGGTGCCCATCCTCTGCTTCGCCTCCGTGGGGATCGGGATTCCGCTCTCCCTGGCTCTGGGCGCGGGCGCCCTGCTCCTCATCCTCAGAAATCAGGACCGGAAACGGCTCAACGACTTCTACCAGGAGACCGTGGTCCCCATGTGCTTAAGGCAGGTGGTGGGGGACCACCAGATGAGCCGCAACCTGGCGGTGCCCCAGGAGCTGGTGGCCGCCTCCGGCCTTGTGCAGCTGGGGAACGCCTCCTACAACGGCGACACCTACATCGCCGCCACCTACCGGGGGATCAGCATGGTCATGAGCAATCTGACCCTGAAGGGCCGGGGCGACAGCCGGGATGAGATCACCTTTAAGGGTCCCTTTGCGGCCTTCTACGCCGGGAGAAAGACCTCCGGCAACCTCTGGATCTTTGAAAAGGAGAACAAGCTCACCGCCACCGGCGCGGCGGGGCAGTACCTCACCGGGGTGGCGGAGTTTGACCGGCAGTACGTGGTCTACGCCGACAACCCCCGCGCCGTGGAGGAGGTGCTGGACTTCCGCACCATGAACGCCATCATGGACGCCGAATCCAAGCTGCCCGGGTGCATCCGCTTCTCCCTGGTGGACGGAACCGTCTATATGGCCGTCTCGGACGGCACCCCCCTTCTCAGTCAGGCCGTCCCCAAGGGCGCCAAGGATCCCTCCGATCTGGATGAGCTCATCGGCAAGGCCATGTTCGAGGTCTGCACCCTGGTGGACATTGCCGACGCCCTCTGCTTCTCCTGAGCGGCAGGGCGCCGCCGTTCATACAAAACTTACAATTTGACGAAAAATAGTCCTTGTAAAACGCCCCTTCTGTGCTATAATGAACATAGAGGGGGGCCATCCCCGCCGCCCCTCAAGTTGAGGAAAGGAGCGGGAACTTATGAGATTTACGTTCACAGCCAAACAGCTACAGATGTCTGACGATCTGCGCCTTTACGCCGAGAAAAAAGTGGGCAAGATCGATCGATTTTTCAGAACGGAGCCGGATGCTTCCGTCACCCTCTCTTTGGAGAGGGACCGGCAGACCGCCGAGGTCACCCTGCGCAGCGGCGGCATGATCTACCGGGCCAGCGAGACCACCAGCGATATGTACGCCTCCATCGACGCCGCCGTCAACGCCATTGAGCGCCAGATCCGCAAGAACAAGACCCGGCTGGCCAAGCGCCTTCGGGATGGCGCCTTCGACGCCGCCCCCGCCCAGGAGGAGCCTGTGGAGGAGGACGCCAGCTTTGAGGTGATCCGCACCAAGCGCTTCGCCATCAAGCCCATGACGGTGGAGGAGGCCATCCTTCAGATGAACCTGCTGGACCACCAGTTCTTTGCTTTCAAAAACCAGGATGAGGGGAACACCTTCGCCATCGTCTACCGCCGGAATAACGGCGGCTACGGCCTTATTGAGGGCGACGACGAATAAAAACGCCATAAAATATTACCGCGCCCCGGTCAAAGACCGGGGCGCGTCAGCGTGTAGACAAGTCTTCGTGTAGAGAAAACATACAAGGAAGGCCCTCAGAAATCTATCGTATGATGTTTCACAATGGCTTACCATAGAGGGCACAAGGACGGGGTACGGATTGCCACGTCGGGCTGTGCCCTCCTCGCAATGACAGAAAAGGCTTGGCAGCCGCGGCGACTACCCCGCTACTGCCGTCATTGCGAGACCAGTGCGGCACACTGGTCGTGGCAATCCGTACTCTCGTCCCAAACAGTGAATTTCAGTAATTGTGTGCAGTGGAAATCTGCCTTTGTCTGCACGCTCTTGCGCCCCGGTCAAAGACCGGGGCGCGTACTCATATGATTTAACCGTTCGACGTCCGCTTATTTCCTTCTCCTGCCGCCGCGGCGGTTGTCGGCATAGATGCGGACGCCGGACATCCTGCTGTCCGAATCCTGCATGAATTTTTTCAGCTTATCCTCAAAGGCGGCGTCCCTGGAGGGCGGCAGCACCTCCCCCTCCGCTGAAGGGGCGACAGCGGGACGGCTCTCCTCCCGGGGGGCCTGCCGCGGTCTGGAGGGAGAAGGCCTTGCCGGTTCCTGGGGCTGCGCCTGCTTGATGGAAAGGTTCAGGCGCCCGTTTTCGTCGATTTTCAGCACCTTTACCGTGACCTCCTGCCCCTGGGTCAGGAAATCATTTACGTCGTTTACATAGGCATTGGCGATCTCGGAGATGTGCACAAGGCCGGAGCGCCCCGGGGCCACCTGTACGAAGGCGCCGAACTTGGTAATGCCGGTGACCTTGCCTGTGAGAATGCTGTCCTTTTCAATTTCCATAGTGCGATGACCCTTTCGTGGTTCTCTTTGTTCCTTCCGGTCACTCCTCGGGAGTGAAGACCGTCTCGTCGGGGGCCACATAGCCCAGCTCCTCCCGGGCCACGTCGGCAATGACCTCATCCTCGTCCGCGTGCTCCACGCGGTAACGCATCTCGTCGTTTTTGGCGCTCTCCCGGGCGATCTCCTCCCGGAGAGCCTGGTTTTCCGCGTCTGCGGCCCGCAGCCGATGCCCAAGATCCAGAAGGCGGAAGCCCAGATACAGGAGCAGCACGAGGACGACGATCACCGTAAAAATACTTACCGGCCGCTTCTTCATACAGCGCTTCCTTTCCGCCCGGGTCGGCCCTGCCGCCGCGGCTTGACATCAGCATTCGGTAAGCATTATATAGTTTAGCGATGTAAATTGCAAGGGTTTTCCCGAGTTTTTTGACGAGTTTTCCCAGCCGGGAAAGGGGCGCCAGGAGGGCACGGAGCACCCAGGCCGCCGCCTCGCCGACAGAGTCCAGGAGGGGGCGCAGAAGGGGCGAGAGGAGCAGAAGATACGCCGCCCCGCCCAGGGCGGCAAACAGACTGAGAAAGAGCCGCTGCTGCCCCCGCTCGGTCCAGAGGCCCAGACTGAAGAGCGTAAAGGCCGCAAAAAGCACAAGCAGCAGATCCAGGAGCGCCGACAGGAGCCGTCCCGCCCGATGCCGGAGCATACCCAGTCCGTCATGGACAAGGCCGATGACCGCCCCGGTCAGCGCCGCCCGGGCCGCCGACAGAAGCTGCAGCTTCAGTGACAGCTCCATCAGCGGAAAATCCTCTTGAGAAGCCCCCCGCCCGGGCCGGGATCCGTGAGGTATTCCAGACTGTCCACCCGGCCCCGCAGCGTCACAAGGCCCTTCTCCGGCTCCAGCCGCTCCATCCGGAGGCCGCCGCCCCGAATGAGAAGCCTTCCGTCCCCGGTGGTAAGCTGTACCTCCTCCTCGTCATAGCTCCGGACCTCCGTCACACCGCTGAGGTACAGGGCCTCCCGCCCCGATACCCGGATCCCGTTCTCGCTGCCCTCCATACCCGCGCCTCCTTCGCCCTTGCTGAGGAAGTCTATGCGGATTTTTTCCCATTCATGCCCGTAAAAATCAAGAAACAGGATGACAGACGCGTTTCTGAATGATAAAATACAGTATCATCTACTTCAATGTCCCATTCAACCCAAAGGAAATACTCCAACCAATGCAAGGAGGGGAATCCGATGAAAAAACGCATTTGGATCCTGCTGCTCACCGCGGCGCTGCTCTTCTGCCTGTCCTCCTGTCAGAAGGACGGCGATCTCGCCGGGGCTTTGTCCGGCCGCCTGGATGGGATCGGCGCGCAGCAGCCTGCTCCCGGGCCAGAGAAAGAGCCCGAAAAAGAGAAAGAACCCGAAACAGGTATGCCTGCCTTCCAGGTCTACGTCTATGAGGAGGGGGATCTCTCCATCGGTGTGCCCTGGTCCATGAACCCGGAGCCGGAGCTGACCGAAGGGGGCCTGCGCTATCTCGACCCCGAAGGCAAATGGACCCTGGAGTTCCGCTTCCTCAAGGGGCGGGACAAGGAGATCACCATCACAAATCAGCATGGCCTGATGCTGAACCTGACGGATTTCGGGTATTATCGAAACCTGCGGGAGGAGGAGGTGGAGATCGGCCCCTACAAAGCCTTCTTCTGCTCCTTTGACCGGAACCCGGACTGGAATTCCGCTACCCAGGGCTACACCGCCAGCTATACCGAGGCCCACGCCTTCTGGGTGGTGGACTACGGGGATGACGTCATTTCGGGCTTTACCGGTCTCCAGCTGAACCTCAGCGTACCGGAGGACAGCCTGGACGACATCGAACCTCTCCTGGAGGACGAGGACGTGCGGACCCTGCTGGACAATCTGGTATTCGGCACACCGGATGAGAATGCGGGTCTCAGCTTTCCCGGCGTCACCGTCTCTCTGCCCGCCAGCTGGAGCGGGCGCACAAACGATACCGACCGGCTGGAGATCAGCCTGGGGGGCACCCTCCGGGGCACCATCGTCCTGTCTCCCTCCATTTACGCCGATCCCCTGACGGCGGCGGGCTACGTCAGCCCGGACTACCGCACCATAACTGTGAACGGGCGCAGCTGGTACGGTGAGCTGCGGGCCAACACCCTGGGCGAAAGCCCCACCTACTCCCTGCATCTCTACACCTCCTTCAGCAGCTATCACGCCCTGGAGCTGTACATGAGCTATGGAGACGCCAAGGACCCCGACGCCACCTGGGCCTTTGCGGAGAGCGAGACCTTCACCGCGTTCCTGGAGAGCATGGTCATCGACGCCTCCCTCTTCCGTGACCCGGAGCTGGACAGGATCGACGAAAGCGGCCTGGAATGCAACAACGTGGGCAAAATCAGCGCCTACACCGGCTCCGCCTCGGAGCTTCTGATTCCCGCCGCCATCGGCTCCAACACCATCACGGGGATCAACGTCAACACCTTCAAGGGCAACGGGACGCTGACCTCCGTCACGATCTCGGAGGGCATCACCTCCATCGACAGCAGCGCCTTTGAGGGCTGCACCGCGCTCAAGACCGTCATTCTTCCGAACAGTCTCACCACCATCGGTAACAGCGCCTTCGAGGGCTGCACCGCATTGGAGACCGTGGTCTTCGGCTCCGGCCTGCAGGTCATCGACAGCGAGGCCTTCCGGGGCTGCGGACTTCTGGGGGACGTGCTCCTGGGGAACAGCATCCGCAGCATCAACTCCAGCGCCTTCTACGAGGCGGGCAGCGGTCTCGGCCGCTTTGTCTGCACCGCCTCCGGCACCGTTTACGGCAGCGGCGCCTTGAGTAGCTCCCGCTTCCGTTCCGTGGAGATCGGTCCCGACGCCGACCTGAGTGAGCGCAGCATCCTCTACGGCTGCCGCACCGCTTCCCTCACCATCGGAGAGGGCTGCACCGCCCTGGGCGAACAGTTCTTCACCTGCGGCACCTACAACGATGAGAGCGGCATGTGGCATTACTATGACGACGAGGCCGCCGTTACCCTGCCGAAGAGCCTCCGGAGCATCGGCGAATACGCCTTCCAGGGCCGTCTGGGTCTCCGGGAGATCGATCTCGGCCAGGTGGAGACCCTGGGCAGGAGCTGCTTTTCCTACACCGGTCTTGTGGACATCCGGGTTCCCGGCACCGTAAAGGAGATCCCGGACTCCGCCTTCGCCAACTGCGCCGACGCCATGACCATCACTCTGGAGGAGGGTGTGGAGGCCGTGCGGGAGTACGCCTTTGCCGAGGACGGCCGCAAGGAGAACATGCCTGAAATGTGGAACTGGGTCCTCACCGCGGAGCAGGCGCAGAAGGCCGGAGACAGGATCACCGCCAACGGGGCGAACCCGGCATACGACAACTTCCTGACGATCCGCCTCCCCTCCACACTGAAGGAGATCGACGGCTACAGCTTCTGCTGGATCTACATTCAGGGGCTCTATCTGGAGTGGTGCCAAGGTCCCGACATGCTGCCCCCCTTCGCCACCGACGCTTTCGCCGGATGTCCGCGGATCGCCCAGGTCTACTTCACAAAGGAGGTCATCGATCAGTACGGCGACGAGCTGGACGCGGCGCTCTCCAAACTGGAGAGCATGGATGAACCCGCATGGTATGATGAAGGGTCCCGCATGTACTGGTCCGAATACGGGACCTACGCGGAAATCGGCCTGGAATGAGCGCCCGGGATGCCGCAAAGGCCGCGAAAAAGCAGAATAACATGAACTGCCCATAAAGGCCGGCCTGTGGGGGACGGTACCCATCGTCCCCCGCAGGCCGGGTCTTCCGGCGGGCCGTCGAGGGCGCCGGCCCCTACGAAATGCCGGGCGGCAATTCATAACTCCCGTTCCCCTTTTTCGTCCCGGGCGACAAAAAAAGCCCCTTTCCGGGACTTGCAATCTCTTGGATTTGTGCTATAATACCCTTTGCCGGGTCGCGCAGGGTTGGTATATCGGTATTACTCCAGCTTCCCAAGCTGGCTAGGCGGGTTCGACTCCCGTACCCTGCTCCAACAAAAAGAGTGATTTGTCTTTTAGACAAATCACTCTTTTTTGAATGATGTTTGCCCTTTTAGGGCAGATGATGCTGGCTTCGCCAATGATGCCCTTCCCTGATGATGTGTGCCTGCGGCACATGATGGGCAGACATGGCATCATTGCGAACAAAGAAAGCAGCATCATTCCTCGGGATGCAGCTCCCGGTAGCGGGTCTCCGCGGCGGCGCGGGCCGCCGTCAGCACCTCGTGATAATCCCGCAGAAGGGCCCTGGCCGCCTCGGTCAGACGGGAGCCGCGGCGCCCGTCCCTCTCCAGAAGGGAGACGCCGAACTCCTCCTCCGTCTTTTTCAAAATCTTCCAGCTCTTGGAATAGGCCATGCCCATCTCCTGGCAGGCCTGCCGGATGGAGCCCGTGCGCTCCACGATTTCCAGCAGCCGGACCATCCCGGTGCCGAAGCCCAGGGAATCCTTTTCATAGTCGTTATAGAAGCTGAGGCGGACGTGGGTATGAATGCCGGACATGCGCTCCCCTCCTTGGGACCCGTTTGAACCGATTATAATGCAAAGAAGAGAAATGCGCAAGAAAACGCGCTGAAAAAGGGTGGTTTTCCATGTCAGAACAAGGTCAAAAATCCCTGGGCGGCCTTCTCGTGGCGGCGGGGCTCAGCTCCCGCATGGGAGAGTTCAAGCCCCTCCTGACCCTGGGCTCCGCTCCCCTTTTGGCCCACGCGCTGAAAAAGCTCCGGGACGCAGGGGTAGAAAAGCTGGTGGTAGTCACCGGTCACCGGGCGGAGGCGCTGCAGCCGATTCTGGAGGAATTCGGGGCGGAGGCGGTCCATAACGCCGCCTATGCCGCGACCCAGATGTTTGACTCCGTAAAGCTGGGCCTTGCCGCCCTTCAGGGGGTGGACCGGGTGCTGCTGAGCCCCGCCGACTGCCCCGCCATTGCCCCGGAGACCTATCGGGCGGTGCTGGCCTCCCCCGCCGCCATTGCAAGGCCCGTCTATGAGGGAAAGCCCGGTCACCCCGTGATGCTTGCGGGACGGCTGATTCCCCGGCTTCTGGCCGACGAGGGGCCCATGGGGCTCCGGGGCGCCCTGGAGCGCTGCGGCGAAGCAATCGACGACGTTCCGGTGGCGGATCCCGGCATCCTCATGGACGCGGACACGCCGGAGGAGCTGGAGGCGCTCAGGCGCTATTGGGAGAAGAGAGCATGAGCACCGTCACCCTCATCCGCCACGGGCGGCCCGACTTTCCCACAAAGGAGCGCTGGTGCCTGGGAAAGAGCGACTTCCCCCTCTCCCTGGAGGGGATCGCCCAGGCGGCACTGGCAAGGGAGTGGCTGAAGGGGCAGGGATGCCTTGCGCTGGTCTCCTCTCCCCTGGGGCGGGCGAGGGAGACCGCCGCCATTCTGGCGGGGGACGCGTTTCTTCCCCGAATCGCTCCGGGGCTGGAGGAGCTGGGCCACGGTCTCTGGGACGGCCTGCCCTTCTCGGAGATCAAGCTCCGCTTTCCGGAGCTCTATGCCCGGCGGGGGGCGGACCCCTATCTCCAGCCCCCGGGCGCCGAGGATCCGTCGGCGGGGGCTGCCCGGGCCCTGAAGGAGCTGACAGCACTGGCCCGTGAGATCCCCGGCGATTTTGCGGTGGTAAGCCACCGCAGCCTGCTGCGGGCGCTGCTGGCCGGCCTCACCGGGGGCGGCGCGGTGCCGGAGATCCCCTACTGCGGCGTAAGCCGCCTCCATTGGGACGGGGAGCGATTTACCGTTCTCTCCATGGGGGAGCTGCCCTGGCAGATCCCCTCCCCGGAGCTTATGGCCTGCTGGCATCGGCGCTGCGGGACGCCGGAGAAGATCCTTCGCCATGAGGAGGCGGTGGCCCGGATGGCGGACGCCATCGCGGCGGCCCAGGAAAACCGGGGCATCGTTCTGAATCGACCCCTTCTGCGGGCCGCCGCCCTGTGCCATGACATCCTGCGGACGGAGCCGGACCACGCCAAAAAGGGCGCCGACTTTCTGCGGAAGGAGGGCTATGACGCCCTGGCCGCGGTGGTGGAGCCCCACCACGGGGCGGACTTTGCCGAGATCAATGAGGCGGCGGTGCTCTGCTACGCCGACAAGCTCCTGGACGGGGAGACTCCGGTCACCCTGGAGGAGCGCTTTGAAAAAAGCCGGAAAAAATGCGTTACGCCCGAGGCGCTGGAGGCCCACGGGCGGCGATATCGGGAGGCCCTGAAGCTGAAGGACCTTCTGGGATGGGAGGAATGAGCCATGGCAACCGCGCTTTTATACAATCTGAACGCCACCGACAAGGGCCGGAAGGTCCGGGTGGCCCTTTTGAAGCACGGGGTGACGCCCCGGACCGTCCCTTCGGAGAGCTTCTCCATCCCCATCGGCGGGCTGCTGGGGATCGCGGGAACCGGGGACGATGGGGAGGAAAACATCGTAGGGGCGACCTGCGGTCGCCCGCCGGCAAGCACCCATCAGCAATCGGGCGAACAAAGTTCGCCCCTACGGGATGCGTACTTGCCTATGGAGGGGGACATGGCTCCCTTTTCCGAGGAGATGCTGGTCTTTCATGATCTCCGTCCCGGGCAGCTGGACGCGGTGCTGGCGGAGCTGCGGGGTGCCCGGGTGCCGGTGGCCCTGAAGGCCATGGTGACGGAGCATAACGTCACCTGGACCGCTTACACCCTGCGGGATCACCTGATGGAGGAGCGGGCCGCCATCGCCCGAACCCGCGCCCGGGGGCCGGTACACGGGAAAGCATAATACATAAGAAGCCGGACGGATTCGTGTGATCGCACGAATCCGTCCGGCTTTTTTCGTATTTGGATCCTTTTGCGCCCGGGCGGCTGATAGCCGCCCCTACGGCAGGACATCAAACAGCATAAGTCCCGTAGGGGCGATCTGAGATCGCCCGTAGATTCGCACTCTCAGCCAGCGGGCGAACACAGTTCGCCCCTACAAAGGAGACGGGGGACGCGGATACACTCCGCGCTAAGAGCCTCGCTTCGCTCGGTTGCGCTACGGATGTTCGCCTGCGGGCTCACATGCCGCGTCGGGCTTCGCTTTGCACGCCTTGCCGTTACCGGCTTTCGTTCCGCGCTTCGTCGTCGCAAGCTT
>CAMNAO010000039.1 GCA_946531435.1 uncultured Clostridia bacterium
GGAGATGCCCCAGCCGTCGGTCTTGACGGAACGCCAGGACTCGGTGAAGCGCATGAAGACGCCGTCATTGTTGGTGCCGTCATACCAGCGGGCCACAGGAGGCATCACCGCCATGTACTTCTCGCCGTCCGCGTTCTGCAGCTTGGTCTGGTTCAGAATGGTCTGGGTCTGGTTGTAGTCATAGCTCATGAAGCCCAGGTCGTTCTCCAGCATGGTGCCGCTGTTCTCAGCGGAGCCGTCCACGAAGGACTTGGAGATAAGGCCCTCGGTGACGAGGTCGTGCATCTTGGCCATGGCCTCATAGGTCTCAGGCTCCTGACGGGCGTCATAGAGCTCACCGTCGGTGCCCACATAGAGGTAATCCTGGCGGGACTCCAGGCCGCGGACGCCGAAGAGATGACCGGCGAAGCGGAAAAGGTCCACACGGCGCTGGTTGTTGTCATCCTCACGGGAGAAGAGGCCCTGGATGGAGTCGGTGCCGTTGAGGGTCTGGGCATTGGCCACCACGCAGCGGAGGAGAGCCACCATCTCATCCACATCCCAGGCGGCGTTCTGGCCGCAGAAGAGCTTGGAGCGCTCAGTGCCGTAATATCCGGCATAAGCGGTGTCGATGTACTCGCGGAGCATATTCACCGCGTCCACGCCGCTCTGGCTGCCGGCGGCGTTCATCTTCTCGATGATGTTGCCGGCCGCGTCATAATCCTTGGTTACGGTCTCAACGCCGGAGCCGTCCGCCTTCACCACATCGACAGTGACCTTGCCGGAGGTGGGCATATAGGGCTGATAGGCAGGAGCTGCGGTCTTGCCGGAGGCAGCGGCCTCAAAGGCGCCGTCGCCGTCCAGAAGCTTCTGGGCCCAGTCCACACGCATGAGGGGCATACGCTCGATGTCGTTGACACCGTCGAAATAGGGGCTGAAATAGATGGCGCCGGTGGAGGTGTTGCCGGTAATGGAGAGGCGGACGATGGGGTTGGCCTCCATATAGGCGCTGAAGTTGGGCATCCGGTCCAGATACTCGGCAATGTTCACGAGGCTGCCGGCCTCGCCGTACTCACTCAGGGTGGAAGCGGTGCCGCTGACCATATCCACCTCGTTCAGGCGGTCCTTCCAATACTCGAACTCCTTGGCGGCGGAGTTGCCCTGATACTTGTCCTCGAACTTGACATTCAGAATCTCTTCCGCGGCAACCCAGGTGGGCTTCAGATCGCCGGCGTTGTAGGTGTTGCCGTCGGCCAGGGTAATGCCCTCGCCCGCGGTCTCGGCGTCGAAGAAGAGACCGGTCTTGGCGCTGTTGTAGCCGGTGGCCATCCGGAGGGTGGTGCCGGCGGCATAAGTGAGCTCCGCGGGGGCTGCAGCGGTGTCGCCGCCGGTGGGAGCGGCAGCAGTACCGGTACCGGCATTGGAGCTTCCGCCGGATTGGGTATTGGTGTTGGTGTTGGTGTTGGTGTTGCCGGCCTCATACTGGCTCACATCGATTTTGGGGGCGCAGGCCGCCAGAACAGCGGCGGAAGCGCTGACGCCCATAACCTTCAGGAAATCTCTGCGGGTAAATGTGTTTTTCATAGGTCCTCCTTGATTTTTTTCCTTTTATTTTTCCTTTTCTATTGGTTTCCGATGGTTTTTTACTCCCTCTTCGAGGGAATTTCTTTTATTCCTTAACGCCGCCCACGTTGACGCCCTTGGCGAAGTACTTCTGGATGAAGGGGTAAATGATCAGAATGGGGACGATGGAGCAGACGATAAGAGCGTAGATGACGGAGTCGGAGGCGTAGACCTCGTTCCAGCCCGCCATGGCCTCGGGATCGGTGAACTGCTCCAGCTTCAGACGGATGAACACCTGCAGGGGATGCTCATTGGCGTTGGAGATCATCTGCCGCGCCCAGAAGTAGCCGTTCCAGCGGGAGATTCCGAAGAACAGCGCCACGGTGGCGATGGTGGATTTACTCATGGGGATGTAGACCTGGCTCAGCACCTGGAACTCGCTGGCGCCGTCCACGATGGCCGCCTCCTCGATCTCGCTGGGCACGCCCTCAAAGGCGTTGCGCAGCAGGATGATGTTCATGGCCGCCATGCCCATGGCGATGACCACCAGCCACTTGTCATCCACGATGCCGATGGCGTTGAAGATCTCCTTGGTGTCCAGGTAGTTCAGGTACTGGGGCACCAGGCCGGCGGAGAACCACATGGTGAACACCAGGAAGAAGTTGAAGAACTTGCGGAAGAGAAGACGCCGCTTGCTCAGGGCATAGGCGCCCAGGATGGAGTAGCCCAGGGCCCACAGCGTGCCGTACAGGGTCAAAAACAGCGTGTTGGAATAGGAGTTCCAGAACATGTTGTCGTTGAACATCCTGCGGAAGGCGTCAAACTGGATGTTCTTGGGGAGGAGCACGATCTCACCGTAATCCACGGCAGCCCGTCCGCTGATGGCGGCGGAAACCGCGTACACAAAGGGATACAGGCAGCAGAGGGCGAACACGGTAAGAAGAGTATAGCTGAGGATCTTAAAGATCAGTTCAGAAACTTCAAGCTTTCTTTTCATGGTTCATCCTCCTTCCCTTAATAGAGTGAGACATCCGAAGCCTTGCGGGCAATGGTGTTGGCGCCGATGACCAGCAGCATGCCGATGACGTTGTTCATCATTTCGGCTGCGGAAGCAATGCCCTTGGCCGCCCCCGCCAGGCCGTAGCGCTGGGCAAAGGTGGAAACCACATCGGCGGTGACGTAGGTGTTGGTGTTATAGAGCAGCAGGACCTTCTCATAGCCGATGTTGAGAAGGGAGCCGATCCGGGTGATGAGCATGATGACGATGGTGCTGAGGATGCTGGGAAGCACCACGTACCGCATCTGGGCCATCTTGCCCGCGCCGTCGATCTGAGCCGCCTCATAGCTGGTGGGCGAGATGGCGATGATGGCGGCGAAGAACACGATGCTGTCGTAGCCGGCGCCCTCCCAGATGCCGCTGATCTGATAGATTGAGCGGAAGAAGTTGGGATTGTTCAGAAGGCCGGCGTTTGCCACATCTCTGGAGATCCAGCCCATGTTCGCCAAAAACTGGCTGACAATGCCCATGCCGCTGGTGAGGGAGCCCTGCTTGACCAGCATCGTCACGAGAGAGGTCATAACGACGGTGGACATGAACTTGGGCAGATAGGTGAGCACCTGATACACCGAGCGGGCGATGTTGGACTTGATCTCATTGAAGAAGAGCGCGAGGATGATCGGCATGGGGAAGCCGAAGCACAGTCCGTAGAAGCTCAGAAGGAACGTATTCCTCAGCGCCCGCCAGAATTCGGTGGAGAGGGTGTCCCCGCCGACGAGAAGGCGCTTGAAATAGGAAAAGCCCGAAAAGAGCTGCTGGGAGACCGGCTTCACCTCATCTGAGACCTTGAAGGAACCAAGGAGCTCATACATAGGGAAGTAACGCCAGAACAGGAACACCAGGATCATGGGTACCAGCATCAGGTAGAGCCGCCAATCCTTCAGGATGGTGCGCCCCACATGGAGCCAGTAGTGCTTTTCTACGTCGTCACGCACAGCCTGCTCCGGGCTTTCCCGGTATCGGCCGGACGCTTCGTCGTAGATGAGGTAATCTGCAGCTTTTGCTTTCATCAATACCCTCCTTTTTCCTCTTCTGCTTCCTCGTGGACGCGCAGAAGATAATGCTTTTGATTTTCAAAAACCCCGTCCAGCCGCCGGGCGATCCAGAGGATCACGCCGACAAACAGGAGCGAGAGTGCGTCCGTGGTGAAAAAGGCCAGGCAGCCGGAGAGGCTGTTCCCCAGCGCCAGAGCCATAAGCGCACGCCCCAGCTGCATCAGAAGGAGCGTCACGATTCCGAAGCCCATGCTGAAAAGGGCGTCGGACCGGATCTTTTCCCCGCCGAAAATGCGGATAAAAAGCAGCGAAAGCAGGGAGAAAAGATTCCCGGCACAGTAGATGAGGTACTGCTGCCCGCTTCCGTGGGAGGCAAAGCAAAAAGCAAGGCCGCCCAGCACCGCGTGGATCGCGGCCCAGCCGCCCCAGCGCATCAGGACGATGGCCGTTACGGCGCCCACGACGGATACGGTATAGAGCTGATCCGAAAACCAGCGGGTGGAGGCTTTGACGATCAAGGTCTCGGAAATCAGAAGGATCAAGGCAAAAAGCGTCAGATCGATACCCCGGTACTGCGCGAAGCTCAACTGACGTTTCATAGTTCCCTTCCCCTACTCAGAATTGCCGTATGAACTGGTTTAACTATATCAGTTTTGCCCTCTGCCTTGTATGCCAAAAACAGCTTTTTTCCATGGACAAAACAGACCGTTTTTTGAAACCGATTTGCAGGATCCGCGCTTCATGCTATAATAGTTTAAGCAGACAATATGCCTTACTATTACAAAGGAGCAGATCTCACAATGCAGGAAATCCACATCACTCCGGCCGATTCCCTCCAGCACGTTCTGGACGCCGCGCATCCAGGCGCTGTCATTGTTCTTGAGCCGGGCGTCTACCGGCAGAAGCTGATGCTGCGAACGCCGAGGATCACCCTCCAAGGCGCCGGCAGGGACAGCACCCGGCTTGTTTACGGCGACTACGCCAAAAAGCCGGATTCCCAAGGGCGGGAATACAACACCTTCCGCACCTGGACCATGGCCGTCTGCGCGGATGATGTGACGATCCGGGATCTCACCATTGAGAACGACGCCCTCCATCCCGAGGAAAAGGGACAGGAGGTGGCCCTCACCGTCTACGGGGACCGGTTTCTCATGGAGGACTGCGTGCTGAGTTCCACCCAGGACACCCTGTTTCTCGGCCCGCTTCCCGGGGATCTCATCCAGCGGTATCAGGGCTTTCTCCCCGATGAGCTGCGTCAGGACCGGCCGCTCTCCCAGCGGTTTCATCGCTGCCTCATCGAGGGAACGGTGGATTTCATCTTCGGCTGCGGCAAAGCCCTCTTCGAGGACTGCGAGATCCGCTCTCTTTGCGACGCGCGGGATCTCGGATATGTAGCCGCCCCCGCCCATGCCCTGGAGCAGCAGGAGGGCTTTCTCTTTCACCGCTGCCGGCTCACCCGGGCCCCCGGAGTCACCGACGGCAGCATCTTTCTTGCCCGCCCCTGGCGGGATTACGGGCTCCTCTGCTTCCGGGACTGTTCCTATGGCCCCCACATTGCCGCTGCCGGCTTTGATCCCTGGCGGGACAGCGGGCGGGACAGGACGGCGCGCTTTTATGAGTTCCCGGCCCAGCCGGGCCGCGTTCCCTGGGTCAACCCTCAGAGGGAGGCGTAAAGCTCCTCCAGATAGCGGCGGGAGGAGACGGCGTTTTCGTTGCTGGTATTCTCCAGCGTCGCCTGAATGAAAGGCTTTCTCATCTTCAGGAAGCGAAGGATTTCGGTATAGTCCATCTCCCCCGTCCCGGCGGCGATGCTTACAAGCGATCCGTCCCGGCGGACATAGTCCTTGAGGTGGACCATGGCGATATCATCACAGAGCTTTTCCATGGCATCGGCAAGGACCCACTCCCTTTGGTCCAGATTCTCCGGAGAAAGGAGATTGACAGGATCGAAAATGATACGCAGATTTCTGCTGCCGATGCTCCGCAGTACGGTCCTTGCCCGGTCCGCATTGAAGACGATGTGGTTCCACACCGGCTCAATGGCCATGGTCACACCGTAGTGCTCGGCGCATTCCACCACCGGAGCAAGGTTTCTGATAAAGGTCTGAAGCGCCTCCTCCGTATGGGTGTTGGCGTCCAGCTTATACGCCGCGTTGGGGGAGCCGGTCTCCGTTCCCACCATACCGATCCCGGCCAGGGCCGCCACCCGCAGGCTGCCGTAATAGCGGGACTGGATCTCCCGCAGCTTCTCCTCCTCCGGGTGGGCCAGGTTCAGATAGCAGCCCAGCACCGCCACATCCAGCCCCCGCTCCCGGAAGACCCGCCTCACATAGGCCGCGAGGCCCTCTGTCAGGGCGGCATTATCAAAGGTATAGCCCTTCAGGCATTTGGCAAGGGCAAGATGAACGCAGGAAAAGCCCTCCTGCCGCGCGGTATCGGCCCGGGCCTCCAGCGTCTGAAGTGCCTCCGGCTCCTTCGCGTTTACATCGTGAAGACGAATTCCAAGCTGCATGTTACCCTCCCTGGGCTGTAAAAGAGGAGATTCCCCGCCATTTCACGGTCTGCGGGGTTCCGTTTTTTCCGCATCCATTGTCGGGATATTCCGACCGCAAGGCACTTTGTGTTCAAAATGCCCAATTCATCCCAAGCATGTCATTTTAGCTTTCATCATTTTACTATGTTTTTTCGTCATGTGATACGAAAAAAAGAAAATACTTCCGGCAGTAATACGGATTTTTCAACACTGGAGGCGACTATGGCCATCAAAAAAAGAACCACCATGGGTCAAATCAAACGAGTTCATATTGACGAGCGGCAGCGGGAGGCCGGCTACATCATGTCCTCCCACCACCTCCATCCCTATTTTGAGCTCTGCTTTGTGGAGCACGGCTCCTGCCGTTTTCTTGTGGGGGACGGCATGTATGACCTGAGTGAAGGGGATTTTCTGCTGATCCCTCCGGATATCATCCATTACACCCGCTACCTCTCCGGGCCCTGCAGGCGCAGCGGGATCTATTTCCGTCTGTCGGATTTGGAGGAGCAGGTCATCGCCATGCTCCCCGGCGGAGAAAGCTTTTTCTCCGAGATGCGGATCTTCCATGTACCGGAAGCCTATCAGAAGCAGTATAACGAACTCATTGCCGCCATGGTGCTTGAGGAGCAGGTCAACGACGGGAGGACACCGATGATCCTGCGGATGCAGCTGCAGGTGCTTCTTCTGAACAGCAGCCGGATATGTGTTTTTCTCCGGGATACGCCGGCGGATATTCACACGGCGGACCGCCAGGTGCTGGAGGCGGCGCGCTATATCAATGAGCATTTCCGCCAGCAGATCTCCTCTCCGGAGATCGCGGCCGCCGCCGGCTTCAGCCCCAACTATCTCAGCAGGAAGTTCCGGGAGGCGGCGGGGATCGGCATTCACGAGTACCTCGTATTTGTCCGGCTGCGCAGCGCGGCGCTGGAGCTCATCTCCACAGACCACAGCGTGACCGAAGTCGCCACCAACTGCGGCTTCTCAGACAGCAACTATTTTAAGGACGCCTTTAAAAAGAAATACGGGATCACGCCCCGGGAATACCGGAACGCCGCGAGAGAGTAGATCCGCCCCGGCGATTTCCGAAGGGAGTCTGCGCCATTCTTTCATAGTATTTATCCCATATTAAGTAAACTGAAAGGGGCTGTCTCAAAACGTCTTATATGTCCGTTTCCTCCTGTAGGGGCGGCTATCAGCCGCCCGCGCGGCATATGTGGGAACGCGTAAATAAGTTGGGCGAATTCGTGCGAATTCGCCCAACTTATTTGTAAGATGATCAAAGCTCTCTGCGGGCGGCTATTAGCCGCCCCTACGTCCTTGCCTCGTGGTTTTGCTATTTTGAGGCAACGCCTCTTTCATATTTCAAGGTATTGGCCGCTTATCCCCTCTTCTGGCGGAAGAGCCAGTCTCTGGCCGCCGACAGCTGATAGACCAGGTGCCAGGTGCCGTTATGGCCGCCGCCGTAGGTGCGGTCCGGCTGATCCCGCTGCCAGATGGTGTCATCCACAAACTCCGTCAGGTGGAAGCTGTTTCCATCGTTCTCCACGCTGCGGATAAGGGCGTTCAGCTCCTCCAAGGGCACATTGGCGCTCCAGCGGTAGTGACCCATATGGCCGCCCAGCTTCTCCGCCATCTCCGGCAGGGCCAGCATGGCCACAGCGCCCCGGTCCTCATCCGAAACGAACATCCAGATGTTCCGGTTCCACATGGGCGCCACCCGGTCCAGGGCCCAGTGTCCCGCGGGCAGAAGGCCGGCTGCGAAGAAATCCGGGTAGGTATGAAGCATCTCCAGCCCGGTCATGAAGCCCATGGACTGGCCCGTGATATACACCCGGTCCGGATCAATGGGAAACTCAGTCATCAGGGCATCCGCCATCCGCTTGATGGTGGCCATATCCTCTGTGCACCAATACTCATCGTTGGCGATGGGAAGCTCCTTGTTATGCTGAGGGGCCAGGATGAAGCACCGGTGCTTCTCCTGCTCCTCCGGCCTCGCCCAGACCGTGGCGCCGATGCCCTGCTCCAGGGTGATACGGGGGCTTGCGCCGATGACGCCTGCGTCATGGATGAACAGCACCAGGGGCGCCTTCTCTCCGGGTTCCAGGCCTTCCGGTACGAAAAAGTTATAGTCCATATCCTCAAAGCGGCCCTGGGTAAAGAGATCCGCGATGTGGTTATTCTCCCGGTCGGAGGTCTTTTCCTCCTCCCACGCCGGAAGCTCCGCTCCGTCGGATGCCCGCAGAGCCTTGACCTGGCGCACGGGGACAGCCAGGGGGTCCCGCCGGGCGCTGATCCCCCGGGGCCCGCGGAACAGTCTGCCGTCCGGCAGGACAAAGGCACGGGGGCCGCCGTCTCTCCGGGGCTCCTGCCCCTGGGGGCGGGGCGGACGGGGGCCGTGTCGCTTCACCTTCCCGTCGGGGTCCAGAAGGGTGCCGCAGAACTCATCCTCGGGGTCCAGGGCAATAATGACGAAGGGGCCCTCCTCCCCGGGAGCCGTTTCCGCCGATAAAGCGGCATAGACTCCGGTAATCCTGCGGCCGGGGACAGCAAACTGCTCCGCAGCCAGATCCTCACTTCTCAGAGTTACGGGATACTCCACCGCCAGGGCAACGATCCGTTGGCCGTCGGGGTAGGGCTCCGTAATTGCGGTAATGCTTTTGATCTCCATAAAACCATCCTTTCTGTATTTCCGGTTTCCAATCGTTATCCGCATTGTATCAGAATTGAGGCGGCAGTGGTTCGACAATTGCGCACAAAAATCGATCATTCTGCTTCCCGTGGGTCAGCATCCGAGCAGGGCGCGCCTTCACAATCAGACCGCCGGGGTCTCTCTGGCAGCGGCGGCGTATTTCCTGTGGATCGTGAACCAGTAGTAAAGGAACACCAGCAGGGCGGCGCCGGTCCAGCCCACCGGATAGGCGTAATAAATATTGAAGACGGTACGTTCGATTCCCATGGTGATGGCAAGGAAGATCTGCCGCACGCCGATCATGCCGAAAATGGAGCACAGCATGACCACCCGGGACTTGCCGAAGCCCCGGACCGCGTTGGCGAAGATCTGGTTCAGCGACTGCATGTAATAGAGGGGCATCATGGTATGGATCATATCCACGCCGAAGCGGATGGCGTTGGGGTCGGTGGTGAAGATGCCCACAAAGGTATCGGCGAAGACGTAGATGACCGAGCCCACCAGCAGAATGTAGACGGCGTTGAAGATAAGAGAGACCCGGATGCTTTTGAACACGCGGTCCAGCCGCTTTGCCCCGAAATTCTGTCCCACGAAAGTGGCCAGGGCGAGGCCGATGGACTGAGCCACCATGCCCACAAATTTGTCGATCTTTTTGGCGGCGCCGATCCCCGCCATGGCGTCGGAGCCGAAGGAGTTGATGTAACGGGAGACAAACATGTTGGAGATGGAGATGAGGCAGGTCTGGACAGCGGCGGGCAGGCCCAGATCCAGGATCTCCAGCAGGAGCTTTTTATCGATGCCGAGGTCCCTGAGCACGATCCGGTAGACGTCATCGGTTTTCATGAGACGCCGGAACACCAGCACCACGCTGAGGGCCTGGGAGACGATGGTGGCGAGAGCGGCGCCGATGACGCCGAGGCGGATCACCTTCACCAGCAGAAGGTCCAGCACGATGTTGACGCAGCTGGCCGCCACAAGATAGAGGAAGGGATTGCGGGAATCCCCCACGGAACGGAGGATGCTGGCGCCCACATTATAAATGGCGGTAAACAGGATCCCGATGAAGTAGACCCGGAGATAGGCCAGGGCCTCCTCCCACACATCCTCCGGGCAGGCGACCACGCGGAGGAGGAAGGGGGTCAGGGCCACGCCCAGGATCGCCATTCCCACGCCGAGGACCACTGAGAACAGTACCGAGGTATGAATGGCGTCGTGAAGCTTTCGATTCTCCCCGGCGCCGAAGCAGCGGGCAAACAGGATCCCCGCGCCGGTGGAAAGCCCGGTAAAGAAGCCCACCAGAAGATGGGTGATATCCGCGCTGGCGGAGACCGCCGCCAGGGCCGTCTTCCCCACGTTTCTGCCAACCACAATGGCGTCCACGCTGTTATACAGATTCTGGAAAACCTGCCCCAGCAGAATGGGCAGGGCAAAGAGCAGGAGCTGGGTAATCACCGAGCCCTGGGTCAGATTCTTACTGCTTTTCTTCATCTTGAAACCCCTTCTTTCGGCATGAGGCGCGCCTTAGCAGAACGTCATTCCTCTCTTCTTGTGCCGAAACACCATCCCCGGCAAAGATCAGCCGATCAGCGAGAAGCGGGGAACGCTTCTCCCTTCCCGCTCCACGGTCTCGATCCACATCTCCGCCGGACGCACCCAGACACCGCGGTCGCCGTAGAGCGCACGGTAGACCACCAGCGGCTCCTCCGTCTCCGAGTGGCGGGCAACGGCGATCACCTCATACTCATTCCCCTTGAAATGGCGGTAGCGCCCGCAGGGGATAGCGGACTTCGCTTCCTCATAGCTCATGTTCTCATGTCCTCATACACATATTGTTTGTTATTGTATCATGTTCAGAGAGAGAAATCTACTGTATTCGGGAAGACTTCTGTTCTGAATCGGATGGGATGCGCTTTCCTCCCAGAAACACTGCCTTTCGCCGAAAAGAAGCATCACAGACCACAAAATCAGCCAGCTTCCCGACCTCAACGGAGCCGATCTCCGCCTCCCTGCCAAGCACCCTGGCAGGGAGCAGCGTGGCTGCCAGAACCGCTTCCTCCCGGGGGATGCCGAAGGACATCGCAAGACACATACAGTCATAAAGATCCGTGGCCGAGCCCGCAATGGTCCCATCCTCCAGGGATGCGCATCGTCCCAGCAGCCGCAGCGTCTGTCCGCCCAGGGTATAGGTTCCCTCCGGCATCCCGCAGCAGCGGATGGAATCGGAAACAAGGCAGATCCGCCCCGGGAAGAGCCGGAAGGCCATCCGCACGGCACTGGGATGGACATGAATGCCGTCGGAAATCAGCTCCGCCGTCACGGTCTCCCGCTCCGAGGCGGCGCCGATCACACCGGGCTTGCGATGATGGATGGAGGGCATGGCGTTATAGAGGTGGGTCAGATGGCTTGCCCCGGCCCCAAAGGCCAGGCACGCCGTGTCGTAATCCGCGTCCGTATGGGCGATGGATACCCTGCAGAGCCGGCTGGCCTCCCGGATGAACTCCTCCGCACCCTCTGTTTCCGCCGCCACATCCACGATCCGGATACGCCCGCCGCAGCCTTCATAGAGCGCCCGAAAGCCCTCCAGATCCGGAAGGCGCAGCCAGGCCGCGTTCTGGGCGCCCTTCTTTTTCTCGGAGAGGTAGGGCCCCTCCATGTGGATGCCCAAAAGCCGGGCTCCGGCGGCCGGAGGCTGCTGACAGTACGCCGCAGCAGTGGCAAAGGCTTTCTCCAGCGCCTCATAAGGAAGGGTCATGGAGGTGGGGGCGAAGGCGGTGATCCCATGGCGGGCGTAATACTCCCCCATTGCTCGAAGGCCCTCCGGATCGCCGTCGGAAAAATCCGCCCCCGCGCAGCCGTGGGTATGGAGATCCACCAGGCCGGGGATCACGAGGCTGCCCCCCAGATCCACACCCTCTTCTGAGGGGACCACATCCAGCACCTCTTGAAAGCGCCCGTCTTCCACCCGAAAGCTGCCGGGGACAAAACGGCCCTCGCCCGTAAACACCATTGCGTTTTTGTACAGCATCGTTTTCCGCCTCCGCATTCGCCCCACAGCATCGGGCTCCATGTCCGTTTTCTCTCAGTATAAACGGATTCCTCTCTTTTGGAAATACCCGAATGGGGTCTTTTATGATTCACGGTCCTCCGCGAGCGTCGGAAACAGCCCTGTCCCGGTTGACAGGGAATCTGAAAATGTTTAAAATGGCGGTGTCCCGGAATCATGATCGGTTTTCACACACTTTATATATAGGGAGGGATTTCTCATGTCAGAGGCTCTCAAAATCATTCAGGACCCCACGCTGACATACCGGCAGGAGCTCATCGGCCTCGCCCATCTGGGGGAGAGCACCGACGACAGTCTGCGTTACTCTGACGAATACTATGCCGCCAAGGCCAAGGGGGCGCTCTGTGACTTAAACGAGGGTGTGATGCCCTTCCGTCCCCGGTACATCTGCCCGGATTACGAGCTGCTTTTTGAGAAGGGCTGCAAGTTTTTGGAGCTGGAGCCGCCCACGGATCTTCTGGAGGCCGTAAATGTGCTGGAGATCTTCTACTGCCACGTGCCCTCCATCACCACCTATCCCGTCTATCTCGGGGATCTGGACAAGCTGTTGGAGCCCTTTGTCCTGAAGGAGGACCGGGCCTATGCCAAGAAGGTGCTGCGCCTCTTCCTGCGGAACATCGACCGGGTCCAGACCGACTCCTTTGTTCACGCAGACATCGGCCCCGAGGACACGGTCACAGGCCGTCTGCTTCTGGAGCTCACCGAGGAAATGCAGCTGGCCATTCCCAATCTGACCCTCCGCTATGACCCGGAGAAAACCAGCGACGACTTTGCCCTCGCCTGCGTCAAATGCATGCTGAAGACCGCCAAGCCCTCCTTCGCCAACCACCGCATGTTCGTGAAGGAGTGGGGGGAGCGCTACGCCATCGCCTCCTGCTACAACGGGCTCAGCATCGCGGGCGGCGGCTTTACCCTGCCCCGTATGCGCCTTTATGAGTGCTCCCTGGACGCCAAAAGCCCGGAGGACTTTTTGGAGCGGGAGCTTAACAAGTACATCGACCTGCAGCTGGAGTACATGGATAAGCGCGTGAAGTTCATTGTGGAGGAGTCCAGCTTCTTCAAGACCAATTTCCTGGTCACCGAGGGCTTCGTCAAGCAGGAGAACTTTACCGGTATGTTCGGCGTGGTGGGCCTTGCCGAATGCTGCAACCACCTTCTGGGCATTGAGGACAAGAAGAAGGGCTTCGGCATGAATGCCGAGGCCACGGAGTTGGGCATCCGCATCATGGACGCCATCGAAAAGCGGGTTTCGGAGCATGAGGCCCCCTACTGCGACGCCTACGGCCACCGCTACCGCCTGCACGCCCAGGTGGGCATCGACAGCGACGGTATGGACGACTCCCCCGGCACCCGCATCCCCATCGGCGTGGAGCCCACGATGCTGGAGCAGCTGGAGGTCAACGAAAAATTTCACCCCTACTTCCCCACCGGCACGGGGGATATCTTCAAATTCGAGGAAACCTACCTCAGGACGCCGGACGCCATCCTGCCCATCATCAAGGGTTCCCTGGAAAGGGGCCTGCGCTACTTCTCCGGATATCTGGAGAATAACGACGTGGTCCGTGTCACCGGCTACCTGGTGAAGAAGAGCGAGATCGAGAAGCTCCGGGCAAAGAAGCAGTCCCTCAACAATGTGACGGTCTTCGGCATGGGCGCCCAGGACGGCGGCCACGCCCTGGATCGAAGGGTCCAGCACCATGAAGAAGACAGCGCCCGTTAACAAAATCATACCCTTTTCCAATGTGGATGGTCCGGGCAACCGGACCTCCATCTTCTTCCAGGGCTGTCCCTTCAATTGCCGCTTCTGTCACAACCCGGAGACCATTCATCTGTGTATAAGCTGCGGGGCCTGTGTTCCGGGCTGCCCGACGAAAGCCCTCCGGATCGACAAAGAGGGCAAGGTGCAATGGGACAGCAGCCTCTGCGTTCAGTGCGACACCTGCATCCGCACCTGCCCCCACGACGCCTCCCCCCGGGTCCGCTGGATGACGGTGGAGGACGTGATGAAGGAGGTAAGGCGCAGCGCGCCCTATATCGGCGGTATCACCGTCTCCGGCGGAGAATGTACCCTGCAAAATGAGTTTCTGATCGAGCTGTTTACGGAGCTACACAAGCTGGGGAAGACCTGTCTCATGGACTCCAACGGCTCCTTCGACTTTGAGGCCGACCCGCGTACCCTCTCGGTTTCGGAGGGCGTGATGCTGGATGTGAAGGCGGTGGAGCCCGGCTGGAACAACCATCTCATCTCCCATCCCCGGGAAGTGGTGCTGAAAAACCTGGACTACCTTCTGAGCGTCGGGAAGCTGCAGGAGGTGCGGACCGTGATCTTTCCCCACCGGGATGCGGAGAATGAAGCCACAGTACGCTATGTGGCGGAGCATATCGGGAATCGCTGCCCCTACAAGCTCATCCGCTACCGTCCCTTCGGCGTCAGAGAGCAGTACCAGGCGGAGTTGGGGACCTTTTCCACAGAGGAGGCCTATGCGGAGCGCTTTGCCCGCCTTGCCAGGGAGAAAGGCGCAGTCGGGGCTTTCGTTGTCTGAAGAGGGCGTTTTTCTTGAAACCCGCCGGGACTGTGTGGTATACTTTCCCCAGATGGTTTGAAGGAGGGGTGCGGCATGAGCCTGAATGAGGAAGAGCGCTTACGCTACGCTCGCCAGCTCCTTCTTGAAGAAATCGGCGAAAAAGGGCAGGAAAAGCTGAAAAACGCCCGTGTTCTCATTGTGGGCGCCGGCGGGCTGGGTTCCCCCGCCGCCATGTACCTGGCCGCCGCGGGCGTCGGCCGCATCGGCATCGCCGACGGCGACAGGGTGGAGCTTTCCAATCTGCAGCGGCAGCTTCTCCACACCACCGGCGACCTGGGGCGGCTGAAGGCGGAGTCCGCCGAAGGGACCCTTCTGGCCATCAATCCCCTGGTGGCGGTCACTGCCATCCCGATGTTCCTGACCGAGGACAATTCGGGAAATGTGATTGCGGACTATGACCTGGTGCTGGACTGTACGGACAGCGGAGAGACGAAATTCCTCTTAAATGACGTCTGTGTCAGCCTGGGAAAGCCCCTCATCCACGCCGGCATCGGGCGCTTCCGGGGGGAAATCACAACGATCCTTCCCAAGCGGACGCCCTGCCTCCGCTGCATCTTCGGCACCCCGCCGGAGGGGGAGCCTTCGCCCCGGGAAAAGGGCGTTCTCGGCGCCGTTCCCGGCGTCATCGGTTCGCTGGAGGCACTGGAGGCGATCAAGCTTCTGACCGGGGCCGGAGAGACATTGGCAGGCAGGCTTCTGATGTTTGACGGGCTAAACATGCAGTTTCGCACGGTCTCGCTGCCCCAAAGAAGGGCGGACTGTCCCATCTGCGGGACAAAGTGAAAGGCAGAAGGGGGTATCTCTTTGGAAATCACAGTTTGCGGAAACAAGAGAGAGGTTGCGGAAGGAACAACCGTACAGCAAATCCTGGAAGCGGAGGGCGTGGAGATCCCCTCCACCATCCTGGTCCGAAGCCGGGACCTTCAAAAGCTGCCCCCCAGGGCGCCGGGGCTGCCGCCCCAGGTCATGACCCTGGCTGTCTATGACCGCATCGTCATGCGCAGGGACATCGGCAACGTTCTTTTGAAGGATAACGACGAGGTGGAGTGCCTGTACTTTGAGGCGGGCGGCTGAAGGGCAGGAAGAATAAGGAAGGGGCGTGACCGCAGTGCGGTCACGCCTCTCAGCGTGTAGACAAAGTCCGGATGATGAGAAGAAACGCGGAAACGCAGGTATTTCCCAAGACACCGTAGGGGCGGCTATCAGCCGCCCGTGCATGAATCCGGACAATTGCGAAAATTGTGCAAATAAAAATATTAGACAATATGTAATGACCTCCAGTTTGTAGGAACGCG
>CAMNAO010000040.1 GCA_946531435.1 uncultured Clostridia bacterium
GCAAGCGCTACGAAAACCGCTGCGAGGAGGAGACGGAGATCAAGGTCTACTCCAATCAGCCTGTGATCAGCCTCTATGTGGACGGCAGCCTGGTGGGTACCCAGCGCGGGAAAACCGTCTTCCGCTTCCGCATCCCCCTTCTGGGAGAGCATCTCATCCGCGCCGTGGCCGGAGAGTACAGCGATACCATGTGCATCCGCCGCGTCTCCCAGCCGGAGGAGAGCTATATCTTCAACAAGGCCGCGGCGTCTGTCACCAACTGGTTCGATGCGGATGAGATCGATCCCGACTGCTTCTCTGTAAGTGACACCCTGGGCACTCTTCGCGCCCACCCCCAGGCGGGGGCCGTGGTGGAGGCCATGATGGCCAAGAGCGCCTCCGAGCGGGGCGACGTGGCCGACGCGGTAAAGGACAACCCCGCGCTGCAGCGGATGATGGGCCGCATGACCATGCTGAGTTTGCTCAAGCAGGCAGGTGCCGACGAGGAGAGCATCAAGCAGTTAAACCGCGTACTGCAGGGGATCAAAAAATGAAAAAAGCTGTACAGCAAATCATGCTGGGCACCGTGACCGGAAGCGAGTCACAGGCCCGGGAAACCTTACAAAGAATCAAGGCCGCCGGTTACGACGGCCTTGAACTCAATCGCTTTATGATCCATCCCGGCTCTCTCATGGTGCGTCTCATGACCCGGGCTGCCGGTATGCCCACCGGAAACGGCGGCAAGCTGGATTGGCACGGGCTCATGCAGGAGAGCGGGCTTTCCGTCATCAGCCTTCACGCCGACCTGGGCTCCCTGGAGCGGGAGGCGGACGCCGTGATCGCGGAGGCAAAGAGCTTCCATACGGACAAGGTGGTCATCACGGGGATGTACCGCTTCGACTACTCCGATGAAAAAACGGTGCGGGCACTGGCAGAGCGGCTGAGTAAGGCAGGCGAAGCGCTGAAGGCCGCGGGGCTCGCGCTGTACTATCACAACCACAATGTGGAGCTTCTGCAGGTAAAACCCGGTCTGCGGGCTTATGATCTTCTCATAGACGGCACCGACCCGGCGGCGGTCAATTTCGAGTTCGACAGCTACTGGTTTACCGACGGCGGCGCCGACGCCAAGCTCTGGATGCGAAAGCTGGGGAGCCGGATGAAGCTCTGGCACGTCACCGACCGGGGCAGCCGTCAAAAAGGCCCCGCCATGACGCCCATTTTAAAGGCGGACAGCGTGGAGCTGGGCACCGGGAACATGGATTTAGACGCCATGAAGGAAATCGCCCTTCAAAACGGCATTGAGGCCGTGGTTTTGGAGAGTCATAAAAACTGGATCGAAAAGGATCCGGTAAAAAGTCTGGAAAAGAGCGCCGAATGGCTGAACACGAGGTTTTGACATGTCTATGATTCGAAACGAAATCCCCGCCCTCTGGCAGGCAAAATGGATCGATCCCGAGCTTCCCCACGAAGACGATCAGCGGCAGCCGGCCTCCGTCCTCCGCCGCCGCTTTACCGCCGAGAGGACAAAGGGCGCCCGCCTCTACATCACCTGTCACGGGCTCTATATTGCCTGTCTCAACGGGCAGCGGGTAGGAGATTTTGTACTGGCGCCCGGCACCGGGGATTACCGAAAACGGCTAACCGTGCAGTGCTATGACGTCTCCCCGCTCCTGAGGGAGGGAGAAAACGAGCTCACCGTAACCCTTGGAGATGGCTGGTACCGGGGCTCCGTGGGCATCGACGGCCTTACCAACTACTACGGGACGGATCTTGCCCTCCTCTGCCAGTTGGAGGCGGACGGCAGGGCGATCCTCATCAGCGATGAGGGCTGGGAGGCCAGCCAGCAGGGACCCATCCGGGAAAACGACCTGCAAAAGGGAGAGACTTACGACGCCCGCCTGGAGGAGATCACCGACTGGCACGGCGTGACGGTCCGGGACTTCGGCTTTGCCAATCTTGCCCCCACCGAGAGCGTTCCCGTTCTGGAGCAGGAGCGCTTTCCCGGGCGCCTCATCACCACCCCCAACGGGGAAACCGTGATCGACTTCGGCCAGAACCTGGCGGGTTACACGGAGCTGCGCGTGAACGCAAAGGCCGGAGAGACGATCACGCTCTGGCACGGCGAGACCCTGGACGAAAACGGAAACTTCACCCAGAAAAACTTTGACCCCGGCGACCGGAACAAAAACGGAGGGATCCCCCAGAAGATCCAGTACATCTGCAAAGACGGCGAGAACATCTATAAGCCCGGCTTCTCTGTTTTCGGCTTCCGCTACGCAAAGGTGGAGACAAAGATCGACCTGAGCTCCGCCGAATTCACCGCCGTCGCCGTCTATTCCCAAATGCCCCAGACCGGCTTTTTTGAATGCGGCAACACCGATGTAAACCGTCTCTTTCTCAACAGTCTCTGGAGCATGCGTTCCAACTTCTGCGACATCCCCACCGACTGCCCCACCAGAGAGCGGGCGGGCTGGACCGGGGACGCGGCGGCCTTCGCCCCCACGGCGGTCTATCTCGCGGATTGTTATCCGATTTTGCGCAAATGGCTGGGCGAGTGCCGTCTTGCCCAGGGGGAGGACGGACTTGTACAGAACATCGCCCCGGTAAACAACAAAGGCGGTATGATCTCCAATATGCTCCAGGGTTCCGCCGGCTGGGGCGACGCCTGCGTATTGGTGCCCTGGGCGCTGTATGAGGCAAGCGGAGATCCGGCAATTCTGGAAGAGAATTACGATATGATGGTCCGCTGGCTGGGCTTTGTAGAAAAGCGCGCCCGAAAGACCCGTCCCCACAATCTCCTGAACCCCTGGCACAAATACCTGGTGGATGAGGGCTTCCACTTCGGCGAGTGGTGCCAGCCGGACGTGGACAACAGCGCCGCCATGAAGAAGACCATGATGCTGGGCGCGCCGGAGGTGGCCACGGCCTACTATTACCGCTCCGCTTCCCTGCTGGCGAAGATCTCGGAAATACTGGGAAAGCCGGAGGACGCGAAAAAATACGAAGAAATCGCGGAAAATGCAAAGAAAGCCTATCGTCACAGCTGCTTAAAAAGCGGGCGGATCGACTCCGACCGGCAATGCGAATACGTGCGTCCCCTGGCCTTCGGCCTTCTGGAGGGGGAGGAGATTCAGAAGGCGGCGGATATGCTGAACGATCTCATCGTCAGGAACGGGGTTCACCTGAACACCGGCTTTCTCTCCACGCCCGATCTATGCGGGGTTCTGGCAGACAATGGGCACACCGACACTGCCTATAAGCTGCTTTTACAGACCGACTGCCCCAGTTGGCTTTACGCCGTCAAAAAGGGCGCAACCACCATCTGGGAGACCTGGGACGGCATCCGGGCCGACGGCACGGTACACGACTCCCTGAACCACTATTCCTATGGGGCCGTCACCGGCTGGCTCTTCCGCGGAGTCTGCGGCATCCGGCTCAGCGCCGGGAAGCTGACCCTGAAGCCCCAGCCCAGCCCCGACCTGGGCTGGGCCAGGGCCCGATGGCTCTCTCCCGTGGGGACCATCGAAAGCGGCTGGACCTACGAGGAGAACAAGCTGAGCATGACCTTCACTGTCCCCATTCCGGCAGAGATCGAGCTGCCGAACGGCGAGACACATCAGGTACCGAAGGGAGAATACCGCTATGAAATACTACTGTAATCCCATCAACGTAAACTACCGCTATCAGTTCAACGCAGACCCCCGTCTTCACGGAAAGCTGCAGATCTGCCGCGAGGCGGCGGATCCCTCCCTGATCTGTTTTCAGGGGCGCTACTACATTTTCGCCTCCATGACCCTGGGCGTCTGGGTTTCCGACGATCTTGTGAGTTGGGAAAACCACCGTCTGCCCGATGAGCTTCCCCTCTATGACTACGCCCCGGACGTGCGGGTGCTGGGGGACTGGGTATATTTCTGCGCCTCCAACCGGGAACACAATTGCGACCGCTGGCGGACAAAGGACATTCTGAAAGGGCCCTATGAGAGGATCGAGGGGAATTTCCCCTACTGGGATCCCAACCTCTTCCGGGACGATGACGGGCGGGTGTACTTTTACTGGGGCTGTTCCAACTCGACGCCCATCTATGGGGTGGAGCTGGATCCCGAGACCATGCTGCCCAAGGGAGAGAAAAAGGAGCTGATCTTCGGCGACCCCTATACCATCGGCTATGAGCGCATCGGAGAAAACAACAGCACCCTTCCCGCCTCCGAGGAGGAGGTGGAGGCCATGTACCGCGCCTTTGTGTCCAGGGGTCCCGTACCGGAGGAGCAGCTTCCCCCGGAGGTCAAGCCCCTCATCCGCGGCATGTTTACCAAAAGGCCCTACATCGAGGGGGCCTGGATGGATAAGCATAACGGCAGATACTATCTGCAGTACGCCTGCCCCGGCGCCCAGTACAACACCTATTCCGACGGCGTCTATGTGGGCGACAGCCCCCTGGGCCCCTTCCGGCTGGCGGAGAACAACCCCTACTCCTATAAGCCGGGCGGCTTCCTGCCCGGGGCCGGCCACGGCTCCACCATGCAGGATGATCAGGGCAACTGGTGGCACACCTCCACCATGCGTATCTCCGTCAATCACGATTTCGAGCGTCGGGTGGGTCTCTGGCCCGCAGGCTTCGACGACGAGGGAGAGCTATTCTGCAATCAGCGCTACGGGGACTGGCCTATGAGCCTCTCCGGCCTTCATCAGGACCCCTGGAGGGATCCCGCCTGGATGCTGCTCAGTGTGGGGAAGGCGGCCTCCGCCTCCTCCTTCTCCCCCGGTCATGAGCCGGAGAAGGCCACAGAGGAGAACGTGCAGACCTGGTGGCGCGCCGAATCCGACAGCCGCGATGAGTGGCTGCGGGTGGATCTCGGCAGCGTATTTGACGTTCACGCCGTGCAGATAAACTTTGCCGATGACAAGATCGATATCCCCTGCCCCGGAGAGATCCGTCCCGGCTCCCAGGCAAGATACATTGAGGAGGCGGATCACGTCACCCAATGGAAGCTGGAGGGCAGCACCGACGGAGAGCATTGGTTCGTGATCGAGGACAAATCCGCCGCGCAAACCGATCTCAGCCATGACCTGATCCTTCGGGAGGAGGGCTTTGCCGCCCGCTATCTGCGCCTTACCGATATGGCGGTGCCCTATGGGCAGCCTCCCTGCATCTCCGGGCTCCGGGTCTTCGGCCTCGGAACGGGCCAAAAGCCCGCGGCGCCGGTCTTTGAAGCCAGGCGTACAGGGGATCTGGATATGGAGGTCACCATTTCCGGGAATGAGAGCACCCTGGGCTGGAACATTCTCTTCGGGCAAACGCCGGAAAAGCTTTATCACAGCGATCTGGTATTCACGCCGGGCACTCATCGGGTTGGCGCTCTTATCAAGGGCAGGGAATACTATGTGCGCCTCGACGCCTTCAACGAAAACGGCATCACCCAGGGGCCTGTCATTCATCTGAATTAAGGAGGAAAAAGCAGATGTCATTTCCCAAGGGATTCTTGATCGGCGCTGCCACCGCCGCCCATCAGGTGGAGGGCAACAACATTCACAGCGACTACTGGGCCCAGGAACAGCTGCCCCACAGCAGTTTTGTTGAACCCAGCGGCCTCGCCTGCGATCACTATAACCGCTATGAGGAGGACATCAGGCTTCTTGCCGACGCCGGACTCAACGCCTACCGCTTCTCCATCGAGTGGGCACGGATCGAGCCGGAGGAGGGGCGCTTTGACGAGGCGGAGATTGAGCACTACCGCAGAGTCATCGCCTGCTGCAGGGCAAACGGCGTAGAGCCCATTGTGACGCTCCTGCACTTCACAAGCCCCGTCTGGCTCATCCAAAAGGGCGGCTGGGAGACCGAGAGCACCGTCGAATACTTCCGCCGCTACGCGGCCTATGTGACGGAGAAGCTGGGAAGCCAGCTCCGCTATATCTGCACCATCAACGAGGCCAACATGGGGCTGCAGCTGGCGGCCATCTCCAGGCGCTTTCAGCTCATGGCCCAGCAGGCGGCCAAGAGCGCAAAAGGCGCCGAAGGCACCGTCCAGGTGGGCATGAATTTTGAGAAGATGATGGAGAACATGAAATACGCCGCCGCGGAGAACGCGGAAGTCTTCGGGACACCTCAGCCCCAGGTTTTCGTCTCCTCCCGCACCCCGGAGGGAGACCGGCTGGTTCTCCGCGCCCATGAGGCAGCCAGGGAGGCCATCAAGGCGCTCTATCCCGAAATCAAGGTCGGCATCACCCTCTCCCTCCACGACTGCCAGGCACTGCCCGGCGGAGAGAGCTTCGCGGAAAAGGAATGGGAGGAGGAGTTCCGGCATTATCTTCCCTATCTTCAGGGCGACGACTTCTTCGGCGTCCAGAACTACACCCGCACCCAGTTCGGCCCGGAGGGGCAGCTTCCCTGCCCGGAAGGGGCGGAGCTCACCCAAATGAGCTATGAGTTCTATCCCGAGGCGCTGGAGCATGTGATCCGCCGGGTCCACCAGGACTTCAAGGGCGATTTGATCGTGACGGAAAACGGCGTTGCCGCCTCGGACGACAGCCGCCGGGTGGAGTTTATCCGCCGGGCCCTCCAGGGCGTGGAGCGCTGCCTTCAGGACGGCATCCCCGTCAAGGGATACTGCCACTGGAGCCTCATGGATAACTTTGAGTGGCAGAAGGGCTATTCCATGACCTTTGGACTCATTGCGGTAGATCGGGCAACCATGGAGCGGAAGCCCAAGGAGAGTCTCCGCTATCTGGGCAGCTTCGCCGGGTGACGGCCCTGCAATAAGGCCCTGCAATCAACTATAATAAAAAGAGGGTGCTGTCTCAAAACGCCTTATATGTCTGTTTCCTCCTGTAGGGGCGGCTATCAGCCGCCCGCGCGGTACATGTGGGAACACGTAAATAAGTTGGGCGAATTCGTACGATCATGCGAATTCGCCCAACTTCTTTATAAGATGATCAAAACTCTCTGCGGGCGGCTATTAGCCGCCCCTACGTCCTTAACTCGTGGTTTTTGCTATTTTGAGACAACGCCCTCATGTTTATATAAGTCTATGCAAGAACTCTTTTATCCCTTATAGCCGAAATCGGGGATGCTGTTCCAGCGGCGGCGGAAATAGTGGGCCGCCAGCTTGGGCTTCCGATCCCGGGTGAAGAGGCCCTTCTTGTTGCCCTGGATGCGAACAAGGCTCTGGCTCGTGGCAAAGTCGGCAAAGTTCCAGACGTGCTCACCCACCACAAAATCGAACTCATCAAAGACCTTGTTGTTCATCTCGTAGTAGTCCACCTGGTATTCCTCGGTATACATGACCGGAGTGGTGTCGTGCATGCCCATGACGGTATCCGCGCCGTACTCCGTGAACATCAAGGGCTTGCCCAGCTTCTCCCACTCCTTCAGCTCCGCCCGAAGCATGCGTTCCGGCCCTTCCAGGTCCGGCGCGCCCACGTACCAGCCGTAGTAGCGGTTGAGGCAGATCACATCGGAGAGCTTGGCGGAAATATCCCGGTCCGGGCCGCCCGCCATCTGCACACTGGTGAGGGTGCAGGGGCGCTTCTCGGGATCCAGCTCCTTTGCCAGATCGTAGAGGGGCTTGAAGTACTCATAAGCGCCCTCGCTCCAGGAATCCGGCTCGTTGGCAATGTTCCACATGACCACGCAGGCGTAATTTTTATCCCGGGAAACGAGGTCCCGGACGACATCCAGGTGATGCCGGAAGGTCTTGACACCGTGCTCGGGATCAAAGGTGGTGACCTTCTGCCCGTTAAAGTTGGCGCCGCCGCCGAACTCAAAGTTCACACCCACAGCGGTGGTCTCATCGATGACCACGATGCCCTCCTCATCGGCGAGGCGCATCATCTCCTCGGCGTAGGGATAGTGGCTGCAGCGGAAGCTGTTGCCGCCCTGCCACTTGATGAGGGAGATATCCTTCACGTTCATGGGAAGGTTCAGCCCGCGGCCGCCGGGGAAGGTATCCTCATGCTTGCCATAGCCCTTGAAATAGAAGGGTTTTCCATTAATGAGGAACTTTTTGCCCTCCACCTTAACGGTGCGGATGCCGTAAGGAAGCTCATACACGTCCTCCCCCGCCCGTACCTTCACGGTATAGAGATAGGAGTGAAGCGGCTGCCACAGGGTGACGTTTTCCAACTGGATCGTTCCCTCCGCGCTGTTCCCCTCACCCACCTTGATGCCGGCCTTGTCAAAGATCTCCACCTTTACGGGCGTGACGCCGGATTTGGGGCCCTGGACCTCAATCCTGTAATGCAGCGCAGCCCTCACCTTGTCCGCCAGGGGGTCCTCCACATCGGCCCGGAGGGACACGTCCGCGATATAGGTCCTGGGGGTGGTATAGATCCGCACGGGACGGGTGATGCCGCAGTAGTTGAAGAAGTCGAAGTTGGGGTTATTCTGCTTTTTGGGTTCCGGCGCAGCGCCGCCGATATTCATTGCCATCATGGGCTTTTCGCCGCCCACGGGCAGGGTGGTATAGTCGATGACGTTGTCCACGGCGATGGTCAGCAGGTTATCCCCATCCCGGAGCGCCTCATTCAGCTCCGCCTCAAAGGGCAAAAAGCCGCCGAAATGCTCTGTCAGAAGCTTGCCGTTCAGAAACACCCTGGCGTGATGGGTCACGGCGTCACAGCGCAGCACCACCCGCTGCCTCTCCCTCACATAGGCAGGGACAGAGATCGTCCTCTGATAAAAGGCCCAGCCATAGTGGTCCCGGAAGGAGGTTCCCTCCTTGAGATCGTTATAGCTGGCGGGCACCGGCATCGTCATGGCGTCGGCAAGGGGGGCCTTCTCCCAGCCCTCCTCAAAGCCCTTGCCGTTATCCAGGCGAAAGCTCCATACGCCGGAAAGATCGCTGAGAAGGCGGGATTCTGTCAAAACAGGATAAAGCATAGTTTCTCCTTTCATTCTTCGCCGAGAAATGGATGGATTCTATTCTCCGCCCCGGCTGCGAAGCCGGTAGCGGCTGGGGGGCATGCCCGCGTATTTGCGGAACATTTTGGTAAAATAGTTTTCGTCCAGAATGCCCACCGCCTCCGCCACAGAGGCGATGCTGTTGTCGGTCTCCCGCAGGAGCTGGGCCGCCCGATAGACCCGCTGCTGACTGATATATTCGGTCAGCGTCGTGCCGGTCTCCTTGCGGAAAAGATTCGAGAGATAGCTCTGACTGATGCTGCTGATCCTGGCAAGATTCATCAGCGAGAGGTCCTGATCCAGATTCCGGTTGATATACTGAATGCTCTTTTTCACCGGTGTGGAGTAGTTTTTCAGGGCGTATTCCCGCACATAGCGAGTATATTCCGCAAGCATCTCCCGCTCCAGGCGCTGTTTCTCCTCCGCGGTCTGCACCTCATGAAGGCGGACAGCAAAGCCGCTGCTGATTTCATCGAGATAATAGGGGTGGACCCCGGCCCGCTCAACCGATTTGCGGAAGAGGGTATTGAGAATGACAAGCCCGTGCTGCAGGCGTTCCGCGCTGCCGGTGAAACGGCTGCCCAGATCGAAGGTACGAAAATAGCGAAAAGCCTCCAGCGCGTCCTGCTCGTTTCCGCCGGCCACGGCGTTCAACAGCTGGTTCTCCGCCTCATAGCGCTGCTCCAGATATCCTTCGGTATATCGCTGCCAGAAGAGACTGTCTGTAAAGACGTCCTGTTCCTCCCGGGGCCCCTCATCCGCACTGAGATGACGGAGGGTCAGCCGATCCTCCGGAAACCAGAGAGATATGAGGCGGGACAGCACAGTTTCAAAGGCAGGGACCGGAGGCTGGGGAATGGTACGGAACCACTCCTCCAGGGCGGCGGCGCCGACCTCTCCGAAGGAGGCACGAAAGCCCTCCCGCCGCTCGGACGAGAAGCCGCCATCCCGCCAGGGGCCGATGAGAATCAGCTTCTCTGACCGCTCCGGATGGCGGAAGGCCGCAAAGCAGGCACCCAAGCGGCCGCGAAACATCATCAGCTCCGCATAGCCCGTTTCCACCGCCGCCCTATGCAGAAGCCGCTGGAGAGAGTTCTCCGCCTCCTTCTGCAGTGCGGGGACATTCAGCTCCAGCGGCTCAATCCCATAGGGGGGCATGAGCTCCAGGAGGGAGACGGAGAAGGCACTCACAGCCTCTTTCAATACCGTTTGCAGCTCAATCTGCATGGGCGCCCTCCCTTAAAGAACGATACAGCCTTCCTCATCCGCCTTGATGGGTACGGCCTCCATAAAATCGGTGACACAGAGGAAAAGCGGGATCCCCGTCCAGCACAGGGCGGTATAGATGAGTCCCAGCTTCCACCGCCCCTGATAATAGCGATGTCCCCCGGCCCAGCCCAAAAAGAGCATCAGCCAGAGGTAAGTCTTCTTCTTAAAACGGTGCTTTCCCTTCAGAGAGTCCAGCCATTTGGTAAAGTGCCAGATCTTGCCCCAGAAGCCGTAGGTCTTCTCCTCCTGCCCGGCCTCGATCTGCGCGGCCTGGGCCTCATAGTCCAGCTCCGCCAGCTTGCCGGCCTCCAACTTCTCCCCTTCCAGGGGCTCAAACACCGGGGCGGTGGCCTCTCTCTTCTTTGCCATGGGAAGCTCCTCCTTTGAAAATCTTCGGGCGCCGAAGCGCCCGAAGAAACCTGTTTGCTATGCCGCTGACTGCGGATTTCTCAGGCCTTGGCCTGGGCTTCAGCCTTGATGCGGGCGATCTCGTCCTGAATCTCGGCCATCTTATCCTTGGTGAGGGGATAGAACTTCATGGCCACCACGTTCAGGATCCAGCCGATGGCGGGCATACCCAGGAAGCAGAACAGGGTGGCTCCCAGGAGTGCTCCGGAATAGGGGGTCTCCTCGGTGGGCAGCTTTTCCTTAAAGCCGATGGCGGCGTAGACAATGGCCACGATGGTGGCGGCCAGGGAGGAGATCAGCTTATCCACGAAGCTGAACAGGGTGCCCATGAGGCCGGGGACGTAGCGGCCGGTACGATAGACCTCGTAGTCGGCGCAGTCGGCGGTCATGGGGATGACAATGTTGCCGGAGAGCTGCTGGAAGCCCTTGTTGATGATGTACACCAGGATAAAAGCAACACCCATCAGACTCCAGTTGGCGCCGCTGAAGAGGCCGCCCCAGGTCTTGAGATCAGTAAGCTTGAAGGTGGGCAGGCTCATGCCGGTCTTATGGCCGATGGAGATGAGGAAGGCCATGATGGCGGCGGTAGCGAGAGCGCCCCAGGTGCCCACCAGAAGGCAGGTCTTCTGGCCCATCTTACGGGCGATGTAGCCGATGCCGAAAATGCCCAGGATGGCCACCGGGATGCCGGTGATGGCGGAGACGGAGCCGGAGAGGGCGTATGTACCGAAGATGACGCCATAGAGGGACATGGTAACGGCGGCGTTGGAGGTGCAGCTCATGGCCAGCTTATCAGAGGAGGCGGCCAGAACCAGCATCTGAATGCCGCGGTTGTGGGCCAGAACGTCGGCATAATCCTTGAAGCCGATGCGCTCCACCTTGCCGGTACCGTAGTACTTGGAGCGGTCCTTGCGCCAGAGGCCGATAATGGCGAGGCAGGCAAAGATCGCAGAGATGGCGCCGATGGTGTACTGAGCCTGCTGCCACATGGCAGGGTTATAGAAGCCGGAGAGGACCTGAATGCCCTGATCGTTGGTGGTGATGACCCGCTCCAGGGCAGGGTTCCTGGCCACGAGCTCGGCGATCTTGTCGGCCGCGGTGGCGGAGGTCAGGGTGAACTTGGGAAGCAGGGTACCAGACAGATACACAGGCCAGAAGATGCTCATGAGCAGCACGTTGTAGGTGGCGTCAAACATGGTGAACACCGGGCGCTGCTTGGGGTCGTTGGTCAGGCAGGACTGGGCGCTCTTGGTGACCACGCACTGGAAGGTGTAGCCCACGATGTAAAGGGCATACAGCACAATGTAGGCCACAAGGCGGATCCCCTGTCCCAGATTGGGAATCAGGTGGAAGATGAGCCAGGTCATCGCAAAGAGGATGACGTTGCCGAGGATGATAAAGGGTCTGTTTTTACCGAACTTGGTGTTGGTGTTGTCCACCAGCATGCCGATGAAGGGGTCGGTGACACCGTCCCACACACGCATGATGGTGACAAGGCTGCCCGCCAGGACAGCGGCGACGCCCACGATGCCCACCAGGAAGTAGGTGATGGAGCTGACCAGAATCAGGTACGCGTTGGTGGAGGTGTTGTTCAGAGCATAGAACGCGATCTCCCACAACTTCGCACGATGGGTACCGGTCTTAGGGTCGTCCAAGGGTAGCTTAGCCATAGAGTTTCTCCCTTCTTCTATTAACTTGGCAAATTGATCGGTTAAAGCCGTTCAGCCATAGGTCATTATAGCACTTATGTATAGCACTTATGTCCAAAGAGTGGTAGTAAAATTTTGAGGGAAAACCGAAAAATATTTTACTGATTGTTCATATTTCACAGATGTGTCCAAAAGAATTACGGTTTTTGGATAAGATATTTCTAACAAATCAACCGCTGAATCCGCTATGATATGAATAACATTGGGAAAACTTTGCGAAGGAGGAATCCTTATGGAAAAAGCATCCCGGCGCTTTCGTACCGTTTGCAACCCCCAAGGGCCTGTCATCAGCACTGTCAGCCGCAGAATCCTGGAGTCGGACGGCCTCTATTTTAAGGATATCGACGGCTCCGGCCAGCTGAAGCCCTTCGACGACTGGCGCCTCAGCCCCCAAGAGCGGGCGGAGGCCTATGTGAAGGAGCTTACGACGGAGGAAAAGATCGGCCAGCTCTTTACCTCGGACTGGCACATGGCGGAGGACGCCCAGGACAAGGAGAAGCTGGACCCCACTGGCCTTCTGGACGAGGGAACCTTTGTTAAAAAGAACATCTTCGGCGAGCTGCATCTGCCCGGCACCCACGAGCTTTTGAAGGAGTGGTGGGCAAGGCATCTCATTTTCCGCGCCAATCCCAGCGTGGAGGCGATGACCGATTTCTTCAACGAGCTCCACGCCGTGGCGGAGGAGTGCCCCCACTTCATTCCCGTCCAGTGCCTCTCCAACTCCCGCAACGAAAACGGCGAGGTGGTCTTCGGCATGAACGACTCCGTGGGCCTCTTCGCCACCTATCCCGGCACCATGGGCATTGCCGCCGCCACCCTGGGCGACATCGACAAGGCCGGGGATTCCGTGGAGGCCTTCCGTCAAAGGGCGGAGAAGGCCACCCTGGGCGATGAGAACGAGGGGCGGCCCGAGTCCGCGGTCATTGACGGCTTTGCCGACACCATCCGCCGGGAATGGAATGCCGTGGGTCTGAAAAAAGGCTATATGTATATGGCTGACGTAGTCACCGATCCCCGGTGGCAGCGCAGCTACGGCACCTTCGGCGAGCACCCCGGCCTGGTCACCGCCCTCTTTGACCGTCTGATCCCCCGGATCCAGGGTAGCGAAAACGGCCCCACCGCGGATGGCGTCTCCGTCACCGTCAAGCATTTCCCCGGCGGCGGCGCCAGGGAAAACGGCTTCGACCCCCATTACAAGGCGGGCCAGTGGAACGTATATGAGACCGAGGGCAGCCTTTTAAGTTATCACCTTCCCAGTTTCTTCCCCGCCGTGCGCCGGAAGGCGGCCTCCATCATGCCCTACTACTCCAAGCCCTCCGGGGATAAAAGCGCCCCCCAGCGGGGACCCGACGGAAATCTTCTCCCCCTGACCCCCCAGGGCTTTGCCTACAACCGCAGCTTCATCCAGGGTCTTCTCCGGGGTGAGATGGGCTATGAAGGTTATGTAAACTCCGACACCGGCATCGTTCACAACATGAGCTGGGGCGTGGAGATGCTGGATATCCCCGAGCGCATCGCCTACGCCGTCAACAACGGGGTGGACCTCATCGGCGGCATGTTCGACATCGAAGCCGGAAAGGAAGCGCTGCGCCGGACCCGGGAGGGCTACTACGACAGCCATCCCCTGCCCGAGGGCTTCACCCGGGAGGAGCTGGAGCTGACGGAGGAGAGCATTGACCGCGCCGTAACCCGGACCCTCACCGAGCTCTTCGCACTGGGGATGTTTGAGGATCCCTTCCGTGATCCGCAAACAGCGGAGTCCGTCGTCCACGGCACGAAGAAGGATTGGGACGCGGCGGCCCTGGCTCATCGGAAATCCGTGGTGCTTCTGAAAAACGACGGCACCCTTCCCCTCACCGGGAAAGCCCTGGAGGGAAAGAAGATCTACGCCCGCTTCTTCATGAAGGATCCCAAGGCGGCGGAGAGCGCCACCCCCCATCTGCGTTCCCAGCTCCGGAATCTCGATCTGACCGAGGATCCCAACGAGGCCGATCTCGCGCTCCTCTTTGTCACCCCCTCCAGCGGCGCCTATTTCAGCGCCACCCAGGGCTACCTGGAGCTGGACCTCTGCGACGGGAAGACAGTCCACGATGTGGATGAGGCGGGCCGCCCCGTGGAGGCCACCCATGAGGAGACCACCGTCTCCGGAATGGAGGAGCTGCGCGCCATTGCCCAGGCCGTCCACGCCCGGGGCGGCAAGGTGCTCAGCAATCTGAACATCACCCTGGCCTGGATGCCGGGCAATCTGGAAAGCGTCAGCGACGTGCTGACCTGCGGCTTCGACACTGAGCCCGAGGCGGTGCTGGACGTGATGTTCGGCCGCTTCCTGCCCCAGGGCAAGCTTCCCGTCACCCTTCCCAGGGGGGATGCAGTGCTGGCGGTCTCCGCCGACGGCGTCTGCGTGAGCCCCAACGACGTTCCCGGCTATGACAAGGATCTCTACCTTCCCCAGGAGCTGAAGGATCAAAACGGCAAGGGCTACGCCTACCGGGACAGCGCCGGCAATTACTACGAGTTCGGCTTCGGCCTGGGCTCCTCGTACGGGGTGTAACCTTCGCAAAGCCGCCCTGCGGCATTGCAGGATTTGAAAACTTCGTCGACCCACAAAGAAAATTGCTGTTTTTTCCTAAATTTTACTACCTCTGACCCCGCTGTTCGTGTTATAATATTCATAGCCCAATCAAGATGATAAGGAGGTACCGTTATGCCAATGCAAATGGGCTTTCGCTGGTATGGCGAAGGCAACGACAACATCTCCCTCAGCGACATCAAGCAGATTCCCGGAGTAAGCACAATCGTCTGGGCGCTTCACAACAAGCTGCCCGGTGAGATCTGGCAGCCCGAGGAAATCGCGGCGGTCCAGAAGCAGCTGGAGCCCTATGGCTTCAACATGGACGTGGTGGAGTCCGTCAACGTCCATGACGACATCAAAATCGGCCTACCCACCCGGGACAAGTACATCGACAACTACATCCAGACCATCCGCAACCTGGCCCCCTTCGGCGTCAAGGTCATCTGCTACAATTTCATGCCCATCTTTGACTGGACCCGTTCCGATCTCTTCCACCCTGTGGGGGACGGCTCCACAGCCCTCTTCTATCAGAAGGACATGATCCAGGACGATCCCAAGGAGATGGCCGATTACGTCATGGGCTTCACCGAGAAGTACCACATGACCTTCCCCGGCTGGGAGCCGGAGCGCATGGCAAAGCTGGACGAGCTTTTTGAGGCCTATAAGGACGTGACCAAGGAGAAGCTCTGGGACAATTTCAAGTACTTCCTGGAGAGGCTCATGCCCGTCTGCCATGAGACCGGGATCAAGATGGCCGTCCACATGGACGATCCCCCCTGGGACATTTTCGGACTGCCCCGGCTGCTGGTGGACGCGGAGAGCATCGACCGCTTCCTCAAGATGGTGGACGATCCCTACAACTGCC
>CAMNAO010000041.1 GCA_946531435.1 uncultured Clostridia bacterium
CGGTTCCCTTCCCAATTTCACTGTTGATCTTTATCCTGCCTCCGTGGATCTTAACTGCGTGTTTGACGATTGACAGTCCAAGCCCGGTGCCGCCGATCTCCGTACTGTGGCTCCTGTCGACACGGTAAAAACGCTCAAATACCCGATCCTGACATTCTTCCGGAATGCCAACTCCAGTATCCCTAATTGTCAGCACAGTTTCATTTTTTTGCGGACAGACTTTAACGCTTACGCTTCCTCCGGCGTGATTGTATTTGATCGCATTGTCGCAGAGATTATACACAATGCTGTAAAGGGTTTGAGGTATGCCTTTGATCGGCGCATCCGTTCCGTCCACGCTGACGATTATGTTCAGAGCAGAGGCAGCAGCGTTCAGGCTGTCAACGGCGTTTTCGGCAATTCGAAGCAGATTGCAGTCCTCCCACTCCATCTCGGCGCCGCCGTTATCAAGCTTTGTCAATTCTATGATGTCCTCAACCAATTTCGTCATGCGAGAGGACTCGCTGCGGATTCTACCCGCAAACGGTTTGATATCCTCCTCCTTGACCATACCGTTTTCAAGCAGCTCGGCGTATCCGGAAATGGCGTGAAGCGGCGTCTTCAGCTCATGGGATACGTTCGCCGTAAACTCCTGCCGAATCAATGCCGTTTTTTCGATCTGTTCCTGATCTTTCTTTAGCTGGTTTCGCTGTGCTGCGATATGCAGCAGAAGCGGCTCGATCTCTTTATAATTCTCTTGTCCGTAATACTGCTCCGGTTTATTAAGGTCAATCTCATTGATCGGCTTTACTATCTTCTTTGCAATACGAGATGCAAGAACAAAAGTCAGAACAAGAGCAATCAGAATAACAATGCAGATCGGTTGAACAAATCCAAGAATAAGCGCCCATATAGCCACTTGCACAATGGAAAGTCTGACAATAGAACCGTCCGGGAGCCGCTTTGCGGCATACAATTGCTTGACTGAAAGCGTGTCGGAGTAACGTGTGGACTCGCCATATCCTCCCGCCAATGCCTGCTTGACTTCTTCCCGCTCCATGTGGTTTTCCATCGTTGCAGTATCCGCTTCGTTATCGTAAAGAACGCTGCCGTCCGCTCCTATCCAAGTGATGCGGTATCCTTCGGTATTCAGACCGTCAAAATAGTTCATACCGGCGTTTGCGACACCTTGAGCAGCAAGCTCTGTTTCATTTCTCAGCTGGCTTTTCTGAAGTCCGGTAAAATAGTTATAGGAGATGCCCATTATAAAAACAAGAGAGGCAAGGAATACCGATAACGCAACGATCCAGATTCCTTTGAAGATTTTGTTGCTCATTTCTTTTCCTCCATTTTATAACCGACACCTCGTACTGTTTCGATCATATCGCCCGCTTCGGCAAGTTTCGTCCGAAGTGTACCGATATGAACATCGACTGTCCTCGTTTCACTAGTAAAATCTATGCCCCAAATGTCGGACAGCAATATTTCTCTGGTAAAAACCTGACCGGGGTTCTCCATAAATAATCTCAGTATTTCGTACTCCTTCAATGTCAGTGCCACAGGCGTTTTATTTAAAGTAACCGTGTGTTTGCTTTCATCTAAAGTGATTCCACCGTATGAAATGACTTTTGCCTGCTTGGGTGCCGTTCGTCTTAAAACCGCTTTGATTCGAGAAACCATCTCCATCATGCCATACGGTTTTGCAAGGTAATCATCCGCCCCGCCATCCAGCCCGATAACCTTATCGTATTCGCTGCCTTTCGCTGTAGCCATGATAACGGGAATATCTGCTGTCACAGGTGAAGAGCGCAGCCTTTTCAAAATTGTCAGCCCATCTTCGCCGGGGAGCATAACATCCAGTATAATAAGCTCAGGTTTTTGGGCTTTCATTGCGGACCAAAATTCCACACTATCTTCAAAGCCCTGTGCTTCAAAGCCGGAAACCTTCAGCGTGTAAACCATTAAATCACGAATGGCGCTTTCATCTTCTACGCAATATATCATTAAAGAAACCTCCTCTGAGTATCTGTCATGAATTATAAATGATCAATGTAAACCCTATCATCAGAGTTTTGTAAAATTGCGGTAAAATGTAAACTAGCAACAGCCATTTCAAATTATCATGGGTAAAACGGTATATTTCCAGAAGAATGATCGATGCCACACAAAAAGCGGCGGGGAGAAATCCCCGCCGCTCAATACCTTATGTGTAGATTAGATCGTGATTCACGATCTCAGTTGCCCGATCCCGAATGTTTGTCATCTTCTGCACCCAGAGCATTTGATCCTGGGCCTTGAGCCGTTCTGTGACGCCCTCGCGGGCAGTCATTTGCTTTACTAGCTCAAGAAATAATTTCTCTGCCTGTTCGTTCAGATCAGCCAGATGGCTGTTCAGCCTGCCAGATGTTAGCAGCTCCGTATAGAGCGCCTTTCGGTGCTGCCGGAGATATCGAAGATGTCGTTGACCCCAAACGCCGATAGGACGCTGTTCTTCATCGGGTAGCTTCAAGCAAGGAATGTAGTAATCGCCTTGCATTTCGTACCAAAGCCCGATCTTCTCGTCGTAGTGTACTTTTCCATGATGTAATCCTCCAAATAAGATTGATTCCTGCAATTCAATCATTCTGGCTGATTACAAAAGCCTAAGGGAGGCAACTTCCTTACGAAGTACCTCCCTTTGCACGTCTCTTTTTTGCAATCATTCGGGCAAACCCGGCAGGATCCCGCGATCAATAGGAATCGTCTTCCTTTTCCGCCTGCTCCCGCAGGATGGCCTTGCGGGCATAGCGGGCGGCCAGCCAAAGGAGCGCAGATCCGATGACGCCGGTGGTGATCATGTTGAAGGCGCCCATCTTGATGCCCTGGCTGAAGGCGTAGCCCGGAGAGTCATAATTAATGAAGATATCCCACAGGGGGGCCACGATGAACCAGCCCAGGATACAGGACAGGATCTGATAGAAATTGAAGATGATGAGATCCTCCCGCTCACACCAGCCGATGCGCACATTGATCCGGCGCATACAGAGACCCGCGCCGAAGCAGCTGATGGCCGAGGCGATCACCCAGCTCCAGGCCACATCACCGCCATACCGGATGGCGTCGCTGACGGCGGAGCCGACGAAGGCAAGAACGCCCCCCACTATGGGCCCGAAGATGGCCGAGAAGGCCGCACCGAAGCCGTAGGCGGAGTGGATGGTGGTGCCGATCACCGTGCTGTCAATGCAGACGAAGTAATGCAGGAGAAAGAACACCGCCGCTCCGAAAAAGGCCGCCACGATATCGCTGGTATCAAAGGAAAACAGCTTCCGCTTTTTCATGCTTGCTCCAAAGAAAAATGATTACTCCTCGCCCTTGACCACGAGGCGCTTGATTCCCGGCGCCACGCCGGCCTGACCCAGAGCGCCGCCGATCTCCTCAATGAGGCCGAAATAGACCGTCCAGTAGTCCTCAGACTTGCACCAGGCGCGGACGATGTACTCCAGAAGGCCGTCCCCGGCGCCGGCGATATGGGCATAGGGCTGCTCCGGAACGCCTTCGCCCTTCAGCACCAGGTCGTTGGCGACAGCGGTGGCTACCATGGTATCCATCACCAGCCTGGAATCTGTGGTGGCGGGGGCCTTGAAGGTCAGCTCCACACGGCGGGTACCCTCAGAGCTGAAGTTCGTCACGGTTCCACCGATGGCGGTGCCGTTGGGGATCACGACCCGCTTGTTGTCCAGGGTCGTAAGGGTGGTGAAGAAGATGCTGATGTTCTTGACAACGCCCTCCACGCCGGCGGTGGCAACATAGTCACCGATGGCATAGGGATGGAAGATCAGGATCTGGATGCCCGCGGCCACGTTGGCAAGGGCGCCCTGGAGCGCCAGGCCGATGGTGGCGGCGCTGGCGGCCACCACAGCGGTGATGGAGGCCAGAGGCACACCGAGGATGCCCACCACGGAGACGATCAGCAGGGTGTAGAGGCCGTACTTGATGACGCTGAAGATGATGGAACGGACATTGGGATCCAGCTTCAGGAGACCCTGTCCCTTTTTGATCACCTTCAAGAGGCTGTTGATGACGATCCGACCCACCAGGAATACCACGAGGGCAAGAAGGAGCTTGCCGACGGCGCCGGTACAGATGGCACTGATGTTTTTCAATACTTCTTCCATGGTTCTCTCCTATCCCGGCAAATGTTGCCGATTTTGATAACTCCATTATAGTTTTCTTCCGGAAAAAAACAAGGGTTCTTTTGTCGTATTCCCTACTTTACCCCCGATTTCTTTCCTTTTCCCTGCTGATTCAGCCAGATCCTCATCACCAGCTCATGGGGCAGAAGCTTGACCGCCAGAACCTGGAGCCGCACCGAGGCGCCCAGAACGGAAACAGCCTTCCCCTTGGCCCCATCTCTCAGGGCTTTGGCCACCACGTCCTCCGGCTTCCACAGAACATTGAAGTAGTTTACCGAGTGCCGGTCCTTCTCCTGGGCACGGTCGAAGAATTCCGTGGTGACCCAGCCGGGGCAGACGCAGGTGACGCCGATGCCCCGATCCTCCAGCTCCTTCCCCAGAGCCCGGGAATAGCTGAGCACCAGCGCCTTGGAGCTGGCGTAGCTATTCATCAGAGGCACAGGCTGGAAGGAACTGAGGGAACCCATGTTGTAGATATGACTGCCCCGGGTCAGATAGTTCAGGGAGAGCTGGGTGACAGCCACCAGGGCCTTGCAGTTGAGGTCGATGATCCCCAGGGCGTCCTCCAGAGAGATCTCCTCCACCGTCTCAAACTTTCCGTAGCCCGCGGCGTTTACCAGGGTCCGGATCTCCGGCTTCAGCTCCTCAAGAAGGGCCTTATACACCGCGTAGCTCTCCTTCCGGCTGAGGTCCAGGGGCAGGATCCGCTTCTTTGCCCTGGTCTCCAGCTCCTCCAGCCGCTCCCGCCGACGGGCGATGACCCAGATCTCATCATAGGCTTCGGCCCGATCCAGCTGCAGGATGAATTCCTTTCCCATGCCGGAGCTGGCCCCGGTAATGACTGCAATCTTCATTTCACTCCACCTCTGAAACCTCGACGGTGACCGGCTCCGAACGTTCACCCACGTATTCTTCACCGTTCTGCGTAAGGTATGCCGCCACAAAATAGCTGTACTCCCCTACCGGAAGGTCCTCCGTCTCCTGCCATCGGGTGGTGCCCGCGCCCCGAAGCCGGGCCACCTCTTTCGTCTGCCCGTCGGCGGACTCCCGGTAGACAATGTAGGCATAGCAGCCCGGTACCCGGGCCCAGCTGAGGGCAAGGCCGCCCCCACCGGGGCTTACCTTCAGCCCCTCCACCTGGGCAGGGGTGACGATATAGCGGACGTCCATATCCACGTCGCCCTGGATCCCCTTGACACTGCCCTTGGCGCTGTACTGCCAGAAGACGTACTTGCCGGGGTAATTGGTCTGGATCCGCCAATGGGCCAGCCAGACGCCGTAGCCCGCCTCATCCAGGATCCCGGCCATGTTGTCCTGGCTGAGATGGCCCTTGCCGGCATAGACCATGGCGGTGTAACCCGCCTCCTCGATCCGGCGGCAGAAGGCCAGGCAGATGCGCGCGTGCTCCTCACCGCTGAGCTCCTGCTCCGCCAGGCGGCCGATCTCGGCACCGTTGGCGTCCACCGGTACCTCAAAATCCAGGAACACCGGCAGGGTCAGCTCCCGACCTCCGATAAGGTCCAGGAGGAACTCCGCCTCCTCGACGGCCTCCTCCTCCGAGGTGCTCTGGCAGTAGAAATAACAGCCCACATCCAGACCGGCCGCCAGGGCCCCCTCCAGATTCTTCTCAAAATAGTCGTCGGCATTGAGGGTCCCCTCGGCGCCGTAGCCCCGGAAGCCCGCCCGGAGCAGGGCAAACTGGACCCCGTCCTTCGCCGCGTTCTTCCAGTTGATGTCCCGCTGCCAGCTGGAGACATCCACGCCATAAGCGACCTCGTCACAGACCTTCTCCCACTTGGCATAAAGCTCCAGATCCTCCTCCACCGGGAGGCTGAAATCATAGGGTACCGTCAGATCGTCATCCGCGTACCAGCCGATGAAGTTCTGGTCCACCTTCTCCGGGTCTGCCGGAGGCTGCGCCGCCGTATGGATGGCAAGATCTATGGTTTCCACGGGGCTGCCGCCCCAGCTGTCGAAAGTGATATAGACGATCTTGGTCCAGCCTGCGTAAAGCTCCAGATCCTCCTGCGCCGTCCCGCTGAAGTCAAAGAGATTGCGATGGCCGCGGTCGGTAAACCAGCCATCAAAGTAGTATCCCTCCCGAACGCCGTCCGGGACCTCGGGATACGCCTCCCCCCAGGGGACATACAGGGGCTCCGGGCTTTCACCCCCGTTGCCATTGAGACGCACCGTCACCGGTGAGATGGCCCGCAGCCAGCGCTGCCCCTCAAAAGCGGCAGTGGTATGGAAGCTGCCGTCCTCCTCTACCTGGGCCAGGCGGTGCAGCTGGGAGATCGAAAGCCCCGTCTTCTCGTAAAGGGCCGTCTCCCCGCCCCGGGTGCTCAGGTCCGCCGTCCCCTCTACGGAGGCGGAGCGTGCCCGAATACCGTTTTTCCCGCCCCAGACATCCAGGCTGCCGTTCCCCATGATCCGAAGGCTGCCGCCGGCGCGGATGCCGTATTGCTCCCCGCTGACGGTGCTGCTGCCCTGAAGGCAGATGGTCAGGCCCCCGGTGGAATAGATCCCGGCGCCCCGATGGCTTGTCGAAATATTGGCGTCCTCCAGATAGAGGGTCCTCGTCAGATGGTCATAGGTGGCGCGGCCGCCGCCCAGAATGAGGTAGTGGTTCGTATCCTCCAGATCGGAGATCTTATACCCATTCACCCAAATGGCGCCGGGCCGCAGAAGGAGATAGAGCGCCGCGCCCAGGGCGGCCAGCAGGATCAGGACCGGCAGCCCGTATCGCCGCAAATGCTTCTTCGTTATATTTACTCTCATATCTTTTCCGGATGTTTTATCTCTTGATGGTAACGCTCTCAATCACGGGCTGATATCCGAAGGGCACCGTGCCGTTGTCGTCGATGACCGGGGTGTTCTCCGCGATGGCGTCCACCACATCCATCCCATCCGTCACCATGCCGAAGGCTGCATACTGCCCGTCCAGGAACTCCGCGTCCTCATGGACGATGAAGAACTGGGAGCTGGCGCTGTCGTAGCTCTGGCTGCTGCGGGCCATGGAGATCACACCCCGTGTGTGGCTGAGGGTATTCTCCACGCCGTTGACCGCGAACTCACCCTTGATGGTCTCATCCGAACCGCCCCGGCCGTTGCCCAGAGGATCGCCCCCCTGGATCATGAAGCCGGCAATCACCCGGTGGAAGGTAAGACCGTCATAGAAGCCGGATTCCGCCAGCTTCACAAAGTTTTCCACCGTAATGGGAGCGAGATCGGGGTAGAGCTCCAGGGTGATGGTGCCGTAATCCTGCACGGTGATGGTGGCAACGACAGGCTCCGCCTCCTTCTTCCCGCAGCCCATGAGGCAAAGGAGCAGCAGGAGAGTGAGGAAAAACGCAAAGGATTTCTTCATGGCAGTCTCTTCCCTTTCGATGATAAGTTGAAGGCTCCCGACCGGGGTCGGCATTGGTTCTCTCGTTTGCCGGGAATCCCTCTCACAACGAAACTCCGGCGAAATCGCTGTAAGCGAAATCGCCGGGATCATTTTTCTTCTTAGACCGCAGGGTTCTCCGTCACTGCGGCGTCAGGGCAGATAATCCTCCGGATTCACCCGGTCGCCGTCCACCCGGATCTCAAAATGCAGATGGGGGCCTGTAGCGGCGCCGGTGGCTCCGGTGACGCCGATCTCCTCCAGCTGATCCACCGTATCTCCGACGCTGACATCCAGGCTGTCCATATGGGCATAGAGGGTCGAGGTGCCGTCTCCATGGTCGATGACCACGCAGTTGCCGTAGCCATCGCCGTAATCGCCGGCCCGGATCACCGTACCGGATTTGGAAGCGCCCACCGAGGTGCCGTAGCCGACGCCGCCGATATCGATTCCCTGGTGGTTGGTGCTGCCCACGCCGCCGGTCTCTTCCTCGTCACGATGGCCGAAGCCGGAATTGATGCGGGTGCTGTCCACCGGCCAGGCAAAGCCGGAGCCGGATGTGCTCTGGGTATCGGTCGTCGTCCCGGTGCTTTCCGCAGACCCGGTCCCTGTCTCCGTGGAGCCTGCAGTCCCGGCCGCCGTCGTGCCGGAGCCGGAGCCGGTATCGGTGGTGGTTGAAGGCCGGTACGTCGACTGGGCGGCCCTGCGGGCCGCGGCCGCTGCCTCTTCCCGCTGAGCGGCCAGTGCCGCCTCCTGAAGGGCGATCTCCTGATCCGTGGCCGCGATCTCCTGATCGAGAAGCTGAAGGAAGGTCTCATATCGGTCCTGATCCGCCATGATCTCCAGGAAAAGTTCACTGGCGGCAGCGCGTTCCTCACCCAGCTCAATGCTGAGGGCACCGAGCTCCTCCCGGGCTATGCGATTGCGATTGATGACCTCCTGCAGATCCGCGAGGCTGGTCTCCAATTCCTTCTGGTGAGAGGTGATCTCCGCGCAGATATCGTTATAGCTGACGATCACATCCTCATTATAGGTGAGCACCTCATCCACAAAATCCAGCCGGGTCAGAAGATCCGCGAAATTCTGGGAGCCGAAGAGGATGTTCCAATAGGAGATGGCCCCCTCCTCCTCCAGAGCGCGGACTCTCTGACAGTAGAGCTCATAGGTATTCTCCGCTTTCTTTTCGGCCTCCGCCAGACTGCGCCGGCTCTCTTCAATACCCGCCTCCAGGCTGCGCTGCTCCTCCTCATAACCGAGGATCAGCTCCTCGATGGCCGCAATCTGCCCCTGGGTGGCCGCGATCCGGGCATCCAAGATCTTTTTCCGCTCCAGGACCGTGTAGATATCGTCGGAGAGCGCTTCGATCTCGGCACTGTATGTTTCCTTCGCCTCATCTAAGAGCAGGATGCGCTCTTTGAGGGCGTCGATCTCCTCCTGGCTGACCGCCCCGGCGCGGGGCGTGGGACCGCAGACTGTCACAGACAGCAGGAGCGCCAGCGCAATGAATCGCAGGAACCATGGATTTCGTCTTCTCATGATGTTCTCCTCGGGGAATAGCCCCTTTTTATGGCAGATAGGCCATGGGATCGACGGTCACGTATTTTCCGTTTCCTTCCGTATCAATATGGATCTCGAAGTGCAGATGGGGACCGGTGACCATGCCCGTGGCGCCGGTGACGCCGATGGCCTGGCCCTGGCTGACGGTGGTGCCGACACCCACGCTGCGGCTGGACATGTGGGCATAGAGGGTGCGGCTGCCGTCCCCGTGGTCAATGACCACATAGTTTCCGTAAGAATTGCTGTAGGTGGAGGTAATCACCGTTCCGGCCTTGGAGGCGGTGACGGTGGTGGTCTCCCCCACCCGCCCGATATCCAGGCCGCGGTGGAAGGTGCTGCCGATGCCGTTTGTGGCCTCGGGATCCCGATAGCCATAAGGGGAATTGATGGTGCGGCTGGAAACCGGCCAGGCGTAGCCCGAATAACGGGTATCTGTCGTGGATGGCTGCTCCGGTTCAGGCTCAGGCTCAGGTTCCGGCTCGGGCTCCGGTTCGGGCTCGGGCTCCGGCGTCGGTTCAGGCGTCGGTTCAGTCGTCTCCGTCACCGGAGCGGGAGGTTCCGGCTGGGTCTCTGTCTGGGAAGGCGTCTCCGAGGTTCCCGTCTGCTGCTGGGCCTTCTGCCGCTCTTCCTCCGCGCGCCTTCGTTCCTCCTCCGCCTTCCGGCGGGCTTCCTCTTCCCGGCGGCGCTGCTCTCTGAGCTCCGCCTCCTTCTCGTCGATCTCCCGATTGATCTCCTCCTGCTCCGCGTCAATGGCCTGCAGAAGGTAATCTCTGGCTTCCTGGTCCGACTGGATTTCAAGGATCAGCTCGCTGGCCTCCGCCCGCTGGCGGCTGATCTCCAGATTCCGAAGGTTCAGCTCCTCCCGGGCAGCCTGATTCAGATTGATGACGTCCTGCATCTCCAGAAGGCTCTCCTCCAGATCCTTCTGGTGATAGGCGATCTCCTCACAGAGCTCATTATATCCTGTGATGACACTCTCATTATACGAGAGCACCTCTCCCACAAAATCCAGACGGGTCAGCATATCCGCAAAGCTCCTGGAGCCGAAAAGGATGCTCCAGTAGGAGACGCTTCCCTCCTCCTCCAGGGCACGGACCCGCTGACAGTAGAGTTCAAAGGTGTTTTCCGCCTTGGACTGCGCGGCGGCCAGCCGGTAACGGCTGTTTTCAATATCCTCCTGGAGGGAGGCAAGCTCCCTCTCGTACTGGCCGATGATCTCCTCAATGGCGGCGATCTGCTGGCCGGTGGCGGCGACGGTGGCGTCCAGAATCCGTTTGCGTTCCATCACCGTGAGATAGCTTTCCGAAAGGGCGTCCAGCTCCTCGCTGTAGGCCGCCTTCTCCTCATCCAGAGCAGCGATCTTCTCCTTCAGCGCGTCGATCTCCTCCTGGCTCACCGCCTCCGCGTCCCGGGGCGCGGCCCAGAGGAGCAGCGGAAGAAGAAGCGCCAGGCTCAAAAATCGGGAGATCATTCGGTTTCGTATGCTCATGTATGCTCCTCTTCCCATAATCAGGGCAGGTATTTCAAGGGGTCTACATAATTGCCGTTGATCCGGATCTCAAAATGCAGATGAGGGCCGGTAGAGTGACCGGTGGAGCCGGTGATCCCGATCGCCTGTCCCTGCTGCACATACTGCCCGGCCGAAACTTTCAGCATACTCATGTGGGCGTAGACGGTGACGCTTCCGTCGCCGTGATCGATCATGACATAGTTCCCGTAAGAGCTGGAAAGGGTGGCGATGGTCACCCGTCCGGCCTTGGCCGCCACCACGGTGGTACTGTAATAGACCTGGCCGATGTCAATGCCCTTATGGTTGGTGCTGCCCACACCGTTCGTGGACCCCGCGGTGCGGTAGCCGAAGGTAGAGGTGATTCGTCGGGAGGGCACAGGCCAGATAAAGCCGCTGGAGGCGCTGCCCGAGCTCGTTGCGGTGGAGGAGCCGGAGGAGCCGGAAGATCCGGACCTGGCCTGCTCCCGTTTTCTCCTCTCCTCCTCCGCCTTGCGGCGTTCCTCCTCTTCCTTGCGGCGCTGCTCGGCAAGCTCCGCTTCCTTCTTCCTGATCTCGGCCTCGACCTCAGCCCGGTCGGCATCCAGGGCGTCAATGAGATCCTGATACTCCGCCTGGTTGTTGTCGATCTCCAGCACGAGCTCGATGGCCTCGGCGCGCTGGCGCTCCAGCTCCTGGCTGCGCTCTTCCAGCTCGGCCTTGGCCTCCTGATTCAGGATGATGATATCCTGCTTCTCGGCAAGCTGCTCCAAAAGCTCAGCCTCACCGGCCTCGATCTCGGCGCAGAGGTCGGCATAATTCCGAATGACCTCTTCGTTATAGCTCAGAACCTCACTGACAAAGTCAATGCGGCTCAGCATATCCGAGTAGCTGGTTGCCCCGAAAAGGATCCCCCAGTAGGTGGTGCTGCCGCCCTCCTCCAGGGCACGGACCCGCTCACAATAGAGCTCGTATGTATTCTCCGCGGCGGCCTTGGCCTCGCTGAGGGACTGCTGGGTGGAAGCGATCTCCTCCTCCAGGCCGCCGATCTCCTCCTCATAATAGTCGATGATGGCCTGGGTGGCCTCCATCTGCTCCATGATGAGGCCGATGTTGGAATCCAGAAGCGCCTTCCGCTCCAGCGCGGAGGACATATCATCCTCCAACAGAGCCAACTGCTCATTGAGGCCGAGTTTTTCGCTCTCCAGCTCCTTGACCTCTTCCTTCAGTTTGTCGATCTCCTCCTGGGTCACCGCCCCGACTTCCAGGGGCAGAAGGGAGGAGAGGATCACACAGCACAGGAGCAGCGACAGAAGCCGCAGCCCATGCCGGTTTGGTTTACGCATGCTGCACCTCTCGTTTCTCGGAGTCCCCCGGAAGGGGGACGGCGGCGCCGGAAGCGCCGCAGGCGGTGAGGCAAAAAAGGGTACACCGCCACAATAGCTATATCATTTTACCCTTTTTCCCTGAATTTGTCCATAACAATTCTGTGACAATCCTTTGAACAGGTGAAAAAAGCCCGATATTTTGACAAAGAAGCCCCGGTGTTTGTTCCCTCCGCTTGACGCAGAAGGAAGGCCTTTGCTATAATGGACGCGAATAAAGGCGCTTTCCGGGACAGGTCCCCGGAATGAAAGGAGCGAATATGATAAAGAAAGTCCTCTCCGGCGTCTCTGCCGGGATCCTGATTTCCCTGGGCGGCGCGGTGTATCTGGCCGCCGAAAACAAAGTGGTGGGCGCGGTGCTTTTCACCGTGGCCCTTCTCTGCATCTGCCTCAAGGGCTATTCTCTCTTTACGGGCAAGGTGGTCTATATGCTCCAAAAGCACGGTAAAGAGGAGTGGGCCGTGCTGCTCTGGGGCCTTCTGGGCAACCTGATCGCCACCCTGCTCTGCGGTCTTGCCGTCCGGTACGCGGTCCCCGCCTCCGGCGCCGCGGCGGAGGCCATGGTAGCCGCCAAGCTCAGCCAGGCGCCTCTGCAGACCCTCTTGCGTGGGATGTTCTGCGGGGCCCTCATCTACCTCGCCGTGAACACCTACCGGGATAAAAACACCATCGCCGGGATCGTCTTCTGCATTCCCGTGTTCATTCTTTCGGGCTTTGAGCACTCCATCGCGGACATGTTCTACTTTGCCGCGGCGGGTGTATTTAGCGGCAGGGCGCTGGTTTTCCTGCTGCTGGTGCTGCTGGGCAACTCCCTGGGCGGCATGCTGCTGCCCACCCTGGAGAGCGTGGGGAAGGAATAAGGGCGGCAGTCTCCGTCCCGCCCGGAAGAGGCGGGGCATTCACAGGTCAAAGGGCACAAAGAATCTCCGGAGAAATCGCAAAACTGCGATTTCTCCGGAGATTTTGTCTTATTCTTCTCCGCTGCCGTCGGAAAGGAGCTTGGGCTTTTCGCTGACCTCCAGCTCCACCCGGTCCTCCGCGGCGTACACCCGGATGGACGAGATATTCACGGCGTAGTGGTCGATGAGCTGGGAGGCGATCTTGTCCTCCACCTCTTTCTCGATGGTCCGCCGCAGATTCCGGGCGCCGTAGGTGACGGAATAGGATTTCTTCGTGAGATAATCCACGAGGCTGTCGTCGAAGCGAAGCTCGATCCCCTTCTCCGCCATGGACTGGGCAAGCTCGGAGAGCATCAGGCGGGCGATACGGCGGAAATCCTCCTCCGTCAGCCGGTTGAAGGAGATGATCTCATCCACACGGTTCAAAAACTCTGGCCGCAGGAAGTCGCCCAGGGCCTTCACGGCCTTCTCCTGGGTCTGCTCCGTCAGGCTCTGGTTAAAGCCCACGCTGCCCCCCTTGCGGTCAGAGCCCGCGTTGGAGGTCATGACGATGACCGTGTTCTCAAAGTTCACGGTCCTGCCCTGGGCATCGGTGATGCGGCCGTCATCCAGGATCTGCAGCAGGATGTTCATCACGTCGGGATGGGCCTTCTCGATCTCATCGAAAAGCACCACGCTGTAGGGGCGGCGGCGGATCTTCTCCGTCAGCTGGCCCGCCTCATCATAGCCCACATAGCCCGGAGGGGAGCCGATGATCCGGGAGACCGCGAACTTCTCCATAAATTCGGACATATCCAGACGGATCAGGGACTCCGGGGCGTTGAAGAGCTGGTTTGCCAGCTGCTTGACAAGCTCGGTCTTGCCGACGCCGGTAGAGCCCACAAAGATGAAGGACACCGGCTTGCGCTTGGGGCTGATGCCCACCCGGTTGCGCTTGATGGCGGCACAGACGGTGTCCACCGCCTTGTCCTGGCCGATGATATGCTCCTTCAGCCGGTCGGCAAGGCCGGAGAGCTTCTCCTTCTCATCCGCCTTGATGGAGCTTGCGGGGATCCTGGTCCAGAGCTCGATGATCCTTGCCAGATTCTCCACCTGAAGCTCGGGATAAGGCTTCTCCTTCAGGGTACGGATCTTCGCCTCCAGCTGCATCTCCTTGGTGCGCAGGGAGGCGATGCGCTCATAGTGCTCCGCAAGCTCATCCTCCCCGGCGCCCTCCTCGGGCCGCTGAGAAGTCAGGAGCTCCATCTCCTTGCGGTAGTCGTCCCGCTGCTTCTCCAGCTCCTCCACCGAGGCGAGATCCGGGTTTTTCAGATTCACGTCGGAGCAGGCCTCATCAATGAGGTCGATGGCCTTATCCGGCAAAAAGCGGTCCGTGATATAGCGCTCGGACAGAATCACCGCCTGGCGGGCCACCTCATCGGAAATATGGACCTTGTGGAAGTCCTCATAGTAAGGGGCGATGCCCTTCAAAATCTCAACGGAATCCTCAATGGAGGGCTCAGCCACCGTGACGGGCTGGAAGCGCCGCTCCAGGGCGGAATCCTTCTCGATGTGCTTGCGGTACTCGGTGAAGGTGGTGGCGCCGATGACCTGGATCTCCCCCCGGCTGAGGGCGGGCTTTAAGATATTGGCGGCGTTCATGCTGCCCTCGGCATCCCCCGCGCCCACCAGGTTATGTACCTCGTCGATCACCAGGATGACCCGGCCATGCTTCTTGATGTCCTCAATAAGGCCCTTCATGCGGCTTTCAAACTGGCCGCGGAACTGGGTCCCCGCCACCAGGGCGGTGAGATCCAGCAGGAAGACCTCCTTATCCCGCAGCTTATAGGGCACGTCGCCCTTGGCGATGCGCTGGGCCAGCCCTTCCGCGATGGCGGTCTTGCCCACGCCGGGCTCACCGATGAGGCAGGGGTTGTTCTTCTGGCGGCGGTTTAAGATCTGGATCACCCGCTCCAGCTCCGTCTCACGGCCGATCATCCTGTCCAGCTTGCCCTCCCTGGCCCGGTCGGTGAGGGAGATGCAGTAGCTGTCCAGGAACTTCCCGTTCCTGCGGGGCTGGTCCTTTCTTGGATCGTTTCCCCGGGGATCCTGGGGGTCCTTCCGGGGGGCGGGTCCGCCCGGCTGTTGGGCGCCGAAGAGGCGGCTCAAAAACGGGAAGGTGGCGGTTTTCCCCTCTTCATCGTTCTCGTTCTCCTCGTCCACCTCGGGCAGGTTTTCACCCGCGGCCATGGCCTGCAGCATCTCGTCGGAGAGGTTGTCCACATCCTCGTCCGAGATGCCCATGCGCTTCATGATATCGTCCACGGGCTTGATGTTCAGTTCCTTGGCGCACTTGAGGCACAGGCCCTCATTGGTCTGGGCGCCGTTTTCCAGGCGGGTGATGAAGATCACCGCCACATTCTTTTTGCATCGGGAACACAGGGTCGGCTGCATAGGGTCACTCCTCTACGATAAGAAAACAGACTGCACTCACATCCCGATATAGGAGGCGAGGTAGTTATAATCCACAAAATACTTGAAAAACAGGGTGCTCTGGACGGCCTTTTCCGGCAGCACAAGGCCGGCATAGCGGGCGATGAAGCCGAAAAACTGCAGGATACAGAAGGCCTTGACAAGGCCCAGGGCCAGGCCAAGAAGCCGGTTGATAAACTCAATGCCGGGCAGCTCGAACACCAGGTCCAGCACATTGCCCACCACGGCGAAGAGAATGGAGATCAGGATGAAGGCGATGATGAACACCGCCACAAAGGCCGCCACGCCGCTGAGCTTATCGGCCAGAAAATCGCTGAGATCGCTGTTCACATAGCTGGCCACCTCAGAGGCGCTCTT
>CAMNAO010000042.1 GCA_946531435.1 uncultured Clostridia bacterium
ATTATACAGGTAAATCCGCGTTCCTACAAACTGGAGGTCATTACATATTGTCTAAGATGAAAAATGGGGAGCTCTTGCTCCCCCGGAATCCATTCGTTATATAAAAGAGGAGAATTCGCAATGGGGCGAATTCTCCTCTTTCTTATGGCTCTATGTCAATAGTTGTGTCAGAGCCTGCAATGCCAGGGGGAAACGGTGGTCGAAGAAATGCGTCCTTACCGGTCAAAGACCAGGTAATACCACAGGCCGAAGCATTCACGGATATAGTGGTTGATCTTCAGGGTAAAGCTGCCGGTGGGGGCCGCAACGGGCAGCACCGACACTCCCAGCCGCTGGGAGAGGAGCTTTGCCCGCAAAAGATGATATTCACTGCTGATGACCGCGATGCGGACTTCGCGGTCACCCTCCCGCTCCTCAATGATGCGGAAGGAGTTTTCCAGGTTGTTGATGGTACGCTCCGCCTCCTCTTCCTTGATAAGGCGCCGGGGCTCGATTCCCTTTGCGGTCAGCCAGCGATACATGCACTCCGCCTCGGTGATGTCCTCATGGGGGCCCTGGGCGCCGGAGAGGATGGCCACGCTGTCGGGATAAGTCACAAGGTAGGTATAGGCCACCTCCAGCCGATCCCGCAGGGACCAGGAGGGCACGGTACCGTTGACCCCGGCACCCAGCACCACCAGGTACTCCGCCTCCGGATCCTCCGCCGTTTTGGAGGAGGAGAGCAGCACCACCTCCGTGGTGGCAAAGACCATCAGGAAAAGCACCAGTCCGTAGGTCGTGACTGTGCGCAGCACCTTCTCCAGCCGGGGAAACGCCGGTTTCATCAGATCCATGGCAAAAAACCAGAGGATCAGGAGGGCGATGGCCCACAGGGTATAGGCCAAAAACCGATGGCCCGTCAGGCCGAAGCGGAAGAAAAGGCCCAGAAGCAGCAAAATCGCCACCGCCAGAAAGCGCTCCCTTCCCAATCCTTCCAAAAGGCTTCTCATCTTTCCTCCTCCCTTTCTCTGCCGGAGAAGAAGCCAGATCACCAGGGCAGCGAGAGGGATCCCCGTGAAGGCGAGCCATTTTCGCATGCTCATCCCTTCAGATCCTCCGCCGTCTCACTCAGCTCCTCCCAGCTTGCCATCTTCTCCTCCAGCTCTCTTTCCAAGGCGGCCTGTGTCTCGCTGAGCTGCATAAGCTTCTCATAGTCTGAGGCAGCCTCCGCCTGGGCTGTCGCCAGCTCTTCCAGCCGCGCCTCCAGGTCGGCGATCTCCTTCTCCAGACGAAGCACGTTCCGCTGAATGTTTTTGAGGTTCGGTTTTTTCAGCCGCTCCTCCCGCTGACGCTGTTTCTCCTCCCGCTTTTCTGCGTGCTCCTCCTGGATCTCCCGCTTGCGCTGCTGGCGCTCCCGCTCCTCCCGCAGATGGGTCTGCTCCTTGAAGGTCTCATAGCCGCACTTATACTCATGCAGCTCCCCGCCCCGCATCTCCCAGATGCGGTTGGCATAGCGGTTGATAAAATACCGGTCATGGGAGACAAAGATCAGCGCCTTGCTGTAGCTGTCCAAGGCCGATTCGATCCACTCCCGGGAGGCGATATCCAGGTGGTTGGTGGGCTCATCCAGGATCAGAAGGTTGATCTCCTCCTTCATCAGGATGCAGAGCTTTAAGCGGCGCTGCTCCCCGCCGGAGAGAGTAAAGAGGGGCTTGAACACGTCATCCCCGGAAAAGCCGAAGGCGCCCAGGCGATCCCGGGCCTCCTGGGGCTCAAAGCCGCCGTGGTAGAGCATTTCATCGTAGAGGCTGAGATTGGGGTCCTCAAACCGGACGAGCTGGGGCAGATAGGCCAGCTTCACCGCAGGCCCCTTCAAAGCATATCCCGTCATAGGCGGAAGAATGCCCAGCAGCGTGTTGAGGAAGGTGGTTTTTCCTGCGCCGTTGTCCCCCAGGATGGCAATGCGCTCATCCCCCTCCACCAGAAGGTTCACGTCATGGAAAAGGACTTTATCCTCATAGCCGCCGGAAAGTCCACGCAGCACCAGAAGCTCATCGGCCCGGAAATCCTGCTCCTTGAAGAGCACCTTCATCCGCTTTTCCTTGTTGGGTCTCTCCACCTGGTCCCGCTGGATCCGATCGATGCGGCTCTGGATGGCGAAGGACTTCTTCATGAGGTTCTTATTCCCCGTGCCCCACTGATAGAGGCGGTCCCGGGACTGGCTCAGGCGCTTGATCTCCGCCTCGTCCTTCTCCCAGCGGCGCATTTCCTCCAGATAGCGGCGCTCCCGCTCCACCTCATAGAAGCTGTAATTGCCGTTGTAGATTTCCGCGCGCTTATTCTTGATCTCCACGATGCGGGTGACCGTCTGATCCAGGAAGTAGCGGTCATGGGAGACCACCAGGACGGTCCCCTTGAAGCTTTTCACATATTTTTCCAGCCACTCCACACCCGCCATATCCAGGTGGTTGGTGGGCTCATCCAAAAGGAGGATATCCGTATCCTCCAGGAGCAGGCGGGCCAGGTTGATCCGGGTCTGCTCGCCGCCGGATAATTCCCGGAAGGGACGCGCCCGCAGCTCGGCCGTAACGCCGAGACCGTTTGCAATGACGTTCAGATTCCGCTCTGCGTCATAGCCCCCCGCCACCTCAAACTCCGTACGCAGGCGGTCGTAGCGGCTGAGATTGCTCTCTGACGGATCCTCACCGAGCTCATGCTCCAGCGCGGCCATCTGGGCCCGCATCCGGTCGAAGCGCTTCAGGGCGTCCCGCAGCACATCCTCTCCGGTATAGGTCTCGGGAAAGCGGGGGATCTGGCTCATGAGCCCGGCGCGGCGACCCTGGGCCACCATGGCGGTGCCGTAATCAGGCTCGATCCGCCCGGTAAGCATCCGCAGGACCGTGGTCTTTCCGGCGCCGTTTTTGCCCAAAAGGCCCACATGCTCGCCCCGAAGCACCTCAAAGCTCAGATGCTCCAGAATGTTCTGGCCGATGACAAAGGCTTTTGTTACATTTCTGACTTCAATATCGATTTCCATGGAGTAAAAGTTCCGGCCCGCCAAGGCGGGCCGGGATCCAGGCCGCCGGCTGGGCGGCATTCCTTCTTAAGTTATGTAGAGACTCAGTTCAGCTTAAAGCCGCAGGAGCCGCAGAAGATCGTACCCGGGGCAATGGGAGCGCCGCAGCTGGGGCAGAACGCAGGCGCCTCAGCAGGGGCCTCTGCCGGAGCCTCAACAGGAGCCTCAACGGGGGCAGTCTCCTCCACCGGGGCAACAAACGGCGCCTCGGGAGCGGGAGCCTCTGCCACAGGAGCGGCGGGCGCCTCAGCAGGGGTCTCAATCACGGGATAGGCAGGAGCCTCCGGACCGGGGTACTGGGGCTGATAAGGAACATAGCCGTAAGGCTGCTGAGGAGCCTGGGGCTGCTGATATTGTCCCTGCTGGGGATACTGAGGATACTGGGGATACTGACCCTGCTGGGGGTACTGACCCTGCGGGGGGTACTGACCCTGCGGGGGGTACACGGGATACTGGGGCTGCTGGGGAACCTGAGGCTGGGGAGCCACATAGCTGGGATTCTCCTCCTCCTGCCAGATATAGGCATGAACGAGGCTCTGGACCAGGCTGACCACCAGGCAGTAGACCAGCAGGAAAAGGAACAGGATGAAGAGGAAGAGGGTGCCCACATAGGGGATGCTGCCCAGAAGGCCCAGCACCAGGGCGACAACCAGGGGGATGGCCACCAGGAGCACATCGCTCCAGAACATGACGTGCTTATAGCCCTTGGTCTTCTCCTTGGAAAGTTCCAATGCTTGGCTCATAGTACATTCCTTATCCGTAGCTATAATATACGGCACAAAGGAATACTGATACATCTTAACCCATCTCATTACGGGAACAAACATCCACAACAACATCCATAAGAAGCGAATGCCCATAGCGCCAAAAACACGCTTGATGTCCTTAAATCCTTCAAAGAGTTGATCACAGCTATATTCTTTTTCATTAACTGCATTTAGATAGATCATTGCCTGACCATACTCTATTACAAAAAGGACAGGAATATAAAGGAACGGAAGCAGTGCAAAAAACCAGGGAGCGACATAAATCAGTAATCCACAAATAAGGGACAGGCCCCAGAGCAGGAAGGGCTTCTCCGCCAGCTTCGCGAACGCCTTTTTCATAATATAAAGAACCATAAAAAAGCTCCTTTCCATATGATACTCACATTATAGCATTCTTTTCCCTAAATGCAAGAAGTATCGAAAAATGCCGCAAAAATCTTCATAAAATCTTTCGTTTTCCTCCCCCGCCGCCCCTCCTTGAAAAGCAGGTCTTTCCATGATATAGTGAACAAAAAGGAGGACCCGCCATGAACATGTATGAGATCATTTCCAAAAAGCGCAGAGGCTTTCCCCTGGAGGAGGCGGAGATCCGCTGGGTGGTGGAGGGCTTCACCCGGGGAGAGATCCCGGACTATCAGATGGCGGCCCTCAGTATGGCCATCTGCTTTCAGGATATGACAGCGGAAGAGACCGCAGTACTCACCGACGCCATGGCAAAAAGCGGCGATATGGTGGATCTCAGTCTCTTTGGCAGCGACAGCGTGGATAAGCACTCCACCGGCGGCGTGGGAGACAAGACCACCCTGGTCGTCGCGCCTCTGGTCGCCGCCCTGGGCGGAAAGGTGGCAAAGATGTCCGGCAGAGGACTGGGCCACACCGGCGGCACGGTGGATAAGCTGGAGTCCATCCCCGGCTATCGCAGCAGCCTTACGCCGGAGGAGCTGCTGCGCCAGACCATGGAGGTGGGTGTGGCCGTGGCGGGCCAGAGCGGCAATCTGGCGCCGGCGGACAAAAAGCTTTACGCCCTGAGAGACGTCACTGCCACCGTGGATTCGGTACCCCTGATCGCCTCCTCCATCATGTCAAAAAAGCTGGCGGCGGGAGCCCGTTCCATCGTACTGGACGTGAAGGTGGGCAGCGGCGCTTTTGCCAAGACGGAGGACTTTGCCCGGCGACTGGCGGAGAGTATGCTGTCTATCGGCCGCTCCTGCGGCAGAAACATGACCGCCGTCCTCAGCAATATGGATGAGCCTTTAGGCTTTGCCGTAGGCAACGCCCTGGAAGTGAAGGAGGCCATCGACGTCCTGCGGGGGGCGGAGATCCCGGATCTCAAGAACCTTTCCATTGAGCTGGCCGCATCCATGCTCTCCATGTCGAAAGGCTGGTCGATGAAAGAAGCCAGAGAAGCCTGCGCCGCCGCCCTCCGGGACGGGCGGGCCATCAGGAAGTTCCGGGAGTGGATCGTGGCCCAGGGCGGCGACGGCCGGGCAGCGGAGGATCCGGACGCGGTACTCCCCTCCGCCCCCTGCTCCGCAGTGCTGACCGCCCCTCTCTCCGGCTATATCACCGGGATGGATACCGAGGCTGTGGGCGCCGCCTGTGTCCACCTGGGCGCCGGAAGGAGCAGGATGGGCGACGACATTGATCACGCCGCCGGGATTCGCTTTATCCGAAAGACCGGAGACGCTGTTATCGCAGGAGAACCGGTGGCCACCCTTTACGGCGCAAGTGACCTGCGGCTGGAGGCCGCTCTCATTGAGCTGCAGAAGGCCATCCACTTCGGCTGCGAAAGGCCCAAAGCCCTGCCGCTGATCATTGACGTTCTGCGGGGATGATTCGCAAGGGAAGCAGTATTAAAACAGGATCGCCGCCTGCCGCTCATTCCAGGCCACGATCCTGTTTTTCATTTATTTGACCCCGAGCTTTGCCATGCGGCCCTCAATATATGCCGGGACTTCACCCATCCCGATGCCGAGGGCAAAGGCCAGCTCGCCAAACAGGAGCTCCTCCGCCTCCTTCATGAAGCGCTCATCCACGACGCCGAACTTGCGGCCGTTGGCTGCCGCATCGGCCCGTTTCCGATAGAGGGAAATGGTGAGGCCCAGGAGGCGGGAGCGATCCTGGCTCTCCATAATCTCCCGGTAATGCTCCTTCAGGACGGTAAGATTCCGGGAAAAGAAGGCCTCCTCCTCATGCAGGGGGATGGAGTCAATAAGCGCATCCGCCTCCTCCCTGGACATGGCGGGACGGACGGCAATCTTACCGCCCTCCGTCGGGGTAGAGATACGGCAGTCCTGATACAATGGGCGCAGCACATAGAATGTCCGCGTCGTTCCGCCCACCGCACGGTCCACCACTTCCTCCACACGGCAGACGCCGTTCCTGCCATAGACCACGATCTCCCCTGCAGAATACATATTCGTCCCTTTCCTTCCTGCTCTTATGAGCGCTCCCAAAATGATCTTCTGCAGGAATTATAGCACTTTTTCATTGAAAATGAAAGTATATTTTGTTATAATTGCGAAATTCTATTCTTATATAGCCTCTTTTTTACAATTGAATCATTTCATATAAAAAGGATCTCCGCCGGATGACGGAGATCCTTTCAGCGTGTAGACAAAGTCCGATGGACTTTGTCTACACGCTGGGTGCCCCGTGTTTTTTGTGAAGCTTCACCTCACAAAAAACGTCGCTGCGCTCCGCGAAAGCCTGCTTTAGCAGGCATTTCGCCAGTTGAGATCCAATTCGAGGCAGGCCTTGCCCCCTCGAGCTCCCCCGCTACTCACTCCCATTTCTCATTTTTATTTTGAGGTTTGTCTACAGTCTGAAAGGATCTCCGCCGGATGACGGAGATCCTTTTTGTATGACTATTTATATGACTATAAGATTCCTTACGGGGTAAAAGGCAGCTTAGCCGATGCCGCGGTCGCTCAGCTCCTTACGGAGGGCGTCGAAGCCGGGCTTGCCGAGAAGGGCATACATAAACTGCTTATAGGCCTCCACGCCGGGCTGATTGAAGGGATTCACCCCCAGCATATAGCCGGAAATTCCGCAGGCCGCCTCAAAGAAACCGCAGAGGGCCGCGAAGGTCTCGGCGTTGCGCTGGGGAAGAGAGATGGTCAGGTTGGGCACGCCGCCGTCCATGTGGGCGGTGGTGGTGGCGGCCATGGCCATGTGGTTGGCCCAGGTCAGGCTCTTGCCCGCCATGAAGTTCAGCTTGTCCGCATTCTCCGCATCCTCCTCAATGAGGATCTCCCGATTGCTCTTTTCCACCTTGACAAAGGTCTCGAACATGATGCGGGTGCCCTCCTGCAGGAACTGGCCCATGGAGTGCAGGTCGGCGGTAAGATCCACGGAGGCGGGGAACAGACCCTTGTTCTCCTTGCCCTCGCTCTCACCGTAGAGCTGCTTCCACCACTCGCCGGTAAACCGGAGGGAGGGCTCGAAGGCGGCAAAAACCTCCACACTCTTCCCGCCGCGATAGAGGGCGTTGCGGATGGCTGCATACTGCAGCGCAATGTTGGCCTCAAAATCGGGCTTGGTGCAGGCGTCGATGGCGTCGCCGAAGGAGGAAAGCAGCACATCGGGATCGACCCCGGCCACAGCCAGGGGCAGGAGGCCCACGGGAGTGAACACGGAGAAACGGCCGCCCACATCATCGGGCACCACAAAGGTGGTGTAGCCCTTCACGTCGGAGAGGCCCTTCAGCACGCCGCGGGCCTGATCGGTGGTGGCGTAGATGCGCTTTGCCGCCTCCGTAGCGCCATACTTCTTTTCCAGAAGGCCGCGGAAAATCCGGAAGGCCACGGCAGGCTCCGTCGTCGTGCCGGACTTGGAGATCACGTTCACGGAGAAATCCCGGTCGCCCAGCATATCGATGACATCATAGGTGGCGTCGGCAGAGAGGCCGTTGCCCACGAAATAGATATCCGGGGTCTCCTTGGGGATGTTGTTGTAATTCTGTCCGAAGATGAAATCCAGACCGGCGCGGGCGCCCAGATAGCTGCCGCCGATGCCGATGACCACCAGAGCCTTGGAATCGCCCTGAATCTTTTTGGCAGCGGCCTTGATGGCCTCCACCTCTTCCTTGTTATGGCCGTCCGCCAGCTTCAGCCAGCCAATGAAATCGTTGCCGGCGCCGGTGCCGGTCACCAGGGTATTCAGCGCCCGGAGGGACTGCTCCTTCAACTCCTCACCGATTTCACCGCCTACAAAGGGCAGCGCGTTTTTCAGGTCCAGCTTGATATTCATAATTGATGACTCCTTTTTCTCTTAGATACTTGAGTAAACGCTTCCTTTGATAAGCGTTTTACGGCAGATAATAGGTATCCGGGCGCAGAAGGGTTTTGATCAGATCCACCAGGGAGCCGATCCCGAAAAGGCCCAGGGTGAAGAGGTACAGGATGCCCATGCCGATCTTTCCCTCATAGAATTTATGGACGCCGAGACCGCCAAGGAAGAAACAGAGGGCGGCGGTGACCCACTTATTCCTGTATTCCGGCAGGTTGGCAAGGGCGCGCTGATCTGCATCGCCGGGCTGGATAAATACAGGGGACGCGGAATAGCTGGTCCCCGCCTGGGGCGCGCCCCAGCCGGGAGGCGGCGTCACTCCTCCCTGGGAGGAAGCAAACTCCTCCGCTCCGACATCCGGCTCCGCCTCCTGGGGGGCGCCGCAATTGACGCAGAACTTTGCGTCGTCGGGAATGAGAGAGCCGCAGTGCTGGCATACCATAGCTATACTCCTTCAGACGCAGAGGAGCGCGGCGCCGATGATTCCGGCGTCGTTGCCCAGGGTGGCATGGACCGCCGTGGGCGGCTCAATCAGATCCGGGATAAAGCAGTAACGGCGCATCTTCTCATTGATGCGGCTCATGAGATAATCGCCCTGGTTGGCGACGCCGCCGCCCACCACCACGGTCTCCGGATGGAAGACGTTGATGAAGCCCGCAAAGCCCGCGCCGCAGTACTCTGTGTAGGTATCGATCACCTGATGGGCCGCGGGGTCCCCGGTCTTATCCGCCTCAAAGCTGGTGCGGCCATCCACCTTCTCCAGGTCGCCGTCCACCAGCTTCCACATCAGGGAATCGGGATTGGCCTTCATGGCCTCCTTGGTCATACGGATGAGGGCCGTGGCGGAGACATAGCGCTCCAGACAGCCCTTGCGGCCGCAGGAGCAGGGCTCCCCGCCGAAAATGAAGGGCATATGGCCCGGCTCGGTGCCGGCCCCGTTGGCCCCGGCAAAGATCTGTCCATTCAGAATAAAGCCCCCGCCGAGACCCGTGCCCAGCGTAAACATGATGGCGCTGTCGCAGCCCCTGGCCGCGCCAACCTTGGCCTCCGCCAGAGCGGCCACATCGGCGTCGTTGGCGAGATAGGTGCGCTTGCCCGTCTTCTCCTCAATAATATTGCTGAGGGGAACGTTCAGCCAGCCCAGGTTCACACAGGTCAGGGCAATCCGCCCGGTTTTATCCACCGGTCCGGGAACGCCGACACCGACGCCCTGGATTTCAGAAAAATCCAGTCCGGCATCCTTGGCCGCCAGGCGGACGATACCCGCCAGATTGTCAAAAAGCGCCTCCTGTCCTTCCTTGGGGTTGGTGGGGACGCTGACCTTGTTCAAAAGCTTCCCATCCTGGTCCACCACGCCGGCGGCGATATTGGTGCCGCCGAGATCAATTCCGACATAATACATCCGGGATCCCTCCACATTCTTATCCAATATACTCTTATTTTAAATCAATCCCATTTCACAGTCAATAATGGAACGCATAAAATGATTTAAGAGCAGCCGACCCTTACGGGATCGGCCGCTCCATCTCATATAGCCATGTGAGAGCGCCCATCTGCCGGCTGACCTTATGAAAGCCAAGATGCAGATAGAAGCCCAGCGCGCGTCGGTTGTCCTCCGCCACTGTCAGGGAGAGCTTTTTTCGCCCCCGCTCCCGGTAGACCGCCTCCGCCTTTTCCATCAGCGCACGGCCGAGGCCCTGTCCGCGGGCTTTCTCCGCAAGGTAAAAAAAGCTGATCCAGCCGGCGCCGTGAAACACGCCGCGGCGCATATCCAGTTCCAGGATTCCGCAGGGCTCCCCTTCTTTGAGGGCAATCAGCACCGCCTCCGGATCGTGGCGGGAGCGGACGGCGGCATAGGCCAGATAGACATCCTCATAGCCATCCTCCGTTCCGTGGGCACAGCGCCAGGCATCCCGCCGCCAGGCATTATACAGGGCTCCGTCCGCTGCCGGATCGAAAAAGCGGAACTCCAAGCCGGAAACAGGTTCCGGCGGTCCAGGGTTCCCTCTTTTCTTTTTGCAGAGGTCTACAATGCTGTCCATGGAATCCCCCCTCGTCTTTTCCATTGTAACGCAGGGACTGAAGTTTTACAACCGGAATGTCTAATTTTTCAGTTGAACAAGGGATTTCCCAACTGCCCAATTGCTTTCACAGGCCTTCTCTGCTATAATAGCTATCAAATCCCGTATAACGACTTTGATTCCTCTCAGTCACAGGAGCAAGCTATGGATCGTATTCGCACCGAAACCACCATCAACGAGACCGCGGCAAAGCTGCTTGAGATGTTCTCCGGCTCCGGCGAGGACGTCTGCGTCACTCCCCGGCTCAAGGCGGACACTCTGGAGTTTATTGACCTTATTCGCAGCGCACTGTTCCCCACCGTGTTTCAGAACCGCAGCCGGGGCTCCCGCTCCACCTCCGAGGGGCTCTCCCTTCTGCTGTGGGAGGGGGCCGAAACCCTGCGGGGGCTTTTGAAGACCGTCCTCCCGGAGGGGAGAGATCATGACGAGATCATCAACGGCTTCCTGGAGAGTCTGCCCGGAATCCTGGCGACCCTGCGGACCGACGTCCATGCCGCCTACCTGGGGGATCCCGCCGCCGTCAGCGATACGGAGATCCTGGTAGCCTACCCCTCCTTTGAGGCCGTCAGCATCTTCCGCCTGGCCCACCGGCTCTATGAGCTGGAGGTGCCCCTCATCCCCCGGATCATGACGGAGTTTGCCCACCGGAGCACCGGGATCGACATCCACCCCGGCGCCACCATCGGCCCGTACTTCTTCATCGACCACGGCACCGGCGTCGTCATCGGCGAGACCTGCACCATCGGCCACCATGTAAAGCTCTACCAGGGCGTCACCCTGGGCGCGAAAAGCTTTGAGCTGGATGAGGACGGCAATCCCGTCAAGGGCGTCAAACGACACCCGGATATCGGCAACAACGTGGTCATCTATGCCGGCGCCACCGTTCTGGGCGGCAGCACCGTGGTGGGCGACAACTGCGTCATCGGCGGCAACGTCTGGCTCACCCACTCCGTCCCCCAGGGAGAGAGCGTCTATAACAACCTGGGGTAAGACACGCAGGATCTTCATTATCTCATATAAGCTGCAGGACCCGGCGGGGCCGCTTTGAAAGCGGTCCTTCCCGGGTCCTGTTTTTCTTGCGTGATGAAGGTTAAATGCGGCGATCTCTTTGTGAAAAGGGGAGGAAAAACCGCGGCTCCGCCCCGGCTGTCAGCTGAAGAATCCCCGATTCAGCCGCTCCAGGTAATAGACGCTGTTGCGGGTTTGGATGGTAAGGCCGCCGTGGTCCCGCTTCACATGGAGCACCTGGGAGGTATAGACGCCCTGCAGTCTGCCGGGCTTTTCCCGCTCCTCCGTCAAAAGGAGGGCCCGCTCCCCCTCCATGGGGTCCGGCACCAGGCAGCGGGCCCCCTCCATGGACCGGTGCAGGCGGTCTCCGACCCCCGCATCGGTCCGCTCGATCCGCACGATCCGATGGGTGGGCCGCAGCCAGGCGCCCTTATACTGTAATCTCTCTTCCGTCATCATGCTCGCTCTCCTTCCCTTTCCTCGGCGCCGGTTTTCAAAATGACAAACCAACGCTCCCCTTCCTCATACAGAAACGTCTCCCGGCGGCCGATCCTCACGCTGTAGCAGATCCCCGCTTCACCGGGGAAGCAGTTCTTTGCCCGATGGGCCGACAGCACCCGGTCGATGGGAAAATTCCTTCCGTTTTCAAAGGTCACCAGTCGGGGGATCCTGCGCCCCCCACGGGTATGCTCCACCAGAACATCCACAAAGACCTTTTTCGGCTCCTCCTGCATCTCTGCTCCCCCCCTCTTTGACCACAGTATAATATTCTTTTTCAGAAAATTCAATGTCGCAGTTGTATCTATAAAAGAAATTTTTAGTTGACAATTGTGTTCCCGAGGGGTATAATATCTTATAAGAAACAAGAAACGGAGGATCCGCCATGGCAGAGAGAGCTTGGCGTTTTGACGCCGCGGAGGCCCAGCGGGAAAACCGGATCGGCGCCGCCCTTGCCCAGGCCCGGCGGGACCGGGGGCTCACCCTCGCCCAGCTCTGCGAGGCGCTGGAGCATGCCGGGCTGAAGACCAACCGGGCCAGCGTCAACAAGTGGGAAAAGGGAGAGTACATTCCCAACGCTTATCAGCTTCTGGCCGTGTGCCAGGCCCTGGGGATCCGTGACCTGATGGCCCAGCTGGGCGGCAGTGAGCCGGAGCTGGACCGCCGGGGGATGGAGAAGCTGGAGGAATATCGCAGAGATCTCATTGCCTCCGGCCGCTATACACCGCCCAGGCCCATGGCGGCCATCACCTACCTCTCCATGCCGGTGAGCCTGCTCCCCGTCTCCGCCGGTACCGGCGCCTTTCTGGATGAGGGGAATTTTGAGATGCGGAGCTTCCCCGAAGAGGAGGTTCCCCAGGGGGCGAATTTTGCCCTTTTCGTTCGGGGAGACAGTATGGAGCCCCGATACCATGACGGGCAGCTGGTCTGGGTGCAGCAGTGTGAGACGGTGCGCCCCGGTGAAGTGGGGATTTTTCTCTACGACGGCAGCGGCTATATGAAACAATACGGCGAGGAGCGGCAGAAGGGCGAGGGGCAACCCCGTCCCCTGCTCATCTCCTTCAATCGGGCCTACGCCCCCATTCCCGTCTCCCCGGAGCTGGAGTTCCGGGTGGCCGGACGGGTACTGAACTGACGGACACGGAACCAAGGAGGAAGATATGGATACCATTGCACGGGTGGAGGAGCTTCTGGCGGAGCGGGACCTCTCCCTCTTTCAGCTCAGCCAGATGAGCGATGTGGCTTACTCCACCTTTTCCAACAGCAAGCGCCGGGCCGGACAACTGACCGTTGCCACCATCGAGCGGGTCTGCGGCGCCCTGGGGATCACCCTCAGCGAATTCTTTACGGAGCCCACAGAGGGCGGCGAGAAGCAGTAACCCTTCGTATCAGTCAGGAAGAACAGGAGATCACAGGGCGTAATAGAAAGAGGGCATGCCTGCCTGTTGTACAGGCCCTCTATACAAAAACACTCCCATCGAATTCGCGTTATCTTGCGAATTCGGTGGGAGTATCTGCATATCGCAGTCTTTCCCTCCGGGAGGGGCAAGCCCCTCCCCTACGATTGTTTACTCCATTTTTGCAACGCATTACAGCATTTAGATTATCTTTTCAGACGCCTGCGGATGGCGGCAAAGCCCCGCCGCGCCGCCTTTCTGATAAAATAGAGCAGGCCCTTCCCCTCTTCCAAGTTATCAAAATCCACATCCTGAGCCTCCCTGGCAAAGAGGGAGAACAGCGTATGACAGCGCCACTCTGTCAGCATGGACGCCGCAGATCGATCCAGGGGCGTCCCCAGCTCCTCATCATAGCGCATGAGGCACTGGATTACAGCCCGGTACCTGCCCCAGCCCACCTGGTGGGCCTGAAAGGCAAGAAAGTCCGGATTCTTCTCATGGCTGACGTCGCTGACCAGGAGATCCGCCCCAGGCCGGAAATCCGGCGGCCGATTGTTTGGGTCGGCCAGGAAATCCCGATATTTCCCCTTAAAAATATAGACCCGCCCCTGCCGCGGGCCCTGGCGGTAGGCGTAGGTCACACAATCGGGGTGCGCCGCCTCGATCCGCTCCACCTCTATGGGCTTTGCTGCCATAGGATCTCCCTTCTCTCTAAGGCCGATAAAACTCCCTCATGACACGACGGGAGGGGCAAGCCCCTCCCCTGCGTTTTCCTATGTATGCTTATTTTCCCTCTGCCAGCTGCCTGCGCTGCCAGGCGGGCATTTTCTTTGCCTCCTCATAGAGGCGGCAGTAACTGCGATGGCGCTGGGCGGAGATCTTCCCCGCCTTCACCGCTTCCAGAACGCCGCAGCCCTTTTCCCTGGTATGGGAGCAGTCGGGATAGCGGCAGGCGCCTGCATAGGGTCCAAACTCCCGGAAGGATTCCCAGAGCCGTTCCGGCTCCGGCAGCTCCAGGGACTCCGGATCAAAAAAGGAGAAGCCCGGCGTATCCGCAATGCGTCCGCCCTGGGGCAGCTCGAAAAGCTCCACATGGCGGGTCGTATGACGGCCGCGGCCCAGCTTTTCGCTGACCTCACCCGTGGGCAGCTGCAGCTCCGGCAGCAGCCGGTTGATGATGCTGGATTTTCCCACACCGCTGTTGCCGGCAAAGGCGGAGACCTTCCCCTTCAAAAGCTCCCGGATCTCCTCCAGGCCCTCCCCCGTTTCAGCAGAGAGGACCGCCACCCGGTACCCCGCCTCATGATAGATCTCCATGAGCTTGGGGTCCCGGCCCAGGTCCGCCTTGTTGAGACAGATCACAGGCTCGATCCCGTTGGCGGCGGCAAAGGAAACCATCTTATCGATAAGATAGGGCTCCGCCACCGGGGTAACGGCGGCGATGATGATGACGAGCTGGTCAATGTTGGCCACCGGCGGGCGGCGGAGGAAGTTTTTCCGCTCCCGCACCCCGGGGATCACGCCCTTGGCGCCGTCGGCCTCGATTTTCACCGCGTCCCCCACCAACGGGGTGATCTTTTTGCTGCGGAAAGCGCCCTTTGCCTTACATTCAAAAACAACGCCAGCGGCTTCCACATAGTAAAAGCCGCTGAGCGCATGTATAATCGTTCCGTTATAGTGTTCCATAGGACGTCCGGATCAATCGTAGATCTCGCTGTCGGGATCGTAGTAGGAGGTGTCCGGGACGCCGCTGCCGGAGCCCGTGCTCACGATCAGCGTGATCACGGTATCGCTGTTATAAGAGGAGGAGCTGCCCGCCTCGGGAGTCTGGGAGATCACATTGC
>CAMNAO010000043.1 GCA_946531435.1 uncultured Clostridia bacterium
TCCATCAGGAAGACCTTGGAGTTGCGCACCATGGCGCGGCCGATGGCCACGCGCTGGCGCTGGCCGCCGGAGAGGGCCCTGGGCTTGCGCATCAGATACTCGGTGATGCCCAGCACCTCGGCAGCGGCGGTGACCTTCTCATAGATCTCATCCTCCGGCACCTTCTGGAGGCGGAGGGAGAAGGCGATGTTGTCATACACCGTCATGTGGGGATAGAGGGCATAGTTCTGGAAGACCATGGCAATGCCCCGATCCTTGGGCTGCAGGTCATTGACCACCTCGCCGTCGATTTCAATGGTGCCCTCGCTGATGTCCTCCAGGCCCGCGATCATCCGCAGCGTCGTGGACTTTCCGCAGCCGGAGGGGCCGACGAAAACCACAAATTCCTTATCCTGGATCTCCAGATCGAAGTCGTGGACGGCAACGACCTTGTTATCATAGATTTTTTTGACCTTGGTCAGTTTCACGCTTGCCATTGCGTTTTCGCTCCTTTCTCTCTTTAACCCTTGACAGCGCCGCCGGTGACGCCCTCGACATAGTACTTTTGCAGGCACATGAAGAGGATGGCGACAGGCAGAGCATCGATCACGCCGCCTGCGCAGAACATGGTATAACGCTGATTGATCATGTCCGGCGTCAGCCAGTTCCACATACCGACGGCCACATTCATGCCCGAGGAGGTACCGAAGGAGACGTACTTGGCAAACACGAAGTCGCCCCAGGGGCCCATAAACGCGGTCAGGATGGTATAGATGACGATGGGCTTTGCCAGCGGAAGGATGATCTTGGTAAGCACCTGGGCCCTGGTGGCTCCATCCACCCGGGCCGCCTCATCCAGGCTCTTGGGGATGGTATCGAAAAAGCCCTTGGAGACGTAGTAGCCCATACCGGAGGAAGCCACATATACCAGGATGAGGCCGGGGACCGCGTTGGCCTGGGTGAGGCCCAGATCCTTCAGCACCCGGTACAGGATGATCATGGAAAGCATGCCGGGGAACATGCCCAGGATCAGCATGAAACGCATCAGCCCATCCCGAATCTTGAAGCGGAAGCGGGACAGCGTATAGCTCATACAGAGGACGATAACGGTCTGCAGCGCGGATACCACCAGGGCGATAATAAAGGTATTGAGATACCAGGTCTTGAAATCGCTGTTCCAGAGGGCAATGTAATTGTCGACGCCCCACTGCTTCGGGACAACATAGCCCACCTGCCAGGTGGATTCCACCCGGAAGGACTGGAGGACGATGCAGACAAAGGGGATCAGCCAGATGATGCTCATGAGAACGAGCAGAATATAGATGATGGTATTGGAGATGGTCCGACTGGCCTTCAGGCCCATGCCCCGTTTTTCACGCAGTTCGTTCATCACTGGAAATCCTCCTCATTCTTGATGGAGGGCAGGACATTGTAGACCACCAGCGAGATCACCGCCACCACCACGAAGACCAGGATGCCGATGACGGAGGCCATGTAATACTGGGCGCCGGCGCCGGTGGTGATCTTGAAAAGCCAGGTGATGAGCAGGTCCGTATAGCCCACGCTGCCCGCCGCGGAGGAAGCGGACGCGTTGATCGGCGCGCCGCCCGTCAGCAGGTAGATCACGTTGAAATTGTTCATATTGCTGGTAAAGCTGGTCAAGAGATACGGTCCCGTGATGAACAGCATATAGGGCAGCGTGATCTTGGTAAACTGCTGCCAGGGGTTCGCCCCGTCGATGCGGGCGCTCTCGTAGAGGTCCGCGGGAATGTTCATCAGAATACCGGTGGCGATCAGCATGAGATAGGGGATGCCGATCCAGATGTTGATGACGATCACCATGACCCGCGGAAGCAAGGCATTGTGGGCAGTGCTGCCCCAGAAATCGATGGCCTGATTGATCCAGCCAAGATCCAGCAGCAGCCCGTTGACGATGCCGTTTTTGGCGAACATCTTGGAGACATACAAGAGAGAGATGAACTGGGGAATGGCGATGGTCATGACCAGGATGGTCCGCCAGACCTTTTTCAGCCGGATGCCCTTTTTATTGATCATCATGGCGACGAAGACGCCCAGGAAGTAATTGGTAAAGGTGGCGAAGAACGCCCAGATCAGGGTCCAGGTCAGCACCTCGCCGAAGGTGGCGGAATAGACATTGCCGCCGCCGGACCAGGAGAGCATGGTGTTGAAGTTCTTCAGGCCGGCCCAGCCGAAGAGAGCGTTGTTGTAGCCGTCATGGGTGCCGTCATAGTTGGTGAAGGCCACCAGGATCATGAAGATAATGGGCATGACGGTGAAAATCAGGATCCCCATCAGGGGGAGGGCCAGCAGGGTCTTATAGAACTGTTCATCCACCAAAGAACGCAGATCGTCTTTCCCGGATTTCAGCCGGTGGCCGGAGCGGATCAGGTCCTCACTGATCCGGTTCTGCTTGACGTTCAGCCGCCAGGTATAGAGGAAAGCCACAATAAAGAAGACCGTCAGCACGCCGTAGAGCAGGATCTTGAAGGAGTTGTCCCCGTAGACCGTGGTATAGGCGTCCAGCACCTGGCTGTATTCCTCGTGGGGGCCCACCTTGCCGAGGGAGGGCAGCATGGACATCCAATGGCCGCCGGCCACCACCATATAGAAGATGAAGACGATCTCAAAAACCAAAAACAAAACGCCCCGCAGCACCTGGCCCCGGGCGATGGAGCCGAACCCCATAACAAAATAGGAGGTCTTGGTCTTCCAGTCGCCGCCGGTAAAGGTGGTGACAATCTCACGAAACTCCTGCCCGATCCGCAGACCCAGATCCTTGAAAAACCGTCCGATGGCAAGGAACAGACTGCCGATGGCGCCGGGGATCGAGGCGAAGAAGCGCAGGAGCTTATACAGGAATTTCTGACCCTTTGACAGCCTCAGAAATTCCATATCGCTGTATTTTTTCATTTCATTGCCCCTTTTTATAAAACTTGGGTGGAGCCATTTGACCATGGCTCCACCCAAATCTGTCATGCAGGTTCAGTCAAAGCGGACGCCACTTTAACTATGGATGGATATTCGATTGGATCAGCCCTTGACAATGGTGATCTCATTGCTGGCGGTGTTGATGGTCACCGTGTAGGTGCCAGCCTCCGCAAAGACAATGTTGTTATCCGGGTTGTCAGCGCCCAGATCCTTGATGAGGTCGGCGCCGGTGGTGACCTGAGCAAAGCCCTTGTCGCTCTCCCAGCTGCCGATGTTGACGATGCGGCCGCCCATGTAATCGCTCTCGGGAACGTCGATGGTCAGGGTCTTCTCATCGCCGTCGCCGGTGAAGACGTAGGTATCGGCGTCATCCGCATTGTTCCAGCCATTCCAGGCGCCCACGAACAGCAGGCCTTCCCGCAGATTCTTCAGCTTCTCCAGGCCCTCCTCATAGGTGGCGAGAGCAGCCTTCAGGGTCTCCTCATCGTCGGTCTCCTTGGCGGTGGCGCCTAGGGCAGCCGCCAGGTTCCACCAGCCGTCGTTGACCTGTCCCTGGGCGGTGCAGTTCTTCTGCTGCTCCATATCCGCAGCCACCACGGGGTTCGCCTTGACGGCGTCGGAGGCGGCGGCGTTCACATTGACGGGAGCCCAGCCAAGGGTCTCAAAGCGCTTCATCTGCGCCTCCTCAGAGGTCAGGTACTGAGCCAGCTTATGGAGGGCGGCAGCCTTGGTGGCGTCGGTCTGGGTCTTGACGCCGATGAACTTATAGCCCATGAAGGGCTTCAGGGTGTAATCCTGACCATCCACAGTGAAGGAGGGCAGAGGGGCCGCGCCCAGGTTATCGCCCAGGATATCCTTGGCTGCGCTGTAATCCCAGAGGCCGCTCATAACCACGGCAGCGCCGGCGTCAAACTCGGCAGCGCCGCTCTTGGACAGGAAATAAGGGGAGGACTGCAGCTTATTCAGGCCCTTCATGGCGATGAGGCCCTTATCGCTGTTGAAGTCGTCATTGATGTTCCAATGGCCGTCCTTGTCGGTGGACCACTGGGAGACGCAGCCCGCGCCAAAGAAATAAGAGGAGAGATACCAGCCGTCGCCCGCGTTAAAGGCCAGGTACTTCTGGGCCTTCTCACAGGCCTCAATGATCTTGTCCATGCTGCCTACGGCATCCTCGGGGATGACGGACTTGTCATAGTACATGAAGAAGCCGTTATCGGTCAGAGGATAGGCATACATCTCACCGCCGATGGTGACGGCGGCCACAGCAGCCTCACCATTGCCGCTCTTGACGGTCTCCGCGGCCTGGGTGCCCAGCTTGGCCAGGGCATTGGCCTGCACCAGACGGGCAAACTGATCGGAGGCGAAGTTGTAGAGGTCCGCGCCGGCCTCCACGTCGGTGATCATCTGGGTAGCGGCGTCGCCCTCACCCACGTTCTCAACCGTAGCATTGAAGGTGATGCCGTCGGTATTGGACTTGTTGAACTCCTCAATCATCTCTTTGCGGAGCTCGACCTCGTTGTCCGGGCACCAGACGGTGATGTCATAAGTACCGGCCAGCTCACTCTTGCCGCTTCCCCCATTGTTGGCCTTCCCGCCGCAGGCGGCGAGAGCAAAGACCATCATGAGAGCAAGAAGCAACGTAATGACTCTTTTCATTTTACTTCCTCCTAATGATGTAAAAATGATCTTCTCCCCGGGAAAGTGACTTATGTTTTCTCACAGGGAACGGCTGGTAAATGCAGGAATCCCTGTACTGCTTTGCAGTCACTTTACCCAAGGACGGAGCCATTATAGCGCGTTTTTGTGGCATTGTCTACATCTTTATTAAAAATATTTTACAAAATTATTCTTCGCTGGTTTAGCTAAACGAAGCAAAGAAGCGGTTTTAAAAAAGATCCCCTGCAGCCCATCAGCCCTGGGAGTTCAGCATGGCGTCGTCGATCTTTCCCCAGGCGCCGCTGCCCTCACCCTGACACTTTACATAGATGCCGACGACAAGGACGTCCCCCTCTCCGAGGGAAATATCCGGGATCCGGCCGGTATCCCAGCTTCCGTAGGAGGTGATGTGCATGGGCGCCGTGGCCGCGATCTCCCCATTCAGCTTGACATAGGCATAGATTTCCTGCTCCCCGGCGTCGCCGCCCATGATGGAGATGGCATATTGATAGGCGCCGGGTCGGAGATCCCGCAGCTCCTGCTCCAGGGTAAACTCCACCGAGTTCGCTTTGGCGCTCCAGAAGTGCATATGGCCCACGCCGGTGAGGGAATCCGTCGCCTTCTCCTCCACATAGAGCTCATCCGCTCCTCCCAGATCCGTCACCGTCCAGCCCGTGAGATCCAGGGTCTCAAAGCTGTCGTTCTGAAGGAAATTGTACTCCACCATGGAGATGTACGCCTTCGCTTCCAGGTCTCCCGCCCTGCCGATGACGGTATAGGCCGCCGGACCGCCTTCGTACATCTTCTGTTTTTCCGCCTCCGTGAGCTGCCAGGTGACAGGCACCGCCTCCCGGCTGTTGTCCGTCATCACCGCGTCCGCCGTTTCCGGAAGCTCAATGACGCCGTTCAAGTCCACCACAAGGCGGGTATCCCCGATGGCGTCAGGCCTGGGCTCCACATCGTTTCCGTAGCGTACCAGGTTGAAAACCCGCAGCGACTCCAGGGGGTGGCCCTCCGGATCGAAGAAAGCCTGGTTGTCCACGGCGGAGCCGCCGTAATACTTCCCGGCGTCGTTGGGGTCGTAGGAGGCGGCGTAGCTGCTGGCCCAGCCGGAGCCGTCCCTCTCCCACTTCTCGTGGTTTGCTTCCCAGCTTTCCGTTCCCACGGAGATCCAGGCCCCCTCCCAGTAGCAGACGCCGACGCCGCCTGTGGTATGGGCCACAGCGTCGATCACATCCCGGACACAGTTGGCCTGGCCCTGGACCGTATAGGGGTAGTTTTTGGTGACGGCGCTGCCCTCGCCGATGGTGTTGCCGCTGAAATCGCTGTCCTCCGGCGTATAAGCCCAGGAGGTCTCCATCACCATCACCTTTTTGTTATAGGTCTCCGCAATCTCCGATAAGGTATCGGACAGGTTTTCCAGCGTGCCGTGCCAGTAAGGGTAGTAGGAGGAGGCAAAGACGTCGTAGTCTACGCTGTAATAATCCAAATGCCAGGCGTAATCCAGATAGGCGCCTTCTCTCTCAGGATTGGCAAAGTGTACCGCCACCAGGGCCTTGGGGTACACTTCCCGCACGGCTTTTGCCCCCGCGTTCAAAAGGTACTGGATGTTGAACCAGGTCTTTTCCCCGCACAAAAACTGGTTGGTCTCATTGCCCACCTGGACCATGGTCACCTTTACGCCGGTCTTTTTCAGCTTCTTCAGGCTGTCCCGGGTGTATTCATAGAGGGCCTCCGTCTTTTCCTCGATCTCCATATCCTTCCAGGCCTTGGGCACCATCTGCTTGGAGGGGTCGGCCCAGAAATCGGAGTAGTGGAAATCCACGATGAGCCCCATGCCCGCCGCCGCTGCCCGTTTGCCGATCTCAACCGCGGCGTCGATGTCATTGTTGCCGCCGCCGTAGCCCTTGCCGCTTTCGTCGTAGGGGTCGTTCCAAACCCGGACGCGGATGGTATTCACCCCGTTTTGGGCAAGGATCGTAAAGAGATCCCGCTCCTGACCCTGAAAATCATAGTAGCGGACGCCGCTTCTCTCCTCCGCCAGCACAGAGGAAACGTCCATGCCCAAAAGAAAGTCCTCCTTCAGGTCCTCCACCTTTTTTACATAGAGGGAGGAGCCTTCAATCCTCTCCTTCGCCACCTTGCCGCCCGTCCCGCAGGCAAGGAGCAGCAGAGAGGCCGACACCAACATGACAATCCAAATCATCCGTCTCATATCCTCACTCCAATCGCAAGAGCTTCTCCGCCACCATGAGCGCGGCGAAATCCTTTTTGCCGGCATGGAGGGAATTTGCCCCCAGGAAAAGGTAATAATCCTCTCCGATCCCGCCCGCCGGCACATATTGGATATAGTCCATAGCCGCCCCCTCCCCGGCTGCGGCAGTGTAGATCCTGATCCCGTAGGGCACCCCCTCCACGGCGTAGACCGCCGCCCCGGGAGGGGGATCAACAGGAACGAAGGCATCCAGGAACTCCGCCGCCTTAGATTCCGGGACCACGTAAAGGTCCGCGTTCAGAAAGCTGCCCTCATCGAAAACCGCGTAGGAGAAGGGATGAACCTTGATCATCCGGATCCCCTCCGGCTTCTCCTCCTCCAGAGCCGCCGCCAGCGGACGGTCCTCCAGCGCCGGGGCGGAGACGAGCAGGGTCACCTTGTTTTCCGGGCGTGTATCGGTCACCAGGGTGAAGATCCAGCTCCAGAAAATGGCGGAGAGGACGATCCAGGCGAGGTACAGGGGCAGCTGGCGGAGGATCCGTCTTAAAACGTTCATTCCTCCACCTCCAAAGCGGCCAGATAACTGCCCACCAACTCCATTGTCATGGGTCCGGTCTCTTCCGGGAGGGCCTTCCGTTTTTTCTCATAGAGGTTCACGCGGCGTTTTTTGCCCCCCTCCTCTTCCAGAAGCAGCCGGTAAAGACGGATGCTGCCGGGGACTGCGACCCGCTCCCCGGTGAGGCTGATTTGCCCCCGGCAGCGCGTCCGCTCCCCCTCCAGCATGTGGCGCGTATGCTCCTCCGCCCGCCTGCCCTCGGAAACTGCGAAGGTATAAAAGGCAATGGCCGCAATGCCACCCGCCGAGGAGAGCAGAATGGTCTCCCCCTCCCTTTGGGGGGCGTTCAGCGTCCCGGCGGTGGCCGCCAGAAGGACGCAGCCCAGCAGCACCGCCAGGCAGAAGCCCGCCAGCAGCAGCGTATTCCGTTGATTTTTCCGCCGAAGGAGGGCAAGCTCCTCTGCGGTATAAAGCTCAATTCGTCTCATACCCCGATTATAGCACGGATTCATACCTTGGCAAGGACATCTCCGGATATTCCCCACCTTGACATTCCCTCCCGGAATGATTAGTATGATGACGGAGGCCAGATTTCACGGATGGAGGAAAAAACCATGGCAAAATCGACGCAACGGATCCTTTCATTGCTGCTGCTTCTACCCCTTCTGCTCCTTCCCGGCTGCGGAAAAAAGGACGCCAGTGGCAAGTATGCTCTCAGCAAAAACGGCGAAGCGATTCTGGACGAGGGCTATGACGCCAGGGAGAGCCCGGACAACGCCCGGGTCTTTTATGAGATCTTCGTGGGCTCCTTCTCCGACTCCGATGGGGACGGCACCGGGGACCTCCGGGGCGTCATCAACCGGATGGATTATCTGAATGACGGGGATCCTGCCTCCGGCCTCAGTCTGGGGATCGAGGGGATCTGGCTGACCCCCATCTTCAAGTCCTCCTCCTACCACAAATACGACGTCAACGACTATTACACCATTGATCCGGACTTCGGCACCATGGAGGATCTGGAGGAGCTCATCGATCTCTGCCATGAGCGGGGCGTGAAGCTCATCCTCGACCTGCCCATCAACCACACCGGGCGCCTGAATCACTGGTTCGGCCTCTTTACCGAGGCCCACCGCCGGGGCAACACCCAGGACCCCTATTACAGCTTTTACAGCTACTACACAAAGGGCGAGCCTGTCCCCGCCGGACGGACCTTCGCCCCCCTCTCCGGCACCGAGGACTATTATGAGTGCAATTTCTCCGGGGATATGCCGGAGCTGAATTTTGACAGCGACGCGGTACGGGACGCCGTGCTGGAGGTGGCGAAAACCTATCTGGACCTGGGGGTGGACGGCTTCCGCTTTGACGCGGCAAAATACATCTACTTTGGGGACAATACCCGCAGCGAAGCCTTCTGGGAGTGGTATATCCGGGAGCTGAAGAGCATCGACCCCGACATCTACACCGTGGCGGAGGTCTGGGATGCCGACGCCATCACCGATCTCTACTACCCCGCCCTGAACTGCTTCGACTTCACAGTGAGTCAGACCGGTCTCATTGCCGAAACCGCCAAGAAGGGCAATGTAAGCAACTACACCGCCTATGTTGATAGTTATGTCAACCAGATAACGGCACTGCGGGAGGACGCCATGTATCTCCCCTTCATCGCCAACCACGACACGGACCGGGCCGCGGGCTATCTCAGCGTAAATGAGGGGCAGATGCAGATGGCCGCAAACCTCTATCTTCTCGGTCCAGGCTCCCCCTTCCTCTACTACGGGGAGGAGATCGGACTGAAGGGCTCCCGGGGCGGGGCAAACACCGACGCCAACCGCCGCCTCGCCATGCTCTGGGGGGATGGGGATACGGTCAAGGATCCCACCGGCTCCAGCTACAAGAGCTCCAACCAGCTGAACGGGACGGTGGCGGAGCAGCTGGGCGACGGGGACAGTCTTCTCAGCCACTATAAGCGCCTTCTCATGATCCGCAAGGCCAATCCGGAGATCGCCAGGGGCGACTACGAGGCCCTTCCCAATCGGGGGCAAAAGTGGGGCGGCTTCATCAGCACCTATGAGGGGAGCAGCGTACTCGTCCTGCACAATCCCACCACCGAGGAGGTCACCATTGAGCTCGGAAAGCTTTCAGAGCTCCCCTTCACCGAGCTTGCCGCCGCGATCGGCGCATCGGGGGCCGAACTGAAGGACGGCACCCTGGTCCTGGGGGCGCAGACCAGCTGCGTTTTGCGAACGAAGTAAGAGGATAAAGGCCCTCTCATACAGCAACCCGGGGCGCATTTCTGCGCCCCGGGTTGCTGTTATTCGTTTCAGCCCAGCTTTCCCTGGGCCCAGTGCTTTCTGCAGAGGGCGGTATAGCTCTCATTGCCGCCAAGCAGGATCTGCTCACCCTCCTTCACCACCCTGCCATTCAGGATCCTGGCATTATAGGTGGCCTTCCGCCCGCACCAGCAGACGGTCTTGATCTCCTCGATGCTGTCAGCCCAGGCCAGCAGCCAATGGCTCCCTTCAAACGGGTTGCCCCGGAAATCCGCCCGCAAGCCGTAGGCGATGACGGGGACATCCTTCTCATCCGCAATGGCAGCCAGCAGCTCCACCTGCTTTTTTGTCAAAAACTGGGCCTCATCCACGATCACGCAGTCGTATTCCCCGGCCTTCTCCAGGGTCAGTTCCTCCACATAGAGGCAGGGAGCGCGGAGGCCGGAACGGCTCATCACCACCCGGTCGCCGTCTCTGGTATCCATCTGCGGCTTCACCAAAAGGGCGCGCTGGCCCCGCTCCTCATAATTATACCGAACCATGATGGCGTTGGCGGTTTTGGAGGAGCCCATGGCTCCGTAGCGGAAGTAGAGCTTTGCCATAGATTACCTGCTTTCCGGCGCATCGCCTGAAAATGGGAAAAACCAAGGGACAGTATAGCAAAAACCTTCCCTGGGCGCAAGGGATCTTTGAAGAGAGTGATAAGCCGGGAGGGGAAAATCCCCTCCCGGCGGCTGCGATTCTATCCTTATGAAGCCCTTACAGCATTTCGTCCATCATCTCTGCCGCCGCGGCGGTGAGAGCGGGGCGGACATAGCCCGGCTTATAGGCCCAGGCGCGGCTGCCCGGAACGCCGTTATCCGAGATGCGGATATTCTCATCATCCGGGATGTAATTGGCGTCGTCGATCATGCTGGCGTCGTGGTTGATGATGACCACGTTTTTCAGGGGCAGCGCCTCCTGAATGGCCTGGGCATGGGTGGTATAAAGCTCGCCGCCGATGCCGCAGTAGGCCACCTTGCCGATCCGCAAAAGGTGGAGACGGATCCGATAGGGCGGGACCTCCGCCTCGTTGTCGATGATGACCCTGGCGCCGGGACCCTCTCCCTGGCGGATAAGCTTCCGGGCGGGCACCTCCACGAAACGCACCTTACCGCGGATCTCCGCGGAATCGGTCCCCACATCCATTTTCTCTACCGCCCGCACCACGGCGGCATAATTCAGCACCGTGGCCTGCTTCATGGCCTCTTTTTTCCGGAGATAGGCGGGGTTCCCCTTGGTGGCTTCACCCGGACCACCGGGGCGTCCGGGGCGTGAAAAGTTCATCGGGCCCACGTCTCCCGCCGCGCCGGAGCACCACAGGGCCACGGCGCCGGGGTTATACTTCTCCACAAGGGCGCTGACGTTGCCGCCCATGTCGCTGCTGATGGCGCTGCCGCCCTTGCCGTCATAGTCGTTCTGGAACATGAGGGTGTTGTGGACAGCGTAGTTGATGAGGAAGGCCAGCGGTTTTCCCTCCGGATCCGTAAGGCGCAGCACATAGACATTGTGATCCGCGGGGCCCAGGACGCTCATACCGCCGGCGAACTCCTCTACGGAGCCATCCTCCCGGATGCGGAAATTGTGAAGATTGCGGTTCATATTTACGGCGCATTCCTCACTGGCGAAGCTGAGGCGGGCGGGGCGCAGAGAAGCCATGGCCTCCGCCACCGCCTCATAACAGAGGGGCAGCAGGTAGTTCTCATAGGCCTCGGTGGCTTTGGCCACCTCCTCCCCCCGGCGGCGGGGATCGTTGAAGGCCTCCTTGGGCCGAAGACCCGTAGCGGGCGCGGAATGGGTATGGATGCCGTAATAGGTGATGTTCTCCGGTTGAATCCCATAGGTCTTATGGAAGTAATCAATGCTCTCCTGAGGATAGGGCGCCTTGTCCAGGTCAAAGCCCACGAAGAGGGCTGTGTCCTCCCCGCTCCTGAGCGCCAGGGCCCGTACATAGAGATCATCCTCCACAGCCACATAACGCATGTTCATGAGGCCGCGAAGATTCCCCATCAGTTCTTTCGGCGGGGTGATACAGCGCTTGGCCGCGCCGCAATACAGGGTTGTATCTGTCATGTTTCTTCCTCCATTTCATGTCGGTAGTCTGCCGCCGTGATCCGTTTTATATAACAGTATCATAGCACACAAAATTTGATTTGGGTGAACGGAAATGGGGCAACATACGGACATTTCCCGTCCGGGGCCACTTCTCGCACCCGCCCGGGCAGCAAGGAATGTGTCCGTAAATTTAAACTGCGTTGAAATATTTTATGGTTGTCTCCGTAATAATTTCCCCCTATACTAAAAGTGTCAAGTGATTTTCCTTTCATTTTCTCCTTTTCACATTTATGAAAGCGGCAGGGGCTTCCTGCCGCTTTCGCTGTTTCCTCCGTTTCTTCTCCCCTCTCACGCTTGCACGGCTGCCGGGGATGGGGTATACTGAAAAATAAACATAGCATTTACTCTGAGCATTTTTGACTGAAGGAGGAGATCAACCCATGAAAATGATCATCGGCGGACGTTTTGTGGACGCCTCTGACGGCGGCATCAGCCCCGTTGTGAATCCCGCCACCGGTCAGGTGGTGGACACGGTGCCCGAGGCCACCCCGGAGGACCTGGACCGGGCTATTGCTCTTGCCGTGGAGGGGCAGAAGGAGTGGAACGCGGTTCCTCTCCACGAACGGCTCAACATCCTGGAAAACTACTGCCGCATCATCCTGGAGCACACGGAGGAGATTGCCCGGGTCATGTGTGAGGAGGGCGGGAAGCCCCTTCAGCAGGCGCGCACCGAGGTGGCCGCCAACGCCGCCATTTACCGGATCTACTGCGCCGCGGCCTACACCTTCTACGGCAAGACGCTGCCCTACAACGCCGAAGCCCGCAGCCAGGGGGATGTGGCCTTCACCATTCACGAGCCCCTGGGCGTCTTTGCCACCATCGTCCCCTTCAACTATCCCTTTGAGCTGGCGGCCCACAAGTCCGCGCCCATGCTGGTCACCGGCAACAGTGTGGTGCTGATGCCCTCCTCCAAGACGCCCAGGAGCGCCATCCTCATGGTGCAGTATCTGTTGGAGGCAGGTGTCCCGGCGGGGGCCATCTCCTGTGTCACCGGTCGGGGCAGCGTCATCGGCGCCGCCGCAGCGGCGGATCCCCGGGTGGCGGCGGTGAGCTTCACCGGCAGCACCGAGGTGGGCATCTCCCTGGCGGAGACCTGCGCCAAGTCCCTGCGCCCCGTCTCCCTGGAACTGGGGGGCAACGATCCCCTCATCATCTTCGACGACGCGGACTATGAAAAAGCCTTGGCAGAGACCATCTCCGGCCGCATCGGCAACGCAGGGCAAACCTGCTGCGCCTCGAAGCGTTTTCTGATTCAACGGGGCATCTACGACCGCTTTGTGAGCGATCTGGCGGAACGCCTCAGTCATGTGAAAATGGGCGACCCCGCCGATGAGACCGTGGAGCTGGGCCCCTGCGTCCGGGAGGAAGCGGCAAAAACCGTGGAGGAGCAGATCGCCCTCACCCTGCAACAGGGCGGCGAGCTTATCTGCGGTGGGAAGCGCAGCGGCGCTTTCATCGAGCCCACGGTCCTGAAAGTGGGACCGGAGGCGGACATCAGCCGGGATATGGAAGTCTTCGGCCCCGTGTGGCCCTGCATCCCCTTCGGCACCCCGGAGGAGGCGCTTTCCATCGCCAACAATACCAGGTACGGCCTCTCCTCCGGCGTCATGACCTCGGATATGGCGACCGCCATGAAAGTGGCAAACGGCATTGAGGCCGGGGCCTGCATCATAAACGGGACGGGCAACTACCGTCTGGCCCACCAGCCCTTCGGCGGCTACAAGTACTCCGGCGTCGGCCGGGAGGGAGCGGTCATCACCTTGGAGGAGATGACGCAGCAGAAAATGATCTCCTTCAAGGGGATCCTGAACTGAGACATCGGCTTTGCCCGGATCTACCCGCCGCAGGGCCTCTGCATAGAACGCGGGCGGATGTAGGCATCCGCCCCTACGCGTCAGCTCCCCGCGGAAGTCCTATTATAACAACGATAGAGGATGTCGACAGGATCTGCCTCTGCTGAGATTGTTTTCTTTTAAGCGCCGCAAGGCAAATCAAAAGGGACAGGCCCCCAAGGGCTTGTCCCTTTTTGCTTTGTTGATCCCTTACCGGGCAACGCTCTGGCGAACCAGGGCCCGCTTCAGCTTGGCCTCCGCCAATTGCTGCTCCACCCGGTCCAGCTTCTCGGACTTCAGGGCTTCCCTTGCCCGCTCCTCCGCCAATTTGGCGCGCTCTAAGTCAATATCATCGGACCACTCAAAGGTGGTGGCCACGATGGTCACCCTGCCGCCGGTGACGGAGACCATGCCCCCGATGCAGGCAGCCCGGCGCACTTCGCCGTTTACGGTGATCCGCGCCTCGCCCATGCCCAGGGCATTGAGATAGTCGGTGTGATCCGCCAGGATCCCCACCTCGCCGCTGGCGGTGCGAACAACGACATACTCCGCCTCGCCGGAGAAAAACTGCCCATCCGGCGTTACGATCTCCAGATGAAAGCTCTTCATGGCCTCACTCGCCCTTCTTCACCCGGGCCAGCACCTCATCGATGGTCCCGGCAAACAGGAACGCGGACTCCGGCACATCGTCGTGCTTGCCCTCAATGATCTCCTTAAAGCCGCGCACCGTCTCCTTGAGGGGCACATATTTGCCCTCATAGCCGGTGAACTGCTCCGCCACGTGGAAGGGCTGGGAAAGGAAACGCTGCACCTTCCGGGCGCGGGACACCGTCAGTTTATCCTCCTCACTAAGCTCGTCCATACCCATGATGGCGATGATGTCCTGCAGCTCCTTATAGCGCTGAAGGATCCGCTGCACGTCACGGGCCACCTGGTAGTGCTCATTGCCCACCACATCGGGGCTGAGGATCCGGCTGGTGGACTCCAGCGGGTCCACCGCGGGATAGATGCCCAGGGAGGCGATGCCGCGGTCCAGAACCGTGGTGGCGTCCAGATGGGCAAAGGTGGTGGCCGGGGCCGGGTCCGTCAGGTCGTCGGCGGGCACATAGACCGCCTGGACAGAGGTGATGGATCCGTTTTTGGTGGAGGTGATCCGCTCCTGCAGGGCGCCCATCTCAGTGGCCAGGGTGGGCTGATAGCCCACGGCGG
>CAMNAO010000044.1 GCA_946531435.1 uncultured Clostridia bacterium
CAGCCGCGGTGAGGTGCCTTGTGCTGGAAGGTGCCCTCCGCTTCGCTCCGCCCAGTGCGCACACTGGGGCGGATGAGGTGTATCCCCAGACCCCCGTTCCCCTGTCCGAAATCATGAATTCCATCTATATTGGAGTAAAAAATGGCACATAACAGAGATTACAAGCCCGAGGACATCGCGTTCCCGGAACAGGTCATCACGGAGTCGGAGCTGGTGCATGAGATGCAGTCCAGCTACATCGACTACGCCATGTCTGTCATCGTGGGCCGCGCCCTGCCGGATGTGCGGGACGGCCTGAAGCCCGTCCACCGCCGCATCCTCTACGCCATGTATGAGGACGGCCTTACCCAGGATAAGCCCTTCCGCAAGTGCGCCACCGCCGTGGGCGACGTGCTGGGCCGCTATCATCCCCATGGCGACGCCTCAGTCTATGACGCCCTGGTGCGTCTCGCCCAGGATTTCTCCATGCGCTATCCCCTCATCGACGGCCACGGCAACTTCGGCTCCGTGGACGGGGATCCCCCGGCGGCCTACCGTTATACCGAGGCCCGGATGGCCAAAATGGCCAACGAGATGCTGCGGGATATCGAGAAGGAGACCGTGGATTTCGACCCCAACTTCGATGAAACGCGGAAGGAGCCCCGGGTCCTCCCCGCCCGCTTCCCCAACCTTCTGGTGAACGGCTCAAGTGGCATCGCCGTGGGCATGGCGACGAATATCCCGCCCCACAACCTCAGGGAGACCATCGACGCCGCCGTGACCCTTTTGGACGATCCCGAGGCCACCCTGGACGACCTCATGGAGCATATCCAGGGCCCCGACTTCCCCACCCGTGCCATCATCATGGGACGCAGCGGCATCCGCCAGGCCTACGCCACCGGCCGGGGCCACATCACGGTCCGGGCCCGGACGGAGTTTGAGGAGTACGGCAAGGAGAAGCGCACCCGCATCATCATCCATGAGCTGCCCTACCAGGTCAACAAGCGCCAGCTGGTGAAGACCATCGCCGAGAAGGTGAAGGACAAGGTCATCGAGGAGATCTCCGACCTCCGGGATGAATCCGACCGCAACGGCATGCGGGTGGTCATTGAGTTAAAGCGGGACGCCAACCCCCAGGTGGTGCTCAATAAGCTCTTCTCCCAGACCCAGATGCAGACCACCTTTGCCATCAATATGCTGGCTCTGACGCAGAATCAGACCCAGCCCAAGATCCTCAGCCTCAAGCACATTCTGGAGGAGTACCTTACCTTCCAGGAGGAGATCGTCCGCAGAAGGACGGAGTTTGACCTCAAAAAGGCCCGGGAGCGGGCCCACCTGTTGGAGGGCCTCATCATCGCCCAGGACAACATTGACGAGGTCATCCGCATCATCCGGGAGAGCTATGACGACGCCAGGGAGAATCTGATGGCCCGCTTCGGCCTTGATGAGGTCCAGGCCCAGGCCATTTTGGAGATGCGCCTGAGGCAGCTGCAGAAACTGGACCATGAAAAGCTGCTGCAGGAGTATGAGGAGCTGCAGAAAAAGATCAATTGGTATCTGGAGCTTCTGGCCGACGAGGGGAAGCTGAAGGCTGAGCTGAAAAAGGAGCTTATCGAGCTTCGGGACAAGTACGGCGACGACCGCCTCACCGAGATCCAGGAGCTGGAGGAGGAGATCGACTACGAGGATCTCATCGATGAGGAAATCTGCGTCTATACCATGAGCCGCAACGGCTACATCAAGCGCACCAGCGCCTCCGAATACCGGCAGCAGGGCCGGGGCGGCAAGGGCGTCAAGGGCATGACCACCCGGGAGGAGGACAGCGTGGAGACCCTGTTCACCGCCTCCACCCATGACAACATCCTGTTCTTCACCAGCCTGGGCCGCTGCTATGACCGCAAGGGCTATCGCATTCCCGAGGCGGGACGCACCGCCCGGGGCACCAGCATCGTGAATATCCTGCCCCTGCAGGAGGGAGAACGGGTCAGCAGCATGCTCCATATCCGGGAGTTTAGCGATGACGTGTACCTCTTCTTCGTCACCAAGCTGGGCACCGTGAAGCGCCTGCGGATCTCCGAGCTGAAAAACGCCAGGAAGACCGGCATCCGCGCTCTGAACCTCTCTGAGGGGGATGAGCTCGTCAGTGTGCGCCTCACCTCCGGCAATGACAACATCGTGATCTCCACCCACGACGGCATGTCCATCCTCTTTAACGAGACGGACGTGCGGCCCATGGGCCGGGATGCCGGCGGCGTCCGGGGCATCCGCCTCAGGGATGGCGACTACTGCGTGGCGGGCTGCCTGGCCCGGCCCGGCTGTGCCCTTCTCACCGTCACCGAAAAGGGCTTCGGCAAGCGGGTGCTGCTGGAGGATTACCTCCGGGGCAGCAGCGATGAAAGTCTGGACGGCACCGCCGCCCGCAGGGGTGGCCTGGGCCTCAAGAGCCTCTCTGTTTCCGAGCGTACCGGCAAGGTGGCCGCCGCCAAGGTGGTGGGCGAGGAGGACGACGTGCTGATGATCGCCTCCGACGGCAGCATCATCCGCATCCCCGCAGCCTCCGTCTCGATCTATGGCCGCTCTGCCGGCGGCATGCGCCTCATGCGCCTGGAGGAGGGCGAGAAGATCATCTCCGTTGCCCGCATGGCGCCGGAGAGCGAGGAGGGTGAAAACGCCGACCCCGGCGAGACGGATTGATTGACAAGGCGTCTGCGTTAAGATCGTAGGGGTACGGATTGCCACGTCGGGCTTCGCCCCTGCACGCCTTGCCGTTACCGACTTTCTTTCTGCACTTTCGCTTGAAGAAAGCCGACGGCTGCGGTCCTTATCTCTCGCCTTTTCCCGCCACAGGCGGCGGCGAGAGAACGGCTCGCAATGACAGGGGAAAATGGTAGTCGCAGCGACTACCCCCACCTGCATGTCATTGCGAGACCAGTCCGCAGACTGGTCGTGGCAATCCGCGCCTTGCGTCCCTAATCTCAAAAAAGAGGAACAATTCTTTGAAACAAGTGACCATCTATACCGACGGGGCCTGCTCCGGCAATCCCGGCCCCGGCGGCTGGGCCGCCATCCTGCGCTACGGCGAGACGGAGAAGGAGCTGAGCGGCGGGGAGGCCCATACCACCAATAACCGCATGGAGCTGACGGCGGTGCTGCGGGGGCTTGGGGCCCTGAAGGAGCCCTGTGAGGTGACCCTTTTCAGCGACAGCACCTATGTGGTGTCCGCCATCGAAAAGGGCTGGCTGGAGAACTGGCAGAAAAAGAACTGGCGCACAAAATCCGGCCCCGTGAAAAACCCGGAGCTCTGGCAGGAGCTGCTGCCCCTTTTATCGCGCCATTCGGTCCGCTTTGTCTGGGTCAAGGGCCACGCCGAGAACGAGTATAACAACCGCTGCGACGCTCTTGCGGTGCGTGAGCGGCTGAAATTTGAGTAATAATAAAATGACAGGACACCGAGACCACGGATCAGTTTCCGGGATTTCGGTGTCCTGATTTTTCGCTGTGTTTTTATCTGACGATCTCTATATATTCCGCATAGATACAAGGCAATGTGACGGTAGCTCCCATGACTGTCGTATAGGAAGTCAGGCCGTCATATCTTCCATAGAAGGTGACGATGTCATCCTCTAAAATCCGCGGCGTCTTTCCGTAACCATCGTAATAGATATAGACGGTATCCGTATAAATGCCGTAGGAACCCCTGGTGATATCGACACGATAGATGCAGTAATACGCAGAAGAGGAAGCTTCCACAACCTGAATGACCTCTCCGGTTACATAGATCAGCTGGTCCTTATAGGCGTCGGGATCCCGTGCAAGATCTTTGTAGCTGACTTTGACACACTGTTTTTTATAGAGAGCCATTTTCTCTTCTGCTGTGAGGATGATTTTTTCCTCTTTGAGCAGCTTGCCGCAAACGGTACATCTCTGCTGCCGCAGACCATCTCTTTCCAGGGTAGCCTCCCGTGTGATCTCCCAGTCGCCCGGGGTATGGGCCTTCAGCGGCAGATCCTGCTCCACGGTCTCCCCGCAGCGAGTGCAGATTCCGCGTTCCTTTCCGATTGTCGTACAGGTGGATTCCTGGATGGTTTCCCACTCTTCTATATCGTGGCCCAGCGCAGGTCCATATACGCTTCCACAAATTGTACAGACTTCGGGATCCGTGCATGTTGCCTGTAGAATTTGGTGATTAGTATTCATTCCTATAATCTCTGTTATTAATTCGCCGCATACTACACAAGTACCAGTTCTTATTCCTTCATGAGCGCAAGTAGCTTCCTCTTGAAGATTCCACTCTTCGACACGGTGACCAACGGTTGCACCCCTGGTTTTTCCACAGATCGAGCAGGTCTGTGGCGTCTGGCAGGTTGCATCCTGCCAGACGTGGTCGTGAGGAGCTTCTTCTTTTACGACAGCAGCAGTTTCCTCAGTTGAGGAGGTTGAGGAGGCAGGGGAAGGCTCGGCGGTTTTTACCTGGTCTCTCAGATCCGTCCGATTGCCGCATGAGGAGAGAATGAGAATCGCAGCAAGTAAAAAGGTCAGAATATTTCTTTTCATAGGTACTAAAAACCTCCATCCATGGAAAGAATTACAGTACATATTATAGTCATTTTAACGACTATAGTCAAGATAAAGACTCCCCAATACAATACATTTGTGAGGGGGTGAGTCGATGATCAGCTACCGACCGTTCTGGGAAACGCTTCATCATTCAACGGAATCGACCTATACACTGATTAGCAAACATCACATTTCCAGTTCAACGATCGATAAGCTGAGAAAAAACAAACCCATTACAACGACTACTCTGAATGATTTATGCAGGATCCTGGATTGCGGCGTGGATCGGATTTTGGAGTATATCCCTTCGGATCAGGATCAAATATTATAAAGCAGTATGTGAAAATAGATCACATACTGCTTTTTAATAACTAAGACGGGGCGTGGATTGCCACGTCGCTTCTCTCCTCGCAATGACATGGGTGTGAGATAGCTGCTGCGGCCCAGCTTCCTGTGTCATTCCGGGAAAGGACCTGTCCCGGGGCGTCGTGGGCGCCGCCCCCTACAAAGGTGATGAGGGGTGCAGCGGGGCTTGCAGGGGACGGCCCCTGGGCGTCCCGTCCCTTACGCCTCCGCCAATGCGGGCCGCTTTCCTCCGTGGGAACGCTGGCCGGCGTTTTCCTCCTCAATCTCCTCGCTGTTCTCCAAATACCGCTTGGCCTGGGTGGAGAACAGGGTATAGTACTCGCCGCCGGCCGCCATCAGCTCCCGGTGGGTGCCGCTTTCCGCAATGACCCCGTCCTTCAGCACCACGATCCGGTCCGCGATGGTGGCGGAGGAGAGCCGGTGGGAGACGAAGACCGTGGTCTTGTCCTTCCGCAGGGCCTCAAACTGGCTGAAGATCTCCTGCTCCGCGATGGCGTCCAGGGAGGCGGTGGGCTCATCCAGGATCAGGATGTCAGCGTCGGCGTAGAAGGCCCGGGCCACGCTTAATTTCTGCCACTGGCCCACGGAGAGCTCGACCCCCGTGGGCTCAAAGTAGCGCATGAGGGGGGTGTCATAGCCCCGGGGCAGGGCCTGAATGAAGCTGTCCGCCCCGGACTGCTCAGCCGCCTCCTGCACCGCCCCGGCGTCCACGGCCTTCCCCACCTCGCCGAAGGCCACGTTCTCGGTGACGGAGGTGGCGTACTTGCCGAAGTCCTGGAAAATGATGCCGTAGAGGGCGTAGAGGGCCTCCACGTCGTATTCCCGGATGTCCCGGCCATCCAGCAGGATCACGCCCTCCGTGGGGTCGTAGAGCCGGGTAATGAGCTTGATGAGGGTGGTCTTGCCGGAGCCGTTGAGGCCGACGAGGGCGATGGTCTCCCCGGCCTGGATGGTCAGGTTCAGATGGTCGATGACCCGGCGGGTAGTGCCGGGGTAGGCAAAGCTCACGTCCCTCAGCTCAATGGTGTGGCCCACGTGCCGCTCCGGCAGCAGGGGCAGGTCCAGGAGGGGCACGATGCCCCGCTTCTCCTCCATGAAGAGGATGAAGTTGTCGATGAAAAGGCTCCCCTCATAGATGCCGGAGGAGCTGACGATGAGGGCCGTCACCGCGGCGGAAATGGCGTTCAGGGCCGAGGTATAGACGCTGTAATCCCCGATGGCGGCAACGTTCCGGGCGATCTGGTAGAAGAGGGCGCCGTTCAGGACGGCGGTGGCGGCACTCAGGACGATGTTCCAGGCCCCCTCCTCCCGGATGAGCCTGCGGATGCCGGAGAAGTAGCGGGTGAAGATCTCGTTGTAGCGGCCGATGAAGAGGTCCGCCAGGGAGAAGAGCTTGATCTCCTTCACCACGTCCTTGTTGGTGAGAAGGCTGCTGTAATAGTCCAGCTCCCGCCGGTCCTTGGAGCGGTGGCGCTGATAGAACACGGTCTTGCGCCGATAGCTGAAGGAGATGAGGGCGGAAAGGACGGAGAGGGCCACGAAGGCCACGAACAGCAGATAGGCCCCCGGACCCAGCCGCTGCAGAAGGGCGGCCAGCACGGCCACGTAGCTTATCATGGAGATGAGCTTGCTCACAAGGCCGAAGGCGGAGCTTAAAATGCTGACGGGGCGTGATCCCGCCTCCCGGCTGGCGTTCTCCAGGCGGGCGTAGAAGTCCGGCATGTCGAAGCTGGCGAGGTCCACCTCCTTGGCCTTTTCCATGATCTTGATCTTGATGTGGTTCGTCACCAGCTCCCCGGAGATGCGGGTGAACATGTTGTCCAGGCTGCCCACCAGGGAATTGAAGAAGATGTACCCGAACTGCAGGGCGAGGGGAGGCAGCAGATCCACCTCCTGGCTGAAGGACAGCACCACCTGGCTCAGAAGCCGGGCGGAGATCAGGGTGCCCACCAGGGGCATCACGCCGTTATACACCGTCATCAGCAGCATGACGACAAGAAGGCTGGGCCGCGCCTCATAGACCAGGCGGAAGATGTATCCCAGCCGGGAGAGGGTGTGTCCCAGCACGTTTTTCACGTAGCGGGGCACCTCTTTCAGATTTTTGGGCTTCGGCTCCTTCAGGGCTTCCTGGGCGGCCTGGGCCTCCTGACTCATTCTCGGCATAGATTCTCCTTTCTCCGGGCGACGCCCGGACGGTTAAGTGCGTCTAATTAAGAAGGTACCTTAAATTCTGCTTCCATTATAGCATGCGATACAGCGTTGTCAAGATATTAAGGTACATGAATTTTAAAAAGCGCAAAAAAAAGACCGCCTCGAAAGGCGACCGTAGGGGAGGGCGGAGCGAAGCGCAGGGCTTGCCCCTCCCGCTACACGCAGCGATTTCCACGGGAGGGGCAAGCCCCTCCCCTACGGAGATGAGTAGGGGCCGATGCCAACATCGGCCCGATCTGCTTCCTGCAATGACATGTGCATAGAGACGTGGGAACGGATTGCCACGACCAGCCCCCGGGCTGGTCTCGCAATGACATGCAAGTTGGTTAGCTGCTGCAACTATCGGTTTTCCTCCGTCATTGCGAGGAACCAGTGCGCACACTGGTGACGTGGCAATCCGTATCCCCGTCCCAAAAACAAAAACGGACCCAGCCGAAGCGAGTCCGTTTTAAAAGCGAAAAAACGCATCCCCCGTCCCCACCGAACGGGAGCCCAGTGAAACGGGTCCCGTTCGGAAGGCGACGAGGATGCCGTGGGGTGAGCCACAGGCAACGGCCTGTGGCGAACGATCAGGCGTCACGAGGAGTAACTCCGCATCCCCCGTCCCCACAAAATCGGAGCCCAGCGAAGCGGGTCCGATTTTGAAGGCGACGAGAAAGGCCGAGGGTGAGCCGGGACTCCCCGTGAAGTCCCGGCGAACGGTTCGGCCTTTACGAGGAGCCCACGAGGAGCCAGCTCACGCCACAAATCCAAAGAGCTTGCCGATGAGGGGCAGCCACAGGGCGCAGAGGCCGATGAGCAGAAGCTGCAGCCAGACCGTGCACTTGGGCATGTCCGTCATGGAGTAGTAGCCCTTGCCGAAGGTGATGAGCACCACGGTGTCCAGGGGCAGGAGGTAGCAGTTGCAGGCGCAGACGGCGGCCACCAGGGTGATGAGAGCCGGGGAGACCCCCGCGCCGGAGGCCACGGTGATGAGCACCGGCAGCATCAGCGGGATGAGGCTGGTGGCCACGGGGATCACGATGAGGGTGAGGAAGATGATCGCGGCACAGATGGCCACCATCATGGGGGTGGAGACGGCGCTGGGGAGGGCGGAGGCGATGAGGTTCGCGATGGCGGCGCCAACGCCGTTACTGTTCATGGCGGCGGAGATGGAGATGACGGTGCCCACCAGGAAGAAGGCGTCCCAGCTGTTCTCCTTCAAAAAGGCGTCCACGTTCAGAACGTCGATGCCCGGGAGGAACAGCACCACGCAGCCCAGGATGGCCACCACCATGGTGTTGATGTCCTTGACCCAGCTGGAGAGGATCCACAGCACCAGCATCACGGAGACGATGAGGATGACGGTGCGCTCCTGCCCCTCGATCTTCTTGGGGACGCCCAGGCCGTCGGCGAAGTCGATGACCTGCCGGCGGGTGACGGAGACGGGCTTATAGATCTTGCAGATAAGGAACCAGGCCACGGGCAGCAGGACGATGGTGAAGGGGATGCCCACGCACATCCACTGGACGAAGCTGATCTCGGGATAGCCCGCGTTTACAAGCTGCTGCATGGCGATGAGGTTGACGCTGGACCCCACGGGGGTCATCATGCCGCCGATCATGGAGGCCACGGGAATGGCGATCATGAAGGCCCGGCCGGTCTGCTTTTTGTCCTTCTCGTCCTCGTATAGCTCCAGAAAGCTGAGGGAGAGGGCCATGAACACGGCGCAGCAGGGCACGTTGGAGACCAGGGCGGAAACCAGGGCGCAGCAGCCCATCATGGCGAGAAGCACCGCCTCAATGCTGTTGCCGAAGGCCCGCAGCATGGCGGCCAGAACGCGCTTACTAAGCGGCACCCGGATGAGGGCCGCGGCGATGCCGAAGGAGGCCAGGGTGAAGAACACCACCGGGTTGGCAAAACCGGTGAGGGCCTGGCCCAGGCCCGGCACCACGCCCAGCACGGGCATGAGGCCCACGAAGAGGAGGCTCGTCACCACCACGGGCAGCACCTCCAAAACCAGCATCACCAGGAAGGCCACCAGCACAAGAATGGTGCGGAAGCCCGCCAGGGTGATCTCGCCGCCCTCGGGCCAGAAGCCCCCGGCAAAGGCCGCCACCAGGAAAAGCAGGATGGTGATGATGCCGCCCACAAACTGCTTGGGGCTCAGTTGAAGTTTCTTTGTCTCGGTCATGGGGAATCCACTCCTCCGCCATAAATTCTGATACAGATACTATTATAGTCCCGAGGGGGCAAAATGCAACGTTCAAATGAAACACAAGGTATGCTTTTGCGCGAAAAAAGGCGGCCTCCGGGTGACCATAACGGCCATCTATCGACATAACGCGAGGAAGGAAGCTGCCGTTTCAGACAGTATTTTGCGAAACCGGGGTGTCCGGAAGGTTCAAAGATTGGAAAAAACCGCCCCAAATTGGGCGGTTTTACACATTATCCACAGGCTTATCCACATTTTTATGTTCCCCTGCCCCTTGTTGCAGGCGTTGACATAACAGAGTTGTATGGGGCGGCTCACCGGCTTTGTAGGGGCCGGCGCCCACATCGCTCCGCGACAGGGGAGCACCATCGTAAAACGCGGAGGCGTCAGGGGACGCCTCCCTACGGGGCGATGCCCTCCGGAGACGCTTCGTCGTAGGGGGCGATGCCCACATCGCCCCGCAACAGAGGAGCGCCATCGTAATACGCGGAGGCGTCAGGGGACGCCTCCCTACGGGGCGATGCCCCCCGGAGACGCTTCGTCGTAGGGGGCGATGCCCACATCGCTCCGCGACAGGGGAGCACCATCGCAATACGCGGAGGCGTCAGGGGACGCCTCCCTACGGGGTAATGCCTCCGAGAGACGCCATCCCGTAGGGGGCGATGCCCACATCGCCCCGCAACAAGGGAGCACCAGCGTAATACGCGGAGGCGTCAGGGGACGCCTCCCTACGGGGCCATGCTCCCGGAAACGCCATCCCGTAGGGGGCGATGCCCACATCGCCCCGCAACAAGGGAGCACCATCGTAATACGCGGAGACGTCAGGGGACGCCTCCCTACGGGGCCATGCTCCCGGAAACGCCATCCCGTGGGAGCGATGCCCACATCGCTCCGCGACAGGGGAGAATCAGCGTAAAACGCGGAGGCGTCAGGGGACGCCTCCCTACGGGGCGATGCCTCCGAGAGACGCCATCTCGTAGGGGGCGATGCCCACATCGCCCCGCGACAGGGGAGCACCATCGTAAAACGCGGAGGCGTCAGGGGACGCCTCCCTACGGGGCGATGCCTCCGAGAGACGCCATCCCGTAGGGGCCGGCGCCCTCGACGGCCCGCCGCCGTCCGCCCCGGCCCTCATTCCTCCTTGAGGCGGGTTTTCTTCAGCTCCCGCCAGGCGTCCCGGGCGGCGTTGGCGTCCGCCCCCGTCACCGGGGTGTGGCTGCTGTAGCGGGCGGGGAGATAGAGCCGCTGCAGGATCGCGGGGTCCGCGCCGGGGAAGGCATAGGCGCAGGCGGCCGCCAGCTCCCGGCTGGTCATGCCGGGGCTCAGCACCACCTTGCGGCGGCGGCACTCCCGCAGAAAGCGGGCGTAGTAATAGCGCACCGCCAGCCGGGGATCCCTCGGACGGGTGAGGCCGGGCTTCCGCTTTTTTTCCATGGGCGGGGCCGCGCCGCTGCGCTCTGACGCCGCCTCCTCCGCCGTTTCGCCCTTCCTTTCACCCAGAAGGCGGCGGAAGAGCCAGAATAGCGCCAGCAGGATGCCCACGGCCAGCAGCACGTAGCCGATGATCCGCATGAGGGGGAAGTCCTTCACCACATAGTCGTATTTGTCCTCCAGCCCCATGGTCTCGGCCGCGGAGCGCAGGTCAAGCTGAACGGGCTCCGCCTCCTCCTTGCGGAGGAGGGAGGCCAGCCAGAAAAAGCCCTTGAAGAAGAGGTAAACGAGCATGCCCACAGCGATGATGGCCATGAGGATCACAGGGGCGAAGATCTTCTGATAGAAGAAGGTCAGCGCCGACCACAGGAGCTGGGGCGCCCGCCCCGCGGTAAAGAGGGCGCAGCCCAGCAGAAAGGCGCCGATGAAGAGGGCCTGCTTTCCGCCGCTGGCGGTCTTCTCCCGCAGCATCCGCATGAGGCAGACCCCCGCGGCCAGCAGAAAGACCAGATAGGGGATCGTTTCCCTGAGGGCGGGCACCGCCCGGCGGGAGAAGAGGAGGGGAGGAAGAACCACCAAAAGCAGCCTTAGGCCGAAAAAGAAGTGGTCCCGGAACTCCTCAAAGCGGAGCTTCGTGGCCCCGGTATAGAGACTGAAGGAGAGGTAGGCTATGGCGGGCAGAAGCTGCAGCAGGGCGGCGATCCCCGGCCGGGTGAAAAGGCAGAGGAGGGCGAGCATGGGGATAGCCGCCCGCAGGGGGGGAATGAGCCGTTTTTCCAGAAGGAGGGCAGCCCCCACGGAGAGAACCAGCAGAAAAAAGCCCAAAAAGGAGGGCTGCCGGTCCCAGAAAACCCGCAGATAGTAGCCGGAGACGGCGTAATAGACCGCCAGGTCGAAAAGCAGCTTGTAGAGAGCGGTCACGGAGGATCTCCTTTCCGTCTGCGGAATCCGCGTCGGCGGTTTCACAGCGCAGTGTGATAAAGAAACGGGGATAATCGTATTATACTTTAGTCAACGGCCCCCCGCAAGGGTTTTTTTGCCGGAGCGGCAGGGAAGTAGATTCTTGTCGAAAAATGTCAAAAAAGTTGCGCCCTTTGGCACCTGGACAGCAAATGGGCAATAAAAGACGGGTAAATTGTTGATTCTGCGTACTTGCGAATTTGAGAAAAGCCTTGTATAATGTCAATAACTGATTCAAAATATAGAAGGATTCTTCACGAAAGGAAAGGTGGGAGACTGCGGTTCATGAAAACCCTGATCGTTATCGACATGCAGAATGACTTCATCTCCGGCTCCCTGGGGACGGAGGAAGCCAAAGCCATTGTGCCGGGGGTAGCCTCCAGGATCCGGGAGTACCTGGACCGGGGGGATGAGGTGATCTTCACCCGGGATACCCACGGCAGCGACTATCTGGAGACTCTTGAGGGGAAATACCTCCCCGTGAGCCACTGTGTCTACGGCACCTGGGGCTGGGAGATCCCGGAGGAGATCGACGTGCCGGAATGCCAGCACATCGACAAGGCCACCTTCGGATGGACCCGCTGGTGGCGCCACGATTTCCAGGAGATCGAGCTTGTGGGTCTCTGCACGGATATCTGTGTGGTCTCCAATGCGCTGATGCTCCGGGCCCTCTTCTCCGAGATCGAGATCGAGGTGGATCCCGCCCTCTGCGCCGGCACCACCCCGGAGATGCACCGGGCGGCCCTGGAGACCATGAAGCGCAGCCATATCAAGGTCCTGGGAGAATAAGCGGGAAAAGGAAGAAGGCCTTGTCTCAAGATAGCTTAAAAGGCTGATCTATGCTTTTTAACAGCACCCGCACATCAATTCCAGCATCATAACATAAGAAGGCGTCTGGAACCCTTGGAGATCAAGGTGTTCCAGACGCCGCATACTGTAGACAAAGCCCGGATGGTGAGAAGAAACACCGAAACGCAGGTATTTCCCAAAACACCGTAGGGGCGGCTATCAGCCGCCCCTGCAGGAACCCGGGAAATCGCGAAAAATGTGCAAATACAGAAATATGATAGTCATTACGTGCAATGATTCGAGTATTTCGTTTTGTTTATCGGGCGGCTGATAGCCGCCCCTACGTCTGGACCAGACATTTTTTGCAAAGGGAAACCCTGAAAAAACAGTCCTTGACCGTATGGATTTCGGCCACAGGCCTTTTGTCTACACGCTGAGGCGTCTGGAACCCTTGAAAATCAAGGTGTTCCAGACGCCGTTTTCTTTTCATGGGATTTATGCTGCGTTCAGGATCTGCATGAACTCTTCCCCCGTGATGGTTTCGTGTTCGTACAGATAGGACGCCAGCTCATCCAGCTTGCCGCGATTGTCCTTTAGAATGGTCAGTGCTTTTTCGTGCTGCTTCCGTACCAATTCGACAACCTGTGCATCAATTTTGCTTTGTGTTTCAGCGGAGCAGGCCAGGGACGTATCACCGCCAAGATACTGATTCGTTACCGTCTCCATTGCGACCATGTCAAAGTCCTCGCTCATTCCGTAGCGGGTGATCATGGCGCGGGCAAGCTTTGTAGCCTGCTCGATGTCGTTGGCGGCTCCCGTGGTAACGGAACCGAACACCAATTCTTCTGCAGCCCGTCCGCCGGTGAAAGTTGCGATCTTATTCTCCAGCTCCTGCTTATTCATCAGATAGTGGTCGTTATTCTCCACCTGCAGCGTGTATCCCAAGGCACCGGAGGTGCGGGGGATGATGGTGATTTTCTGCACGGGAGCGGAGTTCGTCTGCTTTGCGGCCACGAGGGCATGACCGATCTCATGGTAAGCGACGATCTTTTTCTCCTGATCCGTGAGGATCGCGTTCTTCTTCTGGTAGCCGGCAATGACCACTTCAACACTCTCCTCCAGATCGGCCTGGGTGGCAAAGCCGCGGCCATCACGCACCGCGCGCAGCGCAGCCTCGTTGACAATATTGGCGAGCTCTGCGCCGGAGGCACCGGAGGCCATACGCGCCACCTTCAGGAAGTCCACATCGTCGGCGACCTTGATCTTTTTCGCGTGCACCTTCAGGATGGCTTCCCGCCCTTTGAGGTCGGGCAGTTCTACGGGTACACGCCGATCAAAACGACCGGGACGCGTAAGGGCCGGATCCAGTGACTCGGGACGGTTGGTCGCAGCGAGGATGATCACGCCATTGCTCCCGTCAAAGCCGTCCATCTCGGTGAGCAGCTGATTGAGGGTCTGCTCCCGCTCATCGTTGCCTCCGTACTGACCGCCGCTTCGCTTCTGGCCGATGGCGTCGATCTCGTCAATAAAGACGATGCAGGGGGCTTTCTCCTTGGCCTGACGAAACAGATCCCGCACCTTGGAGGCGCCCATGCCCACGAACATCTCCACAAATTCCGAGCCGGACATGGAGAAGAAGGGGACGTTTGCCTCACCGGCCACGGCCTTGGCCAGCATGGTCTTGCCCGTACCCGGAGGCCCGACAAGCAGGACGCCCTTCGGCATGGAGGCGCCGATCTCCCGATACTTTGCGGGATTTTCCAGATAATCCACGATCTCCTGCAGGTTTTCTTCCGCCTCGTCAACACCCTCCACATCGCTGAAGCGAATGCCATCCGAAGATTTGACATAGACCTTGGCGTTCGATTTGCCAAGATTAAACATCATGGATCCGGCACCGCCACCGGCTTTATCCATCAGCTTTTTCGACATATACTGACCGAGCAAGGCGAAAATGCCAATCGGCAGCAGCCATGAAAAAAACAGTGTTGCCAGGGGTGACGTTTCCTCTATGATCTCGCTTGTGAAGATCGCTCCGGATGCATGGAGCCGCTCAACCAGGCCGGGATCCTCGATGACGCCTGTCCGGTAAATTGCAGATTCCTCTTTGTCGGTGAAGACGATTTGATTCTGCTGGATCTGCACCTTTCCGATTTTTCCGGTTTCGGTCATCGTCATGAAGGTACCGTAGTCCACATCCTCTATGGCTTTCCCGGC
>CAMNAO010000045.1 GCA_946531435.1 uncultured Clostridia bacterium
GGGACGGGGGACGCGGATTGCCACGACCAGCGTGCGCGCTGGTCTCGCAATGACAAGCAGGGGGGGGATAGCCGCTGCGACGATCGATTCTCCTCTGTCATTGGGATGCGTAGGGACGGGGATGCGGATTGCCACGACCAGCGTGCGCGCTGGTCTCGCAATGACATGCAGGGGGGATAGCCGCTGCGGGCATCGTACTTCCTCTGTTATCGGGACGCGTAGGGACGGGGGATGCGGACGAGCGCCCGCATATGAGCCCGCAGGCGAATATCCGTAGCGCAACCGCCCGAAGGGCGGCTCTTGGCGCGAAGCGTGGCGCCGTGCTGGGCGATGGGCCGAGTGAAGCGAGGCTCTTAGCCCGCCGCTTTGCCACGACCAGCGTGCGCGCTGGTCTCGCAATGACATGCAGGGGGGGATAGCCGCTGCGGGCATCGTACTTCCTCTGTCATCGGGACGCGTAGGGACGGGGGATGCGTGGGGACGGGGGATGCGGATTGCCACGACCAACGCTGTGGCGCTGGTCTCGCAATGACAAGCAGGTACGATAGTCGCTGCGACTACCGAACTTCCTCTGTCATTCCGAGGAGCCCGCAGGGCGACGTGGGAATCCGTACTCTCGTCTCCCGTCCTCACCAAAACGGAGCCAAGCGCAGCGGGTCCGTTTTGGAAGATGACGAGGCTGCACAAACCGAACCCCCGTCCTCACCGATTTGAAGCCCAGCGCAGCGGGTTCAAATCGGAAAGCGACGAGAAAACGCGGGGGTGAGAGGGAGTGCTTGCGCTCCCTCGAACGTTTCGCGTTTTACGAGGAGCAAGCTCACGCGTTCCAGATGTCCTCGCAGTACTCCCGGATGGTGCGGTCGGAGGAGAAGTAGCCGCTCTTGGCGATGTTCACCAGGCTCTTGCGGTACCACTCGCCGTCACACGCGTGATCCCGGGCCATCTTCTCGGCCACGTCCATATAGCTGGCGTAGTCGCCCAGCACCAAGAACTCATCGTTCTGCCGCAGCAGGGCCTCATAAATGCCCCAGAAGTTGCAGCCGCAGTCGTTGAAGAAGCCGTTGATGAGCTGATCGGTGAGCTGCATGATCCGGGGATCGTGCTCCCGGATGGCGGCGGCGTTGTAGCCGATGCGGTGGCTGCGGGCGGCTTCCTCGGCGTTCATGCCGAAGAGGTACATGTTCTCGTTGCCCACCAGCTGGTTGATCTCCACGTTGGCGCCGTCCAGGGTGCCCAGGGTCAGAGCGCCGTTCATCATGAACTTCATGCAGCCGGTGCCGCTGGCCTCCTTGCCGGCGGTGGAGATCTGCTCACTGACGTCCGCCGCGGGATAGACCAGCTGGGCGGAGGAGACGTTGAAGTTCTCCAGGAAGACCACCTTCAGGCGGCCGTGCATCTCGGGATCGGAGTTGATCTTGTCGGCCACGGAGCAGCAGAGCTTGATGCTCTCCTTGGCGAAGGCGTAGCTCTGGGCGGCCTTGCCCGCGATGATGAAGGTGCGGGGCGGAACGTCCAGAGAGGGGTTGGCCTTCAGCTGGTTATAGAGGCTGAGGGCCCGGAAGATGTAGAGCACCTGGCGCTTGTAGGCGTGGATGCGCTTGACCTGTACGTCAAAGATGGAGTCCGGATCCACGGCGATCTGGTTCTTCTTGGCGATGTAGAGGGCCAGCTGCTCCTTGTTGCGGCGCTTGACCGTCTTCAGCTCCTGCAAAAAGGCGGTGTCGTCCTTGAAGGCAAGAAGCTTCTCCAGCTCACTGGCGTCCCTGCGCCAGCCGTCGCCGATGCCGCTGTCGATAAGGTCGGAGAGGGCGGGGTTGGACTCCATGAGGAAGCGGCGGTGGCTTACGCCGTTGGTCTTGTTGTTGAACTTCTCGGGGCAGACGATGTTGAATTCTTTCATCACATCGTCCTTCAGGATCTGGGTATGGAGGGCGGCCACGCCGTTGATGCTGTGGCTGCCCACGATGGAGAGCCGGGCCATGTTCACGCAGCCGTCGTGAATGGGCGCGGTGGCGTTCAGAAGCCGCTCCCAATCGGGCAGGGAGCGGTCGAAGCCGGCGCGGTAGCGGCGGTCGATCTCCTCCGTGATCATGTAGATGCGGGGCAGAAGGCGGCTGTAGAGGGCGATGGACCACTTCTCCAGGGCCTCGGGCATGACGGTGTGGTTGGTGTAGGCGATGGTCCTGGTGGTGATGCGCCAGGCGTCGTCCCACTCCAGCCCCTCTTCATCCACCAGAAGACGCATGAGCTCCGGCACGGCCAGGGCGGGGTGGGTGTCGTTGGTGTGGATGGCCACTCGTTCCGGGAACTTCTCCCAGTCCTCGGTGCCGTAGGCCAGCTTATACTTGGCGAGAATGTTCTGCAGGCCGGCGCTGGTGAAGAAATACTCCTGCTTCAGGCGCAGGGTCTTGCCGGCGTCGCTGCTGTCATCGGGATAGAGGATGCAGGTGATGGCCTCCACATCCATGCGCTTTTTGCTGGCGTAGGCGTAATCGCCCCGGTTGAAGGCGGCGAGATCCAGCTCCTCATAGAGGGGCATGGCCCGCCAGAGCCGCAGGGTGTTGACGGTCTCCCCGCCATAGCCCACCACGGGCACGTCATAGGGCACCGCCCGCACGGCCTCGTAGTCGTGGAGGCTGTATTCCTGGCCGTTGAAGCCGTTGGCGGAGGAGACCCGCCCGCCGAACTTGACCACCACGGCCTCGTCGTATTTCGCGCTCTCCCAGGGATAGCCGCCCTCCAGCCAGTTGTCCGGCTCCTCGGTCTGCCAGCCGTTGTCGATGCGCTGACGGAAGAGGCCGAAGCGGAAGCGGACGCCCATGCCGGTGGCGTGCTTGCCCAAAAAGGCCAGAGAATCCATAAAGCAGGCGGCGAGACGGCCCAGGCCGCCGTTGCCGAGGCCGGGATCCTTTTCCACCTCGGCGAGATCGTCCAGGGAGATGCCCATCTCCTTGAGCCCCTCCTCCACCACCGGGGTGATCCCCAGGTTCAGAAGGTAGTTTTTCAGAAGCTTGCCGATCAGAAATTCCATGGAGAAATAGTAGATCTGCTTCTTCTCCTCGGTCTCCTGACGCATCAGGCTTTCGGCCTGGATCTCGGAGGCCTTCCGGGTGACGAGGCGCACCAGGACGTTGTATTTCTGGGCGTCGGAGCACTCGGACACGGGCTTTCCAAACATCGACACGGCTTCGCCGGAGAACGCGGTTTTGAAAAGCTCTTTGTTGGTGAACATCATACGTTTTTCCTCAGTTTCTAAAGAGTGGATATCTGACACCGTACCGCAGGGGAACGGATGCGATCAAGGGATGGGGGAAAGACCCGGAAGGAATCCCGTAGGGGCTTGCCCCCGGACGGCCCGCCGAGGAATGGAGTAGGGGCGAACTCTGTTCGCCCGCAGGCAACGCACCTCTTCCGGGACGGGCGACCGAAGGTCGCCCCTACTTCTCCTTCCGTCTTACGCAGCGGAGGACCACGGCGGAGAGGGGAGGTTATGCCTTCCCCTTGAGGCCCAGCGCAGCCGGAAGCTTGCTTCCGTGCTGCGGTGAGGTGCCTTGTGCGGGAAGGTGGCATCCGGCGGCTCACGGAAGCCGGATGACGGATGAGGTGGAACCCCCGTTACTTCGCCTTTCTCCGTCTTACGCAGCGGAGGACCACGGCGGAGAGGGGAGGTTATGCCTTCCCCTTGAGGCCCAGCGCAGCCGGAAGCTTGCTTCCGTGCTGCGGTGAGGTGCCTTGTGCGGGAAGGTGGCATCCGGCGGCTCACTTAAAGCCGGATGACGGATGAGGTGGAACCCCCGTTACTTCGCCTTTCTTCTCCTTACGCAGCGAAGGACCACGGCGGAGAGGGGAGGAAGGGTGAGGCTGACGCTCTCGGGGCAGCCGTGCATGGGCTCAGCCACGGAGCGGAGGGAGCCGGCATTGACGGCGCCGGTGCCGCCGAAGCGGCTGTCGTCGGAATTCAGCGCCTCCCGCCAGAGGCCGGCGTAGGGAACGCCCACCTTGAAGTCCTCTCTGGTATAGGGGCTGAAGTTCAGGATGCAGACAAATTTGCCCGCGTCTTCTCCCGCCTGGCGGGAGAAAACCAGCACATTCTGCTGGTTGTTGTCGGCGTCCATCCAGGTAAAGCCGTCCCAGCTGTGGTCCTCCTTCCAGAGGCCGGGGGTGCGGAGGTAGAAGCGGTTGAGTTCCCGGGTGAAGCTCTGAATGCCCCGGTGCTTGTCGTAGTCCAGCATGAACCACTCCAGGGCCTCATACTCCCGCCACTCGATGTAGGGAGCCAGCTCGGTGCCCATGAAGCTGAGCTTTGCGCCGGGGTGCAGCATCTGATAGGCCAGCAGGAGGCGAAGCCCCGAAAACTGCTGCTCATAGACGCCGGGCATCCGGTTGAGCAGGCTCCGCTTGCCGTGGACCACCTCGTCATGGCTGAGGGCCAGGACGAAATTCTCCGAAAAGGCGTACATCATGGAGAAGGTCAGCTCATGGTGGTGATCCTTCCGCCAGTCGAAGGGATAGCCGAAGTAACGCAGGGTGTCGTTCATCCAGCCCATGTCCCACTTGTAATGGAAGCCCAGGCCCCCCTCCGAGGCGGGCTTTGTCACCAGGGGCCAGGCGGAGCTCTCCTCGGCCACGGTGAAAACGCCGGGATAATTGACGCCCACCATGCGGTTCAATTCCTGCAAAAGGGAAATGGCGGCAAGATTTTCCTCTCCGCCATGCACATTATAGCGCATCTTTGCCTTATCCTCAATACCAAAATTGAGATAAAGCATACTGGAGACGCCGTCTACCCGAAGGCCGTCGGCGTGGAACTCCTCCAGCCAGTAGCGGGCGTTGGAGAGGAGGAAGCTGCGGACCTGGGGCCGCTCAAAATCAAAGCAGTAGGTGCCCCACTGGGGGTGGTCGTAGGATTCATAGAGCATCTTCCCGGTGAAATTGCCGAGGCCCTGGCTGTCCCGACAGAAGTGGCCGGGCACCCAGTCCAGGATGACGCCGATGCCCTCCTGATGGCAGCGGTCGATGAGGGCCTTGAGGCCGTCGGGGTGGCCGTAGCGGCTGGTGGGGGCGAAGTAGCCCGTCACCTGATAGCCCCAGGAGGCGTCCAGGGGGTGCTCGGCCACAGGCATGAACTCAATGTAGTTCCAGCCCATGTCCTTGACGTAGGGGATAAGCTCCTCCGCCAGCTCCTCCCAGGAGAGGAAGCCGTCGGGATTGTCCTCGGTGGGCGCTTTCCGCCGCCAGGAGCCGGCGTGGACCTCATAGATGTTTTTTGGCTGATGGAAGTGGTCGGTTTTTGCCCGCTTTCTCAGCCATTTTTCGTCGTGCCATTCATAGGCGGAGGGCATGAGAAGGCGGGAGGCGGTGCCGGGCCGCCGTTCCGCCAGACGGCCGTAGGGGTCGGCCTTATATAGCTTCTCCCCGGAGGGAGTGGTGATGACAAATTTATAGAGGTCCCCCTCCCAGGCGTGGGCCACGCACTGCCAGATCCCGCTGTTTTCAATGGGAGTCATGGGGGTCTCGGTCCAGCCGTTGAAGGTGCCGGTGACGGCCACCCGGGGCACGTCCGGCGCCCAGACGGAAAAGCGCCAGCCCTTGTCGCCCTCGGGCCAGGCGCCCAGGCTCTTCCAGGCCATCTCCTCGGTGCCCTGGTTGAACAGATAGATATCCATGGAAGTGATCTCAGCCATAGGGATTTCCTCCGATCGAATCTCTTTTTTTTGATGGGAGAATGGGCTCCTCGCAAAGGAAACTGCTTCGCGTTTACGCAAGCGTAAACGCTCGATGAGTTTCCAGGGGACCCCGGCAAAGCCCTCAGGGCTTTGCCGGGGAGACGACGAGCAGCGGAGTGAATGAGCTCTCACGGAACGTGGGAGCGAACGATACGAAGCTTGCGAGGAGGACGTCGCCTTCCGGCCCGGACCCATTTCATTGGGCTCCGATTTTGTTGGGACGGGGGTACGGGGTTACAGGGGACGTAGGGGCGAACTTCGTTCGCCCGCGGGCGGGGAGCCGCGATCAAACGGGCGATCGCAGATCGCCCCTACTGCACTGTAACAATTAAACCTCTATTCTTTATAAACGGACGGAGGATGCGGATCCCTACGCCCACGACCAGTCTTCGGACTGGTCTCGGAATGACAGAGGATTTACGATAGTTGCAGCTGCTACCCTAATCTGCATGTCATTGCGAGGAGCGCAGCGACGTGGCAATCCGTTCCTCTTTCGGTATATAGCTTTAAGTGTTACAAGATACTGCGATGTGAATGCGGGGCCGCGCGTCCCGTAGGGGCGGCTATCAGCCGCCCGTATCCCGTCTCACCAGGTCCCGGGGATTTGCATAGACTACAGCAAAGGGGGCGAGGGTGTGTCAAACAGGGATTTTGCGGGCTTTGATGCGGTGTGGAAACGGGTCACGGCGGGTTCTCCGCCGCCTCCGCCGCCGGGAGGATCGTGGGAGCCGCCTCCGCCGCCGGGTTTTCCGCCTCCGCCGAAAAAGGAACTATGGGAGGGGATCGAGGGCCTGGAGGCGCTGACGGAGCTCTACGGACGGCTGCGGCGCTCCCTTCCCGGCGCCTCGGCGCTGTACCGCAGCGCCTGGGAGGATCTGAGGCAGCTACGCAGCCTTGACTATCTCCGCCGGGGGGAGCGGCGGGGACGAAAGCCCGCCCGTCCCGAGGCGCCCCGGCCGGTTGAGGCCCTTTTGCGGGATGCTTGGCACCGGGAGCGAAGGCTGCGGGAAAGGCTGGAGGGGCTCATACAAGGCGAGCGGGATCGATCTGCGGCCCAACTGCTGAAAAAGCTGAGTCAGCGTTCCGAGAAGCGGCAGCGCCAGGTCTTCCGCCTTCTGCAGGACATGGGGGTGTAGTACCTTATAACAATTCACTATCTATGCCGAAAGGGGAACGGATTGCCACGACCCGGCTCCTCATAACGCCTCATCGTTCTTTGGGCCGCTTGTGGCCCTCTTCACCCCCGGCGTTCTCGTCGCTTTCAAAACGCGACCCACGTTGGTGGGCTCGCGTTTTGTGGAGACGGGAGATGCGGAGACGGGGGTACGGATTCCCACGACCAGTCTGCGGACTGGTCTCGGAATGACAGAGGAGAATCGGCAGACGCAGAGGCTACCCAATCCGCATGTCATTGCGAGGAGGGCAAAGCCCGACGCGGCAATCCGCATCCTCTGCGCCAATCCGCTGACTTCATACAGAGTTTTCGTTGTTCCGGCGCAGTAGTGCCCCTTGCCCTCCCCTTACAGCGTCATCATGGTGCCGGTGAAGGCGAAGGGCAGCAGCTTATCCAGACGATAGCTGGTGTAGCGCCCGTCGCTGCGGGCGCAGAGCACCTCCATATTGGGGCCGAACTCCAACAGAAACTGGCGGCAGATGCCGCAGGGCGTGGTGTAGTCCTTGCTGTCGGCCCAGACGGCGATGCGGCGAAAATGGCGGCTGCCCTCGCTGATGGCCTTCATCCCGGCGCAGCGCTCGGCGCAGAGGGTGCCCCCCAGGGAGGCGTTCTCCACATTGCAGCCGGTGTAGACCTTCCCGTCCTCGCACTCCAGGGCGGCGCCCACCTTGAAGCGGGAGTAGGGGGCATAGGCGTTCTCTGCGGCCTTTTTGGCCGCGTTCAGCAGTTCTCTGTCCGTCATGGTGAAGTCCTTTCTCCGTCCTCCCCCTGCTTGTCAATGTCGGGCAAAAGGGCGTCCGTAGCCGCCTCGGGGACGGCGCCCAGGTCGATGGTGACTTCGGTGAGGTTGCGGAAGATGTTGGATTTGCTGGGCTGCAGGTTATAGATCACGTTGCGGTGAGAGATGACGCAGTATCGCTTGTAGCAGATGGGGATGACGGGGGCGTTGTTGTAGACGTATTTGCAGAGCTCCAGGGCCGCCTGGGAGCGCTGGGTCAGATCCGTCACGGTCTCCGTGGTGGTCTGGGGCCCCTCGCCGCCGTTGGGGGTGGGCACGCCCTCGCCGCCAGAGCCTGACCCTGACCCTGAGCCGGACCCTGAGCCGGACCCTGAGCCGGAGCCGGAGGAGGCGACGGTGACGGTGGCATAGGGGGAGGCGCCCAGATACTCCCGGATGAGCTGGGTGTAGACGCCCTCCATGCCGCTGCGCTCGGTGACGCCGCCGTAGTTCGAGAGGCCGTATTTGACGAAGAGCTGGCTGGGGTCGAAGTCCGCCGGCAGCCGCACCTCGGCGATGTAAAGGTCAAAGTCCCCGTGGTTCAAGCGGTAGATGTAGTTGGCGAAGGAGGCCTGCTCCACCACCACCTCCACGCCCACGCTGCGAAGGGAGGAGGCGATCCGCTCAGCCACCGCGATCTTGGAGCTGTTGTCGTTGTTGACGAGGAGGGTCAGCTTCATGTCCGTCCAGCCGTTATGGGGGTATTCCAGATAGCCGTCGTCGTCCTCATCCATCATGCCGAATTCCTGGAAGGCCTGGGAAAAGGCCACAAGGTCGTAGCCCGCGCCCAGCTCCTCCTCCCAGGCGGGATCGTAACAGTCCAGAGCGGGGCTCAGGATCAGGGGGGAGGCCAGGGCCTTCCCCCGGAGGATGTCGTCCACAATGATGGAGTAATTCACCACATGGCCGATGGCCTGGCGGATCCGGGCGTCGGAGAGGGCGTAGTTACTGTAGTTGAAGCCCAGATACTGCAGGATGGTGGTGTTGTAGTAGCGGGTCTCGTGGTCCATCTGCACCGACACCGCCTCCACCCCTGTGGGGTCGAACTCCAATAGGTCGATGTAGCCGTCGGAGAAGGCGGAGCTCAGGTTCCCGTCGTTATATTCCCGGAGGTAGATCCGGTCGATGGGCATGTTGGCGGCGTCCCGGTGCCCGGCATAGACGCCCAGGTACAGGGTGCCCTCGCCGGTGTCCGGATTGATGAGGGTGCCCATCTGATAGGGGCCGGTGCCGGTGGGGTTCACTTTGTCCGCGTCGCCGGTGCGGATGATGGGCACGTCCAGCATCCTGAGAAAGTCCCAGTCCGGATAGGCCAGGGTAAAGGTCAGGTTGTAATCGTCGTTGGCGGTGATATCGATGCAGAAGTAGTAGCTGAAGCGGCCGTTGAAGGTGCCGGAGGCGGTGGCGGACTGCCGCAGGGAGTAGACCACGTCCGAGGCCTTCAGCTCCGTGCCGTCGTGGAAACGGACGCCCTTCTTGAGCCTGATTTTCCAGACCCTGGCGTCGTCGGTGACGGCCTCCTCCGCCAGCACGGGGTGGGGCACAAAATCCGCGTCGTAGGTATAAAGGCTCTCATACACCAGCTGGCCCGCCGCCAGGTTGAAGCGGTTGGAGCAGGTGTAGGGGTTCAGCGGATCGGAATAGTGGTAGTTCAGGGTAAAGATCTGGTCCTCAAAGGGGGCGGATTCCTCCGTATCCTGGAGGTCCACCTCCTCGTTTCCCTGTTCCGTGACGTCCATCTCCCCCTCGTCCCGGGCGGCGTTCTTGTCCAGGCGGGTGATGGAGCTGTAGACGGAGCAGCCGGAAAGAAGGCTTGCTGACAGGGCGGCGGCCAGCATCAGGGCCAAAAGCCGCCGAAAAGGAAGGAAGTTCGTCTCTTTCAATGTCTCTATCCTTTCGGAACGCCCCAAAGGGCGAGATAAAACGAAGTCGAAAATGGGAGGCGGGAGGACACCTCATCTGCCCCAGTGTGTGCACTGGGGCACCTTCCCCTCAAGGGGAAGGCGTAATAGGAGACGGGGGGTATCTCATCCGCCCCAGCGCTGCGGCGCTGGGCGGAGCGAAGCGGAGGGCACCTTCCAGCACAAGGCACCTCACCGTGGCAGCGAAATCAAAGATTTCGGCCACACTGGGCCTCAAGGGGAAGGCGTAATAGGAGACGGGGGTATCTCATCCGCCCCAGTGTGTGCACTGGGCGGAGCGAAGCGGAGGGCACCTTCCAGCACAAGGCACCTCACCGTGGCAGCGAAATCAAAGATTTCGGCCACGCTGGGCCTCAAGGGGAAGGCTTAATGGGAGACGGGGGTACCTCATCCGCCCCAAAGCCTTCCCCCAGCGGGGGAAGGTGGCATCCGGCGTCTACCGCAAGCCGGATGACGGATGAGGGAGAAGGCAGCGCGTTTGCCGGGGCAGAGAAGGGAGACGGGCATTTCGTCTTCCTCTCCTCAGAGCCTCTCTGTCACCTCAGCCTCGCGGTGAAACCAACAGCCCCTGGCTCCCCCGGGCATTCCCGTGGAAGCGGTAGGACCAGTAGCGGTCCACGTTGCAGCGGGTGCACTCATTGGAGACGGCGATGTTCTCCGCCGGGATCCCCGCCCGCAGGAAAAGGGCCCGGTTGAAGGCCTTGAGGTCGATGAAGCACTTGCCCTCTTTGGCCTGGTATCCCGAATCGGCGCCGGGGCCGAAGGGCAGGGGCGAAATCAGCGCCTCCGCCGCCGCTCCCAGGCGGTGAAGGGCGGCCTCTTTGACCTCCTCCCCCGCCTCAAAGCAGCAGGGGCCGATGGAGGGGCCGATGGCGGCCAGAAGGTTTTTGGGGTCGCAGCCGTAGGCCTTCACCATGGCCCGGACCCCCTCCTCGGCCATGCCGTCCACGGTGCCCCGCCACCCGGCGTGGAGGGCGGCCACCGCCCCCGAGACGGGGTCATAGAGCAGAAGGGGCACGCAGTCGGCGGTGAAGACCAGAAGGGCGAGGCCTTTTTCGTCGGTCATGAGGCCGTCCCCCTCCGGCGAGGGCTCGTCCCAGGGGATCAGGTCCCGGGAGGTGACGGCGTCCACCCTGGTCCCGTGGACCTGCCGGCGGCAGACGATCTTGTTTTCATTAAGCCCCAGGGCGGAGCACAGGATGCGGTAATTTTCCAGCACCGCGTGTTTGTCGGCGGTGCGGGTATAGCCCAGGTTCAGGGAGGCGTGGCTTCCGGTGTCCACCCCGCCCAGACGGGTGGTAAAGGCATGGGGCACCGGGATCTCCGGCACCATGGTGTAGACCAGCGCGCCCCGGCGCACTTCCTGAAATTGCATGGGATTCTCCTTGTGTATAGGGGGGTCGTCCGGGCTGCGCTCATTGAGGTGCTTTGCAGGATCGACACCTCATCCGTCTGGCCTGCGGCCAGCCACCTTCCCCTCCAGGGGAAGGCTTTTGAAGAGCGCTCCCCCGTAGCCTTCCCCTGGAGGGGAAGGTGGCGCGAAGCGCCGGATGAGGTGACCTCTCGCAGGTGCCGCCCTCCGTCTCAGCTCTCAAACCGTCCGTGGCACTTCTTATACTTCAATCCGCTGCCGCAGGGGCAGGGGTCGTTGCGGCCGGGCTTGGCCACCTTGCGCTGGGGGGCGCGGCGGACCGGCCCTCCGGCGCCCGCGCTGGGGTTCTCCTTGACCACCTGCCTGCGCTCGATCTTTTCCTCCCGCCGGATGCGGACGGTGAAGATGCGCTTTACGACCTCGTCCTTGATGCCGGAGATCATGTCCTCGAACATCTCCATCCCCTCCCGCTTGTAGGCGTCCACGGGGTTGGACTGGGCGTAGGCCTGCAGGCCGATGCCCTGCCGTAAGTCGCTCATGGCGTCGATGTGGTCCATCCAGTACTCGTCCACCACCCGCAGGAGGATGACCCGCTCCACCTCGCGCATGAGGGGCTGGCCGCCGGGGGTGTTCCCCAGCTCCTTCTCCCGGCTTTCATAGACGGTCATGGCCCGGCGCTCCAGCTCATTCTGGGCCTTCTCCGCGTTCATGCCGATCCACACGGGGTCGTCGGCGGCGGCCCGGGTGAGGAAGAGACCCTCGAAGGGGCGCAATAGCTCCAGCGCCTCCTCCCGGTTTTCCAGCGTCTTCTTCTCGGGGAGGACGCCGTGGACCGCGAGGGCGATGGATTCCTTCACCATGTCCCGGATGTTGCCGCTGATGTCCTCGCCGTCCAGCACCCGGCGGCGCTGGTCGTAGATGATGGTGCGCTGGCGGTTCATCACGTCGTCGTATTCCAGCACGGTCTTCCGGGACTGGAAGTTCCGGCTTTCCACGTTCTTCTGGGCGTTCTCGATGGCGCCCGAGACGATCTTCTGGTCGATGGGCTGGTCCTCCTCCAATCCGAAGGAGTCCATGAGCCGCTGGATCCGCTCCCCGCCGAAAAGGCGCATGAGGTCGTCGGAAAGGGCGATGACGAAGAGGGTCTCACCCGGGTCCCCCTGGCGGCCGGCACGGCCCCGGAGCTGGTTGTCGATGCGGCGGGATTCGTGCCGCTCGGTGCCCAGGATGAAGAGGCCGCCGGCAGCCCTTACCTTCTCCGCCTCCGCCTCGCAAATGGGCTTATATTTCTCGTAGGCCTCCTGATAGAGACGGCGGGCCTCCAGGATCTGGGGATCCTGGGTGTCGGCGTGGCCGTTGGCCTCCGCCACGATCTCGTCGGGCAGCTCCGCCCGCTTTAAGTCCCGGAGGGCCATGAACTCGGCGTTGCCGCCCAGCATGATGTCGGTGCCGCGGCCCGCCATGTTGGTGGAGATGGTGACGGCCCCCAGCTTGCCCGCCTGGGCCACGATCTCCGCCTCCCGCTCGTGGTGCTTGGCGTTTAAGACGTTGTGGCGGATCCCCTGCCTTGTCAGCATGTTGGAGATCTCTTCACTCTTCTCGATGGACACCGTGCCCACGAGAATGGGCTGCCCCTTCTCGTGGCAGGCGATGATCTGATTCAGAATGGCCCGCTTCTTGGCGTTCTCGTTTTTGTAGACGGCGTCGGGGTGATCCAGGCGGATCATGGGCCGGTTGGTGGGGATCTCCACCACGTCCAGCTTGTAGATCTCGCCGAATTCCTCCTCCTCGGTGAGGGCGGTGCCGGTCATGCCGGAGAGCTTTTCGTAGAGGCGGAAGAAGTTCTGGTAGGTGATGGTGGCCAGGGTGCGGTTCTCCTTGCGGATCTCCACCCCCTCCTTGGCCTCGATGGCCTGGTGCAGGCCCTCGGAATAGCGGCGGCCCGGCATCATGCGGCCGGTGAACTCATCCACGATGACGATCTCGCCGTCCTTGATGATGTAGTCCACGTCCTTCTTCATGACGCCGTAGGCCTTGATGGCCTGGTTGATGTGGTGGGAGATGGTCTGGTTACTCAGGTCCGTGAGGTTTTCCAGGCCGAAGAAGGCCTCGGCCTTGCTGACGCCCCGGCTGGTGAGGGTGGCGGTGCGGGCCTTCTCATCCACGATGTAGTCGGCGTCCTCGTTCTCGTCCTCCTCCTCTTTGGCGTCGGTGGAGGCGTAGACCTTCTTTTTCAGCCGCCGGACGAAGTCGTTGGCCTGGAGGTAGAGCTGACTGCTCTCATCCCCGGAGCCGGAGATGATGAGGGGGGTCCTGGCCTCGTCGATGAGGATGGAGTCCACCTCGTCCACGATGGCGTAGATCTGCCCCCGCTGGACCGTGCCGGATTTGTAGATGGCCATGTTGTCCCGGAGGTAGTCGAAGCCGAATTCCACGTTGGTGCCGTAGGTCACGTCGGCAGCGTAGGCGCGCTTCCGCTCCTCGGCGGTAAGGCCGTGGACGATAAGGCCCACGGAAAGGCCCAGATAGCGGTGGATCTTCCCCATCCACTCGCTGTCGCGCCGGGCCAGGTAGTCGTTGACGGTGACGATGTGGACGCCCCGTCCGGTGAGGGCGTTGAGGTAGGCGGGCAGGGTGGCCACCAGGGTCTTGCCTTCGCCGGTCTTCATCTCGGCGATGCGGCCCTGGTGCAGGATGACGCCGCCCATGAGCTGCACCCGGTAGGGGGTCATGCCCAGGACTCTTGTGCTGGCCTCCCGCACGGCGGCAAAGGCCTCGGGCAGCAGATCGTCCAGGGTCTCGCCCGCCTGAAGGCGGTTCTTGAACTCCTGGGTCTTGCCCCTGAGCTCCTCCTCCGAGAGGGCGGCGTATTCCGGGGCCAGGGCCTCGATCCTGTCCACCAGGGGGGTGATCCTTTTGATCTCCCGCTCACTGCGGGAGGGAAACAGTTTTTTGAATAATCCCATGGATGCTCCTTATGTATAATATGGAAAGGCTCTTCAGGGAGCCGAAAATCCGTCCGTTTCCGGGCTTTGGACACACGAATACCATTGTGATTTATTCATTATAGCACCAAGTGCCGCCCTTGAAAAGAAAAATTCTATGAATTTAAGGGGGAGGGTGACGGGGACGGGGGGATACGGGAGAACGGATTGCCACGTCGTCGCTTCGCTCCTCCTCGCAATGACAGAGGAGAATCGACAGCCGCTGCGGCTATCGTACCTGCATGTCATTGCGAGGAACCAGTCCTCAGACTGGTGACGTGGCAATCCGTATCCCCGTCCCCTCGTCCCAATTGTCCATTGTCAATTGTCAATTGTCCATTCCCTCGTTCCCCGTCCCCGCAAAATCGAATTTGAATCCGCTGCGCCGGACGTCAGATGAGAACAGGGAAACGAAGGCGCGGATTGCCACGTCGCCCTGCGGGCTCCTCGCAATGACAGAGGAGAATCGACAGCCGCAGCGGCTATCGTATCTGCATGTCATTGCGAGGAACCAGTCCTCAGACTGGTGACGTGGCAATCCGTATCC
>CAMNAO010000046.1 GCA_946531435.1 uncultured Clostridia bacterium
CTCGAATTGGATCTGCCCTGGCGAAATGCCTGCTAAAGCAGGCTTTCGCGGAGCGCAGCGACGTTTTTTGTGAGGTGAAGCTTCACAAAAAACACGGGGCACCCAGCGTGTAGACAAAGTCCATCGGACTTTGTCTACACGCTGAACGACATGACTGCGCGGCAAATCGCCGCGCAGTCATGTCGTTATAATACCGAGTATTCCTGTACTTTACCTTGGAAAAATATCTTTTGCGCAAAAAGACATTGTGCAAAATGACGATAGAACGAAATTATGTGCAAATTCAGATCGAATGATTGACAAAATGCACTTGTGTGATATTATGCAGTCAACTAAGAGCCTGCGTTTTCATAATCGGAGGCACGGGCGCTACGGAAAGGACGATTCGATATGGATAAGTTCTCACATTACAGCTTCAGACAGTATGACAACAAAGTGTTTGCCGTTACGGAGCACTACGCTCCCGGGAAGTCCTACACCTTCGGCGTGATCTGGTCCCGTGAACGCTGCGCGGTGATCGATCCCGGCCTTGGCCTCTTTGGCGATATGCGGAAGTATATCGAGGGCTTCACCGGTTTTGAGAAGGCGATTTTTACCGTGTCCACCTGCGGCGGGCCACAGGCAGTCGGCGCCGCCGGCCTCTTTGATGAGACCTTCGTGACCGGCGAGGACCTGGAGCTGGCCAGAGAAAGCATGAAGCCGGAAGCCAGACTCGCCGTGTTAAAGAAGCTCACGGAGTCTCCGGAGGTTTTGGCGGAAGCCAGCGGTGAGAACATTGTGGACAACTCCCGCGTTGATCTCTATGATTTCCATGATTCCCGCTTCCTCCGCAGCCCCGGAAGCTTTGACCACTTCCATCTGGGCGGCATCCACCTGGGCGGCGAGCCGCTTCCCGGTTATACGCCCGGCAGCATGGTCGTCTCCGTGCACGGTGACGATACGGTGAACTGCATGTTCTGCGGCAAGAGCGTTTCTCCTCATACGAACTATCTTCAGAATCTGGATCGCGCAGGCCTGGAGAAATATCGTGAATGCCTGAAGGAGCTCATCGACAAGGCGATCGGATACACCAAGTTCCCCGTGAAAAAGGTTTCCACCATGTATCTGTTCTCTGCTGACTGCGACGGTCAGCCCTTCTACATTGAGACGCTGGAGAAGATCCTGAAGGGCGTCGACGAGATCCTCGCCGGCAAGACCGCGGGAGACTGCCCCGCCGTTTATGAGGGCAAAAATGTGAAGATGCATTATGCGGGATCCGCCGTCATTCTCTATGACGCGGCGCTTTGAGTAAGAGGAGGTAAAGAAGATGTCTGCAATTATTGAAAACGGCGTTCTTGTCAAGTACAATCACGATCCCAACGAAACCTCCTATGAGATTCCCGAGGGCGTAACCGAGATCGGCGACTACGCGTTCCAGGCCGCATTCCGTCAGCCCACCTATCTCACAGAGCTGAAGATCCCCAACACCGTTACCCGGATCGGCGAATTTGCCCTCTCCGGCCTGAGAAACGTCAAAGAGCTTGTGGTTCCCGATTCTGTGACCGAACTGGGCCGCGGCTGCTTCTGCTCCACCGGCTTTAAGCGCCTTGTGATCGGCAAGGGCGTCAAGACGCTGCCCCCCTTCATGGATGACGGCGGCTTTACGCTGAATGAGATCATTCTTTCCGATGGCCTTGAGGAGATCTGCACCAGCGCCCTCGGCGCCGTTCGCGGCATGCGTGTGCTGCATATCCCCGAGACGGTGAAGATTTTCCGCCGCCGTGCCCTTACCGGCAGCGATATCTTCCTGGATGGCGAGGTCAATTTCCCCAAGAACGTGGAACTGGTGGAGAACCTGGCCTTTGACGGCGCCTCCGGCATCGACACGGTGGATTTGGCTCCCGGCCTGAAAAAGGTGTGGGAGGGCTCCTTCTCCGGCTGCCTCTCCCTGCGCACCGTAAACTTCTCCGATTCCATTACCGAGATCGGCTACAAGGCCTTTGCCTACTGCAAAAAGCTGAGCAAGGTCAATCTGAACCGGGGCCTCAAGGTCATCGGCGAGCGGGCCTTCTCCGGGGACAGCTCCCTTACGGAGATCACCCTTCCCGACGGTGTGGAGGAGATCGCTCCCAAGGCCTTCTACGCCTGCGTCAATCTGAAGAAGATCAATATCCCCGACTCCGTCAAGGTCATCGGCAAGGACGCCTTCTACAACTGCCCCTGGCTTGAGAATCTGGAGCTGCCCGCACATCTGGAGAGTCAGCGCGCCGCTGCCTTTACCCCCTATGAAGGCGCCACCGGCCACTACCGCTTCGAATAAAGAATCAGGAATAAGAATCAAGGAGATGGAAAGATGAGCAAGATTTCCGAAATGACTCGTGAAAGCTGGATCATGAATACTTTCCCGGAGTGGGGGACCTGGCTCGTAGAGGATATCGAGAACGAGGTCGTTCCCGAGGGACAGGTGGCCATGTGGTGGCTGGGCTGCACCGGGATCTGGATGAAGACCCCCGGCGGCGCCGATATCACCATCGACTATTGGAACGGCAACGGCAAGCGGACCCATGGCAACGGCAAAATGGCGGTAGGCCATCAGATGGCCAACATGTGCGGCGGCCGCATGATGCAGCCCAACCTTCGCAACGTCCCCTTCGTGGCGGATCCCTTCGCTTTCAAGCACGTGGACGCGGTGCTGGCCACCCACTACCACCAGGACCACATGTCCGCTGAATGGGCGGCCCACGTCATCAACTCCGGCATGACCACCGTCGATGAAAACGGGGAGGAGATTCCCGTGCCCTTCATCGGTCCCTTAAAGAGTGTGGAGACCTGGATGAAGTGGGGCGTCCCCAAAGAGCGCTGCCGCATCGTAAAGCCCGGGGATACGATCAGGATCAAGGATATTGAGATCGTTGTCCTGGACAGCTTCGACCGTACCTGCATTGTCACCACCGATTCCACCGGCCCCGACCGGGAGGAGCTCACCGGCGTCTGCCCCACGGATATGGACGACAAGGCGGTCAACTACCTGCTGAAGACCCCCGGCGGCAACATCTATCACTCCGGCGACAGCCACTTCTCCATCTACTTTGCCAAGCACGGCAAGGATTACGACATCGACGTGGCCTTCGGCTCCTTCGGTGAGAACCCCATCGGCATGCAGGACAAGATGACCTCGGTGGATATTCTCCGGATGGCCGAGAATCTGCAGTGCAAGGTGGTCATTCCCATCCACTGGGATGTGTGGACCAACTTCCAGGCCGACTGCGAGGAGATCAAGCTTGTCTACGATTTCAAGAAGGACCGGAACGAGTACAAGTTCCACCCCTTCTTCTGGCAGGTGGGCGGCAAATACGTCTATCCCCAGGATAAGGACAAGATCTATTATCATCACAGAAGGGGCTTTGAGGACTGCTTTGAGGCGCCCCAGAACATCCCCTTCCGCTCCTGCCTGTAAAACGGGGTGAAGCATGGCAAAGTATGATTTTATGAGCTTCGGCGAACCCAACATCCGCATGAGTCCGCCGAACCATGACCGTCTTGGACAGGCGGAGGAGCTGCAGTTGGGGATCGCCGCGGCGGAGCTCAACTGCTGCGTCAACATCTCCAATCTCAGCGTCGAGCGCTTGCTTCCCCGTATGAAGACGGCTTATGTGACGAAGCTTGTGGATAACTGGACCGGGAAGTATATCGTCAGCCGCGCCATGATGTACGGGGTCGACATGTCCAACGTGGTGGTGGAACCCTTCGACAAGATCGGCCGGACGAGGAACGGACTTGCCTTTGTGGAGGTGGGGATCGGTCCCAGGGCCAGCTATCAGATCTATGATCGCGGCCACACCGCCCTCAGCAAGATCCAGCCCGGCGACATCGACTGGAAGAAGATCCTGGATACCCGCTGGTTCCATACCACCGGCATCGTCACCGCCCTGGGTGAGCATACCGCCTCGGAGGTGAGAGCGGCCCTGAAGGCGGCAAAGGAGAACGGCGCCACGACCAGCTATGACCTCAACTACCGCGCCACTCTCTGGACGAAGGAGGAGGCGAGGAAGGCCGCGGAGTCCATCATGCCCTATGTGGATGTGATCCTCGGCAACGAGGAGGACTTCGATACCATGCTGGGCATCAAGGCGGAAAACACCGATGAGAATTTCTCCGCCATCGATCCCATGAACTACCGGAAGGTGGCCGAACAGGTCATGGAGAAGTATCCCCATATCCGGGCTGTCGGTACCAGCTTGCGGGAGGTCAAGTCCGCCCTCCTCAACAACTGGCAGGGCTGCATGATGACGAAAAACGGCTTCTTTGTATCCCGGAAGTATGAGAACATCGAGATCAATGACCGGGTCGGCGGCGGCGACAGCTTCGCCTCAGCGATGATCTGGTCCATGCTGGAGGGGAAAGACGATCAGACCGTGATCGATTTTGCCACAGCGTTTTCCGCCCTCTGCCACACGATACGCAACGACTGGAACCTGGTCACGAGGGAAGAAGCGGAGGCTCTGGCTGCGGGAGGCAGCGCAAGAGTAAAGCGATAAGAAGAATGCGGCCCCGTCAAGGATCGCTTGCGGGAATGCGTTAAAGACAAAGGACCCGAAAACAATATTGATAAAGGAGTATTGAAAATGAAGGACACCCTGACAAGAAGAGACTTTCTGAAGACTGCCGGTATCGGCACCCTGGGTATGGCTGCGCTGGCTGCTCTCGCTGCCTGCGGCGGCAATGGCAACGGGTCCGGGACCGCAAACGAGGGGAACAACGGCGGAGCCTCTGCCAATTCCGGTTCCGCACCGGTCGGCGGAAACAGCGATGAGGTCACCCAGCAGAACGCGTTTGTCGCCGAGAAGGTCGTTGCCCAGACCACGGACCCCAACAGCCTGGAGCCTTTTGGACAGCTTGGCCTGATGTCAAACCTGGTGTATCATACCCTCGGCGCCGCCAACCAGTTTTCCGGTGAGATGAAGAGCGTTCTGATGGAGTCCTGGGAGCAGAGCGGAGACAACAAATACAGCGTTGTGCTGAAGGATGGCATCCTTGACACCAACGGGAACCAGATCAAGGCTTCCGACGTGAAATTCTCCGTGGAGAAGATTCAGGAGAACGGCAGACTCTCCGACGTCAACGACATCGATCACATCGAGGTCACCGGCGATCTCACTTTTGATATGGTTTTCGTCGGCACTCCCGCTCTTGGCGCCTTTGATCTGATGTGCGAGGTCATCAATGTGGTGAGCCAGGCTTCCTATGAGGCCAGTGCCGACGGCATGGTTACGACGCCCGTGGGCTGCGGCCCCTACAAGCTGGACAGCTATGTTACCTCCTCCGAGATTGTCGTCTCCATCAACGAGGACTACTTCCAGAAGGGCATGGAAGTGGATACCTACTGCGAAATGCAGAATGTCAAGGTCATTGATTTCAAGGTCATTACCGAGGCTTCTCAGATTGCCATGGCGCTGCAGACCAAGGCCATTGACTATTCCAACAGCGTGAACGCTCAGGATCTGCCGAACTTCCGCGCCGGCGGCCCTTATGCAAAGGGGATTGGCGTTTACGAGGTGCCCGGCGCCAACACCAGCGTGCTTTGCTTCAATGTCAGCGACAGCAGTCCGCTCCACGACTACAATCTGCGTATGGCTATCATGCATGCCATCGATACGGATCTGATCGTCAGCACCGTCAACGGCGGCAACTCCGTCCGCGGCTATGTTCTGGGCGGCCCCCTGTTCCCGGATTACAACCCTGCCTGGGAAGACCTTGCTCCCGAGTTTGATCTTGACAAGGCCAAGGAGTATCTGGCCAAGAGCGAGTACCCCGACGGATGCGAGCTCCGGCTCCTCTACATGAACAACAACGCCAGCATCGCCGACGCAGGCGTCGCGATTCAGGGAAGCCTGCAGCAGCTGGGGATCAAGCTGGTTCTTGACGGCGAGACTCCTCCCACCTATCTGTCCATGGAAGGCGATCCCTCCACCTGGGACTTCACCGTCTGCGGCTTCGGCGGTACCGGCTATGTCACCAACGTGTGGAGAAAGTATTTCGACTGGAATTCCTCTCATGCCAACCTCAATGGCACTCCCTGCACCAAGAACTTCGTCGTGGATCAGAAGCTGCAGGATCTGATGGATGGCTGCTCCAAGCCCGATACCCATACCCAGGAGTCCGTCAACGCCTGCTGGGAGTACATTTCCTCTCTTGGCTGCATCTTCGGCCTCTATCTTCCTACGACGAATTATGTGTACAATTCCGACCTCATCGAGTCCTTTGGCTTTGACTTCCAGGGAGGCGTCAAGCTCGGCGGCTGCACCTATAAGGGCTGAGCTTGCAGTACGTTGAGGAAATGACGAGAAAGCGGAACCCCGTTTTTGTTTCCGTATTTCCTTAAACTGAAAATGCTCCGGCGCCGGAGCGTCCCAGATTTGAAATATCGGTTTGAGACGACGGCGCCGGAGCGCTTTATAACAGGATTCACTGTCTTATAAGGTGAAGAAGGAGGGCAATATGTGGCGATATGTACTGAAACGCCTCGGCATGATGGTTTTTGTTGTGCTGGGCGTCGCCATTCTTGTTTTTTCCCTGATGTACTTTGTCCCCGGCGATCCCGCCATGCTCATCCTGGGCTCCGGCGCGGATCCCGCAGACGTTGCCCGTCTGCGGGCCCAGATGGGGATCGACAAACCATATCTTGTTCAGCTCGGGACGTTTCTGAACAATTTGCTTCATCTTGATTTCGGCGTCTCCTACCAGTACAACACCCCGGTGATCGAGTCTGTAAAGGAGCGTCTGCCGAGAACGCTGTTCCTCTCCGTCATGGTGATCATCTTCCAAACGCTCATAGGCATTCCCTTGGGGATCACGGCCGCAGTCAACGCGGGAAAGTGGCAGGATACCTTCTGCGTCATTGTTTCAATGATCGGCCTCGCCATACCGGGCTTCTGGCTCTCTCTGATGTCCATCAAGGTGTTCTCTGTGAATCTCGGCTGGTTCCCCAGCTTCGGCATTGATTCCTGGAAGAGCTATGTGCTCCCCATCGTCACCATGGCCATCGGCGGCCTTTCCATGAACACGCGACAAACCCGGGCGGCCATGCTTGAGGTCATACGCGCCGACTATGTGACCACCGCCAAGGCCAAAGGCGTCAGTGCCCATGACGTGATTTACAAGCATGCCCTTCCCAATGCGCTCATTCCTGTCATCACCATGATAGGCGGCAGCTTCGGCGGTGCGCTTGGCGGCGCAATTATTGCAGAATCCGTCTTTGTTATGCCGGGCCTCGGTCTTTACCTCACCAACGCCATCAACGCACTGGATTACGCCGTTGTACGAAGCGTAGTCGTGATCCTGGCCGTGTGGTTCAGCATGATCATGCTGGTGACCGACCTCGTCTACGCCTTTGTGGATCCCCGCATCAAGGCGCAGTACACCGGAAAGTGAGGAGGGAATGAATATGGCTGAGAAAAAGAAAGCTCCCGCAACCGCCAAGAAAAAGAATCAGACCCTCGAGATCATCAAGCGCCTTGCCAGGAACAAGGTTGCCATGGCGGCGGGCATCGTTTTTGTCCTGCTCTTTGTTATGGCGATTTTCGCCCCTCTGTTGGAGCCCTATGACTACACGCTGATGAATGGCAAGCTGGCCTTTGCAAAGCCCTCTCTCGAGCATCCCTTTGGGTGCGACCGACTGGGACGCGACTTGATGAGCCGCATCATTCGGGGCAGCCGCTTCTCTCTGGGTATGGGCCTTCTGGGTGTGCTGTGCTCCCTGGCCGCGGCCAGTGTGCTGGGCTCCGTGGCCGGCTTCTTCGGCCAGGTGGCGGACAACATTGTGATGCGCCTTCTGGACGTGATTCAGGCCATCCCCGGCATCCTGCTGACCATGACGATTTCCACGGTTCTGGGGCGTGGCTTTTTCAATACGGTGCTGGCGCTTTCCATCGGCGGCATCCCGGGCAATACCCGTATGCTGCGGGCGATGATTCTGGCCATCCGCAACAGTGAGTATGTGGAGGCCGCCAGCTCCATCAACTGCTCCAAGGCGCGGATCATCGCAAAACATATCCTGCCGAATGCCTTTGCTCCCGTGCTGGTTGGAGCGGCCATGGGCATCGGCGGCACCATCGGGCAGGCCTCCATGCTGTCCTTCGTCGGCCTTGGCATTCAGCCGCCGGACCCCGAGTGGGGCGCGCTGATTTCTGACGGCCGCAACTACATCGCCACTTATCCCCATCTCATTGTTTTCCCGGGCCTGATGATCGGTATCGTCAGCCTCTGCGCCTGCCTTCTTGCCGACGGCCTCCGCGATGCCACCGACCCGAAGCTGAAGAAATAAGGGGGGCGATAACATGAGCCAGAACAAGGATTTTTTGAGAATTGAAGATCTTGTGGTGGAGTACACCTCTGACGGTGAGATCGTCCAGGCGGTCAACGGAGTATCCCTCTCTCTGGAGAAGGGAAAGACGCTGGGCCTGGTGGGAGAGACCGGCGCCGGGAAAACCACCATTGCCAAAACTATCATGCGTATTCTCCCCGAGCCGCCCGCCCGGGTCTGCCGGGGACGGATCGAGTTTGAAGATCGGGACCTTCTGAACCTTCCGGAGAAGGAGATGCTCCATATTCGCGGCAATCAGATCGCCATGATTTTCCAGGACCCCATGACGGCTCTGAACCCGGTCATGACCGTAGGCAGCCAGATTGCCGAGGTCATCGAGCTGCACGATCATCTGAGCGGGGGAGAGGCGAAGCGGAAGGCCGTGGAAATGCTGGAAATGGTCGGCATTCCCGGCGCCCGCTACGACAACTATCCCCATGAGTTTTCCGGCGGCATGAAGCAGCGCGTGGTCATCGCCATGGCGCTGGCCTGCGCTCCCCAGCTGCTTTTGGCGGATGAGCCCACTACCGCCCTGGACGTGACCATTCAGGCGCAGGTGCTTGAGATGATCGCCGATCTGAAGAAGCGGTATGACACCTCCATGATCCTCATCACCCACGACCTCGGCGTCGTGGCCAGAACCTGCGATGATGTGGCCGTGGTCTACGCCGGAGAGATCATTGAAAACGGTTCGTTGGAGGATATCTTTGATCATCCTACCCATCCTTATACCATCGGCCTTTTCGGCGCGCTGCCAAAGCTCACCGGGAATGAGAAGCGCCTCAGCCCCGTAGAGGGGCTGCCCCCCGATCCCACCCATCTGCCGGCGGGCTGTAAGTTCAGCCCCCGCTGCCCAAATGTAACGGAGGCGTGCCGATCGGGTGAGGTCCCGGCGTATGAGATGACTCCCGGGCACTTTGTCCGGTGCCATCTTGCGGCCAACGCAGCCAAGGAGGTGTAACCATGGCAGAGCCTTGTATTGAAGTAAAAAACCTTGAAAAATACTTTACTGTCGGCAAGGGCAAGCTCCATGCGGTGGATGGCGTTTCCTTCAAGATCGAAAAAGGAAAGACCATGGGCGTCGTTGGGGAGTCCGGCTGCGGAAAGTCCACCCTGGGGCGTACCATCATCCATCAGCACGAGCCCACCGGAGGCCAGATCTTCTTTAACGGCAAGGATGTGACCAAGGTAAAGGGGAGAGCTCTGCGGGATCTTCGTGAGCACATGCAGATCGTTTTCCAGGATCCGTACTCCTCTCTGAATCCCCGCTATACTGTGGAGGCGACCATCCGTGAGCCCTTGCTGCTCTCCCACCGCTACTCCAAAGGAGAGCTGGCGGACGAGGTCACCCGCCTCATGCAGCTTTGCGGCATCGATGAGCGCCTGCGTCTCGCCTATCCTCATGAGCTGGACGGCGGCCGCCGTCAGCGCGTCGGCATCGCCCGGGCTCTCGCGCTCCATCCCGACTTCGTTGTCTGTGATGAGCCGGTTTCCGCGCTGGACGTGTCCATCCAGGCCCAGGTGCTGAATCTGCTGATGGACCTGCAGGAGCAGGAGAACCTGACCTATATGTTTGTAACCCACGACCTCAGTGTAGTGCGGCATATCTCCCACGATATCTGCGTCATGTATCTTGGCCAGCTGGTGGAGACCAGTCCCTCCAAGGAACTGTTTGAGCGCCCGATGCATCCCTACACCAAGGCCCTTTTAAGCGCCATCCCCACGACGGACATCCATGCGCCCTATCAGCGGATCCAGCTCAAGGGAGAGATCACCTCGCCCATCAATCCGAAGCCCGGCTGCCGCTTTGCGGCGCGCTGTCCCTACGCGGTGGATCGCTGCCGTGAGCCACAGGAGCTTCACGAGATGTCGCCGAATCATTTCGTCGCCTGCTGCCGTGTCGAGGAGCTGAACTGAGCTTACAGACAAAAATCGCTTCCCCACCCTTTCCTCTGGGTGGGGAATGCTGTATGATTGGGAAAAGGATTGGGAGGCGATGGATGTGAAGAGGAAGAGTTTTCGGGATCGGTACTTCGAGGACTATACCGCAAGACGAAAGGAACTGCCCAACGGAAAGACGACGGTGGAATATGTTTACAGCGGGACCTGGTATCGCTGGGGGATGGATGGCTTCTCCTTCCCCCAGCGCCGCCTGACTTATTTTGCGCTGGAGCTCGTTGGCGCGGTCTTCTATGTGCTTGCCGCCATGCAAACGGTTCCTCTCAATGTCTCCCCTTTGGCCGCGGGCTTCGGGACGGTGTCTTTGGTCCCCTGGGCACTGGAAATCTGGGGTGTGGTCAGCTTTGGCCTGAGCAAGACCTATATCACCGAGCTGGACTTTAAAGCCATTGACTTCCGCCTGAGCATGGGGGCGTTTCTTCGCCTCATTTTTCTCCTTGCATCCCTGGGCTGCGGCGTGGTGCAAAGCATTCGGGAGGGCGTAATGGACGGTACCTCCTGGCTTGCCCTTGTGTTTTATCTGCTTTCTGCCGCCTCCTCCGCTGTGATCTGCCGCCTTCAGACAAAGCAGGGTTTCCGCACCTATCGCAATGAGGAGGGGAAGGTAGGAGATGAGTTCTGATGCGGGGAACGGAAGATTGACGGCATAAACAGTATCATAGTGCGGAGGATTGAAGGACAGGATCAAAAAGCGCCGACATTCTGCGGCGGATTGCCGCATTGCGGCCCTCCGCTGAATTGCAGGGGAAAAGAATACTAAATCCCGGCAGATGGGGCATACTCTTGGTGAGGAGGGAAGCCCATGACCAAGCATCTAAAGATCCTGAAGGAGCTTTCGATGTTCTGCCGAAGGCTGCGGAGGGCGCCTCTGCCGATCTATGCCGCCGCTGCGGACTACTGCTGCTTTGTGGCGCTCATTCCGGCGCTGGTTCTGCTGATGGGCCTCATCCGCTATCTCCCTCTGAGCCAGTGGGAGCTGCAGGAGCTTCTGCGAAAATCCCTGCCCGATGCGGTCTACCATGTGATAGGCCCCCTGGCCGCGACGGCGTCCGGTATGGGCAGCGCTCTGCCGCTGTCTCTCTTTCTAACGGCTTACTCCGCCAGCGGGGCCATGCGGGCATTGATGCGGGGCCTGGACGCTGTCTATGGGGTGGAGCGGCGTGACCGGCTCCCACTGTTTTTTCTTCGCGCAATGGTATATATGCTGCTGCTTCTTCCGGTGGCGGCCTTCAGTTTGCTTCTGCTGGTCCTGTCGGAGCGGGTGTGCGGCCTTTTGCCCAGGGGCTGTTTTACCTGGCGGCTGCTGTCCCTGGCCGATTCCCTGCGTTTCCTGATAGCCCTGGTGATCCTGATCCCGGCCTTCCTGCTCCTTTATCGCTGGGTACCGGCGGGAAAGCATAAAGCGGCTTTCCAATGGCCCGGCGCCGTATTTTCCGCCCTGTCCTGGACGGCCTTCTCCTGGCTTTTCTCCCTTTATCTCAGGGTATCCCACCGCTTTGGGGCTTATGGGACCCTGGGCGCTGTGCTTCTGACGGTGATGTGGATGTATTACTGCCTGCTTCTTTTTCTTATGGGCGGCTGTATCAATGCCTGGCTTGAGGAACGGGCGGAGAAATGAAAAAACTCCGGAAGGAGCGTGATTGCTCTCCTTCCGGAGTTTTTCTGTTTTTCCGGCTGTGATCCTCAGAAGAAGCGGGCAACCTCCTCCAGCTCCTTCCGGGGGCGGGGCGTGGGCTCCTTTTCCCGTTTTCCCAGGGCGATGACGGCCATGACCTCCTCGTTCTCGGGAATCTCCAGCGCCTTCCGCAGACTGTCCGCGTCCCGCAGGCCCATGATGAGGCTGTCATACCCCCTGTCCCGGGCAGCCAGGATGAGATAGGCGCTGCAAAGGCCCAGGTCATAGGCCCCCCAGCCGTTTCCGATCTCGTTGTCGGGCGTTCCTGCGGTGAAACCGGCAACGCCCTGCTGATAAGTCACCACCACCAGGGTGGCGTTCAGGGAGCTCTTCTGGTTGAAGCCGGGCATGGCTGCCCGTACCTTCTCCAGGGCCTCCGGTGATTCCGCGACATAGTAGCGGGCTGTCTGACTGTTCTTCCAGCTGGGGGCCTGCTGTGCTGTTTTCAAAATCTCCCGCAGGATCTCGTGGGGGACTCCCTCGCTGTAGCCCCGGACGCTGCGGCGGCAAACGGTCAATGCTTGAAATTCCATGTTTTTCTCCTCTCCCGTCAATCATTGGTGATGCTGCCGCTACTCATTTTAGCATGGTTTTCTTATCCGCGCAAGGAAGGGAAGGGCGAACCGCAGCTCAGAATCCCCGCCCGATCAGGTCCGTGACGATCCCCCGATAGACGTCGCAGATATCCGCCACACCGTCTCCGCCGGATTTGGAGGAGAGGGGGGACCGCCTGAAATCGATTTCGTCATAATGAGATACCCCGCGGCCTGTGCGCCCTTTCATGAGGGTGAAGGATTCCCCCCACCTGGCGGACGTTACGCTGACAAGCCCGTCGTTGTCCCCCTCGATCATCTTCACGATGAGATATGCCGTTGACAGGTTGATATCGGAGAGGGGCGTCTTCATCACGCCGGTAAAGCTCTGATAATATACACCCGGCACGTCGGGGTTTTCTCTGTTGAACTTCTCCGCGTATGCCGTTGAAAAATCCCTGCACACCGCGTAAAAATCCGGTTTTGTATCTCCGATGAGGCCGATCCAGTTATTTACGGCAAAGGATGCGATGTTGAAGAGGGAGTCCGGCGCTTTCAGCAGCCGATCAATGGTTTTTGAGCCTCTGTGGGGCGTTCCGATGGTTGTGATGCTGGCGATGGCGCTGCCCATACCCAGGGAGGAAGCGACCATCCGCGCCTCCAGTCCGCCTTTGGAGTGGGCGATGATGTTGATCTTCTCGGAACCGGTCTCCTCCAGGATCTGCCGGATCCTGGCCTTGATGGTTTTTGCGTTTTCTTCCACCCGGGCCCAGCAGTCCTGCTTCCCGTAAAAGACCATCGCGCCCGTGTCGGACAGGGCGGACGGAATGCGCCCCCAGTACAGGGGCCATTTCAGATCCCGAAAGCCCACCCCGTGGAGAAGAAGGATCGGATATCGGAGTTTGGCGCCGCTTTTTTCCATTGTTTTTCCTCCATGCGAAAGCCCGCATCCCCACGGGTATCTTACAGGTAGCGTCCCGTGACGCTCTCGCGGCTTTCCTTGATCTCCTCCGGCGTTCCCACCGCGACGATCCGGCCGCCGTCCTTGCCGCCGCCGGGGCCCATATCCACGATATAGTCCGCGGAGCGGATAACGTCCAGATCGTGCTCAATGACAATGACGGTCGCGCCCTGGTCGATGAGATGCTGGAACACCGCCATCAGGGTTTTTACGTCCAGGGGGTGCAGACCGATGGTGGGCTCGTCGAAGACAAAGACGGAATCCGACTGCCCCTTGCCCATCTCACTGGCCAGCTTCAGCCGCTGGGCCTCGCCGCCGGAGAGCCCCGGCGTCTCCTCTCCTAGGGTGAGGTAGCCCAGCCCCAGATCGTGCAGCACCTGCAGGCGGCTTTTTACCATCTTGAGATCCCTGCACTCCTCCAGCGCCTCGTCCACGCTGAAGGCCATGAGCTCCGGCAGGGAGACGCCGCCGTCGCGCCGGATGCGGTAGGCGGCTTTTTGGTAACGGGACCCGCCGCAGTCGGGGCAGGGTACGTCCACATCCGGCAAGAACTGTACGTCCAGGCTGATCTGCCCCGTACCGTCGCAGGTGGGGCAGCGCAGGGATCCCGTGTTGTAGGAGAAGTCACTGGCCTTGTACCCCGCCGCCTTGGCGCCTGAAGTCTTTGCGTAGATTTTTCGCAGCTCATCGTGGACGTTGGCGTAGGTGGCGACGGTGGAGCGTACGTTGATGCCGATGGGTGTGGCGTCGATCAGCTTGACCTGGGCG
>CAMNAO010000047.1 GCA_946531435.1 uncultured Clostridia bacterium
TGAAAACTGTATACCATGTACCTTCACTCCTGTATACCATGTTTCTCTTGACACACAGATCGCCCCTACGGGACAGGAACAAGAACGCAGAAGACCTCGTAGGGGACGATGCCCTCATCGTCCCGCGTAACTCCATTCCCCATCGCGGGCGGATGTAGGCATCCGCTCCTACAGGGTGCGGCACGGGTACCACGGGCCGTCGTGGGCGCCGGCCCCTACAGGGTGCTGATCACACGGGCGATTACAGATCGCCCCTACGGGGTGCAATCAGGCGGGCGATCACAGATCGCCCCTACGAGGTGCGATCAAACGGGCGATCGCAGATCGCCCCTACGGGGTGAATACACAGGAGACCCCGTAGGGGACGATGCCCTCATCGTCCCGCGTAACCCCATTCCCCATCGCGGGCGGATGTAGGCATCCGCCCCTACAGGGTGCGGCACGGGTACCACGGGTCGGCGCAGGGGGCAGCCGCCCCTATGGCATTTGGACTACGGCGCCATAGTATTTGACAGAGAGCACAAGATCGGGTAGAATAACCGCGAACGAAGAACGCTATCCGAAGGGAGGTGCTGCGGCATGCGGATCGGCGACCTGGAGCTTGAGGCCCCGTTGGCCCTGGCCCCCATGGCGGGGGTGACGGATCGGGCCTTCCGGCAGATCTGCCGGGCCCACGGCGCGGCCCTGGCCTATACGGAGATGGTCAGCGCCAAGGGCCTTCTCTACCGGGATGACCGGACAAGGCAGTACCTTCTCCCCGCCCCCGGAGAGGAGCCCCTGGCGGTACAGCTCTTCGGGAAGGAGCCCCAGATCCTGGCGGAGGCGGCCCGGAAGGCCCTGGAGGAATCCGGCGCCCGGATCATCGACCTCAACATGGGCTGCCCCGTGGGAAAAATCGTAAAAAACGGAGAGGGCAGCGCCCTCATGAAGCAGCCGGAGCTGGCAAGGGACATCATCGAGGCCGTCAGCAAAGCCGTGCCGGTACCGGTCACGGTGAAATTCCGCAAGGGCTTTGACGGCGGCTCCGTCAACGCGGTGGAGTTCGCCCGGATGGCGGAGGAGGCCGGGGCCGCGGCCATTGCCGTCCACGGGCGGACAAGGGTGCAGATGTACGCCGGAAAGGCGGACTGGGATATCATTCAAAAGGTAAAAGAGGCAGTCAGCATCCCCCTCTTTGCCAACGGGGACGTGTTTACGCCGGAGGACGCGGTCCGGATCCTGAAGGTCACCGGGGCCGACGGAGTGATGATCGCCCGGGGCGCCTTCGGCAACCCCTGGATCTTCGACGGCGCCCGGGCTCTCCTCGAGGGGCGGGAGGCTCCCCCGGAGCCCACCCTTTCCCGGCGGCTGGACACCGCCCTGGAGCATTTCACCCTGGCCTGCTCCTACGGGGACGAGCAGCACGCCGCCATTGAGGCGCGGAAGCACCTGGCCTGGTATCTGAAAGGGATCCCCGGCGGCGCTTATTGGAGGAGACGGGCCACCCAGGTCAGCTCCTTAGAGGAGATCCGTCAGCTTCTTCGGGAGATCAAAGAAGAGGTCCGTCAGCGAAAGAGAGGTGATCGCTCCCATGACCAAACAGCTGGAGCTTGAGTATATTAATAAGGTATTGGACGGGGACCGGAGTGCCTTTGAGCCTCTGGTGGTCGCCAACCAGGACAAGGTCTACAGTCTTGCCCTGAAGATGACCCATAACCCGGACGACGCCCTGGATATCGCCCAGGAGGTCTTTCTGAAGGCCTATACATACCTGGCCTCCTTCCGGGGGGAGAGCCGCTTTTCCGTCTGGCTCTACCGCCTGACCTACAACCAGTGTCTGGACATGCTGCGAAGCCGCAGCCGCCGGAAGATCGTCTCCATCACTGCAGCCCAGGAGGACGAGGAGGATCTGGACTTCCCGGATCCCACCCCCGGCCCCGCCCAGCGTGCGGAGGACAAGGAGACGCGGCTTGCCATCGCCAAGGCGGTGGAGGCGCTGCCGGAGGATCAGAAGCAGGTTTTCCTCCTGCGGGAATTCGAGGGCATGGAGTACGAGGCCATCGCCCGGGAGCTGGACATCAACATCGGGACCGTGAAATCCCGCCTTTTCCGGGCAAGAAAGAAAATTGCGGACGACCTTGTAAACAGTGGAACTTTTCCGCCGACTGCGCGTCAAAACGCCGGAAAGGGGGTGCGATAAGTGACCGGATGTGAGAACTGGGAGTCTGCCATCAGCTCCTATCTGGACGGAGAGCTCACTTCCTCCGAGACCCGGGAGCTTCAGGATCACCTGGAAGGCTGCCCCTCCTGCCGGAATACGCTGGCCCTCTATCAGCGGCTCTTCGGCTATGAGGAGCCGGTGGCCGTGCCCCAGGGCTTTACCAAGAGCGTCATGGGCGCCGTAACCCTGGTAAAAGCGCCTCAGCGGGCCAAAAAGCGGGCGCCTGTGATACGATTCCTGGCGGTGGCCGCCGCCTGCCTTCTGGTGGCGGTGACGGCGATCCCTCTGATGCAGGCCCTGCGCCCCGCAGGCGCCGACAGCGCGCAAAAAAGCGTCGCCTTCAACACCACAGCCACCCTCGGCAGCGCCGCTTCCGGCAGTTCCGCAGGTGGTGATGCCGCAGCGGATTTCGCCCTGTACGATATGGAAGCCGCCGAGGAGGCCGCGCCGGAAGCCGAGGAGGGCGTCATGCAGATGATGCTGATGGCCGCCCCCACAGAGGACGCCGCCCAGGAGCCGGCGGAAAATGCCATGGGCTCCCTCAAGGCCGCCGAAAGCGACAGCGGAAGCAGCGAAGCGCAGGCGCGTCTCGCCGCCTCGGACATAGAGCCTGTGTCCTTCCTGGTTTTCGGTCCCACCCTGCCGGAGGCACTGGCGGAGCTGGACTTTGAGGACCAGGGCGAGGGGATGCTTTTTATCGCCAGGATCGACGCCGATTTTGCCGCCCTGCTCCTGGAGGAGGGCGAGTTGGAGACCGAGCCCAGCGAGGACGGACTCTTCCACGTTCTCTGGTATCCCCAGGGATAAAACAGAAATACAAGCTCCTCCCGGGACGATATGATATTAAAGTGCGGAGTCACCATGGGCGTGTTGCAAAATGCAAATGTGAGTCTAAACGCAGCCCTTATACCGTAGGGGCGGCGGCTTGCCCCGCCCGGCGGTAGAACAGAGTATTCAAGTAAGATGTTCGGCGAATTCGTAAAAACTACGAATTCGCCGAACATTTCTGCTAATATAGTGCTTTGCATTGCCGGGAGGGGACGAGCCCTACGCTTCGCTCCGCCCTCCCCTACGAAAAAACAGTGCTTGCGCGTCCTGTTTTCCTTTTTGCAACACGCCCGGCTTGCCCCGATCTCACGCGAGGGGCAAGCCGGATGAGGTGGACGGGTCAGGCCTTTCAGATAAGCGCTCGCAGAGGACAAGCTCCCCACCTCATTCGTCACGGCGCTTGCGGGGGACGCACCGCGACACCTTCCCCTCCCAGGGGAAGGCTTTTGTGCCCCGTCTCTTTGCTTTCGCTCACTACAGTTTTGTTATGATCCAAAATACAGGAGTTATCGATTCTCCACCTTCTGACTCGCAGGGGCGGCATTGCCCCTTCAAGTTTTTTGCGCTGTACGCTCCGCCCGGGCCTTGTCCTCCTGAAGGGAGGACGGGGCCGCAGCGAAGGCAGGTTAAACGACACTCAAAAATTATTTATTGTTTTTCGATAATTTTCTATTGACTTTCGATTCTCGCTGTGATATTCTCTCCTCACCCTCGGAAGGCGCCGTCCTTCCGGAATGCGAGGTGAATGACATGAACGAAGAACCTGCCTTTACCCCGGGTGAAGACCCCACCCTGTCTTTGGGCGGAAACCCCGCCTTCACACCGGATGTTTCTCCCGCGCCACTGCCTGCAGCTGCGCCTCAAAAGGCCCCGCCTCTCCCCCTTTCGGAGCGGGATCGGGCCGCCCTTGCCCCGGCCGCGCTGCTGGCCCTCCTTTTCACCCTGGTTTTTGAATTCAGAAGAGTGCTGTACACCGATTGGTTCCCCGGCCTGGGGGCGGCGGTCTTCTTTCTGGCCGCCTTTGCCGCGGCCCTCCGGATCGGGCGGGGCGGCTTCCGGCGGAGCTGGGAAGGCGCGGTCCTTTCACTCAGCTACCTCTTTCTTGCCCTTGGCTATATCACGGACAGTGATCCGTTCCTCCGCTTTCTGAATCTGGGTGTCACACCCCTGACGGGTCTTCTGGCCATTGCCGCCCTGCGGCTGGGGCCCGGCGGGCTCACTCCGGGGGCAGCCTGCAACGCCCTGCGCCGCCTCATCAAAAACCTCTTTCCCCGCTCTGTCTGGCCCCTTAAGATGCTGGCGGGCGGAGAAAAGGGCAATCGCTGGGCCGCCCTCCTGGGCCTTCTCGCGGCGCTGCCCCTGGCGGCGGTGGTGCTGGCCCTTCTGGGATCCGCGGACAAGATGTTCGCAAACCTCTTAGACGGCATTTTTCGAGAGGCGGACTGGGGCCTCTGGCTCTGGCGGGGGATCAAATGGCTCATCCTCTTTTCTCTTGGCTTTTCTCTGCTCAGCGCCCTCAGCCGTCCGCCTGTGCCCCTTGCGGCTCCCGGACCCTTCCCCGGACTGCCTCCGGCCTTTCTCTCCGCCATCTTATTGGTGCTGGACGGGATCTACGCCGTTTTTATCGCGGTGCAGTTCCGCTACTTCTTCGGTGGGGCGGAGACCGCGGCCATTGAGGGCGGCTATGCCCAATACGCCCGCAGCGGCTTCTTCCAGCTGGTGGCCGTGGCCCTCATCAACCTGAGCGTCGCCCTCCCCCTGGCCGGGGCCGCAAAAAAGAGCCGCACGGTGGCTGTCCTGGGGAGCCTTCTTCTCCTCGCCACCGGGATCATCACCCTCTCCGCCGAAATGCGGATGACCCTCTATGTCAAGGTCTACGGACTCAGTCTTCTGCGTCTTGTCACCTACTGGGGCATCGCCGTCATCGCCGTCGCCGCGCTGGTGGCTCTTCTGCGGCTCTGGTGGGACATGCGGACCGCCCTCTCCCTGCTGACGGGTCTGGTTTTCCTCAGTTGGGGCCTGCTCTCCCTCTCCCAGCCTGACCTTCTGATCGCCCGGTATAACGAACGCGCCTGGCGCCGGGGGGAGCTGGAGACGCTGGATCTCGACTATCTGGCCTCGCTCTCCCCGGATACGCTGCCCGTGCTCCTGCAGCTGCGGGAGGAGGAGGTCCCCGGGGCCAGGGATGCGGTCATTGACCTGCGCATGGGGATGCAGAACGCCGGGCTCAATGAAGAGAGTCTCTCCTGGTGGCTCTGGCGGTCTAAATCGGAGGAGCCTCCCCTGGTCCGCCTCAAAATACTTATCAACTCTGAGACTCCTCTCTCCTGCGTGGAGATCAACTACGGCACTGAAGGGAAGGTCTGGGGCACCCAAGGAGGAACGAATGCCGACGGAAGCCCCCTGGAAAAGGAGGACATGATCTTTGACCTGACAGCCCAGGACCTTCACGGAGATACTCCTCCGGAGGCATTGGAGATCAGCGTCTTTGTGACGGATATGAAAGGCAACCGGTACCCTGCCGGAAATACGTTCCGATTCCTTGCCAAAACAGGAGACACGCTGCATCTCTCCATTACCGGAAACGCGGAGGACGGCTTCCAACATTCTTAGGGTACTTGGACCCCCTCGTAGAATCAACATATGGAAAAGGCGGTCTTCCCCTCCGAAGGCCGCCTTTTCCATATGATATTATGGTGATTAAAGAGCTTTGGTACCCCCGCCCTTCAGCAGCGCCTCAAGGATCGGCGCGTCCGCCGGGCAGAAGAGGTATGCCTGCGCCTCCTCCGGTGTGAGCCAGCGAAGGTCGTTGTGCTCCAGCAGCTTCGGCTCTCCTCTGAGAATATGGGCATTGTAGAGGAAAAGATGGACCGTAAGATCCGGGTAGGCGTGGGTCAGCTCCATAAAGAGGCCATCCACGCCGATCTCGATATCCAGCTCCTCCCGGCACTCCCGGATGAGGGCCGCCTCCCGGCTCTCCCCCGGCTCCACCTTGCCGCCCACAAATTCCCAGAGAAGGCCCCTTGCCTTATGGGCGGGGCGCTGACAAGCCATAAAACGATCCCCCCGCCAAAGGAGGGCCGCCACCACTTCCGTACGCTTCTCCATCTTCCTCTTCCCTCTTCGATCCGGACGGCGCCATTTTGAAGAATTTGGCGCCGTCCGGCCATTGAAAACAAGCGATAAAAAACAGGAGGGGCAAGCCCCTCCCCAACAGAGGACCGGGCGCGCTCTCCCAGCCCCCTCCGAACAAATCCTCTTACTCTTTTTTGCAGCCCTGAAGGAGATTCACGAGCTCTGCCAGCTCCTCCTCCGAAAGGTTTTGACTCTCCACAAAGGAACAGAGCATCTTGCCCAGATCCCCCTGATAGACGCGCTTTAAAAAGCTGCCGGTCTCCTGGGCGACGGCCTTCTCCCGGTCCACCACTGCCGAATACATCTTCACCGTGCCGCTGTCATCGCAGCCGATGAGTTCCTTCTCCGTAAGGCGCCGCAGCATGGTAAGAATGGTGCTGCGGGACCAGCCGATCCGTTCCGACAGAACATCCACCACCTCACGGGCAGACATGGGGCTCTTCTCCCAAAGGCATTCCATCAAATTCCATTCGGCGGGCGTGATTCCCGACATCTGCTTCATCCCCGGCACCTCTCCTTTTATCCAATTTGATTTGATTATACACCTCGCGGGGCTTTTCAGCAACACTTAGCATGGCAAAAGCCGGAATTGGTTGATTTTTGTCCTTCCATCCGCTATAATTTCCCTGGTCGCGGTTTTTCCCGTATCGATCGGGACGCGATCCGCACAATACAGAACCGATCGGGGTGATACGATGCTGAAACGGATTTATCTGGCGCTCTCTCTGCTGGCAGGGCTTCTTGCCGGGGCCCTCTGCTATACCGGCTGGGCAAGGCTCTGGGGCCTGGGGATCGCCGTTCTGGCTTATCTGGCCTGTCTTCTCCTCCATGTTATCTATGTAGTGGTAACCGGTTATTTCCTGAAGCCCTATGAGGAGAAGCGGACACGCAGCGGTTTTCTCTGGTTTATCGTAGAGGAAAGCTGTGATCTCATTCTCTCCCTCTGCAACGTCAGTGCCGGAATCGTCGGTGAAGAAAAACTCCCTGAGAACGAGCGCTTCCTCTTCGTCTGCAACCACCGCTCCAGCCTGGATCCGGTAGCCGCACTGGCCCACCTCAAGGGCAGAAACATTCTCTTTATCTGCAAGCCCGCGGTCTTCAAGATCCCCGCTGTGGGTCCCTATCTGCGGCGCTGCGGCTTCCAGACCATTGACCGGGAGAATGCCCGCAACGCCCTTGCCACCATCAAAGGGGCTGCGGAGCGGCTGGAGACCGGCGAATACTCCATCGGCGTCTTCCCCGAAGGGACCCGCACCAAAACCGGGCGGCTTCTCCCCTTCCACGACGGCGTCTTCAAGATCGCCCAGAAGGCGAATGTGCCCGTGGTGGTGGCCGTCGTCCGGGGCTCGGAGGCGATCCGGCTCCGCGCTCCTCTCCTCCATACAGAGATGAAGATCGAGATTCTCGACGTGATCCCGGCCCAGGAGGTCAAGGCCCTGCGCAGCCACGAGCTGGCGGACCGGGCCCGGGCCATCATGGTAGAGGCCCTTCCGGAGGAGCAGGAGGCGTAAGGGCCCTGCAAATAAGCAGCAAAAAGGCGGGCGACCAGAGGCCGCCCGCCTTCAGATAAGAATCAAAGTGTATCAGATTGACCACTTCTCATTGTTCATAGTATCGATCCTCGGCCCATTTGGCGGGGTTCGCGTCGATATATTCCCATATTTCACGGTAATCGTTCTCATTACGGATCACATGCTCATGAAACGAACGCTGCCAAAGCTCCAGCCTGGGGAACTTCTGATGGATCCGTTTACTGCTGTTCATTTTCAGAAAGCCAATCGCCTGGGCTAACAGAGGGCGACTTTTCCCTTCCCGTAGGGGCGCTTCACGAAGCGCCCGTTCTGCGTCGATACGCAGTAAAAGGTGGATGTGGTTAGGCATGATAACGTAATGCTCCACCGCCAGATCCGGATAGCGCGACGGGAGTATTTCGATGAACTCCTTCACAATTTGGCCTATCTCCGTTAAGTGGAGGGAGACGGCGGGCGCTTCGTGAAGCGCCCCTACGGTGATCCCGGATAAAATGCACCGCCGGTCATGGGTGCAGATCGTAACGAAATAGGCGCCGGGGCTTGAATAATTATACTCCTGCAAACGAATTGATTTGCGTTTCGGCAACTCCATAGAAACACCTCCATTCACCTCGTCGGGGATGGGTTTTCTCCTATTGGATCCATGATACCAAAGCAATCATAGAATGGCAAGCGCAAGAGCGCACTTACTCATCACCTGTCGGCGGAGCAATTATGTTCCTGATTATTTGCAGAAATAGGCAAGAAACACCATAGGGGCGCTTCACAAAGCGCCCCTATGATATAGGTCATGGATAAATTCACCCTTGACAAAACGCTTGCCGCCCTTATTTCTGGGTCAAGAGCCGCCAGATGGCCACAAAGCGCAGGGTCGGCCAGGGACTGGGCTTGGAGATCTCATAATCCTTTCCCCGCCAGGTAAAGAGCAGGGTACGGCTGCGATAACTCACAAGATTCTCCATCTCCTTCAGGGGGAAGGAAAAGAGCGGCTCCCCCGCCGAGAACCGGATCCGGTCCGGGTACAGGGTCATCATGGCGCCGTCCAGCATGGCCCGGCTCTTCCCGTTCTCCACGACGGCGAGGCGCACCCCCCGATCGGTGGAAAGCCATTCATCCGGGCGATCCTCCCAGCTTTCCGCGTTGGCGGCCAGGTAATTTCGCTGCCAGAGGTCCCATTCCAGCACGGTGCGGAACTCCGCATCGTGGTTGATGAAGAAGCCGTATTTATCCAGGGACTGGGAGTAGCCGCAGCTGCAGATGAGGTCGCTCTTACTGCTGTAAAGGCTGCCGATCCGCTTGCAGGCGGGGCAGACAAAAAGGGCGTTCTCCAGGCCCTCCGCCGGGGCGGAACAGGTATAGGCCGTCTTCCGGTTCTCCTGATCCTCCCACACGTCGTAGCTGAGATCCTCCTGCAGGGCATCCCGGATCTCCTCCACGCTCATCTCGTCCAGCTCTTCCCTGGAATACTCCTTCACCACCCGGCCGGTGGTGGGGCCCTTTCGGTCCACCCTGGCCCAGAGGGGAGAGATCAGATAGCCCCGGGTCAGCTTCACGGTCACGAGGCCGCCCTCCGACTCCTTGATGATGCGGGCCACATCCGGCAGCAGGGTCCCTGTACGCCCATTCATGGTCCGGTCATGCTCCGGGAACATGGCAAGGTTCACGCCCAGGCTGAGATTGGTCTTGATGTACTTTTCCGCCACCGGGTCCTCTTCCGCCACACGGCGGGAAATGGGATTCAGAAGCCAGCTGAGAACAGGCCCCCAGATCCGGCTCCTGAGGCTGCGCTCCGGCAGGACAAAGCGGAGGTAGCCCGGGAACATGGCCGCCAGCATCAGGAAATCATAGTCCGTGGCATGGTTGGCCACCACCAGATACTTCTTGCTGAGAACACGGAAGGGGCGGCTGCTGAAGCCCAGGCGGCGCTTCACAAAAAGGGAGGTAAGCCACCGCAGGACCTTCCACACCCGCCGGTTCCGCTCCAGCCCGTAGACCCAATGGGTCTCGGGGTAGATATATGCGCCCGTCACAGGGGGACGGACGGGGGTCCTCTCTTCGGTCATGCCATTGCCTCCATCGGATGCCGCTCGCCACACAAAATCTGGTGTTTTGAGCACCTCATTACATACGGAATATAGTGGTATTTTAATCAATGATCCGGCCTTTGTCAACGCATTTCGAGGAGTTTTGCGCATATTTTATGTAAACACAAAGTTTTCCCCTTCGGGGGTGCTTTTTTTCAGCCGCTGTGATATACTGACTGTAAATGAAACGTATGGGACCTTTCGCCCAGCAAAGGAGGCAATGATCATGCGCTTTACCAAAATGCACGGCGCCGGCAACGATTTTATTATTCTGGAGGACCCGGAGCGTCGCTATAGGCCGGACACTCTCTCCGGACTTGCCCGAAGGCTCTGCGACCGGAGGCGCGGTCTGGGCGCGGACGGGCTCATGGTGGTGGTCCCTCCCACGCAGGGCGGGGATTACGGCATGCTCTTTTATAATGATGACGGCAGCGAAAGCGAAATGTGCGGCAACGGCGCCCGCTGCATCGCCCGCTACGGCGTCCTGCGGGGCTACGCCGGGGACACCCAGCGCATTGAAACCGCCGCCGGACCGGTCATCGGGCAAAAGGTCACCGAGACGGAATACCGGGTGCGGCTGAACGACCCCAGCGTGCTGGAGGAGCGCAGCGCCTCCGACGGCACCCCCTGCGGCTACGCGGAGCTGGGGAATCCCGGCATCCCCCACGCAAACCTCCCCATGGCGGGCCTTCTCACCGCGGACCGGGAGGCCCTGCGGCTGCGGGGGCGGGCCCTGCGGAACGACCCCGCCTTCCCCCGGGGCGCCAACGTGACCTTCTGGGAGAAGCGGGAGGACGGCAGCATCGACGCCGTGACCTATGAGCGGGGGGTGGAGGACTTCACCCTGGCCTGCGGCACCGGGGCCGGCGCTCTGGCCGCGGTGCTGACCCAAAGGGGCATCGTCAGCGGCGAGGACGTGCGGATCCGCATGCCTGGCGGCCTTTTACGGGTGGAGGTCCGCCGTGAGGCGGAAATTGTCCGGGACCTTTATCTCACCGGGCCCACCTGCCTTGTGGCGGAGGGGGAAATCTCTCCGGAGCTTTTGGCGGATTTCGACCTGTAATACTATCCCTTGATAGAAATCCAATAAAGCTTCTGATCAAGGAATGGTATAAAGCTGCAAACCGATCATACTGATTATTTCCGGCGCAAATCTGAACACATCGAAGCTGCGGCCTGCCAGCCCTTTTTCGTGTTCGGATTTGCGCCGTCATGCTCTCTGTCATAAAACCCGTTTTTCGGCACACACTATTCCCAAATCCTTAGCCGGAGGGTGCCAGGTTGAGCACGCCGTCCGGCTGCTTTCGGGAGGAAATATGGCAGATAAAAAAATGGGGGGACGCAGCCTCTGTCTCCCCGGCACCCCCTCTTTTCTGGGATATGCCAACTGCGTGGGGGGCAAAGAAGGAGAAGGGCCGCTGAAGGAGAGCTTTGACCGCATCTCCACCGACCCCTTTTTCGGCGAGAAGAGTTGGGAAAAGGCGGAGAGCGCCATGGTGAAGATTGCCTACGACGGCGCCCTGGACAAGGCGGGCCTCTCCCCCTCGGCGGTGGACATGCTCTTTGCCGGGGATCTTTTGAACCAGTGCATCGGCACCACCTTTGGTCTGAAGGAGTCCGGCGCCGCCCACTTCGGGGTCTACGGGGCCTGCTCCACCATGGCGGAATCCCTGGCGCTGGCCGCCCTTATGGTGGAGGGAGGCTTTGCCGACGTGGCGGCTGCGGCCACCTGTTCCCACTTTGCCACGGCGGAGCGGCAGTTCCGCAGCCCCATGGAATACGGCGGGCAGCGGACGCCCACCGCCCAGTGGACCGTCACCGGAGCGGGGGCGGTCATTCTGGGGCGGGAGGGCTCCGGCCCCTATGTCACCCATGTGACCCCCGGCGTCATTGTGGACGCCGGGGTCACCGACGCCAACAACATGGGCGCCGCCATGGCCCCCGCGGCCTATGACACCCTCTCCCGGCACTTTACGGACCTTGGCCGCAGCCCCGGCGACTATGATCTCATTGTCACCGGGGACCTGGGGGAGCTTGGCAGCCGTCTTTTAAGGGAGCTTTTTCAGAAGGACGGGGTGGAGCTGGGCAGCCGCTACACCGACTGCGGCCTTCTCATCTTTGACCAGGAAAAGCAGGACGTCCACGCCGGGGGCTCCGGCTGCGGCTGCAGCGCCTCAGTGCTGACAGGGTATCTCTTAAACGGCGTGCGGTCCGGAAAGTGGAAGCGCATCCTCTTTGCCGCCACCGGGGCCCTCATGAGCACCACCAGCAGCCAGCAGGGGGACAGCATCCCCGGCATCTGCTGCGCCGTGGCCATTCAGAAAGAAAAGGGGGTGTAAACATGGACCTGCTTCTGGATCTCGGAAAGGCCTTTCTGGTGGGCGGCTTCATCTGCGCCCTGGCCCAGATCCTCATTGACCTCACCGGCCTGACCCCGGCGAGGATCCTCACCTGTACAGTTGTGCTGGGCGTGATTCTGGGCGCCCTGGGCCTCTATGAGCCTATTATCCAATGGGCCGGGGCGGGAGCCTCGGTACCTCTTCTCGGCTTCGGCAGCACCCTTGCCAAGGGCGTGAAGGAGGCCGTCGCGGAGAAGGGGCTTCTGGGGGCCTTCACCGGCGGTCTCACCGCCGCCTCCGCAGGCATCTGCGCCTCCCTGTTCTTCGGCGTCATTGTCGCCCTGCTGGCAAAGCCCGGGGAAAAATGACGGCATCGCTCGGCGGCCCACCCCATTTGTTTTTCCTGTTGAAATTGCACAAAATCCATGGTAAAATAGGCCCATCTTTACGGAATTGTATTCCACCGTCCCTGGATGGCGGAGTGAACGGAGGCGCCTATGGAAATTCGTAAATCGGCCGAGGATTATCTGGAGGCCATGTTGATGATGCAGGAAGCCCACGGCTACATCCGTTCCGTGGATGTGGCAGAGCACCTGGGCGTGACCAAGCCCAGCGTCAGCTATGCCACCAAGCGCCTGCGGGAGAACGGCTACCTCACCATGGATCCCACGGGACTCATCACCCTGACGGAGGCCGGCATGGCCATTGCCAGCAATATTTATGAGCGGCACAAGCTCCTCACCAGGCTGCTTCTGCACATCGGCGTCTCGGAGGAGAACGCCAGGGATGACGCCTGCAAGGTGGAGCATGACATCAGCGAAGAGACCTTCAACGCCTTAAAGCGCTGTGTTGAAAGAATCGACAAAAAGTAAATGGCACCCTGTCCGCGCCCGGAACTTCGGTTCCGGGCGCTTAGTGCGTAGACAAAGTCTACGCACTGAAAATATTTGCAAGCTTAGGCTTGCAAAT
>CAMNAO010000048.1 GCA_946531435.1 uncultured Clostridia bacterium
CGTAGACGGTCATCCCCAGATCGACGCCCACATTGGCCAGCTTGGCGCCGATGGCGCCGAGGCCGATGACGCCCAGGGTCTTGCCCTTCAGCTCCGGCCCCACAAAGGCGGACTTGCCCTTCTCCACCAGGGCGGGGATCTCCGCGCCCTTGTCGGCGATGCTTTTGACCCACTCAATGCCGCCGATGATGTTCCGGCTGGCAAGAAGCAGGGCGCAGACGGCCATCTCCTTGACGGATTCGGCGTTGGCGCCGGGGGTGTTGAAGACCACGATGCCCTCCTGGGCGCAGCGGTCCACAGGGATATTGTTGGTGCCGGCGCCGGCCCGGGCAATGCAGAGAAGCTCGGGGTTGAAGGCGTAGTCGTGCATCTTGGCGGAGCGGACCAGAATGGCGTCGGGGGCGGCGCAGTCGTTAGAGACGCTGTACTCCTCGCTGAGGGCCTGAAGCCCCACGGGGGAGATGTTGTTCAGGGTTTTGATGTTGTACATGGGTTCCTCCTGTCAATGGGCCTTTTCAAAGGCTTCCATAAAGTCCCGCAGCTTTTCCACGCCCTCCATGGGCATGGCGTTGTAGATGGAGGCGCGCATGCCGCCCGCGATGCGGTGGCCCGCCAGGTTGGAGAAGCCGGCGGCAGCGGCGGCCTTGACAAACTCGGTATCCAGCTCCTTGGAATCGGTGCGGAAGGTGACGTTCATGCCGCTGCGCGCTTCCCTGGAGGCGATGCCGTGGAAGAGCCTGCTGGAATCCAGATAGTCATAGAGGATGCCGGAGCGCTGCTCGCGGAGCTTTTCCATGCCCGTAAGTCCGCCGTTTTCCTCCACCCACTTGAGGACGAGGCCCAGCATGTAGATGGTGTAGCAGGGGGGCGTGTTGTACATGGAGTCCTTCTCGATCATGGTCTTATAGCTCAGCATCACGGGGGTGTAAGGCAGCTCGTGGCCCGCCAGATCCTTGCGGATGATGACCACCGCCATGCCGGCGGGGGCCATGTTCTTCTGCACCCCGGCATAGAGGATGCCGTATTTGGAGACGTCCACGGGCTTGGAAAGAATGTTGGAGCTCATATCGCAGCAGAGGGGCACGTCGCCGGTCTCGGGGATATAATTCCACTCGGTGCCGAAGATGGTGTTGTTGGCGCAGTAGTAGAAGTAACGGGCCTTGGGGTCCAGATCCAGCTCCGCCTGGGTGGGGATGGTGGTGTGATTCCCTTCCGCGGTGCTGGCGGCCACGTGGACCGCGCCGTATTTCTTTGCCTCTTTCGCGGCGTTGTTCGCAAAGTTGCCGGTGATGGCGTAGTCGGCGGAGCCGTTTTCGCCCATCAGGTTCATGGGGATGGCAGCGAACTGCATGGTGGCGCCGCCCTGCATGAACAGGATCTCGTGGGTATCCGGCACGTTCAGGACCTTCTTGAGGTCAGCCTTCACGCCCTCAAAGATTTCCAGATAGACCTTGCTGCGGTGGCTCATCTCCATGACGGACATGCCGCTGCCGCGGTAGTTGGTCATCTCCGCCGCCGCCGTCTCAAGAACGGGGAGGGGGAGCATGGAGGGACCGGCGGAAAAATTATAGATACGATCGGACATGGTGCTGAAACTCCTTCCGAAGAAAATGTTGAGGAAATCCGAAATTATTATATCAATTTAGATTGCTAAATTACAACAGTATTTTCCCCAAAAGTACAGTGCCCTCTCTGCCGGTTATTTGGACTTTTGCTGTCTCCCCCCGGCGGGATGGACCAAGGGCCCGGACCTCACAGTAGTTTTCGCTGTGACCCAGACCGGCGTCTCCCTCTCGGGACTCAAAGAGCACCGAAAGGGTCCTGCCGATCTGACTGTCCAGGTAGGCCCTCTGGGTCTCCTTTCCCAGGGCGATGGCTCTCGCCGCCCGCTCCTGCTTCACGCTCTTTTCCACCTGCCCGTCCATGACGGCGGCGGGGGTGCCGGGCCGGGGGGAGAAGGGGAAGACGTGCATGGCGGCGAAGTCGACCCTTCTGAGGAAGGCCAGGGTTTTCAGAAAATCCTCCTCCGTCTCCCCGGGAAAGCCGGTGATGAGGTCGGTGGTCAGGGCGCAGCCGGGAAGATTGCGCCTTAGCCGCTCCGTCACCGCAAAGAATTCCTCCGTGGTATAATGGCGGCGCATGGCCTTCAGGGTCTTGTCGCAGCCGGACTGGAGAGAGAGATGGAAGTGGGGGCAGAGGCTCGGAAGCGCCGCCGCCCTTTGGGCGAAGTCCTCCGTCACCACCCCGGGCTCCAGAGAGCCCAGCCGCAGCCGCGCCAGGGGGGCTGCCGCGGCAATCCTTTCCAGGGCGTCCATAAGACCGGGCCTGCCCTCCAGATCGTGGCCGTAGCTGGCCACCTCGATGCCGGTGACCACCAGCTCCCGGAAGCCCTCCTCCCCCAGACGGCGGGCCTCCTCCTCAATGTCCGCAAGGGGCATGGAGCGGACGGGTCCCCGGGCGTAGGGGATGACACAGTAGCTGCAGTAATTGTTGCAGCCGTCCTGGATCCGCATGAGGGCCCGGGTCCGCCCCGGTACCTTCCCGGCGGGGAGGGGCTCGATGGCCTTCTGGTCCCGGGACCGCTCGATCTCCAGAAGGGGCTCCTGCCCCCGGCGAAGGGTCTCCACGGCCTCCACGATCCGGCTGCGGCGGGCGGTGCCGGTGATGAGCTCCACATCCAGGGCCCGGACCGCCTCCGGCTCGATCTGGGAGTAGCAGCCCATGACGATCCCCAGGGCGTCGGGGTTCTCCTTGCGAAGGCGGCGAATGGTCTGGCGGGACTTGCGCCCGCTCTCCGCCGTGACGGCACAGGTGTTGACGATGAAGGCGTCACAGCCCGGGGAATCCACGGCAACGGTATGGCCCCGCTCGGAGAGCAGGGAGGCGATGGCCTGGGACTCAAACTGGTTCACCTTGCAGCCCAGGGTCTCAATGTAGATCTTCATGGCGTCTCCCTCAGGGGGCCGGGCACTTGTTTCTCCGGCGGCCCCGTGATATAATATGGTCCGATCGCCGCCGGGTGAAACCCCCGGGCGGGATATAAAGCGATTTTACCCCAAGTCCGGGCATATGGCAAGGGGGCTCCGGCTCCGAGTGACGCCTGATCGTTCGCAGGACTGCCCGCAGCCCTGCTCACCCCACGGCGTCCTCGTCGCTTTCAAAATCGAACCCACTTCGTTGGGCTTCGATTTTGTAAGGACGGGGATACGGATTGCCACGTCACCAGTGTGCGCACTGGTTCCTCGCAATGACGGAGGAAAAACGATAATTGCAGCAGCTAACCAACACGCATGTCATTGCGAGGAGGAGCGAAGCGACGACGTGGCAAAGCGGCGGGCTAAGAGCCGGGCTGCGCCCGGTTGCCCGCCCAGCACGGCGCCTGCGGGCGCTCGTCCGCGTCCCCCGTCCCCTTCTCATCATAGAAGAAGACGAGAGTACGGATTGCCACAGCCAGTGTGCGCACTGGCTTCGCAATGACAGAGGAAGAACGATAGCCGCAGCAACCATCCCGCTCGCATGTCATTGCGAGGAGGAGCGAAGCGACGACGCGGCAATCCGTACTCTCGTCCCTACCGGGGAGGAGCCCAATGAAATGGGTCCTCCCCGGAAAGCGACGAGGCGGGGTGTGGGTGAAGAGAGGGATTCATCCCTCTCTGAACGGTACGCCCCGCACGAGGAGCAGGACGACGCGGCATGTGAGCCCGCAGGCGAATATCCGTACGAGCGCCCGCATATGAGCCCGCAGGCGAATATCCGTAGCGCAACCGAGCGAAGCGAGGCTCTTAGCGCGAAGTGTGGCGCCGTGCTGGGCAGGCAACCGAGCGAAGCGAGGCTCTTAGCCTGCCGCTGCGCAACCGGGCGAATCCCGGCTTTTGGCGCGAAGTGTGGGCTTCAAATCAGCTAAGACGGGGATATGCTTATCATTGATAAGCCGTAGGGGCGGCTATCAGCCGCCCGCGTCCTGCGAAAAGGTCCCTGTAGGAATCATGAGGGCATCGACCCCTACAGGGCGCAGAGACAAGATAGCGTTATTGCAGCAACGATATAAGGAGAACCATGGAGATCTATTTTGACAACGCGGCCACCACCCGGCCGGGGCCGGAGGCCATTGCCGCGGCCCGGGAGGCGATGGAACGGATCTGGGGCAACCCCTCCAGCCGCCACCGCCTGGGGCGGGAGGCCCTGGCGCTTCTGGATGACAGCCGCAGAAAGGCGGCGCAGGCCCTGGGGGCGAAGCCGGGGGAGATCTTCTTCACCTCCGGCGGCACCGAGGCGGATAACTGGGCCCTGCGCTCCGGCGCCCATCTTCGGAAAAAGGGCCGCGTCATCATCGGGGAGACGGAGCATGAGGCGGTGAAGAATCCCGCCGCCCTTCTGGAGCGGGAGGGCTATGAGGTCTTACGGCTAAGGCCCGATGAAAGCGGGGCCATCCCCCTCTCCGCCCTGGAGGCGGCCCTTTCGGAGGATACGATCCTGGTCTCCCTTATGATGGTGAACAATGAGACGGGGGCCGTAAACCCCATCCGGGAGCTGGCGGCCCTCACCCATCGCCGGTGTCCCCGTGCCCTCTTCCATACCGACGCGGTCCAGGCCTTCGGGAAGATGGCCTTCCGCCCCGGTCAGCTGGGGGCGGACCTCGTCAGCGTCAGCGCCCACAAGATCCACGGCCTCAAGGGGGCGGGCGCCCTCTATATCCGGGAGGGGCTGCGCCTGGGACCCCTGCTTCTGGGGGGCGGCCAGGAGAATGAGAAGCGCTCCGGCACCGAGGCTCTGCCGGCCATCGCCGCCTTCGGCGCGGCGGCGGAGACGGCGGCCAAAACCCTCCGGGAGCAGGAGGAGCGGGTCAGGCTGGTGCGGGCGGCGGTGCTGGCGGGCATGGCGGAAAGGGTCCCCCAGGCGACGGTCCTCTCCAGGGGCGGCTCCCCCTATATTTTGAGCATCTCTCTTCCCGGCTGGCGGGCGGAGGCCCTCTTGAACATCCTGGACAGCCGCGGGATCGCGGTTTCCAATTCCTCCGCCTGCCGCCGGGGACGGCGCAGCGAGGTGCTGACGGCCATGGGGCTGGACCCCCTGCTGGTGGACGGCGCCCTGCGGCTCAGCTTCTCCGGGGAGAACACCGTGGAGGAGGCGGAGGCGTTTACGGAGGCGCTGGCGGCGGCCCTGCGGGAAGTCCGCCCCGCGCTTCGCTGACAGAAAGGAACGATATGAAGAACGATATCCTTCTCATTGCAAATCCCGTCTCCGGCAAGGGGATGGTGAAGACCCAGCTTTTCCCCGTGCTGGAGGAGCTGGCCGACGCCGGTCACAGCGCCACCGTCATGCTGACGGAGGCCCGGGGGGACGCCACCCGCTACGCCGCCCGATACGGAAAGGACTATGAGACGGTCCTGGTCATGGGCGGGGACGGCACCCTCTCCGAGACGGCGGCGGGGCTCATCACCCTGGCGGAGCCGCCCAAGGTGGGCTATATCCCCCTGGGCACCACCAACGACGTGGCCAGGACCTTCGGCCTGCCCCACACCCCCCGGGAGGGGGCCCGCTGCGTGGCGGAGGGGCGGGCGACCCCCTGGGACATCGGCCGCTTCGGGGACAGGACCTTCTCCTACATCGCCGCCTTCGGCGCCTTTACCGAGGCCAGCTATTCCACGGACCAGAGCCTGAAAAACCTTCTGGGCCACGCGGCCTATGTGGTGGACGGCATGGCCTCCCTGCCCTATATCGTGCCCTATCACACGGTGGTGGAGTATGACGGCGGCCGGCTGGAGGGCTCCTTCCTTTACGGCAGCGTCTCCAACTCCCTGAGTGTGGGGGGCATCGTCCGCCTCAGCCCCGACGTGGTAGCCCTGGGCGACGGCCTTTTTGAGTGCCTGCTCATCCGGAAGCCGGACAATCTGGCGGATCTCGGCAACATTGTCAGCGGGATCCTGAGCCAGAATTATAACGAGCGGGACGTGGTGCTGCTCCAGACGAGGAAGATCCGCTTCACCTTTGATGAGCCGGTGTCCTTCACCCTGGACGGGGAGAACGGCGGCAGCCATCTCGTTGCCGAGGCGGAGAACCATCAGGCCGCCCTCCGGCTCATCATCCCCAGGGAGGAGAAGGAATGAAGCTTCTGGCGATCGGCGACGTGGTGGGAAAGCCGGGACTGGAATTTTTAAAGAAAAAGCTGCGGCCTACGGCGAAAAACCTGGGGGCGGATTTCGTGGTGGTCAACGGGGAGAACGCCTCCGGCGTGGGGCTTACGCCGAACCAGGCGGAGGAGATGCTTTCCGCCGGGGCGGACGTCATCACCCTGGGCAACCACAGCTTTTCCCGGGACCTCATCAAGCCCTATCTGGAGGACCACGACCGGGTGATCCGCCCCGCCAACTATTCCCCTCTGGCGCCGGGGCGGGGCTATACGGTGGTGCCCACGGCCTTCGGTGACGTGGCGGTCATCAATCTCCAGGGCCGCTGCGGCATGGATTTCGGGCCCGATAATCCCTTCTTTGAGATCGACCGGATCTTGAAGAAGCTGGAGGCCCAGTTTATATTCGTGGATTTTCACGCCGAGGCCACCAGTGAGAAGCTGGCCATGGCCTTCTACCTGGATGGGCGGATCTCCGCCCTCTGGGGCACCCACACCCACGTCCAGACCTCCGACGCGGGGGTGCTGCCCAAGGGCACAGGGGAGATCACGGATCTGGGTATGACCGGCCCCCGCTGGTCGGTGCTGGGGGTCCGCCCGGAGCAGTCCATCGAGATGTTCCGGGGCCTCCGGGGCGGCCGCTATGAATCCGCCCCCGGGGAGTGCAAGATGGAGGGCTGCCTCTTCACCCTGGATAACCGCACGGGCCTCACTTTGGAGGCGAAGGCCGTGCGGGTCCTGGAAAACGGATAAACAGAAAAGCGCCGCTCCGAGGAATCCGGAGCGGCGCTTTTCTGTAAATACTGGAAACGCCCCTTATACCTCGTAGACGCCCACGTTGGCGGCGTAGTCCACCTGGGCCGCGGCGCCGGCGTCGGCGAGGGTGCCGTCGGCGGCGATGGCGAAGGCGCGGATCTCACTGGCGCCGTTGTTGGCGGAGAGGAGGAAGCGCCCGTCGGGAGCGATCCAGATGCCCCGGGGGCCGCCCGGGCAGTCCGCGATCTGGATCCTGGAAGGGACGCCCTTCTCGTCCAGGGCATAGACCACCAGCTTGTCCACACCCCGGACGGCGCAGTAGAGGAAGCGGCCGTCTTTGCTTACCCGCAGGTCGGAGGGGGAGACCCCCTTGGAATCGTCCAGGAGGGGCAGGCGGCAGAGCTCCCTGAGGGCGCCGGACTCCGGGTCATAGGCCATGGCGAAGATGAAGTTGGAGGTCTCGTTGTTCTCGTAGAGCACCGGCAGGGTGGGGTGGAAGGCCATGTAACGGGGGGCGGTGGCGTAATCCATTTTGGTCTCCGCCATGCGGAGGATCCTGCCCCGCTCCCTGTCGATCTTGTAGCTGTAGATCCGGTCCAGCCCCTTGTCGCAGGAGAAGAAGATCTGCCCTTTGGGGTCGCCCATGACGGAGTGCAGGTGGGCGTGGACCTGGCCCGGCGCGTCGGTGAGGCCGTCGTAGAGGGCCACGTCGCAGACCTTCCCCAGGCTGCCGTCCGCCTCCACCTTCAGGAGCACCAGGCCAGCGTCCTCATAGATAAGGGCGCTGGTGATGCTGCCGTCGGGCAGGTAGACCACCTTGGTGACGGCGCTGCGCCCGGTGTGGCAGGAGACCAGGGCCCAGTCGCCGCTCCCATCCAGCCAGATATAGGAGGGCTTGGTCATGGGCACCCGCCGCTCATTCAAAAGGCTCAGCTTCCCGGTCTGGGGATCCAGCTTGTAGGCGCGGGCAAAGCCGCCGCCGCCGATCTCTCCGGGGTGGCCGTCGCACTCATCCACCACATAGACGACGCCCCGTCTGGGGTCATAGTACTGCTGCCCCGCGGCCACGGTGCTGTCATAGCGGTCGATGAAGGTCATTTTTGCGGTTTCCGGGTCATAGGCAAAGACGCAGATCCCCTTCTCCACGGGCTTGAACATCCAGGTGCCGACGATGGCAAACTGTTTACCGGTCATTTTCTTGTCTCCTTTCCGGTCCGGCGGGAGCCGGGACCAATACACATATTACCTTGCTCTCATCATACCATATCTCTCCGGTTTTGGCAATCGGGCCCGGAGCTCAGCGGCCGAAAACTTGCAAATGCCCTCTCTTTGGCCTTTACATGCTGCGGTTTTTCGTGCTATACTACCAATATCTTAAAGAATTGGGAGGCTCCCCATGGTTAAAGAAGGAAAAGTCTGGATTGCGCAGTCCGACAAGGATATAATGCTTCTCCCCGAAATGGCGAACCGCCACGGGCTCATCGCCGGCGCTACGGGAACGGGCAAGACCATCACCATGAAGGTGCTGGCGGAGTCCTTCTCCGACATGGGCGTGCCGGTGTTTTTCAGCGACGTCAAGGGCGACCTTTCCGGCATGTGCGCCCCCGGCAGGGATACCGAGGATATGCAGCGCCGGATCCAGCGCTTCGGCATCGAGAATTTCAAGTATCAGGCCTATCCCACCCGTTTCTGGGATATCTTCGGGGAGCAGGGCCATCCCGTCCGGGTCACCGTCTCCAGCATGGGCCCCACCCTTCTGGCCCGCCTCTTCGGCCTTACCGAGGTCCAGGCCGGGGTGCTGAACATCGTCTTCAAGGTGGCCGATGACAACGGCCTTCTGCTCCTGGATCTCAAGGACCTCCGCTCCATGCTCACCTTCGTGGGCAACAACCGGGCGGAGTTCACCACCACCTACGGCAATGTCTCCGCCGCCAGCATCGGCGCCATTCAGCGCGCCCTTCTGGCCTTTGAGGATGAGGGCGGCGAGATCTTCTTCGGTGAGCCGGAGCTGGATATCCGGGACTGGATGCGCACCGACGCCGACGGCCGGGGCTACATCAACGTCCTCTCCTCCACCCGCCTTATCCAGAGCCCCACGGTCTACGCCACCTTCCTGCTCTGGATGCTGACCGAGCTCTATGAGAAGCTCCCCGAGGTGGGCGACCTGCCCAAGCCCCGGATGATCTTCTTCTTTGATGAGGCCCATCTGCTCTTCGACGGCGCCAACAAGGCCCTGGTCCAGAAGATCGTCCAGGTGGTCAAGCTCATCCGTTCCAAGGGCGTGGGCGTCTATTTCGTCACCCAGAGCCCCTCCGACATCCCCAATGACGTGCTGGCCCAGCTCTCCAACCGGATCCAGCATGCCCTGCGGGCCTATACCCCACAGGAGCAGAAGACGGTCCGCGCCGCCGCCAAGGCCTTCCGCGTCAACCCGGCCTTCGATACCGAGGAGGCCATCATGGAGCTGGGCGTCGGTGAGGCGCTGGTGAGCCTTCTGGATGAGGACGGCGTTCCCACCATGGTGGAGCGGGCCCGCATCCTCCCGCCCCAGAGCCTTATGGGTGCCGCCGATTCCGATCTGGTGGCCCGGCTCATCGCCGCCAGCGAGTTTGAGTGGAAGTATCGGGAGACCGTGGACAGCGAGTCCGCCTATGAGATCATCCAGCGGGCCAATGAGGAGCTGGAGGCCCAGCGCCAGGCGGAGCTGGAGGAGCTTCAGCGCATGAAGGAGGAGGCTGCCGCCGCAAAGCGGGCAGAGAAAGAGGCTGCTGCCGCCGCAAAGCAGGCGGAGAAGGAAGCCGCTGCCGCCGCCAAGGCCGCCGAGAAGGAGGCTGCTGCCGCCGCGAAGCAGGCGGAGAAGGAGGCTGCCGCCGCTGCCAAGGCCGCCGAGAAGGAGGCCGCCGCCAAGAAGAAGGTGGCCCAGAAGGCGGTCAGCAGCGCCGCCTCTTCCGTGGTGTCCAGCCTCAGCACCAACCTGGTGAACTCCGTCACCGGCGGAAAGACCACCAGCAGCGGGACCATTGCCAAGCGGGCCGCCCGCAATGCCCTGAGCTCCGTCATGCGCTCCGGCACCACCTCCATCATCCGCGGCCTCTTCGGCAACAAGAAATAATACGGGTACTTGACCGGCGCGGGAAAGGATTCGGCCATCCTGTGTGAGGCGTGAAGGCCTGATCCGTCGTAGGGGCGATGCGTGTTCGCCCGCTTGCCGGGGCCGCGTTTCCTACGGGCGACCGCAGGTCGCCCCGACGGGGTATGGTTTAGCTGAAGAAAGCCGATATATATCATATTCATAGTAGTTTTCAGTATATCACGTCTCCCCGTGGGCACACTTTCCACGGGGAGACCTTTTTTGCGCGTTTTCTGCGAAAAACGGGGAAAACCTCTTGACAGGAATAAATAGATAGTGTACAATCTAATTGAAGAAAACAAAACGGCACTGCCGGAAAGGAGAACTTTATGAGCATTTATGATTACAAGCTGACTGCAGGCGACGGGAGCGTGGTGGATCTCAAGGATTTTGAGGGCAAGGTCCTGCTCATCGTCAACACCGCCACGGGCTGCGGCTTCACCCCCCACTATGAACCCATTGAGAAGATGTATGAGAAGTACCACGACCGGGGCTTTGAGGTCATCGACATCCCCTGCAACCAGTTCGGCGGGCAGACTCCCGGCACGGATGAGGAGATCCACGAATTCTGCACCCTGAAATACAACACCAGCTTCCCCCAGATGAAGAAGTCTGACGTGAACGGGGAGAATGAGCTGCCCCTCTACACCTATCTCAAGAGCCAGAAGGGCTTTGAGGGCTTCGGCAAGAGCCCCATGGCCATCGCCATGAGCGCCATGCTGAAGAAGATCGACAAGGATTACAAGACCAATCCTGCCATCAAGTGGAACTTCACCAAGTTTGTGGTGGATCGCCAGGGCAACGTGGTGGCCCGGTTTGAGCCCACCCAGTCCATGGACAAGGTGGAGGAGTGTGTAGCCTCCCTGCTGTAAGGAGCCTGGCAGAACAAAATGGCGTTGTCTCAAAAATAGCAAAACCACGAGATAAGAACGTAGGGGCGGCTAATAGCCGCCCGCAGAGAGCGTTGATCATCTTACAAATAAGTTGGGCGAATTCGCATGATCGTACGAATTCGCCCAACTTATTTACGCGTTCCCACATGTGCCGCGCGGGCGGCTGATAGCCGCCCCTACGGGACGCGAATTCCTGCGGGGTTCGGCACGGGAACGGCGGGCTGTCGAGGGCGCCGGCCCCTGCGAGGTGCGTAATTGCCCCATCCTGTAGGGGCGAACTTCGTTCGCCAGTTTCATCAGCCCCCGTAGGGGCGGATCCCTTGATCCGCCCGCCTTTGATAGGGTACGATGTAATACGGGCGGCTGATAGCCGCCCCTACGGGACGCGAATTCCTACGGGGTTCGGCACGGGAACGGCAGGCCGTCGAGGGCGCCGGCCCCTGCGAGGTGCGTGATTGCCCCATCCTGTAGGGGCGTGTTGCAAAATGCAAATGTGAGTCTAAACGCAGCCCTTATACCGTAGG
>CAMNAO010000049.1 GCA_946531435.1 uncultured Clostridia bacterium
GGTGGGCTCCTCCGTGGGCTCCTCGGCGGGCTCCTCGACGGGCTCCTCGGCGGGCTCCTCCGCAGGCTCCTCGGTGGGCTCCTCCGTGGGCTCCTCGGCGGGCTCCTCGACGGGCTCCTCGGCGGGCTCCTCGACGGGCTCCTCCGTGGGCTCCTCCGTGGGCTCCTCGGCAGGCTCCTCGGCGGGAGCAGCCTCTTCCGCGGGAGCGGGCTCGGTCACTTCGGTTTCCTGGGGGACCGACGCATCATCGTCGATGGCAGCCGCCATGGCCGCCACGCCCGGTGTGGTCACCAGGGAAGCGATCAGCACCAATACCGCCAGAAGCCGTATGGTCTTCCTTCGCATCATACCTGTGTTTCCTCCTTTTGCTGAATTTCGGATTGATAATTCAAACCACGCTGCCCATGGTCCGGCAAGTGCCCGACAGGATCCCGTGCCCGGTGGGACCCTGTGCAAGGCCAGGCCTTTTCCATTTGCTGCGCGTCTTTTCCGTGTTCACGTGGGAGTATCACCTCTGCCGTCTACCGGCATCCCGGAAGGCAGCAATGTCACAAACCCAATGGTCATTGTAGCATTGAATCTTTTACAATTCAAGGTGGTTCTTGTAATTTCTTCTATATTTCTCCGGGGCAGGATGGTGGGCCGCACCCCGTAGGGGCGATGGGCAGGACGCGGGCGGATGAGGGCAGCCGCCCCTTGTACGGTGCAGGGTACGGCGGGAGGGGTCAAGCCCCTCCCCTACGCAGGCACACCACGCTCCGTAGGGGCGAACTGCGTTCGCCCGCTCATATCGCACCTCGTCAAAGGCGGGCGATCACAGATCGCCCCTACGGGCAGCGCAGAAGATCTCGTAGGGGACGATCCCTCCGCCTTCGGCTCCGCCCTGATCGTCCCGCATCCTCAGTCTCCATCATCGTCCCTTGTAACAAGGAAACGATAAATGTCGAAAAAGAACGGATTGCCACAGGTGCCTTGTGCTGACGTGGTAATCCGCATCCCACATCCCCATCGTAGGGGTACGTCCCCTCATCCGTCATCCGGCTTGCGGGGGACGCCGGATGCCACCTTCCAGCACAAGGCACCTCACCGTGGCACGGGATCAAAGATCCCGGCCACGCTGGGCCCCAGGGGGAAGGCTTTGGAGACGGGGTACGGATTGCCACAGCCAGCACAAGGCACCTCTTCGCCTTAACCAATCGCTTCGGGCTCTTGGAGGCTCAGAGGAGTGTGCGCACTGGCTTCGCAATGACATGCACGTATGGCAGCCTCTTCACCTAACGATTTTCCCCTGTCACTGCGAGACCGGTCCGCAGAAGTGCTTCCGGCTGCACCGCAAAAAGGCGTTGTCTCAAAATAGCAAAAACCACGAGATAAGGACGTAGGGGCGGCTAATAGCCGCCCGCAGAGAGTTTTGATCATCTTACAAATAAGTTGGGCGAATTCGCATGATCGTACGAATTCGCCCAACTTATTTACGTGTTCCCACATGTGCCGCGCGGGCGGCTGATAGCCGCCCCTACAGGAGGAAACGACATATAAGATGTTTTGAGACGGCCCCTGTCAATTCTGGAATGGCCGTTTGTCGTCCTTGTGACGGTGCCTCAGACCATCTTGCCGCTGGCGTCGAAGGTGTAGCTCTTGCCGTCGATGGTGATGCTGGTGTTCGCCGCCATTCTGCCGTTGGCGTCGAACCAGTACCAGTTCCCGCCGTCCTGCAGCCAGCCGGTCTCCATGACGCCGCTCTTATTGAAGTGATACCATCTGCCGCCGATCTCCTGCCAGCCCTTCAGCATTTTGCCGCTGGCGTCCAGCCAGTACCACTGACCGCCGTCCTGCAGCCAACCGGTCTGCATCACGCCGTCGGCGTTGAAGAAGTACCAGTTGTCGCTGATCTTCTGCCAGCCCGTCTTCATGACGCCGTCGCCGCCCAGGTAATACCACTTGGCGTTCAGCTTCTGCCAGCCGGTGAGCATGGCGCCGTCGGTGTTCAGGAAGTACCACTTGTTGTTGATCTTCTGCCAGCCCGTCTGCATCACGCCGTCGGTATTGAAGTAATACCACTTGCTGCCGTCCTGCAGCCAGCCGGTCCGCATGGAGCCGTCGGTATTGAAGTAATACCACTTGGCATTCATCTTCTGCCAGCCGGTAAGCGCCGCGCCGTCGGCACCGCAGTAATACCACTTGCTGCCGGACTTCTGCCAGCCCGTCTGCATCACGCCGTTCTTATCGAAGTAGTAGGTCTTCCCGCTGATGGTCTGCAGTCCGGTGACCGGGTCGCCCTGGTCGCCGTAGTAATACCACTTGCCGTCCTCCTTGTTCCAGCCCTTGATGACAGGTGTGCTCACCTTCCAGAGGGCATAGAGGGTAATGTCGGCATCCCTGGTATAGCTGCCGCCGGCCTGATAGGTGGGGGTGAGAGCAGTCTTGCTGGTGGCCCAGCCCACGAAATCGTAGCCCGCGCGGACAGGCTTCTGGGCGCTGAGGGTCAGGGTCTTGCCGGAGGTCTTGATCTGATCCGCCGGGGCGCCGCTGCCGCCATTGGCGTCATAATACACGTTGTAGGTGGTGGTGGGCTTGGTGGTGCCGACCCAGAACTCCGACTGATAGAGCTGCTGGGCTTCATCCTTGTGGGTGAGAGAAGTGCCGTCCGTGGTGTAATAGTTGCGCACGGTGGCGGTGATGGTGTAGAGATACAGCACCGTCTTGTCATTGGCGTTCTTCAGCACGCAGCCGGTATCCGGGGACTTGCCCTGGATGGAATAGCTCTTGGTGGTGAGGCCCACGTCCGAGCCGCCGGTGACGATGGCGCCGGTGCTGCTGTTCATCACGCGGGTCTCCACCCGGACGATCCAGAGGTCGCTGCTGGTGATGGTGCCCTTCAGGGTGAGGGGCTCGGCCTTCCGCTGGCCGGAGGGCGCCTGGATCCCGGAGATGGACAGCTTTTTCGCGGCGTTGAGGCTGGTGGTGACTTTACCGCCGTAGATATAGCCCGTCTTGATGTCGCCGCCCACGGAGATCTGGTACCAGGCCTCTCCGGAGGGGTTGGTGATCACGGCCTGGGGAGTCACGCTGATCCCCTCGGCCAGGGTGGCCACCTTCTTGGTGAAGGCGTTGACCGCCGTGCTGGTGGTGGGCATGGTATAGATATCCGCCCCCGCCTTGGCGGTGATGGTGCAGCTGGTGGGGTAGGACACGCACTTGGCAGAGACAAAAGCGCTGCTGCCCACGTTGGTGAGGTTCAGTCCCCCGGCCAGGACGTAGCCCTGGTAGCTCTTGGAGGATACCGTGGCCTTGACCTCATACCAGGTCTGGCTCTTGGCGGTGTTGTTCACACCCCGCAGGATGGTCACGGCCCCGCCGCTGGACAGGGTCACCACCTTCTTGGAATTGCTGTTGGCAGTGGCGTCGCAGGGGAACGACATCACGTTCACCGCGCCGTTTGCCGTGGTGGAGCCATAGGCGTTGAACACGCTGCAGTTGTTCTTTATGTAGGCGTCGGCCGTGGTCTCACCCGCGGCACGGGCCTGAGATGCGGGGATCGCGCAGAATAATAGGATCAGGCACAGGAACAGTACTGCGCCCCGAAAAGTGGTTCTTTTCATTTCAAATTCCTCCCTCCTATAGGATGAGTTTTATTTTATAGCACCCTTTGCTTTTTGTCAATCATTGGAAGGGGCTATCTTCCTTTTTCTGTGCATTGTGACAGGTTCGCGGGGGGGGGGTGCGACTTGTAGGGGCGAACTGTGTGTCAAGAGAAACATGGTGATCGCCCCTGCGGGGTGCGGCACGGGTACGGCGGGCCGTCGAGGGCGCCGGCCCCTACTACACTGTATCAATGAAACTATAGATAACAAAGAGGCACGGATTGCCGCAACCGGCCTGCGCGCCGGTCTCCCAACGACAGAGGAGAATCGTTAACCGCCGCGGTTAAGCAACCTGCATGTCATCGCGAGAAGCCGGGGAAAGCCCGGAGGGCTTTCCCAAGGCTGGCAACGTGTAAGCCGTTCCTCGTACCCGCCCTCGACATCCCGCAGAAAATCTCCGGCGGAGGGGCCTCGAAAGGGGTCCTCCGTCGGAGATTTCATTCTGTTTTTCTTCCGGTGGCTGACGGCCTTTCCTATTTCTTCTGGCCGACTTCCCCCATGTACTTGCCCGCATCCTTCAAAAAGCTCCAGATCATGATGATCATGATGATGCCGATGGGGAAGGCGGAGATGATGCTGACGGACTGGATATTGTTCATGCTGCTCTCCGAGAAGACCAGGGCGATGGGCAGCACGATGAGCAGAATGCACCAGAGCAGCGTGATCCATGTGTTGGGCTTCTCGTTCTCCTCCAGCTTCTTATAGCTGTAGCAGGCCGCCGTGTAGGCGATGGAATCAAAGGAGGTGGCGTAGAACGCAATCATGCAGACCATGGTCAGCACCAGGATGAAGGAGGAGGCGGGAAGGGTATCCACAATCTCCAGAATCAGCTCATAGAGGTCGCCGCTGGCGGAATACCGGGCGATGAAGTCCTCCGCCCCACTGACCTGCAGGCCCAGGCTGTAGTTGCCCAGCACAATGAAGGAGACGATGGTGGAGCCGACGCCGAAGACATAGCCCCCCAGAAGGGTCTGCCGCACAGTGCGGCCCCGGCTGATGTTGCCGATGAAGAAGGGGGCGGCGATGCACCAGACCATCCAGTATGCCCAGTAGTAAATGGTCCAGTCCTGGGCGAAGCTGCTGGTGCGGGCGGGGTCCGTAAAGGTGCTGAGCTCCAGGAAGTTCTGGAGCATCTTTCCCATGCTCTGGAAGCCGTTCTCGATGATGAAGCGCCCCTGACCGCCGATCAGCAGAACGATGATAAGCAGGCCGAAAAAGAGATAGATGCAGAGCTTGGCCAAAAAGCTGATGCCCTTGAAGCCGTGAAGGACGGCATAGGTATAGACCGCGCAGGTGATGAGCAGGATGATGATGGTCACGGCGGTACGGCTCAGTGTAATCCCGAAGAGGCGTACCACAATGGACGCCAGAAGGGGTGTGGCCACGGAGAAGGTGGTGGCGGTGCCCGCCAGGAGGGCAAAGAGGGCGAAAAGGTCGATCACCCGGCCCAGAAGCCCATCGGCGCGCTTGCCCAGAACCGGACGGCAGGCCTCGCTGTAGCGCTGACGGCTGCGCTTGCGCACATGGAGCATGAAGCCGAAGGCCACGGCAAGGACCAGATAAAAGGCCCAGGGGATAAAGCTCCAGTGGAAGAGGGGGAAGACCCCCGCCCACTCCGCCACCGAGCCCAGCTCCGCAATGTGAGGGTTCGTAGCGTACATCACCCATTCGGCAAAGCTGTAGAACAGGATATCCGCCGCAAGGCCGCAGGTGAACATCATGCTGCCCCACTCAAAGAAGGAATACCGGGGCTTTTCCTGGGGCTCGCCCAGGACGATGTCGCCATACTTTGAAAAAGAGAGGTACAGGGAGACGGCCAGCACCCCCAGGCCCATGGCCAGGTAATAGAGGCCCACCGTATCCCCGAAGAAAAAGCGCACCTGGGCAATCACGCCGTTGGCCTGCTCCGGGGCGAGAAAAAGGTAGCCCGCCAGCGCCATGATGATGATAAAAGGCACCAGGGTCACCATCCAGTCGATTCTGCTTTTGTCCATTCCTTTATTCATGGTTTCATTCCTCCGATCCCATTTTTGTTTCCGAAGGGAGCCGATCCCGGTAGGCCGGATCTGCCTCCGCCAGTTCCTCCAGACTGTCCAGTTCCACCACGTCCCCCGGCTGCATGGGATAGATCCCCAGCCGGTACTCTTCAAAGTGGCGGAACATGGCCACATCGTCCCAGTAAATCTGCCGGTTCCCGCCCTCAAACTCCTCCTCCAGGTGGCGCTTCAGCCGGATCCCGTCCTCTTTCGTCCAGCGGGAGACGGAGTAGAGCTGCCAACCGCGGCTGCCTCCCGTACGGGAGCAGCTGCGGACCCTGCCGTTCTCCACCTGCATCAGCCATTCCCGGGTCTCCCCCTCGCACCAGACGGCGCTGTAGCCCGAGAGGGTGAATTCCGGCCGCAGGATCTCAGGGTTATAGATGATCTGATCCCCGTCCAGGATAATGCAGTCCCCCAGATGCTCCCTCGCCACATAGAGGGAGCTGATGTTGTTGCAGCGGTCATAGTAGGGATTCTCGATGAGCGAAAGTCCCCGGTATCTGATGGGAAGGTCTGCGAACTGCTCCTTCAGATGGCCCACCACCACATAGATTTCCCGAATGCCGTTGGCGTTCAGTCCCTCGATCACCGTATCGATCATCCGGCGTCCCCGGACCGGGATCAGGGGCTTCGGCACCGTAAGCGTCAAGGGCCGCATACGCTGGCCGACGCCGGCGGCCATGATAATGGCCCTCTGTACCCTATGGGTCTCTTCCATTATTGCTCTCCTCCCGTCTTTTTGTCCGTTTCCTCCGTAGCGTAGCGGTAATAGTCCTTGGCAAAGCGATACTGCCGCAGGGAGTATTCCCCGAACTCCACGCCCAGGCTCCGCTTATACTCGCACCAGTTGGACCAGAGAAGCCCGCAGGCCGCGATATAGCAGTAAATCTTCCGCCGGGTCGCTTCGTCGCAGCTTCCCCGGAAATAGATGTCGATGAGCCGGTCCACCTGCTCCTTGTTATAAAGGCTGTAGATGCAGAACATGGCCACATCCACGTGGGGATCCTGCATCCCGGCGTATTCCCAGTCCGTCAGCTGCAGCCCTTCCCCGCCGTCGGGCAGGGGGTGGAACAGGAAATTGTCCGGCACGGCGTCGATATGGGTGAGGCAGCATTTCCGGGGCAGGGCCTCGATCCGCTGTCGGAGGGAGAGGACCCTCGCCTTGGTCTCCCGATAGTCCTGATAGACGCTTTTCTCCCCATTCCAGAGAGATTCATAGAACTCGATCTCGCCGAAGATATCAAAGGTATGGCTGACCTGCAGCCCCAGGTCGTGGAAGGACCGCAGCTTGTCCATGCAGCGCTCCAGATCCCTCACGTCATCGGGATCACAGCAGCGGACCCCCTCCAGATACCGGGTAATCTTATATCCGTTGGAGGGATTGATATACACCGGATCATCACAGATGCCCAGGCCGGAAATGGCCCGAAAAACGGCTGCCTCCTGCTCCCGGTTGATGAGCTGATCCGTCCCTTCGCCGGGAATCCGCATGATGTATTTCTCCCCCCGGAGAGAGAACAGGAAGGAGCGGTTGGTCATCCCCTTTTTCAACACCCGGATATCCCGGATCTCGGCGGTGGAGGCGCCGAAGACCTGCCCGATGGCCTCCAGAGCGTCAGATTTCAGATGGTTCGACTCCCCATCCAGGTCCCTGAGTTCCTCATAGGTGTTGATCTCCACCACCTGGACATCCGGGACCACCCTGGCCAGCACCGACAGCTTCTCCCCCTCATAGAGGGCCGCCTCCCAGAAATCGTGGTCGTGCCTGCCGGAGGCGTTTAACTCCAGGATGCGGCGCCTCAGCTCCGCCCCATCCTCCTTCGTCACATAGGCAATGCCCACCATGGCGTTGCCCTCCTCCTCCCCGGAGGTGCGGACCAACTCCGCCTTCCGGTTGACCCGGAGATCGGATTCGCCGTCCTTCCGGTCGCTGACCATGTACCAGGAGTACAGCTCATGCCGCCGGAAGGGGTTGTCCCTGCACCACAGGTCCGCGGGAAGAAGATAGGTGTTTCCCAGCTTTTCCGCCGCCAGGGCCAGGGAGGAAAGGTTGTTCTTCCCGCCATAGGACGGGTTGACCGCAAGCTCTACCCCGAATTCGTCGATGAGAAAATCGAAGCGCTCCTTCATGAAGCCCACCACCACGGTGATGTCCCGGACGCCCGCTTCCCGCAGCTGGCGGATAAGGCGCACGATCAGCGCCTCCCCGCGCACCTCCAGCAGGGCCTTGGGACACTCCCGATTGATGGGAACCATCCGCATGCCATAGCCTGCCGCCAGAATGACGGCATTGCGGGGGGCGCGGCCCTCGGCAAAGTGCCGGGCCTTTTCCGTCAGGTTATTCTCCTCCGTGAGAAAACCCCGGGCCAGCAGGTCCTTCAGACTCCGGTTCACCGCGCCCAAAGAGCAGCCCGCGGCCTCCGCCAGGTGGCGCTGATTCACAAAGGGCTCCTCCAGCAGGGCGGCAAGGATGTCCAGTTCCTGTTTCGTTAATTTCTCTCTTCCGGTTTTCATGAACCTTTCTCCTTCACTTTTCGTGAACAACCAGGGAAAATACAGAGGGGGCTTGCCCCCCTGTATGTTGGTATGACTTTTCTCTGTATGGCAGATTATACCGCAGCCAAAGCCGCAAGTCAATAGTGAAGCTTGCCCTCGGCCACTGCCTTGAGATGCTCACCATAAGGGCTCTTGCCGTAGGCCCTGGCGCTCTCCAGAAGCTGCTCCCGGTTGGTCCAGCCGTTGATGTAGGCGATCTCCTCCGGCGCGGAAATGGTGATCCCCTGGCGGGACTCGATGGTCTCCACAAAGTTCGCCGCCTGCAGAAGGGCCTGCATGGTGCCGGTATCCAGCCAGGCGAAGCCCCGGCCCAGAAGCTGCACATCCAGAAGGCCGTCCTTCAGATACATCTCGTTGAGGGTGGTGATCTCCAGCTCTCCCCGGGCGCTGGGCTTCACCTCATGGGCCCGGCGGGACACGTCGGCGGGGTAGAAATAGAGGCCCGTCACCGCGTAGTTGCTCTTGGGCTCCTTCGGCTTCTCCTCAATGCTGGTGGCCCGGCCCTGCTCATCGAAGGCCACGACGCCGAAGCGCTCCGGATCCGTCACATAGTAGCCGAAGACGGTGGCCCGTCCGTTCTCCTGCGCGTCCCGGACGGCGCTGCGGAGAAGGCGGCCGAAGCCGTTGCCGTAGAAGATGTTGTCCCCCAGCACCATGGCGCCGGGCTCCCCGGCCAGGAACTCCTCCCCCAGGAGGAAGGCCTGGGCCAGGCCGTCCGGGGAGGGCTGGACCTTGTAGGAGAGGGAGACGCCGAACTGGGACCCGTCCCCCAGAAGGGCCTCAAACCGGGGGGTGTCCTCCGGCGTGGAAATGATCAGGATCTCCCGGATCCCCGCCAGCATCAGGGTGGACAGAGGATAGTAGATCATGGGCTTGTCATAGACGGGCAGAAGCTGCTTGGAGGTCACCTTGGTCAGAGGATAGAGCCGGGTCCCGGAGCCGCCGGCCAGTACGATTCCTTTCATCTCTTTCTCCTTTTCAGAATGAAAATGTATCCTTCAGTCCCAGCCACTTCTGGTCCTTCTCGCTGAGGTTCAGGGGAACCCCGTCCAGGGTATAGCCCTCGGCGGAGGCGGAGCCGTTGTATTCTCCCTCCAGACGGGGCCATCGGATCCCGATCTCGGGATCGTTCCAGGCCATGCCGCCCTCGTCGTTGGGGTGATAGAAGTCGTCGCACTTATAGCAGAACTCCGCCACATCGGAGAGCACCAGGAAGCCGTGGGCAAAGCCCCGGGGGATCAAAAACTGGCGCTTGTTCTCCTCGGTCAAAAGCTCCCCATGGTACTTGCCGTAGGTGGGGCTTTCCTTGCGGAGGTCCACCGCCACGTCGTAGACCGCGCCCCGGATCACCCGGACCAGCTTGGTCTGGGGATACTGCTTCTGGAAATGAAGCCCCCGCAGCACGCCCTTTACGGACATGGACTGGTTATCCTGGACGAACTGGATATCCAGGCCCGCTTCCGCCATATCCCGCTGGCTGTAGGTCTCCATAAAATAGCCCCGGTTATCCCCGTGGACGGCGGGGGTGATGACGCAAAGTCCCTCAATGCCGCTGAGGTTCTTTTCAACGGTGATCTGTCCCATAGATTCTTCCTCTCTTATTCTTTCACTTCGCCGATCTCTCTGAGATAGCGATTCAGGGCGTCCTGCCAGGGGGGCAGGGGCGCAAAGCCCGCCTCCTTGAGCTTGGACTTATCAAGGCGGCTGTTGAAGGGCCGGGCCGCCTTGCTGAGGCCGTACTCCGCCGTGGTAACGGGCTGCACCTCCGTCTCCATGCCGGCCTGACGGTAGATCTCCTTTGTGAAGTCATACCAGCTGATGTACTCCCCGCCCTCGTCGTTGGTGGCGTGGTAGTAGCCGTACTTCTCCGTCTCGATCATATCTACCAGAAGGCGGGCGAGATCCAGGGTATAGGTGGGGGTGCCGATCTGGTCCATGACCACCCGGACCCGGGGATGGGTCTTGCCGACACCGAGCATGGTCTTGATGAAGTTCTTTCCGTTTAAGCCGAAGACCCAGGCGATACGGACGATGAAATACTTCTCCAGTGTCCCGCTGACCGCAAGCTCCCCCTTGAGCTTGGTCTCGCCATAGACATTGAGGGGTCTGTAATCCTTGCAGTCCGGCTCCCAGGGCTCTGTTCCCTGGCCGTCAAAGACATAGTCCGTGCTGATATACATCATCTTCGCGTCCGCGGCCTTGGCCGCGGCGGCAATGTACTGGGTCCCCAGATGGTTGATGCGGTCCACCTTTTCCCGGTTCTCCGGCTCCTCCGCCGCGTCCACCGCTGTCCAGGCGGCGCAGTGGATGACGGCGTCGGGCCTCAGCTCGGCAATGGTCCGGGAAACGGCGGCCTCATCGGTGATATCCAGCTGCACATAGGGCGCCTCGGTCACCGGAGTGCCGTCCGCCACGCCGGCATAGGCGGGGGCGAGGTCGGAGCCGATGGCTGTATGACCCCTCTTCGAAAGCTCATTCATCACGTCGTGGCCCAGCTGGCCCGAGACGCCGGTTACAAATACCTTCATGCTTCTCCCCCTAACCCGTCAGCGGTTGCCGTACATCTTCTCGTAGTAGTTCTGGTACTCGCCGGAGATGATCTCCTCCCACCAGTCCCGGTTGTCCAGGTACCACTGAATGGTCTTCTTGATGCCGTCGGCGAACCTGGTCTCCGGCAGCCAGCCCAGCTCATTGTGGATCTTGGTGGGGTCGATGGCATAGCGCATGTCGTGGCCCTTCCGGTCCGTGACGTAGGTGATCAGGCTCTCGGGCTTTCCCAGCTCATGGCAGATGAGCTTCACAATGTCGATGTTGGCCATCTCGTTGTGGCCGCCCACGTTGTAGACCTCGCCGATGCGCCCCTTGTGAAGGATGAGGTCGATGGCCTTGCAGTGGTCCTCCACATAGAGCCAGTCCCGCACGTTCTTCCCCTCGCCGTAGACGGGCAGGGGCTTGTCGTTTAAGCAGTTGGCGATCATCAGGGGGATGAGCTTCTCCGGGAAGTGGTAGGGGCCGTAGTTGTTGGAGCAGCGGGAGATGGTCA
>CAMNAO010000050.1 GCA_946531435.1 uncultured Clostridia bacterium
ACACCAGGCCTTGGATGTATGGATTCCGGCCACAGGCCTTTGTCTACAGTCTGAGGGACTTTGTGAGGTCCCTCGATTCCTATAAGAAGATCAAGTTCCTTTTGTCATATCGATCACTTTCATAGGGGAAATGGGCAAAGAAGAAGGGCGGAACCACGAAAATACAGGACGGCTCTTGACGATCGGGAAGAGAAGTGATAAACTTCATTCAATTAAATGCGAAGACGGAATTATGTCCCTGACCGGGAGCTTCAGAGAGCCGGCGGCTGCTGTAAGCCGGTGCCGATGGCGGGGTTCAGTCTCATTCCCGAGCAGATCCTGCGAACGGCAACCAGTAGCAGGGTACGTTTGGCCCCGTTACCGGCTATGGATCTTTTTGGATCCGAGAGAGATCTCTGCAGATGCGGAGAATCAGGGTGGTACCGCGAAGCTTTTTCGCCCCTGAAGCCTTATGGCTTCGGGGGCTTTTTGTTATTAAAAGGAGTGGGCTTATGAAGAACATTACCATTACAGATGTGACCATGCGGGGACAGACGGAGCTGAATCTCAGCTTTCGGGAAAAGATTGAACTTGCCAAACAGTTGGATCGTCTGGGTGTTCCCGTAATCGAGACCGCGCCGATTTCCGATAATCGCACGGATCGCCTTCTTATCAAATCCATCGCCTCGGCAGTGAAGGAGAGTACGGTTGCCGTTCCCATCGGCCTGAAGGCCGAGAATATTCCGCTGGCCGCCAATGCCTTGGAGGAAGCGGTAAAGCCACGCCTTGTGATTGAAGCTCCGGTCAGTGCCGTGCAGATGGAATATCTTGCCGGGCTGAAGCCCGCTGCCATGACCGCAAAGATCTCTTCCCTTATCAAAGAGGCCGTGGCTACGGGGATTGAGGTAGAATTCTGCGCGGAGGACGCCACAAGAGCCGACCCCGTTTACCTTTATGAGGTGCTCAAGGCTGCGGTGGAGGAGGGCGCCGCTGTCGTCACCATCGGTGACGCGGCGGGGGCATTCCTGCCTGAGGATTTCGGTGCCTTTGTCTCCGATCTTCTGCAAAAGGTACCCGAGCTTGCTTCCGTTACGCTTGGCGTAGGCTGCTCCAATGCCCTGTATATGGCGGATTCCTGTGCGATTGCTGCCGTTCGCTGCGGCGCAGGCGAGATCAAAGCGGCGGCCTGCGGATCCCATGTGGTCAGCCTGGAGCATGTAGCGGCGCTCCTGGCCGCCAAGGGTGACAGCTTCAATGCCTGCACCGGCATTCGGGTGACCCAGCTGAGGAGGAGCATGGAACAGATTCGCCGCCTTTGCCATCTTGGTACTGATACGGCAGCCTCTCCTTTGCAGATGGAGAGGGATGAAGGCGTAGTTCTTACCAAATACGACGATATTTCCGCAGTATTAAAGGCCGTTCAAGAGCTTGGCTACGAGCTCTCGGAGGAGGACGGCGCCAGGGTGTTTGAGGCCTTCGGTCCCATTGCCGCCAGAAAAGAGAAAGTCTCTTCCCGTGAGCTGGAAGCCATCGTGGCCTCTGCCGCCATGCAGGTGCCGCCGACCTATTTGCTGGAGAGCTATGTGATCAATACCGGGAATGTGATTTCTGCCTCCGCCCATCTTCGCCTTACGAAAAACGGCGCTTCGATGGAGAGCATTTCCCTCGGAGACGGCCCCATTGACGCTGCTTTCCGGGCCATGGATGAGATCCTCGGGCACCACTATGAGCTGGATGATTTCCAGATCCAGTCCGTGACTGAGGGCAGAGAGGCCATGGGCGAAGCCCTTGTGAAGCTGCGCAGCGGCGGTAAGCTCTATTCCGGCCGCGGCATTTCCACCGATATTATCGGAGCCAGCATTCAGGCGTATCTCAATGCGCTCAACAAGATCGCTTATGAAGAGGGCAACCAGTAAGACACACTGCACCATAGAAGGAGACGATTATGAATCTTTCTTTTTCCACAAGAGGTTGGGAGAACTACAGCTGGGAGGAGAACAAAGCTGCCGCCCTGGAGAGCCGTTTCGGCGGTGTTGAGCTCTATAACATTCAGAAGCACGATGAACTTACCGGCAGAGGAGGCCCCTTTCATCGCTATGGCGTGGCCGCAACCATGCGGGAGCTGCGAAAAGAGGGACTCAGCATCCCCTGCCTGGATACCTCCTGCGATCTGACATGCGCGGAGGGGCCCGGGGAACTGAGAACCGTTATAGAGATCGCCAGGGACGCGGGGGTCCCCTATGTCAGCGCCGTTGCGCTCTCGGACAGGGAGGACCTGGTACGAAAGGCCCTGGAAGAGCTTCTGCCCATGGCCGGCGCCATGGGGATTACCGTTCTCATGAAGACCAGCGGCATTTATGCCGATACAGGCCGCCTTCGCCTTCTCATGGATGAACTGGCCTGTGATGAGCTGGCTGCCCTCTGGGATATGCACCATCCCTATCGGGATTTCCACGAAAGCGCGGATACCACCATCAAAAACCTTGGGGCATACGTGCGTCATGTACATCTGAGAGATTCCACCAATGAGGGGAACTATGAGATCATCGGTGAAGGGACCTTGCCGGTGGCGGATATGATGCGCGCTCTGGGATCCATTGATTATGACGGCTTTATCTCCCTGGAATGGAAGCCCCAGTGGCTGGGGGACGTGGACGACCGGGAGGTCATTTTCCCCCATTTTGTGAACTACATGAGCCGTTTTGAGGACCCTCGTGGAAAGAAAAAGACACTCTATGATAACTTTTCCCATACGGGGCAGTATGTCTGGAAAAAGGACAGCCTCATCTCCGAAACCTTCCCTCAGGTGCTGGACCGCATGGTGGAGGAGTTTCCGGATCAGTATGCTTTTAAGTACACCACCCTGGATTACACCCGGACTTATGAGGAGTTCCGGGAGGATGTGGATACTTTCGCCCGTGCTTTGATTTCCATGGGCGTGAGGAGGGGAAGCAAGGTTGCCATCTGGGCCACCAACGTGCCTGCCTGGTACATCACCTTCTGGGCGACAACGAAAATCGGCGCGGTATTGGTGACGGTGAACACCGCCTACAAGCGCCATGAGGCCGAATACCTCCTCCGCCAGTCCGATACCCACACGCTGGTCATGATCGAGTCCTGCCTGGACTCCAAGTATGCGGAAATCATCAAAGAGCTCTGCCCCGAGCTGGAGCATACCCGCCCCGGGGAGCCGCTGCACGCCAAGCGGCTGCCCTTCCTTCGGAACGTGATTACCGTGGGCTTTGAGATGCCCGGCTGCCTCAGCTTCCAAAAGGCAATGGACCGCGCCCACATGGTTCCCAGGGAAGAGGTTCAGCGGATGGCTGCCCGCGTGCGTCCCGACGATGTCTGCAATATGCAGTACACTTCCGGTACCACAGGCTTCCCCAAGGGAGTCATGCTGACCCACTATAACGTGATTAACGACGGGAAGTGCATCGGGGACAGGATGGATCTCAGCACCGCGGATAGGATGATGATTCAGGTGCCCATGTTCCACTGCTTCGGCATGGTCCTGTCCATGACCTCCTCCATGACCCATGGCGCCACCCTGTGCCCCATGCCTTATTTTTCCGCCAAGCTGTCTCTTGCCTGCATCAATCAGGAGAAGATCACTTGCTTCAACGGCGTGCCCACCATGTTCATCGCCATGTTCAATCACCCGGATTATCGGAAGACGGATTTCAGCCATATGCGTACCGGAATCATGGCAGGCTCCGGCTGCCCGCCGGAGCTGATGCGCCGTGCCGCCCGGGAGGATGAGATGCACATGACAGGCATCGTCAGCGTCTATGGACAGACAGAGTCTGCCCCCGGCAGCACCATGAGCGCTTGGGATGACAGTCTTCACGTCCGCACGGATACAGTGGGGTACGCCTTCCCGCACATCGAGTGCAAAATCATAGACCCCGAAACAGGGGAGGAGTTGGGCCCTAATCAGAACGGAGAGTTCTGTTCCAGAGGCTATAACACCATGAAGGGCTATTATAAGATGCCCGAGGCCACCGCCGCCACGGTGGACAGCGAGGGTTGGCTCCACTCCGGCGACCTGGCTATGCGGGACGAAGAGGGGAACTATTATATCACGGGGCGTCTGAAGGATATGATCATCCGCGGCGGTGAAAACATTTACCCCAAAGAGATTGAGGAATTCATCTATACCCATCCCGCTGTCCAGGATGTGCAGGTCATCGGTGTCCCCGATAAGAAGTACGGGGAGGAGGCTCTTGCATCCATCATCCTGAAGGAGGGTGAGAGCCTTACGGTGGAGGAGATGCTGGACTATATCAAAGCTTCTCTGGCCCGTCACAAGGTCCCCAGATATATTGAGTTCGTGGATTCCTTCCCCATGAACGCCGCGGGAAAAATCCTGAAGTATAAGATGCGGGAGGACGCCACACGGCGTCTCGGACTGGAGAACGCCGCCGGAATCGATACGGCAAAGAGCCGGGATGAGATGTAAATGCGGTTAGTTCGCCGCTTCATGGCCCGCTTTATCGCCGTAAATTGGTGAAACTGTCCGTTGACAGACAATCCATCCGGTGATAAAATAACAATAATATTTCAAATGCTGTGACGAAGACGGCAGAGGGAAACGCTTTCAGAGAGCCGGCGGCTGGTGCGAGTCGGCAGGGGGAACCTCAATGCCCATCCCTTCCGAGCAGGGGGTCCGAATCCATTGGGTAGTAGGCGCCCTCCGTTTGCCCACGTTACGGGATAGGATCTATCGGGATCTGAAGCGGCAGAGCATATCTGCAAATTGAGTGGTACCGCGGGAGCGTATATCGGCCCGTCTCAAGGAAACTTGAGACGGGTTTTTTGTTCTCAACAATGAACGTAGGAGGAAATCTTTATGCCAGTAGAAACAGCAGTCGGCCAGCTGCAGGAGATCGCGCGCCGTATCCGTGAAATGCGCTGGATCGTCGGCCATACGCCTAAAGAAATGGCGGAGCTTACCGGCATTTCCGAGGAGCAGTATCTGCAGTATGAGGCCGGAGAAGCGGATCTTCCCTTCACCTTCCTGCATAAATGCGCCCTTGCCTTCGGCGTCGGTCTGACGGATCTTCTGGAAGGCCACAGCGCGAAGCTTTCCAGCTATACGGTGACCCGCCGCGGTACCGGTCCTGTGACCGCCAGCGAGGAGGGCATCAACATTCAGGATATGGCGGCCATGTTCCGCCACAAGTTGGCGACCCCTTATTGGGTGACCTATGCCTATTCCGAGGAGCAGCAGACGGCTCCCATCCACACCACGACCCACGCCGGGCAGGAGTTTGACCTCGTGATCCGCGGAACGCTGAAGGTGCAGGTAGGGGAGCATGCGGAGATCCTCCAGGAGGGTGACAGCATTTTCTACAACAGCTCCACCCCCCATGGCATGATCGCCGTGAATGGAGAGGACTGCACCTTCCTGGCAATGATCATGGCTGCGCCGGATACCGCGTCGCAGGTGGAGCTGGCGCCGCAGCTTCCCCAACGGGAGGACCATCCCCTCCTGGCGGAGAAGTTTATCGACGCGAAGGAGGATGAAAACGGAGTCCTCCAGTCCCTTGGATTCAAGAATGAAGAGCGATTCAACTTCGCCTTTGATATCGTGGATGAGATTGCCCGCAAAGACCCGGACAAACTGGCCATGCTCCATGTTTCCAACGATTTTACCGAGCGAAGGTTTACCTTTAAGGACATCAAGGACGCCTCCAATCAGGCGGCGAACTATTTCACCTCTCTGGGAATCAAGCGGGGAGACCGTGTGATGCTGGTGCTGAAGCGCCATTATCAGTTCTGGTTTGCCATTCTCGGCCTGCATAAGCTGGGGGCCATCGCCATTCCCGCCACCAATCAGCTGGTGGAGCATGATTTCCAGTATCGTTTTGAAGCCGCCGGCGTCAGCGCCATCCTCTGCACCGCCGATGGGGATACCGCCCATCAGGTGGAGCTGGGCGAGGCAAAAGCCAATGTGCAGCTGACTAAGATCCTGGTGGGTGGCAGCCGGGAGGGATGGCACGATTTCGACAAAGAGTATTACCTTTTCAGCCGCCGATATCGCCGCCCCCAGGACGCGCCCTGCGGCCGGGATCCCATGCTGATGTTCTTCACCTCAGGCACCACGGGCTACCCCAAAATCGCAACCCACAGTTACCAGTATGCCCTGGGTCATTTTGTCACCGCCAAATACTGGCACTGGGTGGAGCGGGACGGACTTCACTTTACCATCTCCGAGACAGGCTGGGGAAAGGCCCTCTGGGGCAAGCTCTACGGGCAGTGGCTCTGCGAAGGGGCTATCTTTGTCTATGATTTTGACCGCTTTGACGCGGCAAAGATTCTGCCTATGTTCAAGAAGTACAATATCACCACCTTCTGCGCGCCTCCCACCATGTACCGCATGCTGATCAAGCAGGATCTCAGCCAATATGACTTAAGCTCCATTCGCCACGCCACCACAGCCGGTGAGGCGCTGAACCCTGAAGTTTTCTATCAGTTTGAAAAGGCTACCGGCCTGCGCATTGCAGAGGGCTTCGGCCAGACGGAAATGACCCTGGGGATTGCCAACCTCACGGGCGGTGCCCTGAAGCCCGGCGCCATGGGAAAACCTGTCCCGGATTACGGGATCACCCTTCTCAGCCGGGAAGGAAAGCCCGTGCCCGACGGCGAGACAGGCGAGATCTGCATCCAGGCGGAACGGGAGAATGCCCGTCCCGGACTGTTCCTCGGTTATTACCGGGATGAGGAACGCACCAACGCTGTCTGGTATGACGGCTACTATCATACCGGTGATCTGGCCTGGCGGGATGAGGACGGCTATTATTGGTATGTGGGCCGTGCCGATGACGTGATCAAATCCTCCGGTTACCGGATCGGGCCTTTCGAGATCGAAAATGTGATCATGGAGCTGCCCTATGTGCTGGAGTGCGGCGTCTCTGCCGCCCCCGATGAAGTCCGCGGTCAGGTGGTCAAGGCCAGCATTGTCCTGGTAAAGGGAACTGAGGGGACAGACGCCCTGAAAAAAGAGATCCAGAACTATGTCAAGAGCCATACGGCGCCCTACAAGTATCCCCGGATCGTGGAGTTCAAGGAGGAACTGCCCAAGACCATCAGCGGAAAGATCATTCGCTCCCAGCTGTGATTTAAGTGCAGTGATCGACTTTTGGGGTGATAATTCACAAAAAGTGTTCTGCTTTCCTGCTTTTTCCTGACGGATCGACCCTTGACAAGCATATACTTTCGTGATAAGATTCTTTAAAATCGTAAAGGCGATGACGGAGAGGTCCTGCCGAGATCCCATTGCAGAGAGCCGGGTTAGCTGTGAGCCGGTATGGGGTGCGTCGGGTTTGTAGCTCCTGAGCCGGGGAGAAGAAAGCGCCCGCAAGTAGACCTCCCCCGCGTTAGCTGCGTAAGTGCTTCGGGTTTGTCAGAACCCTATGAGGGGCAGACGTCGTGAGGCGTTTGCAATTTGAGTGGTACCGCGGGTTGTGATCAGCAGCTCGTCTCAAAGAATCTTGATCTTTGAGGCGGGCTGTTTTTCGTGCCCGCGAGGAGGATTGCATGAGCAAACAACTGACCGGGCTGGATTATAAGATCCGTGAAATGGCGGGGCGTATTCGTGAGCTGCGGGAGATTTCCGGTTTCACTACAGAGGAGATGGCCCGCAATACCGGGATCTCGGAGGAGGAGTATGTTTCCTGCGAGGCGGGGGAGAGCGATCTGAACTTCGCCTTCCTCTATCGCTGCGCTCTGGCCTTCGGCGTGGATGTGACGGACCTTATCGAGGGCAGCAGCCCCAAGCTGCGCAGCTATACCGTCACCCGCATGGGACGGGGGCAGAAGATCGAACAGGCCCATGAGATGATCTACTATAACATGGCTTCCGCTTTCCAGAACAGGATTGCCGACCCCCTCTTTGTAGAGAATAAGTATTCCGACCGGGCATTCCATTCGGATATTGAGCTCACCACCCACAAGGGCCAGGAGTGTGACCTTATCATCAAGGGCACATTGAAGATGCAGGTGGGCGACCATATCGAGTACCTGCATGAGGGTGACTGCATCTATTTCGACAGCTCCATCCCTCACGGCATGGTGGCGGCGGACGGCGAGGACTGCCTCTTTTATGCCATCGTTCTCAAGCAGCAGGGGGAGGAGCCCGAGGCCGCGGAGAAAGCCGTTCAGGAGACTGCGGAGCCTACCCGTGGGAAGACGGAGCGCATCGCCTCCCGCTTCATCGATACGGTGGAGGACGAGAAGGGCCTCTGCAAGGCGATCTCCTTCAAGTCCCCCGAAACCTTCAACTATGCCTTTGACGTGGTGGATGCTCTCGGCCGGGAGCAGCCGGATAAGCTGGCCATGCTCCATATTGCCAACGATATGACCGAGCGCCGCTTCACCTTCAAGGATATCAAAGACGGCTCCAGCCAGGCTGCCAACTACTTCACCTCCCTCGGCATCAAGCGGGGCGATCGGGTCATGCTGGTGCTGAAACGCCATTACCAGTTCTGGTTCGCCATGATGGGCCTCAATAAACTGGGCGCGATCGCCATTCCCGCCACCAATCAGCTGGTGGAGCATGATTTCCAGTACCGTTTTCAGGCGGCCGGTGTCAGCGCCATTCTCTGCACAGCCGATGGGGATACCGCCCATCAGGTAGAGCTGGGTGAAGCCAAAGCGGGGATGAACCTGACAAAAATCCTGGTCGGCGGCAGCCGGGAAGGCTGGCATGACTTCGACAAGGAGTACGGTCTCTTCAGCCGCCGTTATGTCCGCACGGAGGACGCGCCCTGCGGCTACGATCCCATGCTGATGTACTTCACCTCCGGCACCTCCGGCTATCCCAAGTGCGCGCTGCACGATTATCGCTATCCTCTCGGGCACTATATCACCGCCCATTATTGGCACCGTGTGGATCCCGACGGCCTTCACCTTACCATCTCCGATACCGGCTGGGCCAAGGCCATGTGGGGCAAGCTCTACGGCCAATGGCTCTCTGAGGGCGCCGTCTTCGTCTATGACTTTGACCGCTTTGACGCGGCCAAGATTCTGCCCCTCTTTAAAAAGTACAATATTACCACCTTCTGCGCGCCTCCTACCATGTACCGCATGCTCATCAAGCAGGATCTCAGCAAATATGACCTCAGCTCGATCAAGCATGCCAGCATTGCAGGTGAGGCCATGAACCCGGAGGTCTTCCGTCAGTTTGAAAAGGCCACCGGCCTTCGGATCATGGAGGGCTTCGGACAGTCCGAATCCACCCTCATCATCGGCAATCTCCAGGGAGACAGTCATAAGGTCGGCTCCATGGGCAAGCCTGTTCCCCTCTATGACGTTCATCTTCTGGATTCCGATGGGAAAGAGGTTGCCACCGGTGAAACCGGTGAGATCTGCATCAACATTGCCAATGGCCGTCCCTGCGGCCTAGCCCGGGAGTATTATCGCAGCCCCGAAGTCACTGCCCAGACATGGCGGGATGGCTGGTATCACACCGGCGACCTGGCCTGGAAGGATGAGGATGGCTTCTTCTGGTATGTGGGCCGGGCTGATGACGTGATCAAATCCTCCGGCTATCGGATCGGGCCTTTTGAGATCGAAAACGTGATTATGGAGCTGCCCTATGTGCTGGAGTGCGGCGTCTCCGCCGCTCCGGATGAGGTCCGCGGCCAGGTGGTCAAGGCCAGCATCGTCCTGGTGAAGGGCACCGAAGGAACGGACGCCCTGAAGAAGGAGATCCAGAACTACGTGAAGACCCATACCGCGCCCTATAAATATCCCCGCATTGTGGAGTTCCGGGAGGAGCTTCCCAAGACCACCAGCGGAAAGATCATCCGCAGCAAGCTTTGATCGGTGGAAACCATGCAAGCAAAACGATTGACCCTGTTTGCCGGGCACTATGGCAGCGGCAAGACCAACATCGCCCTCAATTACGCCTATTGGCTGAAGGAGCAGGGGAAGGCTGTTACCATCGCGGACCTGGATATTGTGAATCCTTATTTCCGCGTAAAGGACAGCGAGGAGATGCTTCGAAAAGATGGAATCGAACTGATCTCTTCCCGCTTTGCAAACTCCAACGTGGATCTGCCCGCCATGCCGAAGGAGACCTACGGCCTCGTGGCGGATAAAAGTCGCTGGGGTGTCCTGGATATCGGAGGCGATGATCGAGGCGCTCTTGCGCTTGGGCGCTATGTGCCGGAGATCCTGGAGGAGGATAATTACGAATTTCTCCTGGTGGCCAACCGCTCCCGCCCGCTCACCCGGACCCCTGAGGATACGGTGGAGGTCATGTGGGAGATTTACGAGGCCTGCGGCCTGCGTTTTACTGCCCTTGTGAACAATACCAATCTGGGGCTGGAGACAAAGCTGGAGGATGTTCTGGACAGCATGGACTATATCCGGCGTCTCAGTGAAATAACCGGACTTCCGGTGAAAATGACCTGTATTCGCAGAGAGCTCTATGAAGCAGCACGGGAGAAGATTCCTGATCTCTTCCCGCTGGAGCTTCAGCGGCTCTACTACATGTTGAATTCGGAGGGAACCAATGGGAAAGCTGACATTTAAAGAAGAGTTGTGCAAGGGCTGCGGTCTTTGCGTTGGCGCCTGCCCCAAGGGGATTCTGGCGCTGAGCAAGACCCGGCTCAACGGAAAGGGCCACACCCCGGTGGAACTCAAGGAGCCGGAGAAGTGCATCGGCTGTGCCTCCTGCGCCATCATGTGCCCTGACTGTGTCATCACTGTGGAGAGGTAAGGAGGGAAACAAACATGTCTGAAAAAGTTCTGATGAAGGGCAATGAAGCCATTGCCGAGGCCGCGATCCTGGCGGGCTGCCGCCACTATTTCGGCTATCCCATCACGCCGCAGACCGAGGTGGCCGCCTACATGGCCAAGAAGATGCCCAAGATCGGCGGCACCT
>CAMNAO010000051.1 GCA_946531435.1 uncultured Clostridia bacterium
GAGGGCGCCGGCCCCTGCGAGAGCTTATCAATCGAGCGACACGGGAAGCGCCACTGCGACAATGCAACAAATCAAACGATATATTAAGAGGAACGGATTGCCACGTCGCCCCTTGGGCTCCTCGCAATGACATGCAGAGTAGGCTTGCTGCTGCAACTATCGACAATCCTCTGTCATTGCGAGCCTGAAAGGCGTGGCAATCCGCATCCCCCGTCCATTTTTGAAAAAAGAGTATTTTTACTATACCGAATAGTAGGGGCGGATCCCCTGATCCGCCTGCGAAAAAATGACAGAGGACGGGGATGCAGCGGACGCTTCATGAAGCGCCCCTACGAGGTGCGGCACAGGTACAGCGGACCGTCGAGGGCGCCGGCCCCTGCGAGAGCTTATCAATCGAGCGACACGGGAAGCGCCACTACGGTGGGAACGGGGATATGGCGGTGATCGAGGCAAATCAACAAACAATCAGGAGCCATCTATGGATGGCTCCTGAGTATACATATTATATATAACTTCAAATAACTCCAATTATGGCTGATAGGTGGACACGACCCGGGCAAGCAACTCGCGAATCCCGGCCTTGTTGTTATAGGCCGCCAGCATCAACTCCTCCAGATCGCTAAGAAAATGATCCACGTCAAAGGGGATGGGCTTTCCGATAAAAATCAGATCGTTCTCCGTCTTTTGCAGCCCCTCCTCCGCCATAAGCTTCTCCTCATAGAGCTTCTCCCCGGGACGAAGGCCGATGTATTCGATCTTAATATCCTTATCCGGCACATAGCCCGCCATTTTGATGAGGTTCCGGGCCAGGGTATCGATTTTTACCGGACTTCCCATATCCAGGACGAAGATTTCGCCGCCATGGGCATAGGTCCCGGCCAGCATCACAAGGCTCACCGCCTCGGGAATGGTCATAAAGTACCGGATGATATCCGGATGGGTGACGGTCACCGGGCCGCCCTTCTCGATCTGCTTCTTGAAGATCGGGATCACGGAGCCGTTGCTGCCCAGTACATTGCCGAAGCGGACCGCCACAAACTGGGTCGCTACCCCGCTGAGGTCCCTGGGCCCGTTCTCAATCCCCTCTTCCCCAGGGTGGGTGAAAAGCTGAGGGATCTCCCCTGCCTTCCCCGCCCGGATCTTGGCGTCAAAGGTCTGGATGATCATTTCACAAAGGCGCTTGCTGGCGCCCATGACGTTGGTGGGGTTCACCGCCTTGTCCGTGGAGATCAGCACAAAGCGCATGCAGCCGTGGACCATGGCGGCGTAGGCTGTCTTATAAGTTCCGATGGCGTTATTCTTGATCGCCTCACAGGGGCTGTCCTCCATCAGGGGAACGTGCTTATGGGCCGCGGCATGGTACACGATCTCCGGCCGGTACTGCTCAAACACCTGGAAGATCCGGCGGCTGTCCCGCACGGAGCCGATGAGCACCTCCAGTTTCAGCGACGGATATTTCTCCCGCAGCTCCAGCGCCACATCATTGGTGCTGTTCTCATAGATATCGAAGAGGATCAGCCGCCTGGGGGAATGGGCCGCGATCTGCCGACAGAGCTCACTGCCGATGGAGCCGCCGCCGCCGGTGACCAGGACTGTCTTCCCGTTGATGAAGCGGAAGACTTCCTCCATATCGGTCTTGATGGGCTCCCGCCCCAGAAGATCCTCCACCGAGACGTTGACCAGGTTACTGGCCGTCACCTGGCCCAGCACAAACTGGTACATGCCGGGCAGCTGCTTCAGCTCGCAATCCGTCTCGCTGCAGATGGCCAGGATATCCCGCTTTGCCTCCGCCGAGGCGCTGGGGATGGCCAGGAAGATCTTGTTGACTTCGTATTTTTTGACGTTTTCCAGGATATCTTCCCTGCCGCCGACGATGGGAACCCCCTCCACAAAGCGGTTCCACTTGTTGGGGTTGTCGTCGATCACGCAGACGATCCGTACGTTGGTCTCCGCTGCGCGCATAAGATCCCGCAGGATCATCTGCCCCGCAGCGCCGGCGCCGATCAGCATGGCGCGGTCCTTCAGTTGCCCCGCCTGGCTGAGACGCTGCCGCTCAACAAGATAGAGGCGGTAAGAGAAGCGGATCACAATAAGGAAAATGAACTGCAGCAGCATCCCCCACACATAGTAGGAAAGGGGCATGCGGTGCCATATAACGGTAATAAACAGAATGTGCAGCACCGAGGTCAGCACAGAGGCGCTGAGCACCCGCAGAAGCTCCGAAAAGCCGGCGAAGCGCCACATGCTGTTATACAGCCGCCCCGCGGCAAACAACACCAGGCTCACCGCCGCGTAGGCCGTGATGAATCCGCGGTAGGGCTCCAGATACTCCGGCGGGATCGCCGAATATATGCAGTCAAAGCGGAGCCAGAGAGCCAAAAAATAGGCGGCATGCAGGGCGCAAAAATCATAGAGCGCCAGGAGCGCCGCCATTTTGTGCCAATGCTCAATGCGAAATCTTCTCTTTTTTGCCGACCGCTGCTGACCGGCATCGTTTTCCTTCTTCATATCCATCTTCCCATCAACATTCAGGGCACGAATGCGTGTTCTTTCGCACAGTGAGGCAAGCTTTTCTATTGCCTTGTATGACCAATGCCCAGAATTGTACCTATTCTATCAAAACAATTTCTCTGCGCATTCTACATCAAGAACGATGAAATGTCAATTCTCTTGCCCGGGTGTTTTCCGGGGCGACTGTGGTTTTTTCCGGGACTGCCCATGTGTATCATTCAGTTCCAGGATTTCAGAAGGTCCACCGCCTCCTGCCAGGTAAGCTCGGCATCCCCCTCGGTTTCATAGAGTTCGTCCAGGTGGGGGTTGGTTCGTCCCGTGAAGCCCCGTTTCATGAGAAGCTGCTCGGTGCGGCTCAAAAGATCAGCCTCCAAGCCCAGGAATGCTTCCGGCGACGCTTCCTCCCGGGTGCTTATGACACCGCCGTCGTCACCAGGCAAATTGCGGAAGGTAAAATACTCTTCACCAGTCTCCACATAACCCTGGGCGGTATTCTGTCCCCACACCAAATGCCGGATGGAGGGATAGGGCTGAAGCCTGCCATCCTCCCCCATCCGCAGGGCGGAATAGAGTGTATCACTGTGGTTTTCAGCGGCCTCGATACGCAGAGTATAGAGGCAGGGCGGCTCTCCATCCATCTTGGCGGTAAAAAGGGCATAACGCAGACCGCCGCCGGCGGCATAGTCCCAATCCTCACTGTAAAGCTCTCGCAGGCCGCCGTCGGCGCCTTTTCCGTAGATATAAAGGGTACTCTGCCAGCTGTCACTGCCGACGCCCACGGCCACGTAGAGGAGCTCCGGCGTCTCATCCCCGCAGACATCTCTCAGCACCACGAGGCCGTTCCCCTGTCCGTTGGCCCAGTAACCCTGGATCCGAGGCCGCATCACAGTAAGATGATGAAGGTAGGCATCATACAGGCTGCCAAAAGGCTGCTCCTCCATCTCCTCCAGACGGAGCCAGGACGGCTCTGCTCCATTGAGATAGGGCGCCGACAGCGCTTCCACCGTCTCGCGGTCAATGACGGTGCCCCGCATTGTCCCGTCCTCCTCATAGGCAAAGGGCAGCTCCAGCTGCTTGTACTCCGGGTCCCCCCGAAGATAGTCCTCACATATGGCCAATACCGGGCGCAGCTCCACAGCCCCCGGATCCAGCACAAAGAACTCTGCCAGCTCCTGGGCGGCGCTCATGGCGCCATAGGCGAAGACGGTGGTCCCCAGCACCCGGGCGGCATCCCGGTAGATGAAGCTGCGCACCACTTTGAGGCTGCCGTCATTGAGGGTATAGATCACATCCACGTTTTCCGCGGCGACGGTGAGCAGAAGCTCCTCCATCCCATTGCCGTCCAGATCCAAAAGTGCGTACCGGGTCTCATTCAGGTCGGAGCCGCCCTGGCCTGCATCGGCCCACTTGGCGTAGAAGTATGCGGCTGCAGCCTCACTATAGCCCGCGTTCACGATTTCCTCCTCGTCCAGGCCGGTGAGAGAGGCCGCCGCTCCGCCCCGAATGGCGTCGCGGATCTCCCAGAGCAGCGCCTGATACTCCGGGGCCATGCCCGGCTCCGCCTCCGGCGCGGCTTCCTGGGGCGAGGGCTCTTGAAGTGCAGGATCCTCCTGCTGCTCCGGGGCCGTGCCTTCTTCCTGGGGCGGTTTCTCTTCCTGGGGGACGGGCGTCTCCGGCTTGGGCTCCTCTGTCCCTTCCGCTTCCGTCGATCCATGGAGGGAGGGTCCCTCTCCGGGCGTTGACTCCACTGTTTCCGTCTGCTCATCCGGCGCCGCGGTGCTTTGCCGCCGCTCTATCAGTGCCTTCATTCCAAAGAAGCAGCACACCAGAAACGCCGCGCCCAAGAGGAGGGCGACAATCGCTCTCCAGGGAGCGTGCGCCTTGAAACTGCGCGGCTCCGGGATGCCCTGCGGCGACGTTTGTCCAGACGACTGTGACGGTGTGCTTTGTTCCCCCTGCTTCAGCGCGGCGGCCACAGGGGCGCCGCAGCGGGAGCAGAAGCGCGCCCCTGCCTGTAATCCCGCCCCGCAGCGCGCGCAGTAAGTCGCGGCAGCGTCAGACGCAGGAGGCTCCGTCACCGCCGCTCCGCAAAAGGTGCAGAATCTCTGGCCCTCAGCCAGTTCTTTTCCGCAGGCCTGACATTTTTTCATACAGTTTCCTCCCTCAAATCTCACAGGGAATGGTTTTCTTTGAATTCATCGTGCCGGATGGAAACCATCCGTCTCAGAAGTACGTCCGTGAGCGCCGGAGGCGCCGGACCTTCTCCAGATACCGGTGGCTCTCCTGCCACTCCTCGGCGCTGAGCTCCCGCTCTCCGAAGATCATCTCGTCATAAAGCTGCGCCATCCGCAGGGTCTCCTCCCGGTTCAGGCCCAGAGGGGACCAGGAAATCCGATTGAAATAGCGGTTCAGGCTCTCCTCCGGTCTGCGGGCATAGCCCCGCCTGCCAAGGAGCCGCAGGATCTCTCTAAGATCCATCTCCGTCCGTTTCGTATAGTCTGCCCGCTCATAGTACCGTTGATGCTTCAGCCAGGTGACGGTCAAATATAGCTGCAGCACAATAAGCAGCACGATCCCCGCGCCCGGCAGCAGCCAACGGATCCAGGTGGGGCGGCCGGACGCTTCCTTCTCCCCGGCGGGATCGGAGGAAAGCTCCGGGGATTCGATAAGCTCTTCTTCCCGGAATTCCTCTTCCCCATAGCCGGAGGAGGAACCCGAAGATACGCCTCCCAATGTGCCCCAGCCGCGGTTTTCGACGCCAAAGCCGGGGGTAGCCTCCGCCGTCAGCCAGCCATAGCCGGGAAGATAGGCCTCGCACCAGGCGTGGCTGTCCTTCCCCTCCAGGAAGCTGGCTTCCCCGCCCTTCAGCGGGATCCGGTAGCCCTGCACATAGCGGGCGGGGATCCCGAGGCTTCTGAGGAGCAGGGTCGCCGTGGTGGCATACCAGGTGCAGTACCCCTCTCCCGTCTCGAAAAGAAGGGTATCCACCAGACTTGCGCCCGATGGGACCGGCGCGGGTACGGTGGTATAGCGGTAATGCTCCCTGAGATAGCGCTCCACCGCCCGGATACGTCCATAGTCCGTCTCCTCCCCTGCGGTGATTTCCTTGGCCAGCGCCCCGGCGCTTTCGCTGAGGCCCTCGATTGAGAGATAGCTTTCGTCAATCCGCCGCTGCCGCTCCGCCAGGACCTCCTCCAGCTTGACACCGTTTTCCATATCCAGGCGGAAGAGGGCCCGATAGCTTCCGGCCACATCATACCAGTTCAGGTTGCTCTGCGTCCCATAGATGTAACCCTCAGCGGCGGAGATCACCTCATCCATAAGGCGCCGGTTTTCCTCCAGGTAATAGAGGCGGACCCAGGCGTCCCGATTCTGCACATAATCAAAGCGCAGGCCAGCCGGGGTTTCGGCGTAGGGGTAGCGCTCCTCCTCCGTGCGAAGGAGAAGCAGGTTCTCCGTTTCAAAGAGGGTGCGGATGTTCATGCGGCAGTAACCCAGGTAGACGTTATTCTCCCGGAAATAGTCCCCGGAGGGCACGGGCTCCGCCGCCGCCTTCTGGAATCGCCAGAAAGCATAGATATGCTCCGCGGTATCCATCCGCCAACCCAGCGCTTCCTCCTCCTCAAGGAGCGTGTTCTCCCAGGCATTCCCGGTAAAACGGTTCCAGCGGTTGCCCGCCAGATAGAGGGCGCCGTCGCTGTCATAGCGGCTCTGGGCCAGGAGCCAGCGTTCGTCGCCCTCCCCCACGCCGCTTCCTGTAAGGGCGTCCTCGGAGAAGCCGCCCATGGCCATACCGAATTCCTCACTCCCCTCTTCCCGGAAGAAGAGGCGGGTCTCCACGTCGTGGGCCAGGGTCTCCACCCGGTCCCAGATCTCATGGAGAATGGGAAAACCGTAAGGATTTGGGGAGGTGGGAAGCAGCAGGATGAGAGCGCCAGCGGCAAAGAGGGCCACAAGTCCCCCGGACAGGTCCCCGAAGCCGCCCTTCTCTCCCCGGTGCCGGAGGGCATGCAAAAGCTCCGCCAGGGTATAGAGCAGAAGGGGCACCATGGACGCCAGAGCCAGCTTCGGCACCGGCCACTCCAGAAGGGCGGCGGTGATCCAGAAGGCCATCCACAGGATCGCAATTCCGGCCCGCAGGAAAAGGTGCTTCAGCAGTCCATAGGCCGCCGCCGTCAAAGGAAGAAGCGATATCAGCAGAAGCAGATCCAGCGGCATGCCGGACACCGGCTTTCCCCCGGTATAGAGTTTCACGACGCAGTCCCAAAGGGCCGCCCTGTCGCAAAAGAGGAGCAGCAGTCCCAGAGAGACGACAAGGAGGAGCGGAACGCCCCAGTCCCGGCCAACGCCCTCCGCCGCCGTTAGGAGAAACGTCCAGAGAAGCATGGCAAAAACGAGGCGGACAGGATGGACGGGCCAGGAGAGCAGCCAGGATGCCATACTGAGAAGCATGCAGGCGAAGAAAAAGCTCAAAAGCCAGTGATGCAGACGATCGGAGAATAGCCCCTTCATACGCCGTCCCCCTCATCGTCAAAGCCGCTGAGCACGGAAAACACATCCCGGCGGCTGGTGACCCGATAGACCGGAATGCGCCGGTCAGCGCTCAGCAGGTTCTCCCCACCGTCGCCGATGTAGATGAGAGACACCCGCATCCCCAGATCCACGCTTTGGCTGAGGCGGCGGATGAAGTCCTCATCCACCTCCCAGGTCAGCAGAAGATAGCTCTTCCTTCCGTCGCTCCGCCCCAGATCCCGCTGCAGAAGCTCATCGGGGCGAAGCAGACCCTGAAAGAACTCTTTCGAGCAGAGATCATAGAGCACGGGATAGTCCGAGGGCGTTGTCAAATTCATTTCGCGGGCTTCATCCGGCAGCACCCGAAGGGGCATGCCGTGGCGGAGGAAATAATCCGCCGCCAGGAGGGTCCCCTCCACCACGCTGTCCTCCGCCAGCCATCCCGCCTCCCCCTCGGGAAGCGTCGGCCGGGTATCGGGAATCAGCACAAGTTCGCTCTTCGGCTCCGGCACTGTACTGCGGAGGATGGGCCTCCCCTGCCTCTGGGAGGCCTTCCAGTGAATGAGGCGCACGTCCTCTCCCCGTTCATAGGGCCGCAGCTGACCGTCGGGCAGCCTTTCCCCGGAATAGCCGCGGCGGACATCCGGCCTCTCCGTCTCCTTGGGCGGCGCCACCACCAGGTCCTGGGCATGGCGGGTGCGGGGCAGCACATTCAGCCACTGAAGAGCATGGAAATGCTGCTCCGAAAGGGCAAAGATATCCTGTACGAAAACATCCTCCGCTCCCACATTGTCCCCACCGCAGTGAAGGCACTCCAGCTCCAGCCGCAGCTCCTTCACTTCATGAGGCCGCAGGGAGCAGGCAAACTCTCCGTCACTGTCCCGGAAGCGCACCTTTCCCTGCTTCAGGCGGACCTTGATATCCGGGATGGGAAGCGCGCTGTCATTGGACAGGGTCAAAATTCCGGCAGCAGTCTCTCCCCGAAGGACGGTGTACTGCTCCAATCGGAAATGCACCTGCAGCCGCTCCTTCAGAATCCGCCGGTAGATCCGGCCAAAAAGCGGCGGCAGCAGGGATGCCCAGAACAGAAGGTAGCTGGCCGTGCCGCCGCGGAAGCCGATGAGCACAGTGGAAGCCGCCACCGCCAGGAAAAAGCCGAGGCGGCGTATTCTCATCCCCCTCATTTCCGCTGGAAGCTGGGCGGCACCGCCACGGATTTCATGCATTCCCGCAGGATCTCCCCAGCTGTTGCCTTCCGGAGGCTGGCGTCCAGGGACAGCACCAGCCGATGGGTCAGCACCGGGGCGGCCATCTCCTGCACGTCCTCCGGGTTGACATAATTTCTCCCCGCCATATAGGCCCAGGCCTGGCAGGCCCTGGCCAAAGCCAGGGAGGCCCGGGGGCTTGCCCCCAGAGTCAGACTGCGGGAGGATCTGGTGGCCGCCGCCAGCCGCACAATATACTCCCGGATGGGGGCGCTGACGGTGACCTTCGTCACCTCCCTCTGCATTTCGAGAAGCTCCTCCCTTTGCAGCACAGGCCGGAGCGTCTCCGGCTCGATGCCGCTCAGGCGGGCGGCCAGCATGGCGGTCTCCTCCCGCTCCTCGGGATAGCCCATGGAAATCCGCATCAAGAAGCGGTCCAGCTGGGCCTCCGGCAGATGATAGGTGCCCACGAACTCAATGGGGTTTTCCGTGGCGATGACCATAAAGGGCTCCGGAAGAGGAAGGGTCCGTCCCTCCAGCGTGATTTGCCGCTCCTCCATTACCTCCAGAAGGCTGGCCTGGGTCTTGGGAGAGGTGCGGTTGATCTCATCCGCCAGCACCAGGTTGTGCATCACCGGACCCTCATGGAACTGGAGTGCGCCTGTCTGCATATCCACCGTGTGATACCCGATCACATCCCCGGGAAGCGTATCCGGGGTAAACTGGATCCGGCCGAAGCTCAGCTCCACCGAGCGGGCCAGGGCCAGGGCCAAAGTGGTCTTCCCCACCCCGGGCACATCCTCCACCAGGAGATTGCCGCCCGCCAGAAGGGCCGCCACAGTAAGGCGGATCTCCCGCTCCTTTCCAAAGATCACCTGTCCCAGCTGCTCCAAAAGCGCGCCGATCTTTTCCTCTGCCATGCTGTCAATCCTTTCCGGGCCGGAAACCGGCCAAAACCTTTTAGATCAGCATACCATAAAGGAACACTCCCTGTCAAAGGCCGTTATTTCCAACACAATTGTTCCTCTTTAAAACCTGCACGAAAGGAATCCCGTTGCGGATTTCTTCCCAAGGGAGTATAATATCCCTAACAAGCTCGAGGCATGGGATGGCAAGCATTCCATGCCCTGTAAGGAGGATTGAAACGATGAGCCAAACACCCATTCGCCAGGAGGATCTGAAGGTCTGGTCCCAGGCCTATGAGGGCAGCAAGGAGCGGCAGCTGGCCACTCTGGCCCTTTCAAAGACCGATCTGAAGGACGCTGTCTACGCTGTGGGGAATTCCTTCCGGATGCAGCAGAAGTTTTCTGTGGATATTCCCACCCTCCCTGCCACCAACCAGGAGCGCAGCGGCCGCTGCTGGCTTTTCGCGGCGACCAACGTTCTGCGGGAGAGAATTGCCCAAAAGCTGAACCTGGAGGATTTCCAGCTCTCCCAGAGCTACCTCGCCTTCTGGGACAAGTTTGAGCGCTGCAACTACTTCCTGGAGAACATTCTGGACACCGCTCACCTTCCCACCGACGACCGGAACGTGGCCTTCATTCTGACCACCGGCGTTCACGACGGCGGCCAGTGGGAGATGTTCGCCAACATCGTGCGCAAATACGGCGTCATGCCCCGGGATGCCTACGGTGAGACCTATCAGTCCGGCCACACCGCCTCCATGAACTCCTTTCTGAACCGCAGCCTGAAGGCCGCCGCCGTGAAACTGCGGAAGCTGGCGGCAGCGGGGGCGGACCGGGCGGCCCTGGAAGAGGAGAAAAACGCTGTACTGGAAAAGATTTACGGCTTTTTGGCCAGCTGCTATACCGAGCCGCCCAAGGTCTTTGACTTTGAATATGTGGACGCGGACAAGCAGTACCACCTGGAGCGCGGTCTCAGCCCCCAAGCCTTCTGTGAGAAGTATGTGGGGGATCTTCTGGACAAGACCGTCAGCATCATCAACGCTCCCACCGCCTCCAAGCCCACCCACAAAACCTATACCGTGCGCTACCTGGGCAATGTGGTCGGCGGAAACGACGTCGTCCATCTGAATCTGGAGATAGAGGAGTTCAAGGCCGCCGTCATTCGCCAGCTTGAAGCCGGTAAAGTGGTGTGGTTCGGCTCCGACGTGGGCAAGCACGGCGATCGGGACAAGGGCTTCTGGGATGACCGCTCTTTTGACGCCGGCCTCATGACGGGGCTGGATCTGGAGATCAGCAAAGCCGACGCACTGGATTACTGGTTCTCCGCCATGAATCACGCCATGGTGATCACCGGCGTCAACCTTGTGGACGGAAAGCCCAACCGCTGGAAGATCGAAAACAGCTGGGGTGACAAGAGCGGTGAAAAGGGCTATTACGTCTGCTCCGACAGCTGGTTCGATCAGTACGTCTACCAGGCGGCCGTAGAGAGAGAGTATTTGGGCGACCTGGCTCCGCTGGCCGATGAAGCGCCCGTGATGCTGGAGGCTTGGGACCCCATGGGCACCCTGGCAGACTGAAACACCGAGAGCATAAATGCGGTTTTTAAACAACTGATATGTAATGACGTTTGTCAAGAGGCAATTTGCCTGTATCAGGGTCA
>CAMNAO010000052.1 GCA_946531435.1 uncultured Clostridia bacterium
TGCGAAATCAAAGATTTCGGCCACGCTGGGCCTCAAGGAGAAGGCTTAGCTTACCACACTTTCGCTCCCTAAAGTTTCTCGAGGATCCGAAAAAAAGCCCGCTGCGAAGGGTGAAGAAGTCCCTTGCAGCGGGTGCTGCCGCTATTCCGTTTCCGCTGTGCTCAAAAGCGAGGCCTGCCAATGGGAGCCCTCCAGTCGGACGAGCCAGGCCTTTCGTCCCTCATCCTCCTCGGTGAGGTACCATAGGAGATCGCTGCCCTGCCAGCTGACGGCGGTAAGGCGCTGGGCCGGGGAGGGAAGCCCCTCCAGAACGCTTTCGGAGCCTCCGCTTTTAAGGTCCAGGCAGCCAATGGTGTCCCTGTCGGCATAATAGAGCCGGTCGGACACAATGGAAATCGCCTCGCAGGAGATGGGGTAGCTGCGAAGCGTCTCCCCCAGAAGATTCAGTACCAGGATCTCATCTCCTGTCGTGCAGTAAAAGAGCCCCGCCCGGAACTGCCAGCTGAGGCATCGGTCGATCAAAAGCAGGGGATCCTCGCCCTCCGGCTTGCGCCAAAGGCCCTGATCGTCCAGCCAGGCAGGTCCGGCCTCTGTCAGTCCCAGGTCCCGAAGCCCGCTTCCACTGGCCTTGGTCTCTGTTCCTCCGTCCCTTTCCAATGTTCGCAGGCGGTCGCCTTCCAGAAACCAGAGCTTTCCCTCCCAAAGGCTGAGAAAGCTCAGCTCCTCCCGGGAGACGTAGAGCTCCTCCGCATAGCTTGCCCCGGCGGCCAGATGGCAGATGGCGCAGCCCTCGCTCCCGTATTCCACAAAGTACAGCCCGTCTTCGGTCAGAAGGGGAAAAAGCGCCGTCCCGTTCAGGCGCAGAACCTTCCGCTCCCCGGCGGATTCGGCGTAAAGGCGCAAATCCCCGCCGCAGCAGAGAAGGGTCACCCCGTCTGTCTGACAGAAGCCGCCGGGGATCAGACTGTTGAGATCGGCAGCTGCTTCCGGGAACGGCAGGGGAGCGGGGGGCGTCACTGCCGCATCCACGGATTTGGGGAGAGCTTCCCTTTTGTGAAGCAGGTGATTCAGAACCTGCTGGGCAGTATTCTCCACCGCCCTGGCGGTCTGCGGCAGCAAAAGCCCGGCCACAAAAAGGGCGGCAAGAAGCAAGACAGCCGACCGGGCCAAAGAGCCTCTCCTTCGGGAAAAGTGAGGCCTCTGAAGGGTGGGGGGATGCGCGGGAAGTCTCTCTGCTGCCGTGGCCTCTAAATCAGGGGAGGCTGCGCTGCGTTCGGCCTTTTTCTCCGGCAGCTCATCGGGATGCGGGCTTTCTTTTGACGCTGCCTCCGGGGGTGTATCGGGGGCGGTGACGGAAGGGCCTGCCTTCGCGGGAGGATCTGCCGGGGGGAGAAAAAGGACTGTCGGCATCGGGACTGCCGGAAAAGAAAGGGCCTCCGGAGGCTCCTGAAAAGAAGGGGTCGGCCCAAAGGCAAGGTCTTGCGGCGGCCCGGGAGGGGATGGCTCAGACGGTATCGGAGCGTCGGACCTTGTTTCAGCGGTTTTGCAGACGGGTTCATCTCCCATGTTTCCGACGGGCAGCCCATAGAGGGTGCCTCCGGAGGGAAAAAGCTCTCCCTGCCAGCCCTGAGGCAGGGGCGGGGCGAAAAGCAGCTCCTCCATCCGCTTGGAATCGGTCACCCGCAATCGCCCGCCCGGCTCCCGCTGCAATGCTCCGGTGGGGAAAAGCTCCCAAAGGACGGCCTTTTCCCCTGTGTCCAGGCGGCGGGCGTCATACCGGATGAAGCTGCCGTCCTCTCCCCGGCTGAGGCCGAGAAAAACCCTGCCGCCCAGGATGGTACCGGGCGGCAGGTGGTGGGGCCGCAATGCCCGGACCCCGTCTGTGGGGCCGCAATGGGGACATACGGCGGTATTTTTAAGCTCCGAAAGACAGCGGGGGCAGTAGCTGAGACGCAAATCGATCCTCCTTCGTTTACCGTTGCTCTCATGGGCGGCCTGCTGCCTCGACCGGGTCAGTAGGCAACCTCAAAGGTGTTCTGGGGGCTTGCCAGACTGAACTGTTCCCCCGGTGAGAGCAGCACCGGGGAATTGGGGGCCATTTGCAGTCCCCGGCAGAAGGTGCCGTAGGTGGAGCCCAGATCTTTGACCTCCAGCTGGTTGCCCCGCTGGCGGACCATGCAGTGGATGCTGCTGATGCCCCGCTGGGTCTCGGGGAAGAGCAGATTGCAGCGGGCGGCGGAGCGGCCCATGGTCACCTCGCCGTTGATGCGGAACTTCTGACCGGCGTAGTAGCCGGTGAGACCGATGATGCAGAGCTTCTCCCCGGGGTGGTAGTCGTTGGCCACGGGGATATCCCCGCCGTTCTCCTGGGCCATCATGGGCGCCTTTGGGGTGCCGAGGCCGGCCTTCATCCGCCTGCGGTATACGAAAAAGGCGGCGGCCAGGATGCCCACCACCACGATGAGCAGGACCCAGGTGATGGTCTTGGAGTGTTCCCCGGGGCTTTTGGCTTTTCTTCCGGCGGTGTCCCCGGTAAAGCCCATGGTCTTCATGAGCACGTCCATGGGGAAAAAGCTCTGCATGGTCTCGTCGGCGACCAGGATCCCCACCACGTAGCCCTCGCTGTTGATGACAGCGGCGCTCTCCCAGTCCGCGTTGGGGGCGGGATCTGCCAGAGTGTAAAAGGTGTACTTCTCCCCGGCCACCGAGGCGGTGACCGTGGTCTCATAGCTTGCGTGCATGGAGCTGATGAGTGTTCCGCCCAGGTTTGCCCATTCAAAGCCCACCACGGTGACGGCGCCGTTCAGCTCGATGTGGCTGGAGTCGGCCAGGGGCAGGGCGGCCGCGTCGGGCAGAGTACCCCGAACCTTGTAGAGGGCCACCTTGGCGTCGGTGTCATAGGCAATGGCCTCCACCTGGGCTGAGCCGGAGTCGTTGTAGACGATGAAGCGCTGGGCGGTGTTCTCCGCATTGGAGAGGTCTAAGTAAGAGCCGCTGGAGGCAATGAGATGCTGTACCCCCTGGGAATCCTGTGTCAGAAAACCGTTCCAATAGTTTGCGCTCATCTTCGTGCCGCCGCTGTCCGCTCCGTAGAGCAAAGCAAGGCTGCTGCTGTAATCAATCCCTGCGGCCATGGCGGAAGCGGGAAGCAGCGTGGCAATCAGCAGGGAGAGCACAATGAGAGCAATGATTCTGCGTTTCATGAGCTTGGCCTCCAAATCTGAAAAATCCGTTCATTTGCAGCGATAACACTACATCTTACAGTATAACCGCTTTTTCGCCGGATTACAAGCCCATGCAGGGAAGGCATATCCTCACTTCCTCCTGAGTCTATGCCTCGGCTGCCCGGGATATGCCTGGAAAAGAAAAAATGTTGTTGATAAAACCGCTTCTTTCGGTTATAATAAGAACCAGAGCTATTGCCCTGTCAGGTGCGCCGCCTGACAAGGCCGCACTGATCGGGGAGCCAGCGGTGCCCTGTACCCGCAATCCGCTATAGCGGGGATGATCCCGGCCCCCGGCTTTTCGGTGTGACGCAGCCTTTCTTTGACAGCGCTGAAGGGTCGGTCTTGCGCAACGCAGGACTGTGAACCATGTCAGGCGGGGAACCGAGCAGCATTAAGCGGAACCCTGCGTGTGTCGTGAGCTCACCGATCCGGAGCTGAAGAGGGGAGAAGCGGTTGTATCGTGATTGTCAAAGGCCGGTGTGCGGTCTTGTCGGGCGGCGCACAGGTCACCCTCATCCGAGGGGGGCCTTTTTTCTTTGTGCTGTGTGGATTGTATTGAGGGAGGAACGGGATGTACCAGGCGCTTTACCGGAAATGGAGGCCCAAAACCTTCGATGACGTGGTGGGGCAGGAGGCTGTGACCGGCGTGCTGCGCCGCCAGGTGGCGGAGGGGCGTGTCTCTCATGCCTATCTCTTTGTGGGTACCCGCGGCACGGGCAAAACCACCTGCGCCAAGATCCTTTCCCGGGCCGTAAACTGTGAGCATCCGGTGAACGGAAATCCCTGCAACTGCTGCCGGTCCTGCCTGGGCATTGAGGACGGCTCCATCCTGGATGTGGAGGAGATCGACGCCGCCTCCAATAACGGCGTGGACAACATCCGCGCCCTACGGGATGAGGCGGTGTTCTCCCCCGCCGAGGTGCGCAAACGGGTCTACATCGTGGATGAGGTACATATGCTCTCCGCCTCGGCCTTTAACGCGCTTTTGAAAATTCTGGAGGAGCCGCCGGAGCATCTCATTTTCATCCTTGCCACCACGGAACTGAAGAAGGTGCCCGCCACCATCCTCAGCCGCTGTCAGCGCTTCCAGTTCCGCCGCATTTCGGAGGAGGCCATGCGGGGCCGGCTCCGTACCGTGGCGGAAAACGAGGGGCTGAAGCTGACGGAGGAGGCTGCCAACCTTTTGGCCCGGCTGGCCGAGGGCTCTCTGAGAGACGGGCTCTCCCTTCTGGACCAATGCGCCTTCGAGGGGACGATCGATATCGACCGGGTGAACGCCACGGTGGGTCTGGCCGGCGCCGAGACCACACGGGAGCTTCTCAACGCCCTTCGGGGGCGGGATGCCGCCGCCGCCCTCCGGCTGCTGGACGCGGCCTGGCGGGAGGGAAAGGATATGGCCTCGGTCTTAGGGGAGCTGTCCTCCCTTCTGCGGGATGCGCTGATCCTGCGTATCACCGGGGATGGCGAGAGCCCGTTGATGAGCGGCTTCTTTGCGCCGGAGCTTGTACGTGAGACGGCGGATGGCTTCCCCGAAGCGACCCTCAGCGCCTTTTTGGTTGAATTGGAAAACGCCGTTCAGGAGATGTCCCGTTCCAGCCAGCGCCGCATGGTGGCGGAGCTCTGCCTTGTTCGCCTTGCCAGGGGGGAGGGGAGCGACACCTCCGACCTCAGCCGTCGGGTATCCCTTCTGGAGGAGCGGCTGCGCGGCGGCCTGCCCATGGGCGGCGTTCCCAGGACACAGCCGACGCCTATACCGCGCCCGAACCCGGCCCATGAGGAACGGCCCCGGCAGGAGACGGTGAGGCTGTCGGAGAGGCAGGAAAAGCCGAATCCGCCTGTGGAAACGCCGAAGGCGGCAGAGGCCCGGCCTGCTCCGCCTTCGGAGGCAGAGCCCGCCGCTCCGGAGAACGGCGAAGTGGACTGGAGCAGGATCCTGGAGACAGCCAGGCCGGAGCTCAGCCGGGTGGCCTGGCGGCTTTTGGGCAACCCCGCCTACCTCACCGCCAGGCTCAATGGCTCCCGGTTGGAGCTGGGGATCTATCATGAGACCACCCTGGAGATGCTGAATCAGGATAAGATCAAAGAGGCGCTGTCCCAGGCGGTAAAGACGCTGACGGGACGAAACGCGGTGGTGGAGATGAGTATTACAAAGCCCCAGAGTGCCCGGCGCAATCTGGAGGAGCTGGATCAATTTATTAAACTAAAGGGTCTGGAATAAGACCACAGAGTAAGGAGGAACCCAATGGCAAAAGGCGGATTCAGAGGCGGCTTCAGCGGGGGCCGCAGCGGCGGCATGAATATGGACATGATCAAAAAGGCCCAGAAAATGCAGCAGGACATGCTGAAAAAACAGGAGGAGCTTCAGGCGAAGGAGTACACCGCTTCAGCGGGCGGCGGCATGGTGACAGCCACGGTCAGCGGCTCCCATGAGCTGAAGAAGCTGGAGATCAAGCCGGAGGCGGTGGATCCCGATGACGTGGAGATGCTGACGGATATGGTGATGGCCGCGGTGAACGAGGCCATGCGCTCCGCGGATGAGGCCATGCAGAACGGCATGGCGTCCCTCACCGGCGGTCTGGGCGGCCTGGGCTTCTGAGAAGGCAGGATCTCTGCAAGTTTTACGGGTTAAATTATTCGAAAATCCGGTGTTTTCCCGGCATTGTGTTGGGTAAAACAGAAAAGAATGATTTTTCGGAAAAGAAAATATTGCAATTTAGTGTATCAAAGCATATAATGAGGCTGCCCGATTTTTTCGCGGCAGCCTTATTCTGAAATCTGGGCCCGGGGCCCGAAAGGTGGTCAACATGGAAATCAAGAATGCCTATCTCAGTGGAGTATATGAGGATCTCAAGGACCGCAACGGGAATGAGAAGGAGTTCCTTCAGGCGGTTGGCGAGGTGCTGGAGTCCCTGGAGCCTGTGATCGAGGCCAACCCCGCCTATGAAAAGGCCGGCATCATTGAGCGTATCGTGGAGCCGGAGCGGGTCATCATGTTCCGCGTCCCCTGGGTGGATGACAGCGGCAAGGTTCGGGTCAACACCGGCTACCGTGTCCAGTTCAACTCCGCCATCGGCCCCTACAAGGGCGGCCTCCGCCTGCATCCCAGCGTGAACCTCTCCGTGATGAAGTTCCTGGGCTTCGAGCAGATCTTCAAGAACAGCCTGACCGGCCTGCCCATGGGCGGCGGCAAGGGCGGCAGCAACTTTGATCCCAAGGGCAAGTCCGACGGCGAGGTCATGCGTTTCTGCCAGAGCTTCATGACGGAGCTCTATCGCCACATCGGCGCGGATACCGACGTGCCCGCCGGCGACATCGGCGTGGGCGCCCGGGAGATCGGCTTCCTCTTTGGTCAGTATAAGCGCATTACCAACGAGTTCACCGGCGTCCTCACCGGCAAGAACGTGCTCTCCGGCGGCTCCCTGGCCCGTACCGAGGCCACGGGTTACGGCCTCTGCTACTACACCGAGGAGGCGCTGAATGCCAGGGGCGACAGCTTCAAGGGCAAGAAGGTGGTCATCTCCGGCAGCGGCAACGTGGCGACCTATGCCTGCCAGAAGGCGACCCAGCTGGGCGCCACCGTTATCGCCATGAGCGATTCCTCCGGCTATATCTACGATCCCAACGGCATCGACTATAAGAACATTCAGATCATCAAGGAGCAGAAGCGCGCCAGGATCAACACCTATCTGGATCTGGTCCCCACTGCCACCTTTACCCCCGGCTGCGCCGGCATCTGGAACGTCCCCTGTGATATCGCGCTCCCCTGCGCCACCCAGAACGAGCTGGATCTTGCCGGTGCCAAGGCCCTCATCGCCAACGGTGCCATCGCCGTCTGCGAGGGTGCCAATATGCCCTCCACTCCCGAGGCCATTGAGGCCATTCAGGCCGCAGGCCTGCTCTTCGCCCCCGCCAAGGCGGCCAACGCCGGCGGCGTCGCCACCTCCGGTCTGGAGATGAGCCAGAACAGCCTCCGCCTCAGCTGGAGCTTTGACGAGGTGGATCAGCGCCTCCACGGCATCATGAAAAACATCTACAAGAGCTGCGCCGACGCTGCCGAGACCGTCGGCAAGCCCGGCAACCTGGCCGCCGGCGCCAACGTGGCAGGCTTCCTGAAGGTGGCGGGTGCCATGCTGTGGCAGGGCGTCGCTTACTGATCCCGGCGGAAAGGCAAATACGTGCTGATGATCGGTGGGAAGACGCATACGCGTCTTCCCACCTTTTTTAGAGCTGCAGATCGGCGCTTGTCCTTTGACGAAGAAGCCACGCTGTGTTACAATAGTATAAAAAAGAAAGCCTCCGCTTACGCCGGAGAAGAAGGAAGACGGTATGCTTCGTTATTTTCTCAAAAGGGTCCTGCTGGTGATTCCCATCATCATGGCGGTGATCCTCATTGTTTACGCGCTGCTCTATACTACGGTGGGCGCCAATCGACGTGCCCTCAGCTCCTACGGCGGAGGGGATTTGCTGGACAGAGCCTTCGACCGGCTGGAGATACAGGAGACCTTTTTCTCCCGCTACCTTCGCTATTGCTGCAACGTCATTTTCCACCTGAATTTCGGTGCGGATCGCGCAAGTGGCCGCTCCATGGGAGACACGATTCTGTGGCGGCTGAGCTTTACGCTGCGGCTCTCCGGCTGGGCGTTTCTGGTGGCCACGGTGCTGGGGATCCTTCTGGGGATGCTGGCGGCGATTCATAAAGACAGCGCTCTGGATAACGCTCTCATGGGGGTCATCGGCTTCTGCTCTTCGGTGCCCAGCTATACCGTGGCCCTTCTTCTGGTTTTGTTTTTCTCGCTGAAGCTGCGGATCCTTCCCGCCTTCGGCTTTACCCGACCCGGCAGCCTTATTATGCCGGTGGCCTCTCTCAGCCTGGGGGGGATCGCCTCTACGGCCCGGATCACCCGGGCCAGCGCCATTGAAATTTTGGAGCAGCCCTATATCACCGCCCTGCGGGCCAAAGGCCTCAGGGAGCGGCGGATCGTCTACCTTCACGCCCTGAGAAATGCACTTCTGCCTGTCATCGCCAATCTGGGTCTGGTGCTGAGCCAGCTGCTCTGCGGCTCTATGGTCGTTGAGCGCTTTTTCAGCCTGCCGGGCATCGGCCTTGCCATGCTGACGGCGGTCTCCGGGCGGGACCAGCTGACCGTCATGGGGATCGCTGTGGCCATTGCCGTGATGCTGACCCTGGTGAACGTGGGGGCGGATCTTTTGTATGCCCTGGTCAATCCCCAGATCCGCAACCAGTACCGGGGAAAGGAAGGTGATGAGGCGTGAAAAAACAAGCAGAGTCCGCCTTGCGCTCCGGTCTGCACCGCTTCTCCCGAAATCCCGCCTCCATGATTGCGCTGTCGGTGTTTATTTTGATTGTCCTGGCCTGCCTTTTTCTGCCTTATTGCATCAAGTGGAACTATCGGCAGATCGACCTTGAAAATATGTATGGTCCTCCCAGTTGGGAACATGTTTTCGGCACCGATTCCATTGGCCGTGACCTGCTGACGCGCCTCCTCTACGGCGGCAGAGTGACCCTCGGGATCATGGCCGTCGCTACCGTGCTGGCGGCTATGATGGGTTTCGGCATCGGGCTTCTTTCCGGCACCTGCGGGGGAGCGGTGGATTTCTACGTCATGCGGGTGGTGGATGTGATTGCCAGCGTCCCCGGCGTACTTCTGGCGGTGATGATCGAGGTGGCCCTGGGAATGGGCAAGGGGAACTTTAAGTATGGCCTTGCCATCGCCGCTATGCCCGGCATCGCCAGAATGGTGCGCACCGCGGTGCTTGAGGTGATGCAGAGTGAGTATGTGGAGGCATCCCGTGCCCTGGGCGCCGGAAGGAATCAGATCATCCGGAAGCATGTCCTCCACAATGTGGCTGTGCCTTTCATTATCCAGACCCTGGGGGCGGCGGCGGAAGTGCTGCTGAGCTGCACGGTCATGGGCTACCTGGGTCTCGGCATCAATCCCCCCACGCCGGAGTGGGGCGGTATCGTCCACGATACCAGGGAGCTTTTGCGGGTTTACCCCTCGGTGGCGCTGATTCCCAGCGGGGTCATCGTGGTTACGGAGATGAGCCTGCATTTTATCGGAAACGGTCTGCGGGACGCCTTCGATCCCCGGAATGATGAGAAGTGAGGAGAATGCTATGGTAGATCATCGACACCTTCTGGAGGTGGAAGAACTCAGCGTGCGTTTTCCTTCCCGTCGGGGAGAGGTGGCTGCCGTGGGCGGCCTCAGTTACTATGTAGATCCAGGGGAGATCGTCGGCATTGTGGGCGAATCCGGCAGCGGCAAGAGCGTGGAGGCCATGGCGGTGATGCGGCTTTTGAAAAAGCCCGGAAAGGTCACCGGAGGCCGTGTACTGCTGGATGGCCGGGATATGGTTACCCTGTCGGAGCGGGATATGGAATCCCTGCGGGGTCGGGATATCAGCATGATCTTTCAGGACCCCATGAGCTGTCTGGACCCGCTCTTTCCGGTGGGCATGCAGCTGACGGAAACCATTCTGGCCCATGAACAGGTCTCCGCCGCCGAAGCACGGATGCGGGCGGAGAAGGCCCTTATGGATGTGGGCATCGCCGACGGTCGCAGGATCATGAAGCAGTATCCCTACGCCCTTTCCGGCGGCATGCGCCAGCGGGTGATGATCGCCATGGCCATGCTCTGCTCCCCCAGGCTTCTCATTGCGGATGAACCCACCACCTCATTGGACGTGACGATCCAGGCCCAGATCCTGGAGATCCTTCGCAGGATGAGGGAGGAAAAGAATACCGCCATTGTCTTCATTACCCACAATTTCGGTGTGGTGGCGGATCTCTGTGACCGTGTCTATGTGATGTACGGGGGCATGGTGATGGAGGAGGGGCCGGTGGACCTCCTGTTCCGGGAACCGGTCCATCCCTATACGGTGGGGCTTCTGGGGGCAATTCCCCGGCTGGACGGTGATCGCGGTCAACGCCTGATCCCGGTGGAGGGGCGGCCCATCGATCCCACCCGGGTCCCTCCCGGCTGCGTCTTCAGTCAGCGCTGCCCCCATTGCATGCGCCAATGTGAGGTGAGCCGCCCGCCGAAGATGGATCTCGGCGGCGGACACAGCGCCAGCTGCTGGCTCCTGCGGGATCTGTGAGGGGCGGACTGCGGCGAAAACGGCAACAGAGGGCGAATGCCCCGGGGAAAAGGATCATAAAAAGCGCCTCCTGCCGAGATGCAGGAGGCGTTTGATCGTGCAGACAAACCTTCATGTAGAAAAAACATACAAGGAAGGCCCTCCGAAGTCTATCGTACAATGTTTCACA
>CAMNAO010000053.1 GCA_946531435.1 uncultured Clostridia bacterium
CAGGCGGAGGCTTGTAAATTTTTCATAGAGCGTACCCGCGCCCTGAAATGGAAGCGCAGCGGCATTATCTGGTGGAATATCATCGACGGCTGGCCGCAGATCTCCGACGCGGTAGTGGACTATTATTTCCGTAAAAAGCTGGCTTTTTATTATATCAAAGCAGCGCAGAACCCGGTGCTGGCGTTTGTCGGAGAACTCAGCGGATGGGAAAGCCCTTTGCTTGTCTCCAACGATACCCGTCATGAGGCGGAAGTTCATTGTATCGTGACGGATTTTGCCTCCGGCGACGTCCTCTTTGAAGGAAATCATAAGTTTCCCGCAGGTGAAAATGCGGAATTGGCGCGGCTGCCGTTGTATAAAAGCTTTCAGCTGTTGAGATAACGGGTGTAGGCGTCCTGATAGACGGTAAGCAGCCGATCCATGCCGCAGTTGTCACGCAGCATCTGGAGGTAGGCGTCCCACTCCTCATCGGTGGGGCCGCCGTTCTTGAGCCAGGTACCCTCGTATTCCGCTACCTGGCTGACGAAATCCGCCTTGTAGCGGGAGATCACGTCCAGCTCCTCGGAGGTGAAGGTGACGTCGTTGGGGTAGGTGACAGGGCTCTCCACATAGGGCATCCACTGCTCCTCGATGTCGTGCAGGCGCTGGGTGGCACGATCCTCCATGTAGAAGATCTTGTTATAGTACTCGGGCAGGATGAGGCGGGGGCCGTAGACCTCGTACTGGGCCTTCAGCTCTCCGGCGCTCTTGCCGAACTTCTCCTTGGCCTCGTCATCGGAGATGACCTGCCAGACGCCGGCGGCATCCTTCTCAGAGAAGTAGACGCCGATGGGGCCATACTGCAGCTGCATGACGGTCTCGGGATCGTACCACTGATCGAAGTACTTCAGCAGAAGCTCGGGGTTGCCGCAGGCGGAGGTGATGTTCAGGTTGCCGGAGGTGACGCCGGGGCCGGAGCGGATGGTGATGTTGCGGGTGTTGGCGTACTTGCTGCCCGCCGGACCGAACATGGGGGGCAGGAACACGAAGTCGTCGGTGTGATCGCCGGCGATCTCCTTGATCTCCCACCAGGTGGTGACGCCCACGCGGCCCTGGGAGACCTTGGCGATGAGCTGGCTCGTGCCCTGGGAGAACATCTCCAGATCCATGAGGCCCTCAGCATACCAGTCGTGGAAATAGGTCACAGCGTCCCGGTATTCGTCGGAGGCACAGACGAAGCGCACGGTCCCGTCGGGGTTGGCCAGAAGGTCGAAGCACACGTCGCTGGTGAAGTTGGTGAAGCCGAAACCTGCGTAGAAGATCTCCTGGCCCCAGCACCACTGGTCATAGCCGGTGGACATGGGAACGGTGGAGCCGGGGGCGTTGCCGCTGCGGGTGGCCATATCGTTGTCCTTGAAAGCCTTCAGCGCGTCGTGCAGCTCCGTAAGGTTGGTGGGGATCGGAAGATTCAGTTCATCCAGCCAGGTCTTGTTGATCATGGAGAACTCAGGCACGGCGTAGATGCTGAGGTCGTCCGTAGCGCCAATGGCGGCGGTGCCCATGAGCTCGCCGGAGGGCAGGCCGTAAATGCAGCCGTCCGCCTGGGTGATACCGGACTTGATATCCGGGTGCTCTTCCAGAATCTTGGAAAGACGGGGCATGATCTCCGGGGTGATGTACTCCGTAAGGTCGATGAAGGTGCCGTCCTCGCCGTACTCCATGATGTCGTTGGGGCCGAAGCCCACGGCGATGAAGGCGTCGGGCAGCTGATTGCCGCCGATGAGCACGCCTACCTTTTCACCCAGGGAGTCGCTCATGAGATCCCACTCGATCTCCACGCCCGCGTTCTCGGCCAGCTCTTCCAGCACAGGGTTGGAATCGTTGCCGCTGGAAAGGGAGGACATGCCGCCCACGATCAAAAACTCCGTCTGGTTTTCATCGCCGTTGGTCTTGGCACCGCTGCCGCCGCAGGCGGCGAGAGAGAGCGTGGCGGCTCCGGCGGTGCCGAGACCAGCCACCTTCAGAAAGTCTCTTCTTGTCAGTCTAAACATGTTGCTTGCTCCTTTTTAATGTTTGTGGTCAACCTTTGACCGCACCGGTCATAAAGCCCTGCTCGAAGTATTTCTGCACGAAGGGATAAACAATGAGCATGGGGGCCGCCGCCACGATCATGGAGGCGAATTTCACGAGCTCGGAGATCCGATTGGCCTCGGCATAACTCATGCCGCCGGTCATTTTGGACAGCTGGTCGGTGGAGATGACGATGCCGCGCATCACCAGGGGGAAGGGGGCCTGGCCCTCGTTGAGATAGATGAGGGCGGTGAACCAGTCGTTCCAGAAGGCCACCATGGAGAAGACCACGACCACCGCCATAATGGAGCGGCTCAGCGGCACCACGACCCGAAGGAAGATGGTGAAATCGTCTGCGCCGTCGATCTGGGCTGCCTCGATCATATCCTTGGGGATGTTGTTCTCAAAGAAGTTGCGGACGATGATCACGTTGCCCATGCCCACGCCTCCGGGGAGGAACAGGGCCCACATGTTGTTGAGGAGCCCGGTCTCCTTTACCACCAGGTAGGTGGGGATGAGACCGCCGCCGAAATACATGGTGATGATGAAGAAGATGCTGATCCACTTGCGGCCCGGCAGATCCCGCTTGCTGAGGGGATAGGCTGTGATGTACACCGTGATCACGGAATACAGCGTGCCGATGACCGTGTACTTGACCGAGTTCAGGAAGCCCCGCAGCAGGTTGGAGTTGGAGAAAACGGTCTCGTAGCCCTCCAGGGTAAACTTGCTGGGAAGCAGGAAGGTCTTGCCGGCATACACGTCATAGGGGTCGGAGACGGATGCCACGATGACGTAATAGAGCGGGTAAGCGATGATCAGCATGATGAGGGCGGTTGCAACGACCAGGATGATGTCGCTGGTCTTGTCGGACATACCGCCGGGTCCCTGTTTTTTGTTCATTTCGGTTCCCTCCCTCAGACAAAGCTGACATCGGCGGCCTTCTTGGCGATCTTGTTGACCACGACAAGAAGGATGATGTTGATAACGGTGTTGAAAAGGCCGATGGCGGTGGAGTAGCTGTAGGCGTGATCCACGATGCCCTGCTCGTACACATAGACCGCGATGACGTCGCTGGTGGCTTTGTTGAGCTGGGTCTGCAGCAGGAAGACCTTTTCAAAGCCCACGCTCATGAGGCCGCTGGCCGCCATGATGAGCTGCAGCACGATCATGGGGATGAGCTCGGGGATGTCGATGACCCGGATGCGCTGGAGCATGGAGGCGCCGTCGATCTTTGCTGCCTCATAGAGGCCCGGGTCCACGGCGGAGAGGGTGGCGAGATAAATGATGGTGCCCCAGCCCGCGTCCTGCCAGATGCCGGAGGCAATGTAGATGGTGCGGAAGGCCTCGGGCAGGGTCATGTAGTCGATCTGGTTGCCGGTGAGAAGGTTGATGAGGCCGCCATAGGGGCTGAGGAAGATGCGGATCATACCGCAGACCACCATGATGGAGATGAAGTGCGGCGCATACAGCACTGTCTGCACCACCCGCTTATACCGCTTGAAGCGGAGCTGGTTGATGGCCAGGGCCAGGATGATGGGTACCGGGAAGCTCCAGAGAAGGCTGAAGAGGCTGAGCTTCACGGTGTTGATGATCATTCTCCGGAAGGTGGGGGCGGTGAAGAAGCGCTCAAACCATTCCCAACCGACCCACTTGCTGCCGAAGAAGCCCCGTCCGGGCTTGTAGTCCCGGAACGCGATCTGAATACCGTACATGGGAATGTACTTATATACGATCGTGATAGCGATGGGGATCACCAAGAGGAGATAGAGCTGCCAGTTTTCGACGATCCTCTGCCCCAGGGTCTTACCCGGGCGCTTCGGCGTCTTGATCGGCGTCTTCCCCGCTTCGGCTTTTGCCAATGTGCTCACGCAGGAAATCCCTCCTTACATATTCAGTTCGGTGTTTGCCTGTGTCTCCCTCTCCCTGGGACCGGGTCACCAGCCTGTATCTTTTGGGAGTCGAGACGTGAAACGATATTTTGAAGCATGGTCACAGTATCACAAAAACCGGGCCTGCGTCAATCGATTTTCCTGAAGAAAGAATGAAAAAATCACGAGTTTGTAAGAATTAACAAAATTTGATTAAAAAATTTATGCAAAATGACGATATGCATAGCGTGAAAACGTTTCATGAAACTCGGTTTTTCTCTTTACAAATTCCGCCATAGCTGATATACTTCAAAAAGATGTTTCACGATCATTTCATGAAATCGAGGTGTCAGCTATGGCAGAGCGAAAGGGTGTACCCACCATGAAGGATGTGGCCCGGGAGGCCGGTGTGGCCCTGGGAACGGTTTCCAAGGTGGTGAACGGCATCCCGGTGGGCGAGGAGTACCGAAAGCGGGTTGAGGAGGCTATCGAAAAGCTGGATTATCGGGTGAGCAGCTATGCCCGGGGGCTTCGCAGCAGCCGGACCTTCACGGTGGCGGTGATGGTCCCCAATCTGGTGAGCCCGTTCTTTTCCGGCCTTGTCAATGCCATCAACCGGGAACTGACGGCCCGGAAGTACCGCATGATCTTCTATGCCACGGATTACGATCCCCAGCAGGAGCAGGAACTGGTGCGGATGGCGGAGCAGCAGAAGGTGGATGGGATCATCTGCCTCAGCTACAACCCGGATCTGAAGGTCTCCGACGGGGTGACGCTCATCTCCATTGACCGCTATTTCGGGCCCCGGATCCCCTGCGTCGCCAGCGACAACTATGGGGGAGGCCGCCTTGCTGCGGAAAAGCTCATCGAAAACGGCTGCCGGAACCTGGCCTTCCTCCGCGTGGGCTCCAGGCTTACCAATGAGCCCAATAAGAGAAAAGACGGCTTTGTCTCCGCCTGTGAGGCGTTGGAGGTCCCTTATACCCTGAAGATCATCGACGATGGGACGCCTTTTACCGCCTTTGTGGATTTTTTGCATGAGCATTTTCATGAGGGCAGGCTGGAGTTTGACGGGATCTTCTGTGTCACGGATTCCCTGGCCTATCTCATTCGCAAGGAACTTGGGAGAATGGGCGTCAAGGTGCCGGAGGATGTTCAGATCGTGGGCTACGACGGTGTAAAATACTTCGGGGATCTGGACTACACCTGTTCTACCATCGTTCAGCCGGTGGAAGAGATCGCAAGGACCTGTGTGGAGATGGCCCTCAGTGGGGAGAACTCCAGCATGCCCTCCCTGGTCTGCCTTCCGGTGACCTATGCCTCCGGCGGCACCACCAGAGCCTGAGCCATGGCCAGCGAGTATCTGAAGTGGAAGGCCCGGGAGGAGAAGCCCGCTCCCCCGGCCCGCGAGCTGTCGAAGAAGGAAAAGCTGCTCAACTGGCTGCACTATCACAGGCTGCACCTCATCGCCGCCGCGGTGCTTCTCTGGATCGGGGGAAGCATGCTCTGGAATAGCCTGGGCATCGGCCAAACGAAGCCTGACTATATCTTCGCCTACATTGGACAGGACAACCTTCCGGGGGAGTCTGCCGCTGCTTTGGAGACTGCGCTGTCCGCCCTGGGCGAGGACGTCAACGGCGATGGAAAGGTTGTTATTGAGCTGCGGCAGTACGCCACCGACCGCAAGGGCGAGGCGGAGACCGCCCTTTATTTCAACAGCGCCGCCAATACCCGGCTTCTGGCAGATATCACTGCCGGGGACAGCTACTTTTTCCTGGTGGAGGATCCGCAAAGCGTGCAGCGGAGCTATCAGATCTTTGCCAATTTGGACGGAACGCCCCCGGCGGAGGACGATTATGAGGCCATGGACAAGGTATTTGGGCTGGGCGAGCTGACGGCCTTTTCCAAGCTGAACGACCTATCCGGCCTGTATCTGGGGCGACGCTGCTTCTACGACGGGAAACAGGCCGCGGCGCAGACGGCAAACGAGGCCTTTTGGAAGAGTTTGACAGAGGGGGCTGCACAATGAAAAAACGCTGTCTTAGTCTTCTGCTGCTGGCGGCGCTGCTGACGTTGGCCGCCTGCGGGCATCAGGATAAGCACCCGGAGTGGCCGGAGGAGTGGACGCGAGCCGGAGACCATTTCGCTGTGGAAACACCGGAGGGCTATTATCTTCTTGAGTATAACCCGACGTTCGCTGCCAACGGCATCTGGTATATGACCTGGGCCATCGGTCAACCGGGAGAGGAGCATCTCGTCCTGAAGGAAGACGGGGAGGCCGAAAGCACCTATTATGACGCAGAGGTCTATCTCATCACCAGTGAATATAAAACAGAGAACGACGCCGAGGCGAATATCGCTGACTGGATCGGGCGGGAAGCAAATAACTATGAGATGGGCGGGGAGCTTGCGCTGAGTTCAGGAGGACAGAGCTTTCGGGTCTTTCCCCTGCTCACCGCCAAACCGGACAATCCCTATTCCCACGGTGCGGCCGCTTTCGCGGTTCGCGGGAATCTGGCCTTCAGCGTGGAGGTCCTCTGTGTCGAGGATTTTGACGGCGATCCGCAGGAAATTCTGGAGCTGTTTTTGAACGGCATCCATTACGGAGAATAGGAGGGAGCATCATGGGCCTGTTTTTCCCGGATGACGACCGCTCGATCCCGGGCGTTCGCAAAACCGGCTTTCCCCGTTATAAAGAGGTGCTGGAGGCCAATTATAAGGAGTTCTTCCTGGTGGGCTTCCTGGCGCTTGTCTTCCATATCCCCTTTGGCGCCGGGATGGTCTACGCCGTGGGCACCCGCAGCGCTCTCATCGCCCTTTTGGCGGGGCTGGTGGGCGGGCTTTTTGCCGGACCCGGCCTTGCCGGGATGGAGGACCTGCTGCTGCGGCGGCTCCGGGATGACCGGGCGGACTGGTGGACGGCCTGGAAACGGGCGTTCAGAAAGGACCTTTTGGCCTCGCTGCTGCCGGGGGCGCTGCAGTATCTGCTCTTCGGCCTTGTGATCTTCTCCGGCGCGCTGATCCTGTGGGGCGCGGCGCCGGTGACCCCGGCCAATCTCCTTCTTCTGCTGCTCTCCGCCCTCTTGGGAACTATGCTGCTGACGGTCTGGTGGCCCCAGGTGGTGCTCTTTGAGGGAGGGGCGGTCGGCCAGGTGAAAAATGCGTTCTTCTTTACGGTTTTCCATTTCGGCAAGGTCCTGGGGGCGGGGCTCCTGCAGCTATTATGGTGGGTGATCCTTTTCCTTTTTCTGCCCTGGACGGCTTTTGTGGTGCCGATCCTGGGCCTCTGGTATATTCGCTTTGTGGCGCTGAACCTGCTGTATCCTCTTCTGAACAAGGAGTTTCATATCGAGGAACAGATTGAAGAGGCGTTCCCGGGGAGGATGGACCCATGAACAAAATCTACGCGGAAAATGAATTTACCATGACGAAGGCCCTGTTTTTAGAGGGCTCTGACCGGGTGAACCGGGCCCACTATGGAAAGACGGCCTCCCGTGTGCTCCTTGTGCTGGCCCTGGCCTGGCTGGCCCTGGCGGCCTTCACCTTCTCGCGGAGAAGCGACCCTACCATGCTGATCCTGGAGTTGGTGGTTCTGCTGGCGGTGGCCTGGTGGTTGGTCTTCTCCCTGCCCCGCAGCCGTTCCAAGGCGGCCTGGAGAAAGGTCTCCGAGATCACCGGGGAGGAGAGTCCCCGCGCCATCCGCTTCTACGGGGATCGGCTGGAGGCCGATACCGGGGAGCGGACGATCACCCTTCCCTATGAGGAGATCGAAGAGACGCTTCATACCCGGCGGCTGCTCATCCTGATCTCCCGGGAGAAGACCGGCGTGCTGATCAAAAAGGACGCCTACACGAAGGAAAGTGAGGAGATTGTCCTGGGGCTTCTGAAAAACGAGCGGCCGAAGGAGTAGATCACAATCCGCAATAAAAAACGTTTCACAATGATTTCATGAACAAATATTCGTCATAACGCATAAAATTAACGCGACATATTTGAACTAAATGACAAAATCTGCAGTACGCTCCTCTTTTTTCTTGACAAAAAGAGGAGCGTACTTTTATACTGAGCTTGCAAAACCGTGAAACGATATTTCTCTGACAACCGAACCCTTTCCAAAGCAAACCAAGTTTATCTCATCATGAAATCAACATGAAAAAGGAGAGAACATGAAAAAGAAAGTCATGCGACTTATCTGCCTGATGCTGGCGCTTTCTCTGAGCCTGGGCCTTGCGGCCTGCGGCGGCTCCAGTACTTCAAACAAGGCTTCCGTAGCCGAGGATCTTGTCAATGGGGATTTTGAAGAGGTTTCCCAGGGACAGTGGGTAGGCTGGACCCGCCACGACGCGGCCTTCAACTTCCGCGGCGTGACAAACAATGAAAAGATCAAGGGCGTCACCATGGAGAAGTCCGGGGAGTACTACTTTGCCGGCACCGAGGGCGGCAACCCTCCCATGCGTGGCACCCTGACCTCCGATGTTTTCAAGCTGGGCGGCAACGGTTTTATTACCTTTAAGATGGGCGCCGGCAAGAACACCGAGAAGGTCTACGTGGAGTTCTTCGAGGACGGCAAGGAAGAACCCATCGCCCATGTGGTCAATGAAGACTGCGACGGCACCTTCATCACCGAGCACCTCATGACCAAGGTGGTGGACCTCTCCGCCTATGTGGGGAAGAACATCTACATCGTGATCACCGATGACGACGACGGCAGCGATCTCAGTTATGTGAACGTGGACGCCTTTAAGGTCTGCACCTCTGAGGACGAGGTGAAGGCCGCCGAGGCTGAGCATGCCCGGCAGGTGGAGGAGTTCGGTCCCAAGCCTTTTGAGGAGGATGAGACCTCCAACGAGATCCAGAACGGCGGCTTTGAGACCGGCGACCTTAGCGGCTGGATGATTCTGGACGGCACCGCCCTCACCCGGGCGGCCATCGTCCCCACCTCCCAGTACTACTGGACCGACCGCGCCGTCTATGGCGAGGGCGAGTACTATCTGGACGGCAGCAACAACGGCAGCATTCAGGAGAGCCTCACCGGCGCTATCCGCTCCACCAAGTTCACCCTGGGCGGCGACGGCTACATCAGCTTCATGATGGGCTCCGGCAACGGCGGCTCCTATGTGGCCCT
>CAMNAO010000054.1 GCA_946531435.1 uncultured Clostridia bacterium
CCCCTACGGTATAAGGGCTGCGTTTAGACTCCCATTTGCATTTTGCAACACGCCCGTCGATGATCCTTCTTTTATCCTTTCAGCCCCTTTACAGGTTGTTGGCGATGGAGCCGCCCAGCTGCATGGCCTCCATGATGTGATAGCGGTCCATCTGCAGATGCTTCTCCATCTTCAGTGCCTCCTCGATGGGGATCTCCACAATACCGCCCTCCTGGGTGCAGATAATGCAGTTTTTGCGCCCCTCATAGAAGGCCTTTACAGCGTAGTAGCCCATGCGGGTGGCGGTCTCTCTGTCCCGCCCGGTGGGGGAGCCGCCCCGCTGAATGTGACCCAAGACGGTGACCCGGGCCTCGATCCCCACCTCCTCGGTGATGCGCTTGCCGATCTCCACGGCGCTGCCCACGCCCTCAGCCACCACGATCATGAAGTGGGTGTTCCCGGCCAGGCGGGAGTTCTGGATGCGCTCCACCACGTCCCGCTGGAAGTCCAGCTCATGCTCCGGCACCAGGACGGCCACGGCGCCCACGGCAATGCCCACATAGAGGGCCAAAAAGCCTGCGTTGCGGCCCATGACCTCCACCACGGAGCAGCGCTCGTGGCTCTGCATGGTGTCCCGGAGGCGGTCAATGCACTCGATGGCGGTGTTGCAGGCGGTGTCAAAGCCAATGGTGTAGTTGGAGCAGCCGATGTCGTTGTCGATGGTGGCGGGGACGCCCACCACGGGGACCCCCAGACGGCTCAGCTCCAGGGCGCCCCGGAAGGTGCCGTCGCCGCCGATGGCCACAACGCCGTCCAGCCCCAGGGTCTTGCAGGTGGCCACGGCCCTCTTGCGGCCCTTCTCCGTCAGAAAATCGTCGCTGCGTGCGGTATACAGGATGGTGCCGCCCCGGGAGAGGATGTGGCCCACGCTGGCGCCGTTTAAAAGGACGAAGTCACCGTTGATGAGCCCCTGCCAGCCCCGGCGGATGCCCACGCACTCGATTCCGCAGGAGAGTGCGGTACGCACCACGGCACGGACGGCGGCGTTCATGCCGGGGGAGTCCCCGCCCGAGGTCAGTACGCCGATTCTCTTGATTTTTTTCTCCATATCTTTCCCCTCCTTGCGGATGATATTGTGTTGCGATGGGGGATGCTTTCCGATGCAATGATATCTCTTTTTCGGGGGGCTGTCAATGAAGGATGGGGGCGGAGAGAGTGAAAAATTTACCGTTCGTTCATCCAATAGCGGTCCGAGTTTCGTATACTATATCAGTTAAATAGTCTTTCAAGATTTTCGGAGGAATCCATGGAGCAGGAAGCAAGAAGGGATGACGCGCTGTTTGAAGCGCTGAACCGATCAAAAAAACAGCGGCGGAGGCGGCGGATCCTGCGGGTCCTGGCGGTCCTTCTCATCGTGGGCGCGATCCTCTTTGCCCTGGTGCGGAATCTCCAGGCCAGGGTGGAGTCCCGCACCGCCCGGATGGAGGAGGAGGTCAAGAGCTATGCCGCCTCCTACGGCACCATCAGCACCGTGGTCTCCGGCACCGGCACCATCCGTGACGTGGATCCCCAGACGGTGACGGTGCCCGCCGGGGTGGAGATCGGGGAGATCCGGGTGGAGGAAAATGACCCCGTGAAGAAGGGGGATCTCATTGCAACGGTGGAGATGGCCTCGGTGATCCGTGCCATGAGCGAGCTGCAGACCGGCATCGAGGACGCGGATACCCGCCTCAGCGAGGCGGAGAAGGACGCCGTCAGCTCCACGCTCCGCTCCGGCGTCACGGGCCGGATCAAGGAGATCTATGCCGGGGAAGGGGATGACGTGGCCGCCTGTATGCTGACCCATGGCGCCCTGGCGGTGATTTCCCAGGATGGCTGGATGAGCCTTACCGTACCGGACCACGGCTATGGCATCGGGGACAAGCTCCAGGTCCGGCGGGAGGAGGGGCAGACCCTGACCGCCACGGTGGATACCGTTGTGGGGGGCGAGGCGACCCTCCTCGTAACGGACGACGGCCCCCTGGCGGGGGAGACCGTGCAGCTTCTGGACAGCGAGGGGAACGCCCTGGAGGAGGGGACCCTGTCCATCCACAACCCCCTGGCGGTCACCGGCTTTGCGGGCACGGTGGAGCGGGTCCGGATCCGGCTGAACCAGCGGGTGTACAGCGGCACGACGCTCTTTACGCTGAAGGACACCTCCTACAGCGCGGGCTATGACGCCATTTTAAGGGAGCGGCAAACCATGGAGAAGACCCTTCTGGAGCTTCTGAACATCTACCAGAGCGGCGCGGTGCTGGCCCCCTTTGACGGAACGGTGCTTTCCGTGGATTATGAGGAAAAGAGCGACGCCGCCGCCCAGGTCTCTTCCGCCATGGGCGCCTATTCCTCCATGACGGCGGCGGTGCCCGCCGGGGCCCAGGGGGGAACGATTTCCCTCGTGACCCTCAGCCGGGATGAGAAAATGTGCGTGGACTTTTCTGTCAATGAAGCGGATATCCTGTCCCTGCATGTGGGGGCGGAAGCCACGCTGACCCTGAGTTCCCTGGGGGATCAGAGCTTTGAGGGCACGGTCACGGAGGTGGACCGGCGGGGCAGCGGGGCGGAGGACCAGGCCACCTATGCCGATTACTCCATGTTCGGCCTTCCCATGGGCCGAAGCTCCTCCGGCGGGGCCTACGGCGCCACCGTCACCTTTCCCAAGGCCGAGCACATGCTGGCGGGCATGTCCGCCGACGTCTCCGTCCGCATCGATGGCACCGAGGACGTGCTGATGGTGCCCACCGACGCCATCCACCGCACCAGCGCCATCGCCTATGTCTATACCGCGTATAACGAGGAGACCAAGGAGTATGGCGGGGCCCGGACTGTGACCCTGGGGATCTCCAACAACGAATATACGGAGATCGTCTCCGGCCTTTCGGAGGGGGAGACGGTGTACTATACCCCCGAAACCGAGATGTTCCCCTGGGCTTATTGGGGCTATTGAATATCTCCACCGAAGCCCGCTCCGCTGGGCTTTCGGCGGAAAAACAAGGCACACATTCAGCCTGCGAAATCAAAGATTTCGGGCTTCATTTGTCTGCGAGGCAATGATAAACAATGATCGAACTGCGTGACGTATCGAAAATCTATCAGATCGGGGAGGAGCGGGTCCGGGCCCTGGACCATGTGAACCTGCACGTCTATCCCCATGAGTTTGTCAGCATCATCGGCCCCTCGGGCAGCGGCAAATCCACCCTCATGAACATCATCGGCTGCCTGGATACGGCGGACGCCGGCCAGTATCTTCTGGACGGGGTTCCCATCGAGGCCTATTCGGAATATGAGCTGGCCCAGGTCCGCAACCGGAAGATCGGCTTTGTGTTCCAGAGCTTCAACCTGATCCCCAAGCTCTCCGCCGAGGAGAACGTGGAGCTGCCCCTCATCTACCAGGGGGTGAAGCGCTCCGAGCGGGTCCGGCGTGTGAAGGAGGCCCTGGAGAAGGTGGGCCTCAGCCAGCGGGCAAAGCACCAGCCCACCGAGCTCTCCGGCGGGCAGCAGCAGCGGGTGGCCATCGCCCGGGCCCTGGTGACGCGGCCCTCCCTCCTCCTGGCGGATGAGCCCACGGGCAATCTGGACTCCCGCACCAGCCGGGAGATCATGGAGATGTTCAAGGAGCTCCACAGCCAGGGGAACACCATCGTGCTCATCACCCATGACAACGACGTGGCCCGGGAGGCCAAACGGATCATCCACATCCTGGATGGCCGCCTTTCGGAGGTGAAGCTATGATCCTTTCCTTCAAAATGGCCCTTCGGAGCATCGGCGCCAACAAGCTGCGGGCGGCCCTGACCATGCTGGGCATCATCATCGGGGTCATGGCCCTGGTGGTGCTGGTGAGCCTGGTCTCCGGCGCCACCGGCACCATTGGAGAGGCCATCGCCGGCCTCGGCAGCAATCTGCTCACCGTGACGGTCACGGACGACAAGGGCAGCCCCGTCCGCCTTTCGGATCTGAAGTCCTGGGTAGACAGTGAGCCTGCGGTGGCCGCCATTTCCCCCTATGCCAGCGCCACGCTTACGGGCGGCAGGGGGACGGAGAGCGACAGCTTCACCGTCTACGGCGTCACCCCGGATTACTATGAGATCTCCTCCCAGCAGCTTGTCATAGGGCGCTATCTCAAAAACACGGATGTGGACAACGCCAGCCGGGTCTGCGTCCTGGATGAGAATACCGCCACGGAGGTCATCGGCTACGCCGACTGTGTGGGGCAGGAGATCCGCCTCGGCGGGGTCCCCTACACCGTGGTGGGGATCATAGAGACGGAGGAGACCCTGGCGGCCCGCCTTCTCATGACGGGGCTCAACGCCTATGTGCCCTATTCCGCCCTCATCCGTTTATCGGAGGACGTGGGGACCAACGTCACCACCTTCTATATCGGCCCCAGTGAGGGCTATGCGGTTTTGGACGCGGAGGAGGCCATGAAGGCCCGGCTTTTGGAGCGCTTCCGGGAGGATGAGAACGCCTTTCGCATCTCCTCCCAGAATCTCATTGAGGAGGCCATGAACAACGTCAATTCCGTGCTGACCATCCTTCTGGGCGGCATCGCGGCCATATCCCTCATCGTGGGGGGCATCGGCATCATGAACATCATGCTGGTCACCGTCACCGAGCGTACCCGGGAGATCGGCATCCGCAAGGCCATCGGGGCCAGCCGGGGGAACATCCTGGTGCAGTTTCTCATGGAGGCCGTGGTGCTCTGCATGCTGGGCTGCGCCCTGGGGATTTTCACCAGCTGGGCCATCCTGCGCGTGATCTCGGTGATCATCGCCTCCACGGAGATGAAGCTCCCTCTTCGCACCGACGTGGTGCTGCTCTCCGTGGCCTTCTGCTTTTTGATCGGGGTCATTTTCGGCCTGTATCCCGCCAACAAGGCGGCGAAGATGAAGCCCATCGACGCCCTGCATTACGGAGGCTGAGAAGATGAAAAAAGCAAAAAAGATTTTGCGCTGGCTTTTCGCCCTTCTGCTGGCCGCCCTTACGGCCCTTCTCATCTTTTTGCCCAGGCTCGCGGGGGTGGGCGGCCCCGCGGCCAGCACCCTCCGCACCCAGGCGGAGCCGGGGACCCTCTCCGCCGCCCTGGCGGGGGGCGGCACCCTGAAGGAGCCGGAGCCCGTTGCCGTCACCGTTCCCTCCGGGGTGGAGGTGACGGAATATCTGGTGAAGAACGGCGACCGGGTGGTGGAGGGGGTGCCTCTCGCCCGGGTGGACCGGGTTTCGGTCATGTCCTCGGTTTTGGAGGTGCAGACGGCCCTGGAGGAGCTGGCGGAGGAGATCGAGGAGCTGGCGGGCGGCGATGACACCGCCCGGCTCAGCGCCAGCGTGGACGGCCGGGTCAAGGCGATCTACGCCGCCGAGGGGGAGGATGTGCGGAGCGTGATGCTCCGGCACGGCGCCCTCATGGAGCTCTCCCTGGACGGCCTTATGGCGGTGTCCTTTCAAACCGACGCGGCAGTGAAGGCGGGAGACCGGGTCACGGTCACCACCTTGGAGGGCGTCCAATACCCCGGCAAGGTGGAGTCCTCCCTCCAGGGGGCGGTTTCCGTGACCCTGACGGACGACGGCCCCCGGCTGGGGGAGGAGGTCACCGTCACCGACGCCGAGGGGAATCCCCTGGGCGGTGGCCCTCTGGCGGTTCACAGCCCCTGGCGGCTCATGGCCACGGAGGGGACGGTCCGCCGGATCCAGGTCTCGGAGGGGGAGCGGGTCTATGGCGGCCAGCGCCTCATGACTCTGCGGGACGTGACGGGCGCCGCGAGGCAGCTGGAGCTGAGTGAGAAGCGGCGGGAGTATGAGAGCCTTCTCAAGGAGCTCTTCCTCCTCTATCAGGATGGGGTGGTTTCCGCCCCCCGGGAGGGGATCGTGGGCAATCTGGATGAGAGCCTTCTTGCGGATCTCAGCGCCCGGGAGCAGGGCTTCCGCCCCCTGGCCAACGCGCCGGGGCCGGACCCGGACGCAAGCTTCCGCAACCGGGTGGGCATGGTCACCGGCTTCAATGAGGACGGCAGCCTTCAGGTGCGGCTGCAGCCCATCGATATCACCATCACGGACTATCTCAGGCCTGTGGGGGTGGTGACGCTCCCCGCCACCATGGTGGTGGAGGGCGCCGTTCCCCGGGTCCCGATCTTTGAGGCCACCACCCAGGGCTGGCAGCTGCGGGAGAGTCTGGAGGCGGGGGATGTGTTCATCTTCGCCTATCAGGAATCGACCCCGGTCTGGATGATCTATATGGCCCATAACGACCTCAGTGAGGAAGGAACGGATCCCGGTTTGCCGGAGGATTTCCAGCTTCCCGAGGATTTCCAGTGGCCGGAGGGCTTTGACCCGTCCCAGCTGCCGGAAGACTTCGACTTCTCTCAGCTGGAGGGGCTGATCCCCGGCGGGACGGAGACCCCGGCTGTGCCCTCTCTGGAGGACATCATCGCCCAGTACGGGGATCTGGGGGCCTACGGCGGCTTTTCCGGTTTCGACTTCAGCGCCCTTCTGCCGCAGACGGAGGAGGACGGCCGCTACTCTCTGGAGGGGAAGACCCTTATGGAGCTGACCCCGCTGGAGGGGATGGAGCTTACCATCCGGGTGGATGAGCTGGATATCCGCAGGATCGAGAAGGGGATGGAGGGCTCCGTCACCGTGGACGCTCTCCCCGGAGAGTCTTTTCTGGGCCGCGTCACCCGCATCGGCAGCGTGGGGGAGAACGGCGGCGGCAGCAGCAAATTCTCCGTGACCCTGTCTCTGGATCGGGCGCCGGAGATGCTGGGGGGCATGCGCGCCTCGGTGCTGCTGGAGCCCGAGAAGACCGGGGAGGTGCTGACCCTCCCCGTGGCGGCGCTGAACGACCGGGGCAGCCAGACCTTTGTCTATACCGCCTATGACGAAAAGCACGATGTGCTGCTCCTGCCCGTTTCGGTCACCACCGGCGCCTCCGACGGGGAAAGGGTGGAGATCCTCTCCGGCCTCTCCCAGGGGGATACGGTGTGGTATCAGAGCTTTGAGGCGGCGGAGGCGACCCCCTTGGGCTGAAAAAGGAATGATAAGGAAAACGAGGCCATCCGGCATGTCACCGGATGGCCTCACTCTTTGTGGTTAACAATCTTCGCAGGGGCGATCTGCGATCGCCCGTCTGATCGCCCCCCCGTAGGGGCCGGCGCCCACGACGGCCCGCCGTACTTGCACGGCCCCCCGTAGGGGCGATCTGCGATCGCCCGCCTATAAAAGGGTGCGTTGTAAACGGGCGAACGCAGTTCACCCCTACGCTGGGATCAAATATGTACCCCGTAGGGACGGATCCCTCCGCCTTCGGCTTCGCCCTCATCCGCCCGCGAGATGGCAGAGGACGGGGATGCGGATACACTCCGCGCTAAGAGCCTCGCTTCGGGCGGCCTAGCTGCGGATGTTCGCCACACTCCGCGCTAAGAGCCTCGCTTCGCTCGGTTGCCCGCCCAGCACGGCGCCTGCGGGCGCTCGTTCGGATATTCGCCTGCGGGCTCATATGCGGGCTCACATGCCACGTCGCTTCGCTCCTCGCAATGACATGCGAGTGGAATAATGACAGCCGCACCCCGTAGGGGCGATCTGTGTGTCCCGTGTGATTGCACCCTGTAGGGACGATTTGATCGTCCGCCTGATCGCACCCTGTAGGGGCCGGCGCCCTCGACGGCCCGTGGTGCCCGTGTCGCACCCAGTAGGGGCGGATCCCTTGATCCGCCCGCGAAAGAGGCAGAGGACGAGGGATGCGGATTGCCACGACCAGTCTGCGGACTGGTCTCGCAATGACATGCGACCAGGTTAGTCGCTGCGGCTGCCGATTTTCCTCTGTCATTGCGAGCCCGAAGGGCGTGGCAATCCGTACCCCGCCCCATGGCCTTCCCCCGGTGCTGGAAGGTGTCATCCGGCGTCTCCCGCAAGCCTGATGACAGATGAGAGGTCGTACCCCCGCGACGAGGAGCCGGGTTATGACAATTCGTTCCTGTATTCCGGAAAATAATTATCGAAAAACGATAAAAAATCCTTGACAAATGATGCGCGCCGTGTTAGGATTTCGTCACAAGGAATGAGAGGAGTGGATGCTCTGATGAGTAAGAAAGCCATGACGGGATGGCTGCGGGCGGCGCTGATTGTGGGCGCGGTACTGCTGTGCGTCCTGTTCTTCTGCCTTTTGCCCCAGTACGGGCAGTATATGGCCAGGGTGGAGGCGCCGGAATTTGCCTACGCATACTGGCCCTGCCTCATCTGGGCCTGGGCCTTCGCCCTGCCTGTGTTTGCTGCGCTCTTTCCCGCGTGGAGGGTGGTTTCCAGTATCTCCGCACCGGAGGGGGCCTTTACACGCTCCAACGTGCACAGTCTCCGTCTCATCGCCATGCTGGCCTTTGCCGATGCGGTGATCTTTCCGGCGGGAATGCTGATCGTGGGGGTCCTGGGGGCCGGTTCGCCGGGTCTCGTGGTGCTGGTCACGCCCGCGATGATGTTCCTCTGCGCCGCCGTAGGGCTGGTGTGTCTGGTCCTCAGCCGTCTGGTGGACGAGGCGGTGCGCCTGCGGGAAGAGAACGATTTGACCATATAGGGGGCGGCGATATGATCATTTTCAACATTGACGTGATGCTGGCCAAACGGAAAATGAGTCTGACGGAGCTCTCGGAAAAGGTGGGCATCACACTGGCAAACCTCTCCATCCTCAAGACCGGCAAGGCCAGGGCTGTTCGTGTGGAGACCCTTAACAAGCTCTGCGCCGCCCTGGACTGCCAGCCCGGGGACCTTCTGGAGTTCCGCAGGGGGGACGGCGACTGAAGGCCGCCTTTGTCAACGTGGGCCCCGCAGGTAGCGTACTCTGCGATTGGGATACTGCATTGAAGGCATGAAAGAAGGAGACGGGGATGCGGATACACTCCGCGCTAAGAGCCTCGCTTCGCTCGGTTGCGCAGCGGCGGGCTAAGAGCCTCGCTTCGCTCGGTTGCGCAGCGGCGGGCTAAGAGCCTCGCTTCGCTCGGTTGCCCGCCCAGCAC
>CAMNAO010000055.1 GCA_946531435.1 uncultured Clostridia bacterium
TCTGGGGATGACCGTCTACGGCTACGACCCCTACCTCAGTGTGGACGCCGCCTGGCGCCTCTCCCGCAAGGTCATCCACGCCACCGACCTCAACACCATCTACACCAAGTGCGACTATATTTCCATTCACGTGCCCTATATGCCCTCCACCCACCACACCATCAATGCCGAGGCCATCGAAAAGATGAAGGACGGAGTCCGTCTCCTCAACCTGGCCCGGGGCGAGCTGGTGGACGACGACGCCCTGCTCCCCGCCCTGGAGAGCGGCAAGGTGGCGGCCTACGTCACCGACTTCCCCAATGAGAAGGTGGTCTCCGGCAAGAACGTGGTGGCCATCCCCCACCTGGCCGCCTCCACCCCCGAGAGTGAGGACAACTGCGCCGTCATGGCCGCGAAAGAGATCATGGACTACGTGGAGAACGGCAACATTACCAATTCCGTGAATATCCCCTCCGCCAGGATGGAGCGGCAGAGCCCCTATCGCCTCACCGTCATCCACAAGAACGTGCCGGACACCATCGCCCGGATCACCGGCGTTCTGGGCGAGCTGGGCGTGAACATTGACAACATGCTCTCCGCCAGCAAGAAGAATAACCCCGTGGCCTATACCATCATCGATATGGACTCCACCGCCGACGAGCTCTGCGGCAGGGTCGACGCGCTGGACGGCGTCATCCGCGCCCGCGTCATCGGCTGAGAACAGCAAAGGAAAACCGCAAGGGGCTGTCTCAAAACGTCTTATATGTCCGTTTCCTCCTGTAGGGGCGGCTATCAGCCGCCCGCGCGGCATATGTGGGAACGCGTAAATAAGTTGGGCGAATTCGTGCGAATTCGCCCAACTTATTTGTAAGATGATCAAAGCTCTCTGCGGGCGGCTATTAGCCGCCCCTACGTCCTTGTCTCGTGGTTTTGCTATTTTGAGACAACGCCTTTTTATGTCCGCACCTCCGAAAAAGCTTCGCTGCCCGCCTTCGGTTTTTTGGCACTTTTGCCCCTTGAATTCCGGTTTTTAAAGACTATGATATAGACCTAACATGGAAAGGGGAATTAAAAAACGATATGACTGCACTGGTAAACGTAGCCTTCGCCCTTCTGGCGGGGCTTTTAATGACGCGTTTCTTCAAAAAGGGGCATCTGCCCGATGTGACTGCCTTTCTGGTTTCAGGCATACTGATCGGCCCCTTCATACTGGGCCGCTTCGGCTTTCACGGCTTTGGCTTCCGCAGCTTTCAGGAGGTTCAGTCCCTGGAGCTGCTCTCCAACGTAGCTATGGGCTTCATTGCCTTTTCTATCGGCAACGAATTCCGGCTGGAACAGCTTCGCAAGACAGGCAGGCAGGCCCTGGTAATCGGTGTTTTGCAGGCGCTGGCGGCAGCCATACTGGTGGACCTCAGCCTTCTGGCGTTCCATCTGCTGGCTCCCCAGACTCTTTCGATTCCGGCGGCCATCACTTTGGGGGCCATCGCCTCGGCCACCGCCCCCGCCGCCACCCTGATGGTCGTACGGCAGTACAAGGCCAAGGGCAAACTGACTGAGCTCCTTCTCCCCATCGTAGCCCTGGATGACGCAGTGGGTCTGGTGGTTTTCGCGGTGTCCTTCGGGATCGCCAAGGCCCTGACCAACGGCAGCGCGGATCTTGCCGCCATTCTGCTGGAGCCTCTCGCAGAAATCATCGGCTCCCTGCTGCTGGGGGCTCTGGGCGGAGTACTGCTCACCTGGCTGGAGATGTTGTTCCACTCCAACACGAACCGCAACTCCATGACCATTGCCTTTGTTTTTCTGATGGTGGGCCTCTCCTCCGTCAGCATCCCCGCAGGCAGTATCAGCCTCGGCTTCTCCCCGCTGCTCGTGTGCATGATGCTGGGCACCGTATTCTGCAACATCTGCCCCCTGTCCGAGGACCTGATGGTCCGGGCAGACAAGTGGTCGCGCCCTCTTTTGGCAGTCTTTTTCGTGATCAGCGGCGCGGAGCTGGAGCTCAGCGTCTTTGCCCGGCCCGTCCTGGTGCTCATCGGCGCGATCTATATCCTTAGCCGCTGCCTCGGCAAATATTTCGGTGCCATGGTCTCGGCCCGTTGGATGGGCTGTGAGGAGAAGGTGGTCCGCTACCTCGGCGTCACCCTCTTCCCCCAGGCGGGCGTGGCTCTGGGCATGTGCGTCACTGCCCAGCAGTTGGGGGCGGACGGATCTCTTATCCGCAATATCGTTCTCTTCTCCGTGCTGATCTATGAGCTGGCAGGTCCGCTCCTGACCAAGTGGGCGCTGACCCGAGCCGGCGACATCACCGAAAAGCCTCAGGAGATCGTGGAACGCCGGGACAGAAAGCTTCAGGCGGTCGAGCCCGGCCCGGCCGCCGTGTACATGGCAAAGGGAGATCGAAAGCACCGGAAAGCGGTTCGCTGAGTATCGCGGAAATCTTGTCTTTTTAAGTCGGGTATGATACAATACTGGCATCCTGAAAAAGGAGAGCGCTGTATGTATCACGTGATCGAAGAGCTTTTTGAGCAGTTCATTAACTACGCGACGCTTCTGGCGGAGTTTGCAGGGGTGCTGGTGCTCCTCTATACGCTCATATTCTGCTTTATCCAGTGGTGCAGAAGGAAGCCCGACGTGCGCCTTAAGCTGGCAGAGGGGATCGCCACCGCACTGGAATTCAAAATGTGCGGCGAGGTGCTGCGTACCGTGGTCATCCGCCAGTGGGAGGGGCTTCTGCTCCTGGGCGCGATTTTTGCGCTGCGGGCCGCGATGACGCTTCTGATCCATTGGGAAATCAAAGGCGAAAAGAACGAGGAGGACGTCCAAAGGGAGAAGGGCGCCTGAATCGCAGCGTCCACAGCGGAGGCAAATCGGATACGGTCCGGTGAAGTCGAAAACGACGGCGAGGCAGGAGGGCGAAGGCAGACCCTGTGAGATCAATGGCAGCCGCAGCTCCTCATGAAAACAGAAAACGACAGCTCAGCCCCGGCAAAAACCCGTTCAGGCGTTTTTGCCGGGGCTTTTCCGATTCTTACAGCTGGGGCACGTCCTCGGTATAGGGCAGGATGGCGATCTCCAGATTCCCGTTTCTGGTGCGAAGCTCGTCGATGAACTCCTTCTCCTCAGAGGGATCCTTCATACGGATCTTGTAGGAGAGGCGGAACATGGAGCCCATGCCCGTGGTCTTGACCCCCACGGATTCCACTGCCTTGAGATAGTGGGCGAAGGCCTCGTCAAAGGTGCCCTGATACTCCAGAGACTCGGGGATGGTGATGCGGAGCAGCCGCTCGGACTGCATCCCCTTATGCTCAAAGAGGCTGAGGTTGCCGAGAAGGAAGAACAGCACCGCCAAACTGAGCAGGATCACAATGCCATAGGCCAGGTAGCCCATGCCGAAGGCGATGCCCGCCGCCATGGCCACCAGGATGGCCGCCAGCTCATCGGCGCTGCCCTGGGCGCTGCGGAAGCGGATGAGGCCGAAGGCGCCGCCGATGGCCACCCCCGCGCCGATGTTGCCGTTCACAAAGGTGATCACCGCCGAAACCACGAAGGGCAGGAGCGCCGCCACCACAAAAAAGCGGCGGCTGGACCGGACGCGGAAGCTCATGATCCAGGCATAGAGGAAGCCCGTCAGAAGGGAGACCGCCGCCATCAGAAAGAACTGGCTGGGGGTCACGGTGTTGGAATAGATGGAATCAAACATGGTTTCAGGATCCTTTCTTATAGCATCTCGGGCAGATTTCCCGGGCATAGGCCGCGCCGTATTTGGAAAAGCTGGATTTGCGGATCTCCCCCCGGGAGAGGAGCTCCGTCAGCCACAGGGGCATGGCGTCCTGGACCTTCAGTTCCAGGATCGCCCCGCCGGGGTTCAAAAGGGGCGTTCCCTCCATATCCCGGGTGAGGGTCAGATCCTCCAGCCGGTAACGGGGATTTTCGTCAATGGTCAGCCGGAGGTCTCCCCCCGGCTCAAAGTAGGCCGTGCGGTCATAGATGATGAGGCAGGCGGGATTAAGCTCCCCGTAATAGTCCCGGAAGGCCGTGATCTCCCGGTTGATCTGACCGGGGGCGCAGATGTCGCCCTCCCGGTCCAGGAACTTCTTCACCAGGGGAATGGTGGTCTGGACCCGCCGCTTGTAGACGACGTCGTAGGCCTTGCGCTTCAGCTCCAGATACACCGGACTTTCTTCGGTGGCCATGCCGTAGGAGCGCAGCCGGATCTTCTCCTTGAAAAGGGGCTTTTCCATACTGAGGCGCACCAGCCGGTAGCTGGGAGTGTCGTAATAGAGGGAGGCGATGGAGGTCTTGCCGTATGCATCCACCTGCATGCGGCCCTCCAGTCCCTTTCGCAGGAAGTCCGTCTGCTCCTCCGTGAGAATGTATTTCAGCTCATAGCGCTTCATCACCACAATGGGGTTTTTCACGACGGTCTCCATCTCTGACCTCCTTTCTTCCCGGGCATCACAGGGTGATCCTCAGGCGGAAGACCCCTTCCTCCACCCGGGCGGAAACGCGCCCGTGGTGGGCCCGGATGATCTCTTTTACATGGCTGAGACCCAGCCCCGCTCCCGCCCCATGGTTGGAAAGGGTGGTATAGCGGTCAAAGACCTGGTCCACGCTGCCGTCGGGCAGCTCCGCGTCATTCTCCGCTGTGAGCGTCACCCGCTCCCCCTCCCGGGTCAGGCGGAAGGCGGCCCAGCTCTTTGCGTAGTTCAGGGCGTTGGCCAAAAGCTCCTCCGCCACCTGCCCCATGGCCTCCGGATCCGCGTCCAGCTCCACCGGGGCGGGGATTTCCAGGCTGAGCCGGATCCCTCTTTCCCGGAATGCCGTCTCACGGGCCTTTGCCGCCGTCTCCAGCGCCTCCGAAAGGGAGAAGGGTTTCAGACGCAGATCCTCCTCCGCAAAAACGGCAAGATTGCCGAGATCCGCCACCAGCTCACTCATGCCGCGGATCTCCCGCCGGATGGCGCGGCTCTCCTCGCCGGGGCCGTACTGCCGCTCCATAGACTCCGTCTCCCGCTCAATGAGCTTTAAGGGCAGCTTGAAGGACTGCTCCACCCGGGCGATGAATTTCCTCTGGCGGCGGTCCGCCTCCGCCAGGGGGGCAAAGAGCCGCTCCCCCACATAGCGCAGTACGAGCCACACCACCAGGACGCAGAGGAGGAAGCCCACGCCGGAGATCACCAGAAGCCGATAGCAGGAGAGAAGCTCCCTCCCCTCATCGATGACGGTCACATAGGTGACGTCCTTCTCCTGATACACCCGGTAGCGGTAGGTGCCCCGGGTCCAGCCCGTGGACTCCTTCTTCAGGCTCTCCGCCCAGGAAACGGCCTCCTCCTCCGTCACGGCGGAGATCTGAAAAGCGACGAGCTCCGCGTCCTCCCCCTTGGGAAGGGCCACGGTAAAGTAGCGCACCGAGGAGAAGAGCTCCGGGGAATCCGGCCCCATGGGGCCCATAGGCCGGGGACCGTTTTCGCTTTTTAGGCGCCATCGAATAAGGGACTCCCGGTCCTCCTTCTTCCCCGCCTCCCCCTTGGAGTCGGCGATCCGCTGGGTGATCTCGTCCGCGTCCTCGCTCAGCATGGTAAAGTTCACGGCGTTGATCACCAGAAGCAGCACCGCCAGCAAAACGCTGACGGCAAGCAGCGCATATCGTCTGAAGCTTTTCTCCGCTTTTCTCATTTCGGTCACCAATGGGCCTTTCTCCGGCATGGCCGGTGGTCTTGATGGAGGTATCTTACCGGATAAACCTTAGATTTGCCTTAGGGGATATGCCGGTTTTATACCGCCCTTTCAATATGGCTTTTCCGTCCCCTTTTTCGCACAAAAAGCCGACAAAGGGCGTGTTGCAAAATGCCATGCAACGTTATTGTAATGAAAGAATCCGTGCGGGCCGTCGAGGGCGCCGGCCCCTACAGGGTGCTCCGCGTCCTACGTTCCTTGTAGGGGACGGCCCCCGGACGTCCCGTTTGAGAGGCTCCCGGCAAACTGCCTTTCTTATATCGCGGCGCGTCCGCAGGTGACGATTGCGAGGCCCCGGATCGCATCCTCGTCTATTCCCTCTTGAAGAAGACGAGGCACCGGATCCCTCCACCCACCACCAGCGCCGCGGCGCCGGTCTCGGAATGACAGGCTTTCTGTATTTTGCAACACTCCCCTTGCAAATCCGGAAAAACCCTTTTATAATCATGTATATTTTACTATTTACCGCGATGAAGGAGCGATGGAAATGGATCTCAACCGATTCACCGAGTACCGCCGGAAGGTGGTGGAGGGCTGCGAAAAGATCATTGTGGGCAAGACGGAGGTCATTGAAAAGGTGCTGATCACCTACCTCTGCGGCGGCCACATCCTGCTGGAGGACGTTCCCGGCACCGGGAAGACCATGCTGCTGCGGGCCTTCGCCAAAACCGTGGGGGGCAGCTTCAAGCGGATCCAGTTCACCCCGGACCTGCTGCCCTCGGATCTGACGGGCATCAACTTCTACAACCAGAAGACCGGCGAGTTCCAGTTCCGTCCCGGCCCCCTCTTTGCCAATCTGATCCTGGCCGATGAGATCAACCGGGCCACGCCCCGGACCCAGTCCAGCCTTTTGGAGGCCATGGCGGAGAAACAGGTCACCGTGGACGGCGACAGCTACCCCATGGAGGAGCCCTTCATGATCATGGCCACCCAGAACCCCCTGGAGAGCTACGGCACCTTCCCCCTGCCCGAGGCCCAGACGGACCGCTTCTTCATGCGGCTCTCCCTGGGGTATATGGAGCGGGGCCAGGAGAAGTCCGTGCTGCGGGGGGAGGACACCTCCCGCCTGGTGCAGGGGCTGGAGGAGCTGGTCACGCCTCAGGAGACCATGGCGCTCCGGGAAGAGGTGCGAAAGATCGAGGTCACCGACGACGTGGCCGACTACATCATGGATATTGTGGAGGCCACCCGCCGGGACAGCCGCATCCGCATCGGCGTCTCCACCCGGGGCGCCCTGGCCCTCTACCACGCCAGCCAGGCGGCGGCCGCCATCCGGGGCCGCGGCTATGTCCAGCCCGAGGACGTGAAGGATCTGGCCCCCTATGTGCTGGCCCACCGGCTCACCACCGCGGGATCCGTGAAGCGGGGCGAGGACGAGGCCCTGATCTGCGAGCTGGCGGAGACGGTGCGGGTCCCCCTGGAAGAGCTGTAAGCATGGCGATCTTTCTCATTGTTCTGCTCCTGCTGGGGCTCGCGCTGGAGCTCTGGTCCCTCTACGACGGCCTCAAGCATGTGGAGGCGGATTTTGCCCCCGCCCGGGACCGGGTGGAGCCGGGGACTCCCTTCCGGCTGGACTACTGGGCCGCCAACCGGGGGCGGCTTCCCATCAGCTACCTCCGGCTGGAGCTGGGGGTGCCAATCTCCGCCGAGGTCCCGGGGGGAGAGGAGGCGGAGGAGGAGCGCTTTACCAAATTCATCCCCTCCGTTTTCCGCCTGTGGGGACGGCAGCGCCGTCAGCGGAGCCTGGAGCTCATTCTCCGCAATCGGGGCGTCCATATTTTTGACGCGCTGCGCCTCACCCGGGGGGATTTTCTGGGCCTCAGCCAGGTAAAGGAGGAAAAGTACCTTCGCCGGGAGGTGCTGGTCTATCCCCGGCCCGTGGAAAACGACGCTTTGAGCATGGCCCTCGGCAGCTACTGCGGGGACGTGATCGCCGCCCGCTATCTGATCCAGGACCCCATCCTCACCGCCGGGATCCGGGAATACGCCGGGCGGGAGCCCATGAAGACCATCACCTGGAGCCAGAGCGCCCGCCGGGGCGCCCTCTACGTCCGGGAGTTTGATTACACAAGGGAGGAGAGCTGCGGCGTCCTCCTCTGCACCAACGGCCTCGGCCCCCTGGAAAATGAGCTGTTGGACCTCTGCTGCTCCATCGCCCGCACGGTTACGGAGACCCTGACGCAGAAGGGCGTCCAGGTGGCCCTGCACACCAACGCCCCCCTCTGGGGCTACATCGGCAACCGGGTCTGGAGCTGCAGCGCCGGTCCCGGCCGCATGGCCGACGCCCTGGACACCCTGGCCCGGGTCTACGCCGCCAGCCGCTGCCCCGCCGTGGAGCTGGCGGGCACCGTCAGCCGGGCCGCCAGGGGCAACGCCTACATCCTCATCGCCCCCCGCCATGTGCCGGAAATTGACGAGGCGCTGGAGGCCCTCCGGGGGCTCAGCGGCGCCCAGGTCATTCCCGTCTACGCCCAGGAGTGGATGGAGGAGAAAGCGGAATAAGCGAAAACCACCCTGCTTTCCGAAGGCATCGGAAAACAGAGTGGTTTGTTTTTTGGGGACGGGGGATGGATTATCCTGTAGGGGCGATCTGTGGTCGCCCGTTTGATCAGCCTCCGTAGGGGCGGATCCCTTGATCCGCCCGTCTTTGATGGGGTACGATGTAATACGGGCGGCTGATAGCCGCCCCTACGATGGGGACGGGGACGCGGATACGCTCCGCGCTAAGAGCCTCGCTTCGCTCGGTTGCGCTACGGATGTTCGCCTGCGGGCTCACATGCCGCGTCGTCGCTTCGCTTCTCCTCGCAATGACATGCGAGTGGGATGGCTGCTGCGACTGACGATCTTCCTCTGTCATTGCGAAGCCAGTGCGCACACTGGCTGTGGCAATCCGTACTCTCGTCTTCTTCTATGATGAGAATGGGACGGGGGACGCGGATTGCCGCGTCGTCGCTTCGCTTCTCCTCGCAATGACATGCGAGTGGGATGGCTGCTGCGACTGACGATCTTCCTCTGTCATTGCGAAGCCAGTGCGCACACTGGCTGTGGCAATCCGTACTCTCGTCTTCTTCTATGATGAGAAGGGGACGGGGGACGCGGATACGCTCCGCGCTAAGAGCCTCGCTTCGCTCGGTTGCGCTACGG
>CAMNAO010000056.1 GCA_946531435.1 uncultured Clostridia bacterium
CTTCCGACGGCCCCATGGCTCAGACCCGCGAGCACCTGCTGCTTGCCCGTCAGGTGAACGTGCCTTCCGTGCTGGTCTTCCTGAACAAGTGCGACCAGGTCGACGATCCCGAGCTGCTTGAGCTCGTCGAGATGGAAGTTCGTGAGCTTCTTGACTTCTACGGCTTCCCCGGCGATGACACCCCCATCATCCGCGGCTCCGCTCTGAACGCTCTGGTGTGCGAGTCCACCGATCCTCATGCTCCTGAGTATCAGTGCATCTGGGATCTGATGAACGCTGTTGATGAGTGGATCCCCACTCCTGCCCGTAACGACGAGCTGCCCTTCCTGATGCCCGTTGAGGACGTCATGACCATTTCCGGCCGTGGCACCGTCGCCACCGGTCGTGTGGAGCGCGGCATGGTCAAGCTGAACGAGAAGGTTCAGATCGTCGGCCTGATGGACGAGGCTCGTGAGACCGTCGTCACCGGCATCGAGATGTTCCGCAAGACCATGGATTACGCTGAGGCCGGCGACAACATCGGCACTCTGCTCCGCGGCGTTGCCCGTAACGAGATCCAGAGAGGCCAGGTTCTTGCCAAGCCCAACTCCATCAAGCCCCACACCAAGTTCGTCGGCCAGGTTTACGTTCTGAATAAGGACGAGGGCGGCCGTCATACTCCCTTCTTCAACAACTATCGTCCTCAGTTCTACTTCCGTACCACCGACGTTACCGGCGTCATCACTCTGCCCGAGGGCACCGAGATGTGCATGCCCGGCGACAACGTGGACATGAAGGTTGAGCTGATCACCCCCATCGCCATTGAGCAGGGCCTGCGTTTCGCCATCCGTGAGGGCGGCCGTACCGTCGGTTCCGGCGTCGTCATCGAGGTCGACGAGTAATTTTACTCTGATTCCTTGCGATCATCAAAAACAGGCCGCCTTCCGGCGGCCTGTTTTTTGCTGTCATCCCGGGTAGGTGAGCCCGTGCATGAATCCGTCCATCTCCGTGGATTGTACGTCGCCTGCGATGACCTCATTGCGATATACCACCAAATCTGCTACAATGATGTCGTCCGCCTTCATACCGGGGTAGTTCAGCACCTTGTAGGTGTAACGGGTGGCCTGCAGACCCCCATAGTGGTTGAGATCGAAGCCCTGCTCCTGCTGCAGCTTGTTGTAGGCGGTATAGGCTTCTCCCATCTGCCGCGGGATCAGGATGCTCTCAGCCTCCATAGGCGCTTCCTCCACCTGCCAGCCCAGGGACTCCAGGTAGCTCACCCGCTCATCGTTGTCCCGGACCACCTGGATGAGAGAGACTGCTTCGGCGTCCTTTCTCTTGCTTCCCATCAGCACCGCAAGCACCACTGCAAGGATCAGGATGACCGCGGCCGCAATGAAAAACACCTTTCTCTTATTCAGCTTTGCTGTTACGATAAACATAGATCCGCTCCTTTCTGCTGCGGCCCCGCCGCCCTGCAATAACTTATGTGGATCGATGGACGGATATGACAAGCCCAGGGAGGAAAGGAAAGAAGGAACAATGGAACGATTGGATAAGCTGCTGGCAAATCGGAGCGCCCTCAGCCGGAAGGAGGCGGGGGAGGCCCTTCGCCTGGGACGGGTCCGGGTGGATGGAGAAGTTGTCCGGGATGGGACAAGGAAGCTGGACCCCGCTCTCCACTCGGTTACGCTGGACGGAGAGCCCATCCGGTCGGAACTCCACCTCTATCTCATGATGCATAAGCCCGCGGGCTATGTCACCAGCACGGAAGAGCGGGGACAGCCGACGGTGCTGGAGCTTCTGCCCCCGGAGATCGCGGCCTTTTCTCCCTTTCCCGCGGGGCGACTGGATAAGGAGACGGAGGGCCTACTGCTGCTGACCACCGATGGGGATTTCTGCCATCGCGTCATCTCCCCCAAAACCGGCATCCCCCGCCGCTATTTCCTTCGGGCGGCGGACCCGCTCTTACCGGAAGATGGGATGGCTCTCGCAAAGGGGGCTGTTCTGGCGGATGGCACGGTTTGCAAGCCGGCGGTCCTCCGCATCGGAGAGGATGACAGGGAGGCTGAGATCACGGTCTGGGAGGGGAAATACCACGAGGTTCGTCGTCTGATCGCCTCCCGGGGAAATAAGGTAATTTACCTAAAACGCCTCTCCATCGGGGGCCTTTTGCTGGATCCGCAGCTCCCTCCGGGAGCCTGCAGGGAGTTAACAAAAACGGAAATTACTTCCATTTTTGAAAGGATTTCCCCCGAAAATGAGATCTCTGTCAAAAAGACAAAGTCATTTTGATGAAAGAATCGTAAATCTTTTTGTTTTCCTATTGAATTCGACAAAAAAATGTTGTAACATGGGGGAACAAGTGGTTAGATTTTGATTCGGCTGAGTTGTAACGAAGGGGGAGAATTATGTCAACAAGGATTTTTCAGGGCACCATCATCCAGATGAAGGAGGCCACCGGCAGAGTCATCGGCGTAACCGATATGTCCGGCAATGTGGTGGCAAGTACAGAGCTCTCTATCATTGGCACCACGATCCCCGGTGCCGCACTCCTGGCAGAGCGCGGGGGAGAAGCGGCCATCGCCGGACGGACAATGCGCCTCATCGGCGGCGTCCAGCGGCCGGACTATGCCGTTTTTGTGGAGGGCACGGATAATGAGGCCCACAGCCTCTGCATCATGGCCACCATTGCCCTGGCGGAGGCCAAGACCTATTATGAGGAGCGGCACGACCGCGCCGCCCTTGTCAAGAGCATTATCACTGACAACATTCTCCCGGGTGACGTCTATGTCCACGCCAAGGAGTTGAATTTTTCCGCTGATACCACGCGGGCGGTCTATCTCATCCGTCAGATCGGCCGGGCCGATGTGGCTGTGGTGGAGTTTTTACAGCGGATGTTCCCCGAGCGCCAGCGGGATTTCGTCATCAGCATTTCCGAGACCGACGTGGCCGTTGTGCGTGAGGTTGCCGCCTCCGCCGAGGCTGCGGACCTTCTGAAGGTGGCGGAGCGGATCCAGCGCGCCCTGTCCGATGAGATGAACATCAAGACCGTCATCGGTATCGGCAGCACCGCCAAGCACATTCGCGAGCTGGCCGACCGCTATAAGGAGGCCCAGAATGCCATTGAGGTGGGCAAGATCTTTGACCCGGAGCAGACCATTCTGAATTATGAGAGCCTGGGCATCGGCCGCCTCATCTATCAGCTTCCCACCACCCTCTGTGAGATGTTCCTCTCCGAGGTCTTCCAGAAGAATCCCATCGATGAGCTGGATGATGAAACGCTGGCCATCATCAACAAGTTCTTCGACAACAGCCTCAACATCTCCGAGACTTCCCGGAAGCTGTTTGTCCACCGGAATACGCTGGTGTATCGCCTGGGCAAGATCAAGAAGCAGACCGGCCTCGATCTCAGGGAATTCGACCAGGCCATTGTTTTCAAGGTGGCGCTGATGGTCAAGCAGTATCTGACCAGCAAAAATATCCTGGCTGAGTAACAGTCAGACCAAAGGAGAACCCCTCGCATGGTACAATTTACCGATGTCTTCAAGGAGTATGAAAACGGCGTCAAGGCGCTGAAGGGCGTCAGCTTCAATGTTCGTGACGGTGAGTTCGTTTTCCTTGTGGGGCCGTCCGGCTCCGGCAAGTCTACGATCATCAAGCTGATCACGGGGGAAATCGCCCCCACGGATGGGCAGGTCATCGTCAATGATTTTGACCTCAACCGTATGCGTCTCAGCCGTTTGCCCTATCTGCGCCGCAGCCTGGGCATTATCTTCCAGGACTATCGCCTCATCGAGAACAAAACGGTGTATGACAACGTGGCCTACGCCATGCAGGTGGTGGGCGCCTCCAATAAGGAGATCCGCCGCCGTGTGGCTTATGTGCTGCAGTTGGTGGGCCTGGACAGCCGCACCCGCCGCTATCCCAGGGAGCTGGCCGGCGGTGAGCAGCAGCGCGTAGCCATCGCCCGGGCGCTGGTGAACAACCCGCGGATGATCATTGCCGATGAGCCTACGGGCAACCTGGATCCCGCAAAAAGCCTGGAGCTGATGATGCTTCTGGAGAAAATCAACGAAATGGGTACCACGATGCTCATCGTCACCCATGAGAAGGAACTGGTGAATCGCTTCGCCAAGCGTGTCATCGCCATTGACGGCGGCCGAGTCATCAGCGACGGAATGGATGGGTATTACAACTATGAAGCGTAATCGAATGGGCTACTTCCTTCGGGAGGGCATACACAGTATTTTTTCACACGGATTCATGTCCTTTGCTTCCGTGTTTGTCATCGTGGCCTGCCTGCTCATTATGGGCTGCTTTGTCCTTTTGACGCTGAACGTGAACTCCGTCATCAGCGAGCTGGAGTCCGAGAACCAGATGGTGGCCTTTGTGGATGAGCGTTATTCCGAGAGCGATGCCCAGGCCCTGCGGGGCAGGGTGCAGAATGTACCCAACGTGGAAAGCGTGGTTTTTGTCTCACAGACCGAGGCCATGGCCAACTTTGTGCAGCAGTACGGGGATTCACCCCTTCTCAACGAGCTGGAACCTTCCATCCTTCGCCACCGCTATGTGATCTACCTCAAGGATATCGCCCGTATGGCTGAGACCGCCTCCGCGGTGAAGGATATTGAGGGGATTGCCGATGTCCACTACCATGTTGAGATCGCCAAGGGCTTTGCCGCTGTCCGCAGCGTGGTGACCGTGGTCTCTATCGCTCTGGTGCTGGTGCTGTTTGTGATCTCCCTCTTCATCATGTCCAATACTATCCGCCTGACCACTGTGGCGCGACGGGAGGAGATTGCGGTTATGCGCATGGTTGGCGCCACCAATTCCTTCATCCGCCAGCCCTTCCTGGTGGAGGGCCTGATTCTGGGCATTCTGGGCGCCCTTATCGCTTTTGTGCTCCAGTGGGGCATCTACTCCTTTGTGGTGAGCCGGATCTCCACTGACGGCGTGATTTCCTTCATTGAGCCCATTCCTTTTTCCGCAGTGGCCATCCCCATTCTTCTGATTTTCCTGGTTGTCAGCGTTCTTGTGGGTGTGTTCGGCAGCCTCTCCGCTATTAAAAACTATCTGAAGGTATAAGCGACCCCATGGATAAAAAGAGAAAGCTATTTGTCCGGGTTGTCTGCATTCTGTTGGCTGTTGCTCTCTCTCTGTCCCTTCTTATTACTATCCTGGCGAGCCTGGCAGCCAGGGCCACCTATGTGGATGATATTGAGAGACTGGAAACGGAGCGGGAGTCCCTCATTCAGCAGCAGCAGGAGATGGATGCCAGGATCGAGGAACTGAAGAATCAGAATATCTCCGCATTGAGCATGAAGGTGGTTCTGGATGAGCGGATTTCCCTCACCCAGAGTGAGCTGGACAATGTGGACAGTCAGATCGGCATCTACAGCGCCCTTCGTGAAACCTGGCAGGAGCGGATCGCCGACTTCCAGTCGGAGGTTGACGATCAATTCCGGAATTATAAAATGCGCCTTCGGGCCATCGAGGAGAACGGAACAGTCATGTACTATTCCGTTCTCTTTGGTGCTACCAGCATTGAGGACTTCATTCAGCGCCTTTACTTCGTGATGGAGATCCGGCAGTATGACCGGGAGCTCTATGAAAAGACCCTCTCCCATACCAACGCAGCCCAGGAAGCCAGGGAAGAGCTGGCTCTGATCGACGACGCCATCAGCCAGCTCAACACTCAGCGGGTCATTCTCGCGGCCAGGATCGAGGCTGAGGTGGAGGAGGCCACCGGCGTCATTAAAAACGTCCAGAGTAATATTGAGCTGTATCAGGCCGATTTTGACGAGATGGATCTGGCGGAGAAGGCTTTGCAGGAGAATGTGGGCAATATGCTGGAGGCGCTGCAGCGGCAGGAGCCGACGGTTGCCACCATCGGCACCGGTGATTTTATCTGGCCTGTGATCGACAGCCGTACCGTCATCTCCCGCTACGGAACCCGTATGAACGCTATGTACGGCATCATCAAATACCACTCCGGCGTGGATATCGTAGCGGATTACGGAACTCCCGTATTGGCGGTGGATGGCGGGACCGTGACGACCGCCACCTATGACCCCGCGTTCGGCTATTATATCATCATCAACCACGGCAACGGTCATACCACCATGTATGCCCATTTGGGAGAAATCAGTGTCCTGGCAGGCAGTCAGGTGGTCCAGGGACAGCTCATCGGCATTGTTGGGGCCAGCGGGATCTGCGATCAGTGCTTTATGCATTTTGAGGTCTCCGAAGGCGGCGTCCGTGTCAATCCTCTGAACTTCTTCAATAATTACACAGTTCGGTAGCGCCGTCAGGCTATCCGCAAAAAGCCCCGCCTTTCCCTTGACAAAGGGGAGGAAAATGTGATAGCTTTTACATAATTGCCGTGAGGCTGATTCAGAAAACACTTTGGCCGCATTTGCGGCGGAATGGAGATACCTATGGAAAAAGACGCCAAGTATAGAATGAGTGCGGCCCGCCTTCAGGAATTGAAGGATGAGCTGGACTATATGCGTACCACCCGCGAGAATGAGGTGGCGGAGCAAATCAAAGAGGCCCGTTCCTTTGGTGACCTCTCTGAGAACAGCGAATATGACGAGGCCAAGGCGGAGCAGACCAAGCTTTACGCCCGCATCGATGAGCTGGAGGATCTTATTGCCAACGCCGAGATCGTTGAGAAGAGCGGTACCGCTGACAAGATCGGTATCGGCAGCTCCATTACCGTTCTGGACGTGGAGATAGGGGAGGAGGAGCAGTACCAGATCGTGGGCTCCCAGGAGGCGGATCCGATGAACGGCCGCATCTCCGATGCCTCTCCTCTGGGCCGCGCCCTTTTCGGCGCCACGGTGGGCGACCAGGTGGAGGTGGAGGCCCCCTCCGGCAAGCTCATCTTCCGCGTGATCAACATCCATAACTGACGGAGGGCACCATGCCGGAACTGGAAACCAATGAAATGGAAGAGCTTTCGGAGATCCTTGCGGTTCGACGGGAGAAGTTAAGCGGCCTTGTTGCCGATGGAAAGGACCCCTTCCAAAAGACCCGCTATGAGCGCACGGCCTGGTCCAGCGAAATCAAGGGCGATTTCGAGGGCTTTGAGGAGAAGACGGTCCGTGTGGCCGGGCGCATCCTCTCCAAGCGGGGAATGGGCAAGGCCATCTTTGCGGACCTCATGGACGACAAAGGGCGCATCCAGATCTATGTGCGTCTCAACGACGTGGGGGAGGAGAGCTTTGAGCTCTTCAAAAAGGTGGATATCGGTGATATCCTGGGCGCCGAGGGCTTTGTGTTCCGCACCCGTATGGGGGAGATCACGGTCCACGTCACCTCTCTGGAGCTGCTGGCCAAGTCCCTGCGTCCCCTGCCGGAGAAGTTCCACGGCCTGACGGATAAGGAGACCCGTTATCGCCAGCGCTATGTGGACCTCATTGTCAATCCCGACGTGAAGGATACCTTTATAAAGCGCAGTCTCATCCTGCGGGAGCTGCGGGCCTTCCTGGACGGTCGCGGTTTTTTGGAGGTGGATACCCCCATCCTGACGCCCTTTGAGATCGGCGCCTCCGCCCGCCCCTTCCTGACCCACCATAATACCCTGGATATGGATATGGTCCTCCGCATTGAGACGGAGCTTTATCTCAAGCGTCTCATCGTGGGCGGTATGGAGAAGGTTTACGAGGTGGGCCGCATCTTCCGCAATGAGGGAATGGACACCAAGCACAATCCGGAATTTACCACCATTGAGCTCTATGAGGCCTATACCGATTTCCATGGCATGATGGATCTCGTGGAGGATATGATGAAGACGGTGGCCCAGAAGGTCTGCGGCAGCCTGGTGGTTCCCTACCAGGGCAACGAGATCGACCTGGGACATTGGGAGAAGCTCACCATGATCGAGGCGGTGAAGAAGTATTCCGGCGTGGACTTCCGGGATTGGAAGACCGATGAGGATGCCATTGCCGCCGCCAAGGAGCATCATGTGGAGCTGCCGGAGGTGCCCACCCGGGGCGCCATCCTGGCTGAGTTCTTTGACGCCTTCGTGGAGGAGAAACTGATCCAGCCCACCTTTATCTATGACTATCCCGTGGAGATCAGTCCCCTTGCCAAGCGCAAGCCGGATGATCCGGAGTTTACCGAGCGCTTTGAGTACTTTATCAACGCCACGGAGTTCGGCAACGCCTTCTCTGAGCTCAATGATCCCATCGATCAGCGGGGCCGCTTTGAGCGCCAGGTGGCGGAGCGGAAGCAGCTGGATCCCAACTCCAAAGCCCAGGTGGACTACGATTTTATCAACGCACTGGAATACGGCATGCCGCCCACCGGCGGCCTCGGCTTCGGTATTGACCGCCTTGTGATGCTGCTGACAAACAGCGACAGTATCCGCGATGTCCTGCTGTTCCCGAC
>CAMNAO010000057.1 GCA_946531435.1 uncultured Clostridia bacterium
GGGCGGCTGATAGCCGCCCCTACGGTGTCTGTGGAAATACCTGCGTTTCCGTGTTCCTTTTCATCATCTGGGGTTTGTCTACACGCTCAAAATATAAGATTTTCCATCCTTTTTTGATTATGGGAAAAATGAAGGATGAGGACGGGAAATGCTGCTTGCCGCGTCGGGTTTCACCAAAAATGACAGAGCTTCCGGGTGACCGCTGCGGCTATCTTACGCGCATGTCATAGACTGTAGACAAACCCCGGTACAAGGGGAAAGAGTATATAGAGTAGCGGGGGAGCTCGAGGGGCGCGACGCGTAAAGCAAACAGCCCGGTGGGCTGTTTGCAGCCAAAGCGGGGAGCGAACGCGACCCGGACCAAGGCCCGCCTCGAATTGGATCTCAACTGGCGAAATGCCTGCTAAAGCAGGCTTTCGCGGAGCGCAGCGACGTTTTTTGTGAGGTGAAGCTTCACAAAAAACACGGGGCACCCAGTGTGTAGACAAAGTCCATCGGACTTTGTCTACACACTGAGGGGCGCTTCAGGTCGCGCCTGCCGTACTGTTTGCTCCACGTCTCCTTAAGCCTTCTCCCTCGGCCCCCCGGAGATTTTTCCCGGGCCTTTTCCTTGATTTTTTCCCCCGTTGGCCCTATGATAGAAGTATCCCCGGAGCAGCTTGCCGGGGATGCCCGCATAAGAAATCACCCCCAAAGGGGACGGGAGGATACCATGATGAGGAAAAACCGATGGCTCGGATTTTTGCTGGCGCTGATGCTCTGCGTGACGCTTTTCCCGGTGGCCGCTCTGGCTGACGAGGGGACGGAGCTTGCGGAGGAAGAGATCCTTCTGCCGGAAATCGCGGAGGCCGGGGAGGCGGAGGAACCTGCCTCTGATGAGGAGTTTACGGCGGAGGAACCTGCCGGAGAACTCACTGAGGAACCCGTGGAGGAACCTGCCGGGGAGCCCTCCGAGGAACCCGCGCCCGCGGCGGAGGAGTACATAGAGGAAGCGCCCGCGTCGGAGGCGGAGACCATCCCCGCGGAGGAGATTCCGGAAGAGCCCTCGGACGCCGTGACGGCGGAGGCCGGGGAGCCCGAAGAGGCCGCCGCCCCCGATGAGACGGCGGAGGATGGTTCCGCGCCGGAAGCGGAGACGCCTGTTGAAGAGCCTCTTGAGACCGTGGAGCTCCCGGAGGAACCGATCGGGCAGGAGACGGAGAATCTCCCGGCGGAGATCGATCCCGCAGAGGAACTGATGGACACCGAAGAGACCGAGGAGCCCGAGAAACCCGAAGAGCCCGAAGAGCCCGAAGAGCCTGAGCGGAGAGAGCCGATCTCTGTTGACGTGCCGCCCAGGACCGTTGCGGGCGGAGACGACGGGGCGGATGCGGATACGCTCTTCGCCCGTTATGTGGACAGCCAGATGCGCGGCACCCCGGAGGGAAGCAGCCCCTTCAGGCTCCGCTCCTCCGGCGCGGGCAACGGCTTCACCGGAACGGCAAAGGCCGTTTATGATCTGGTTTCCGCGGGGGTCGTGGATATCGCCGCGGGGCGGCGGGCCTCCACAGTGTTTGAGATCACGGTGGAGGATCTGGGCCTGGATGGACCGATCCGCTGGACCGCGGCAGATCTGGGTCTGGGGTCGATCTTAGATGAAAACTGGGACACTGTAGACGGATTCTGGGACGCCTTCTGGAATAAATGCTATCAGGAGTTCGGCTTCGACCGCCTGTATACGGCCATCACCGACGATCATCCCTATTCTTTCTATTGGTCTGACAAAACCAAGGGCATGAGATTCGGCACCGGCGGTCTCTCCATCGACGGCTATGAGAACTGGGTGGAGCTTGACACCGTCACCGTTACCTTCTATGTCATGCCGGAGTATGCCGACGGCGACGACACCACCATGAACACCACCATCGGCACCACGGTGACCACCGCCGCCCAGAAGGCCAGGAACATTGTGGCCGCCTATACCGGCAAGAGCGACAGGGAGAAGCTGGAGGGTTACCGGCTGGAGATCTGCCGCCTCGTCAACTACAATGACGATGCCGCGGAGGAGAGCTATCAGGGCAGCATCAGCTCCAGCAACCCCTGGCAGATCATCTGGGTCTTTGACGGGGATTCCTCGACGAACGTGGTCTGTGAGGGCTATGCCAAGGCCTTCCAGCACCTTTGCGATCTCAGCTCTTTTTACAACGACATCCGCTGCATCTCCGTCACCGGGGACGCCGGCGGAGGACACATGTGGAATGTGGTCCGCATGGAAAACGGGAAGAGCTATGTGGCGGACGTGACCTGGTGCGATGACGATGGCGACGGCTCTGACTGGCAGTTCCTGGTGGGCGCTGACTCCGGCAGCTTCCCCAGCTACACCGTCAACGGCGGGACCTATACCTACGATGACGACACCATCTCCCTCTACGGCCAAAGCGTTCTGACCCTGAGCGCTGCCGACTATGATGAGGAGGCCTCCGCCCTCTACGGGTGGCGGCAGCAGAACGGCAGCTGGTACTACTACCTTGGGGAAAACACCACCGCCGTGGGCTGGCGGCAGATCAACGACGACTGGTTCTATTTCAGCGCCTCCGGCGTGATGCAGACGGGCTGGCAGCAGGTAAACGGGAAATGGTACTATCTGGGGACCAATGGCAAGATGGCCACAGGCTGGGTCCAGGTGGGAGGCAACTGGTATTATCTGGGTGCCTCCGGCGTGATGCAGACGGGCTGGCAGCAGGTAAACGGGAAATGGTACTATCTGGGGACCAATGGCAAGATGGCCACAGGCTGGGCTCAGATAGGCGCCAACTGGTATTATTTCAACGCCTCCGGCGCGATGCAGACGGGCTGGCAGCAGGTAAACGGAAAGTGGTACTACCTGGGCACCGGCGGGAAAATGGCCACGGGCTGGGTCCAGGTGGGCAGCTACTGGTACTATCTCAATGCCTCCGGCGTGATGCAGACAGGCTGGCAGCAGATAAACGGGAAATGGTACTATCTGGGGACCAATGGAAAGATGGCCACGGGCTGGGTCCAGGTGGACGGCAACTGGTACTATTTCAACGCCTCCGGTGCGATGCAGACGGGCTGGCTGCAATACAAGAACGACTGGTACTACCTGAACTCCCGCATGGTGACGGGCTGGCTGCAGATCAATGGGAACTGGTATTGGTTTGACAATAGCGGAAAGATGGCGGCGGGGACGACCCGGATCATCAACGGGAAAAGCTACTCCTTTGACGCAAGCGGCAGGATGATCCCGTGATCTGTTTTCCCGGATGCCGGGGCGATGGACAGAGGAATATGCTTACGGCGCGGGCGGCATCTTGCCGCTCGCGTTTTCCTGTCCCCGGCGCTGAGACGCCCCTTGATTTTTCCAGGCCAAGGCTCTATGATAGATTTATTGATTTATTCCTGCAGGCGGAGGAGAGACAATGGAGAAAAAAGGCAGACTTCTGGTGCTGGACGGCCTGGACGGCTCCGGCAAGGCAACCCAGACGGCCCTTCTTTTGAAGGTCCTGGAGGAGCGGGGGGAGACGGTACGGAAGGTCTCCTTCCCGGACTATGCCTCCGACTCCTCGGCGCTCATCAAAATGTACCTATCCGGCGCCTTCGGCACGGACCCGGAGGCGGTGAACCCCTACGCGGCCTCCAGCTTTTACGCCGTGGACCGCTATGCCAGCTTCCAGAAGGACTGGCGGAGCTTCTACGAGGCGGGGGGCCTTGTTTTGGCGGACCGCTACACCACCTCCAACGCCATCCACCAGTGCGCCAAGCTTCCCCGGGGGGAGTGGGACGGTTTTCTGGACTGGCTCTTCCACTATGAGTATACGCTTTTGGGCATCCCCGCCCCGGACGCGGTGCTGTGGCTCAGCGTGGACCCTACCACCTCCCAACGGCTGATGACGGAGCGCTATCACGGGGATGAGAGCAAAAAGGACATCCACGAGAAGAATCTCAGGTATCTGGAGCACAGCCGGGCTGCCGCCGCCTACTGCGGGGAGAAGCTGGGCTGGGAGAGGATCGACTGCGCCCAAAACGGTACCCTTCGGAGTGTGGAGGAGATCGGAAAAGAGATCCTGCGGCGGGTGGAGGCCCTGGGCCTTATCCGCGCCGGGGATCGCGGAAGGGATTGACCGCGCTCCCCGCTTTCGGGGGACTTCTTCCTTTTTGCCGCGTATACTGGAGCAAACCCCGTACATGACGAAAGGGAGGAGAGCACGTGATTTCAGCATGGCAGTTATTGTGGATCGTGCCGCTGTCGGTGTCAGCGGGTATTTTTCTGGCGGCCCTGGGCTGGGCGGCGAGCAAAGGAGAGGAATATAGTGAAAAAGCTGATCAAAGGGACCCATCACATCAACCTCCGGGCCAAGGGGGAGAAGAATTTTGACGAGACGGTGGCCTTCTATCGGGAAGTGCTGGGCATGGAGGAGGTCCGCTCCTGGCGGGGCAAAGACGGCAGCCCCAGCATCATGCTGAATACCGGCAACAGCCTCATGGAGATCGGCGCCGGCGATGATGCCCTGGACCAGGGGAGCATCCGCCATTTTGCCCTGGCCACCGATGACGTGGACGCCTGCGTGGAGCGGGTGAGGGAAGCGGGCTACCCCATTACCAAGGAGCCCCGGGACGCGGTTCTGCGCTCCGATCCGCCTCTACCCATCCGCATCGCCTTCTGCATCGGCCCCTGCGGGGAGGAGATCGAGTTCTTCTGCGAGAAAGAGGGTTGAAAAAGGGCCTTCGGGGGCAAAGCGCCGCGGCCCTTCTCCCGTAGTTTTTCCGAGATCAGGGACGGGGACGCGGACGAGCGCCCGCAAGCGCCGTGCAAGCGAGCAACCGAGCGCAGCGAGGCTCTTAGCGAGTCGCTTTGCCGCGTCACCAACACAAGGTACCTCTTCGCCTTAGCCAATCGCCTTTGGCTCTTGGAGGCTCAGAGGAGCCCTGGGCTGGTTCCTCGCAATGACATGCAGGCTGGTTAGCCGCTGCGGCTGTCGTACCTTCTCTGTCATTGCGAGGAGCCCAACGGGCGACGCGGCAATCCGTTCCTCTTTCAGTATATAGGGCAGCACCGCGTAATTGCGCCTTCGGCGCTTTGCGGTCTTTTCACGCCACAAATTCGTCTCGAAATCTTGAAATACACAAAGTATTCCTGCGATTTCTCGCCTTTTTTGTGACGCGAAAATCCTCGCAAATCACTCTCGCCGAATTGCGCGGTGTTGCCATAGTTTTAAGTGCTGCGATGGGGTCAATCGCGAGCCGTACCTCGCAGGGACGCTTCAGGTCGAGCCTGGCGTACCTGCGGAATCCACACTTCTTTCATAAGAATGACGTACAAGGTGACGCACCCCTGCCTCTTGACAAAACTAATTAAATTTGATACAATTTAATTAACACAAAGGAATCTCCCCCTGGGGGGAGAGAAAGGACGGATAGAAGCATGATCGATATTCTCGTGGTGGGGGCGGGCCCTGCGGGGCTCACCGCGGCCATTTACGCCCGCCGGGCGGCAAAGCAGGTACTGGTGCTGGAGGCCTCCACCTACGGCGGCCAGATCATCAACACCCCGGATATTGAGAACTACCCGGTGGCGGCCCACATCTCCGGTTTTGATTTTGCCACGAAGCTCTATGAGCAGGCGGTGGCCCTGGGGGCGGAGATTCGCTTTGAGAAGGCGACGGAGCTTTTTGAGGAGGGGGACCACAAGGTGGTGGTCACTCCCAAAAACCGTTATGAGGCCAGGGCCGTGATCCTGGCCACCGGCTCCGAGAACCGGAAGCTGGGCCTGGAGCGGGAGAATACGCTGCTGGGCAAGGGGATCTCCTACTGCGCCACCTGTGACGGCGCCTTCTACCGCAAAAAGACGGTGGCGGTGGCCGGCGGCGGCAACACCGCCCTGGAGGACGCCCTGTATCTCGCCGATCTGGCGGAGACGGTGTACCTCATCCACCGCCGGGATGCGCTGCGGGGAGACGCGGCCACGGCGGAGGAGCTCAAGAAGCGGGAGAACGTGAAGTTTATCTGGAACAGCAACGTGACCAAGCTTTTGGGGGAGCCCCGGCTGCAGGCCATTGAGGTCACCGATAAGGGCGGCAGCGTCAGCACCATTCCGGTGGACGGCCTCTTTATCGCCGTGGGCCGGATCCCGGAGAACCAGAACTTCGCCGGGCTCATCGACCTGGACGAGGGCGGCTATGCCCTGGCGGGGGAGGACTGCCTCACCCGGACCCCCGGCGTCTATGTGGCCGGGGATACCCGCACCAAGACCGTGCGCCAGCTGGTGACCGCCGCCGCCGACGGCGCCGTGGCCGCCACCGCCGCCATCCACTATGTAAACGGGACAAGCAATCGCTGACGAAGTGAAAAACGGCCCTGCCGCCGGTTTCCGGCGCCGGGGCCGTTTTGTTGGAGGTGTTGTATGCTTACGCTTGGGATCGTTTTGGCTGTCCTTCTTGTGCTGCTTTTGGTGCTGGGCTGGTTTCTCTCCGGCTTCGCCATGGGCATCCGGCGGCAGACCCTGGAGGAGGCCCGCGCCTGGCAGGAGGATCACTATGACCTGGGCTGGTATGACCCGCTGGAGAAGACGGACTACACCGTCCCCTGTGAGGACGGCTATCTCCTCCACGTCCAGTTTCTGAAGAACCCGATCCCCACAGACCGGTATATCCTCATTTCCCACGGCTACACGGATAACCGCATCGGCTCTCTGAAATACACGAAGATGTATCTGGACCTGGGCTTTCATGTGATCCTCTATGATCTTCGGGGCCACGGGGAGAACGAGAAGACCTTCTGCACCTACTCCATCCGGGAGGGGAAGGATTTGGCAAATCTCATCCGGGACTGCCGGAAGCGCTATCCCCAGGCCCGTATCTTCGGCATCCACGGGGAGTCTTTGGGCAGCGCCAGCTCCATCGCCTGCCTGAAATATAAGCCGGAGATCGACTTTGTGGTGGCGGACTGCGGCTTTTCGGAGATCCTCACGGTGATGCAGAACGGGCTCCGGTGGATGCATCTTCCCGGCTGGCTGGTGTATGTGGCCTCCTGTTTTGCCGGGCTGCGCTATGGGTATCGCTATCAGGACATGCGGCCCATCGACAGCCTGAAGGAGAACACCGTGCCCATCCTCTTCATCCACGGGGAGAAGGACGACTTCATCCTGCCCCGGCACAGTGAGGCGATGCAGAAGGCCACCCGGGGCTACAGCGAGCTGCACATCATCCCCGGCGCCACCCACGCGGCCTCGGTGCTTTTTGCGCCGGCAGAATACAAAGCCATTGTTGCCGCCTTCTTGGACAAGATCGGCGTGGATCACGGGGGAAAAGTGGAGGAAAAGGCATGAAAAAGACCGTCCGGGGTGGGCGGTGAAGAAAGATCGGTTAGCAAGCTTTGATATAGAAAGCGGACCATACGCTCTTTGAGGGTGTGATCCGCTTCTGTTATTGACGCCATAGGGAACGGATTGCCACGTCACCAACGCTGCGGCGCTGGTTCCTCGCAATGACAGAGGAAAAATGATAGCCACAGCAACTGCCCTACACGCACGTCATTGCGAGGAGCCCAACGGGCGACGTGGCAATCCGTACCTTCGTACCCCCGTCCTCACAAAATCGGAGCCCAACGAAGTGGGTCCGATTTTGAAGGCGACGTCCTCCTCACAAGCTGCGTATCGTTCGCTCCCACGTACCGTGAGAGCTCATTCACTCCGCTGTTCGTCGTCTCCCCACAAAACCTTTGGTTTTGCGGGGGCCCCATAGCCGTGGGGTGAGGAGGGCCGCAGGCGGCCCTCCGAACGTAGAGGCGTCACGAGGAGACGCGTCCCCCGTCCCCACAAAATCGAAACCCGGCGAAGCGGTTTCGATTTTGAAGGCGACGTGGAGGGGTGAAGGTGAGAAGCGGCGCCAAAAGCGCCGCTTCGAACGGTTCACCCCTCTTAAGGAGCGTGGTCTTCGGTCACCGCGCCGTCCTGATAGGCCCCCAGAAGGGCCATGAGATCGTCGATCTGGCTCTGGATCGCCGCGCCCTTGTCGGTGTCGGCGATCTTCTGCCTTGTCTCCATCCGCTCAAAGACCTGGGAGGAGGAAGAGATGTCCCGGTTCTCCCGGATGGCGGCCTCACGCCCCACAAAGGGCTGATGGGCCACGATGCGGTAGGAGTAGGAGTCGTTGATGAGGGTATAGCCCGCGATGCCGGAGGTGGGCTGATAGGCCTTGCAGAAGCCGCCGT
>CAMNAO010000058.1 GCA_946531435.1 uncultured Clostridia bacterium
CAGATCCTGGACAATATGGAGCTGGAGCGGGAGCGGGGCATCACCATCAAGGCCCGGGCCGTCAGCCTCCGCTATGAGGCGAAGGACGGAGAGGTCTATCGCCTGAATCTCATCGACACCCCGGGCCACGTGGACTTCAATTATGAGGTCAGCCGCAGCCTGGCCGCCTGTGAGGGCGCCGTGCTGGTGGTGGATGCTGCCCAGGGGATCGAGGCCCAGACCCTGGCCAACACCTATCTGGCGCTGGACAACAATCTGGAAATCGTCCCCGTCATCAACAAGATCGACCTGCCTGCGGCGGACCCCCTGCGGGTCAAGCACGAGATCGAGGACGTCATCGGCATCCCCGCCCTGGACGCGCCGGAGATCTCCGCCAAGCTGGGGATCAATGTGGAGCCTGTGCCGGAGGCCATCGTCCATGGCATTCCCGCGCCCCAGGGGGACGCGGAGGCCCCACTCAGGGCCCTCATCTTTGACAGTCAGTATGACGCCTACCGCGGGGTCATCGTCTATATCCGTCTCATGGACGGCACGGTCCGCACGGGGGATGATATTCTGCTCATGAGCACCGGCGCGGTGTATAAGGTGGTGGAGGTGGGCCACATGGAGCCCATGGGCCTTGCTCCCTGTGACGCGCTTTTCGCCGGCGACGTGGGCTATATCACCGCCAGCATCAAAAATGTGGCGGATACCCAGGTGGGGGATACGGTGACCCTGGCGGCCAGGCCCACGGCGGAGCCGCTGCCGGGCTTCAAGCCTGCCCAGCCCATGGTGTTTTCCGGCATCTATACGGTGGATGGGGCCAAGTATCCCGACCTGCGGGACGCATTGGAAAAGCTGAAGCTCAACGACGCCGCCCTCAGCTATGAGCCGGAGACCTCGATTGCCCTGGGCTTTGGCTTTCGCGTGGGCTTTCTGGGCCTTCTGCACATGGAGGTCATTACCGAGCGCCTGGACCGGGAGTTCAATCTGGAGCTCATTTCCACCGCCCCCAGCGTGGTCTATCGGGTGACCCTGACGGACGGAGCCGTGGTGATGGTGGATAACCCCCTGAACTACCCCGATCCCGCCAGGATCGAATTTGCGGAGGAGCCTTTCGTCCGGGCCTCCATCATGTGCCCCAAGGAGTTTGTGGGCAGCATCATGGATCTCTGCATCCAGCGCCGGGGGGAGTACCGGGATATGGACTACCTGGACGATACCCGGGTGGAGATGCACTTCGATATGCCCTTAAACGAGATCATCTATGACTTCTTCGACGCCCTGAAATCCCGGAGCCGCGGCTATGCCTCCCTGGACTATGAATTCTCGGAGTATCGAAAGAGCGACCTTGTGAAGCTGGATATCCTTCTGAACGGGGAGGCGGTGGACGCCCTGAGCTTTATCGTGTTCAAGGATTCTGCCTATCCCCGGGGCCGCCGGATCTGTGAAAAGCTGAAGGAGAACATTCCCCGTCAGCTCTTTGAGATCCCGGTTCAGGCGGCCATCGGCGGCAAGGTCATCGCCCGGGAGACCATCAAGGCCCTACGGAAGGACGTGCTGGCCAAGTGCTACGGCGGCGACATTACCCGGAAGAAGAAGCTGCTGGAAAAACAGAAGGAGGGCAAGAAGCGGATGCGCACCTTCGGCGCCGTGGCCGTGCCCCAGGAGGCCTTCCTTGCCGTGCTGAAGTTTGATGAATAAGAGCAAAAGTTATGCGAATGTTCTCATTTGAACATTGCGCCTAAAGAGAAACTTTGCTATAATGCTGATACTGGAAAGTTTGTGATTTTGTGAAAGGCTTTTCTGAGATTGCAAAACCTCTCATCTGGCTGACGGAGCTTGCCCTCTCGGCTGCGGTGCCGCTTTTCCTCTTTGTCTATGGCGCAATCTGGCTTAGGAACCGCTATGGACTGGGGGCCTGGGTCCTTGTTTTGGGGATCCTGCTGGGGCTTTACAGCGCCTTCTCCGGTTTGAGAGGCGCTTTCCGGGCCATGGGCCTGATGAAGAAAAACGGGGAGAAGGAGGAGCCGGAGCGGCATTCCTTCAACTCCCATGACTGAGGGGGATGAACCGTGGACTCCCGAAAACTGATCCTGCGGGAGACGGCGGTGGTTGCCGTCGGCGAGGCGCTCTGCACAGCAGTGATGCTGGGCGTGTTCGCCCTCCTGGGCCGCTTTGACCGCTCGGTGCTTCTGGGCGGTGTCTTCGGTTGGCTATTTGCGGTACTGAACGTGTTTTTTATGGCCCTGGGGGCCATGATGGCGGCGGATAAAGCCGAGAAGCAAGACGTGAAGGGCGGCCAGACTTTGATCCGGTTGTCCTTCCTCCTGCGCATGGCGGTGCTTTTTTTGCTGATGTTTGCCCTCGTGAAGGGCGGCGTATGCAATGTGATCTCTCTGGTGGTACCGCTTTTATTCACGCGCCCCATTCTGACCATAGCAGAATATTTCCGAAAGGCGGGTGACCCAAAGGAATGAACGTCAACGTAACGGGTCCGTTCATATACTTCACCATCCCCATCCTGGGGGGCATCCCCATCACACAGACCACCGTCTCCTCTTTCCTGGTGGCGGTGCTTTTATGCGTGGGCTCCGTGATTCTGGGCAAGGGCCTGAAAAAGCGCCCCGACGGCAAGCAGGTGCTCATTGAGAAGGGCATCATGATGATGCGGAACATGGTGGTGGACACCATGGGGGAGCATAACGAGCATTGGACCCCCTTCATTCTGACCATCTTCCTCAGCTCCATCTGCGGCTCCCTCATCGGCCTCACGGGCTTTCTGCGCTCCTCCACGGCCGACCTCAGCTGCACCCTGACCTGGGCTGTGACCGTGAGCGTCATCATCTGGTACAATAATATCAAGAATAACGGCTTTCTCGGCTGGCTCAAGGGCTTTACGGAGCCCGTGGTGGTCATGACGCCCATGAACATCGTTTCTGAGATCGCCCAGCCCATCTCCATGGCCTTCCGTCACTTCGGCAACGTGGCCGGCGGCGGCGTCATCACCAGCATCCTTTATACCGCGCTTTCCATGGTTTCCGCCATGGTGCTGCGCCTCATTTCCGCCAGCGGATGGCTGGTGGCCGCCGTCCTTCTGGCGGCGGGTGTGGGTCTCTTCCTCTGGGGGAAGAAGTCCGGCAGGAAGGGCCGTCTTATTCTGGGCGTGGTCACCGCTGTTCTGGGCTTTTTCGGCCTTCTGCAGGGCCTGGGGGTCCTCTCCGGCGTGCCGGTGCTGGCCTTCGGTATCCCGGCTGTGCTGAGCTGCTACTTCGATCTCTTCTCCGGCTTTGTCCAGGCTCTGGTGTTCAGCCTTCTCAGCATGGTGTACATCGCGGGGAGTTGTCCGGCTCCCGACGAAGTGTAACCTTTGAGGATGGATTTCCGCGTCGGCCTGTTCCCTCTTGGAATGACAGAGGATGTGCGGCAGCCGCAGCGGCTTCCCCGTCCCCATCGTAGGGGCGAACTGTGTTCGCCCGAATGCTGAGGGCCCCTTTAACCGGGCGAACAAAGTTCGCCCCTACGGGCTGCGAACTACCCAGGCCATATTATCTCGCACCGTATCAAGTTGTCGCAAAAACCCATTGACATAGATCACATACAACAAAACTTTTGGAGGTCTTTTTATGGAACACGCAATTATCAAAGCCGCCTGCGCCATCGGCGCCGGAATCTGCATGGGCATTGGCGCTATCGGCCCCGCCATCGGCGAAGGCAACGCGGTGGGCAAGGCTCTGGAGGGCATGGCCCGTCAGCCTGAGTCCGCAGGCACCCTGCGCACCAACATGATCCTGGGCTGCGCCATCACCGAGACCACCGGTATTTACTCCCTGCTGATCTCCTTCCTGATCCTGTTCGCGGTAAACTGAAATACGCGGGGAAACGGGAAAGGAGTAGACGCGCATGGAAAATTTTGAAAGCTTTATTGGCGTCGACTTTTGGACCGCGCTGTTTGTACTGCTGAATACCCTGGCCATTTTCTTTGTGGCGAGAAAGTTTCTGGTGGGCCCTGTGATGAAGATCGTGGGGGACCGTCAGAAGGAGATCGACGACCTGTATGCGGAGGCCAATACCGCCAGGACCGAGGCGGAGGAGCTGCGGAAAGAATACCGGCAGAAGCTGGACGACGCCAAAGCTACCTCGGACCGCCTGGTGAAGGAGGCGGTGGCCCGCGCCCAGGCCCGGGAGGAGGAGATCGTTTCTTCCGCAAAGCGGGAGGGCAACGCCATCCGGGAGAAGGCCTATCAGGACGTGGAGCTGGAGAAGAAGAGGGCGCGGGATGAGCTGAAGGGCGAGATCTCGGAGATTGCGGTGATGCTTGCCTCCAAGGTAACGGAGCGGGAGATCAATGCTGCGGACCACGAGAGTCTCATCAACGGCTTCCTTAACGGAATGGGTGACGCCCGATGACAAAAACGGCGAAGACCTACGGCGACGCCCTCTATGAGCTTGCCGAGGAAAGCGGCAAAGCACCGGCGATCCTGGAGGAGCTGGAGACCCTGGAGGGGATCCTGCGGGAAAACCCTGCCTATGTAAAGCTCATCGGCTCCGGCAGCCTGAAAAAGGAAGAGCGCTGCGGCCTTTTGGATGAGGCTTTTCGGGGGCGGGTGGACTCCTACCTTCTCAATTTCCTGAAGATCCTCTCCGAGCGGGGACATTTCGGGGAACTGAGCGGGATTCTGGAGGAGTACCGTGCCCGCCATTACGAGGCCAGCGGGATCCTGGAGGTGAAGGCGGTTTCTGCTGTTCCCCTCAGTGACGCCCAGCGGGACAAGCTGACCCAAAAGCTCCGGGAAAAGACGGGGAAGACCATCCTCCTGCGGGAGAAGGTGGATCCCTCTGTCCTTGGCGGCCTCAGACTGGAAACCGCGGGAAAGAGCATGGACGGCACGGTGGCCGGGGAGATCCGGCGGCTGGGAAGTATCCTAAACGAGCTTTCGGTTTAGGGATATAGGAAAGTTGGCGAAATATGGAACTTAGACCTGACGAGATTACAAAAATCATCAAAGCGCAGATCTTGAACTATGAGAAGAAGATCGACGAGAGCGAGACGGGCTCGGTCATCCTGATCGGCGACGGCATCGCCCGCGTCTCCGGCCTGGATAACTGCATCGTCAACGAGCTGGTGGAGTTCCCCACCGGCGTCTACGGTATGGCCCAGAACCTGGAGGAGGGCTCCGTTTCCGTGGTCATGCTGGGTGAGGAGGAGGGCATCAAGGAGGGCGATACGGTCAAGCGTACCGGCCGCGTGGTGTCTGTCCCCGTGGGAGAGAGTCTCATCGGCCGCGTGGTGGATGCCATCGGCAGCCCGGTTGACGGCCGCGGCCCCATCGAGGCGGCAGGCTACCGCCCCATCGAGAGCCCGGCTCCCGGCATCATCAAGCGGAAAAGCGTCTCGCAGCCGCTGCAGACAGGCATCAAGGCCATTGACAGCATGATCCCCATCGGCCGGGGCCAGCGGGAACTCATCATCGGCGACCGCCAGACGGGAAAGACCACCCTGGCCATGGATACCATCATCAACCAGAAGGGCCAGAACGTGATCTGCATCTATGTGGCCATCGGCCAGAAGCGGTCCACCGTGGCCCAGCTGGTGAATACCCTGACCACGGCGGGCGCCATGGACTACACCATCGTGGTGGCCGCCACGGCGTCGGAACCGGCGCCCCTGCAGTACATCGCCCCCTATGCGGGCTGCGCCATGGGCGAATACTTCATGGCCCAGGGCAAGGACGTGCTGGTGATCTATGACGACCTCAGTAAGCACGCGGTGGCTTATCGTGCCCTTTCTCTTCTGATCCGCAGGCCTCCGGGGCGTGAAGCCTATCCCGGCGACGTGTTCTATCTGCACAGCCGCCTTTTGGAGCGGGCCGCCCGGATCGCGCCAGAGTACGGCGGCGGCAGCCTGACCGCCCTGCCCATCATCGAGACCCAGGCGGGCGACGTTTCGGCTTACATCCCCACCAACGTGATTTCCATCACCGACGGGCAGATCTTCCTGGAGAGCGAGCTCTTCCACGCGGGCATCATGCCTGCCGTGAACCCGGGCATCTCTGTTTCCCGCGTGGGCGGCAGCGCCCAGATCAAGGCGGTGAAGTCGGTGTCCGGCTCCCTGAAGCTCCTTTACAGCCAGTACCGTGAGCTGCAGAGCTTCGCTCAGTTCGGCAGTGACCTGGATAAGGACACCAAGGAGCGTCTGGCCCAGGGCGAGCGGATCGTGGCGGTCCTGAAGCAGGACCGGAACAGCCCCGTGGAGGTGGCCCACCAGGTCTGCATCTTCTACGCCGTGACCCACGACTGCCTCAAAGAGGTGAAGGTCGATGCGGTGCCGGAGTATGAGAAGGGCCTCTATGAGTTCATGGATACCCATTACTACGAGCTTCTGGAGGATATCCGGAAGACCGGAAAGATGAATGATGAGAAGGCCTTTGACGGGGCCGTCCGGGAGTATACCGAAAAGTTTTTAGGCAAGGCGTGACAAGGGGAAAGGAGGTGCTGAGAGCTTGGGCGACAATATGAAGAGCATCAAGCTCCGCATCAAAAGCGTAACGAGCACCAAACAGATCACCAAAGCCATGGAGCTGGTGGCCACCTCGAAGCTGCGCCGTGCCCAGGAGCGGGTGACGAGAAGCCGTCCCTATTATGAGACGATGTATGCCACCCTGCAGGAGATCGTCTCAGCGGCGGAGGAGTTCTCCTCGCCCTACATCGAGCCCCGGGAGATCCGGGAGGCGGTGTACCTGGTGATCGCAGGCGACCGCGGCCTCGCCGGTGGTTACAACAGCAACGTCCTGAAGCTGGCGGAGGCGAAGATCCGGGAGGATCAGGATGCGGGCATCCGCGTGCGGGTACTTCCCATCGGGAAAAAGGCGTTGGAGTTTTTTACCCGGCGGGGCTATGAGCTCTATACAGAGGCTTATGCCCAGGCGGAGGCGCTGCAAATCAGCGGCTGCTTCACCATCGCCAAGGACCTTTGCCGGGAGTACCTTGCGAAAAACTGTGATAAGCTGACGGTGTGCTACACCATGTTCAACTCCATGCTGAGCCAGACGCCCCAGAGTCTGGATGTGCTGCCGCTCTTCGTGGACAGAAGCGAGAAGCGGAGCTCCGGCCAGCTCTATGATACGGACGCGGAGACGGTGTTCGCCGCCATCGTGCCGGAGTATGTGGGCGGCATCCTGTATGGGGCCCTGTGCGAATCTCTGGTGAGCGAGCAGGGCGCCCGGCGTACAGCCATGGACGCGGCCACCAAGAACGCCGAGGAAATGATCGAGGACCTGAGCCTCAAATATAACCGGGCGCGGCAGGGCGCCATCACCCAGGAGATCACGGAGATTGTGGCCGGAGCGTAGCTCCTCCTGCGGGGTGAATCGTTCGGCGCGGGCCGATGCCCTCGCCTCACCCACACCCCGCCTCATCGCTTTCCAAATCGAATCCACTGCGTTGGGATTCGATTTGGTGGAGACGGGGGACGATTTACGAGGGCAGAAACGGACTGCACGCACAATGACTATGGGAGATCGGCAGCCGAAGCAATGTGCGTATTTGCATGTCATTGCGAGACCGGTCCGAAGACTGGTCGTGGCAATCCGTACCCTTTCCGATAGTATCGTTTTAATTGTTACAAGACTGTAGGGGCCGACGCCCCGGCGGCCCGTCTGCGCGGCACGCGGGCGGGTGATATCCGCCCCTACGGCGGGGTGGATACGTTCCCTGTAGGGGCCGACGCCCCCGGCGGCCCGCAAGAGCTTTTGAAATACGAAACAACACACATAGGAAGAAGGAGCTGACCGAAAACCATGGCGCGAATTGGTAAAATAGCGCAGGTCGTAGGGCCTGTACTGGATATCCGTTTTGAGGACGGCGAGCTGCCGGATCTTCTGAACGCGATCGAGATCGAATATGACGGCGGCAAGCTGACCGCCGAGGTCGCTCAGCACATCGGCGACAACGTGGTGCGCTGCATC
>CAMNAO010000059.1 GCA_946531435.1 uncultured Clostridia bacterium
CGCGTTCCTACAAACTGGAGGTCATTACATATTGTCTAATATTTTTATTTGCACATTTTTCGCAATTGTCCGGATTCATGCACGGGCGGCTATTAGCCGCCCCTACGGTGTCTTGGGAAATACCTGCGTTTCCGCGTTTCTTCTCATCATCCGGGCTTTGTCTACACGCTCAAACGATCCGGGCAACAGCCCGGATCGTTTTACTTTCACTTGTTCACTTGCTGTACTGCTTCTCCAGCCTTCCCAGATCCTCTCCGGGGATCCACTCCTCGGAGTAGCCGCAGCGCAGGCAGATGTAGCGGTCCACCATGGCATAGCTGAAGATGGTCATGCCCACGGGGATGTTGTTCCCCACGCCGTAGGGGCCCGCCTTTCCCTCAACGAGAAGGATGTGCTCGCCGCCGCACTTGGGACAGACGCCGCTGAACTTCATAGGCTCACCCTCCGAAAGACGTCAAAACGCCGTTTCCGTCGGTGTCATTCTCCTCCGACGCACCGGACTCCTGGGGCTCCGGCTGGGCGGATTCTTCCCCGGTTCCCTCCGGAAGGGTCTCCCCGGAATCGGGCGTTCCCTCGGTGGTCGGGACATTCCCTTCTTCCCCGGGCTCCTCCCCCGACTCCGAGCCGGGAAGGGCCGCCTCCGGGTCCGCTGTCCCGGTATCCTGCGCCTCCGGGTCCGTGGTCTCAGCCTCCTCCGACGGGGCGGTAAAGCTGGTGATGACGCCAGATTCCCCCTGGGGCAGGTCGAAGCCGTTGCGGGTGGTGACCTCCTCCCGCAAAAAGGGCAGGTCCAGATACAGGCTGTCCCCGGTATAGACGATGTACTTCTTCCACTGGAAATAGAGATAGAAGAAGAACACAACGAGAAGGCAGAGGAAGATCCCCAGTCCCTTGAAAAAGCGGCGCCAGCGCCCCTGACGGGAGTAGATCCTGCCGGGACGGGTCCTCATTCCCGCTCCTCCAGGGCCATGACCTTGTCCACCCGGCGCTGGTGGCGGCCGCCCTCAAAGGGGGTATTCAGAAAGATATCCGCGATGCGGAAGGCCAGCTCCGGCCCGATCACCCGGGCGCCCATGGCCAGCACATTGGCGTTGTTGTGGCGGCGGGTCATCTCCGCGGAGTAGCAGTCCCCGCAGAGGGCGCAGCGGATGCCCTTTTGCTTGTTGGCCGCCAGCGACATGCCGATGCCGGTGCCGCAGAGCAGGATGCCGCAATCGCATTCCCCGCTTAAGACCGCCCCGCAGGCCGGGACGGCAAAATCCGGATAGTCGCAGCTCTCCTCCGAGTAGGTGCCGAAGTCCGTCACCTGCACCCCCGCGGCCTCCAGATGCCGCTTGAGCTCTTCCTTCAGTGCAAATCCGCCGTGGTCGGCGGCGATGGCAACCTTCATTTCTGAATCCTCATCTTCCCGTTTTTATTCCAGCCGGAGCATGACCGGCTTTCTCTCCCGGTAGACAGTATAATACCGATAGCCCAAAGACGCAAGCATTTCCATGGCCCGGCCGATACCGGCGCCCACCTTGTGGGCGTAGTGGCTGTCGGAGCCCAGGGTCACCAGCTCGCCCCCCAGCTCCCGGTAGAGGCGGAAGACCTCCCCATCGGGGATGAGGGCGGGATAGCCGTAAAAGACGCCGGAGGTATTCACCTCCAGGGCGATGCCCTTCTCCACAAGGCGCCTTAATAGCGCCTCCAGCCGGTCCCGGCAGCAGAAAAAGCCCTGCTCCACCGAAATCCCCCGCCTCGCCATGTAGCGCAGGAAGTAGCCCAGATGGGCCAGGGCGTCAAAGCCACCCATTTCCGCAAGCTCCAGGCACTCCGACAGGTAGTCCGCCGCCAATAACGGAAAACCGGAGCCGTCGCCGTAGTCATAGATGTAAAAATCGTCCCGGCCCCTCAGATTGTGGATGGAGCCCAGGATATAGTCAAAGGGCCATTTGGCGGCGATCTCCGCCCCCTTCTCCGGATCGTGGTTCCAGCCGCCGATCTCCACCCCCAGAAGAAGCTCCGCCTTGCCGGCATGGCGCTCCTTCGCCTCCAAAAAGGCGGGATAGAGGTCCTCCTTGCCGCAGTAGGGCTCCAGCACGTGGCCCACCTGGGCGTTGAGACGGTCAAGGCTCGTGGCCGCGAAATCCCCGAAGACGCAGTCGTCGGCGTGGTCCGTGACGCAGAGGATCGATAGTCCCGCCCGGAGGGCCCCCTCCGCCATGGCGTCAAAGCTGTCGTGGCCATCGTGGGAGAAAATGCTGTGGGTATGGCAGTCGGCGATCACTTCTTGCCCTTCTTCCTGCCGAAGGGGCCGGCCTTTTCGGCGGTTTTCTGGCCCATGGACTCGGCAAACTGGCGCAGAAGCTCCTTCTGCTCATGGTTCAGGCCCTTGGGGGTCTCAATATTCACGGTGATGTACTGGTCGCCCCGGCCGGAGCCGTTCAGATAGGGAATGCCCTTGCCCTTCAGGCGGAAGACCGTGCCGGTCTGGGTGCCCTCGGGGATGGAGTACTTCACGTCGCCATCCAGGGTGGGGACCCGCAGCTCGGCGCCCAGGGCGGCGTCCACGAAGCTGATGTTCATCTCCATGAGCACCGAGGCGCCCTCCCGCTCAAAGCGGGGATGGGGCTTGATGCCCACGGTGATGAGAAGGTCGCCCTTGGGGCCGCCGTTGACGCCGGCGTGGCCCTGCTCCCGAAGGGAGATGGTCTGGCCGTCGTCGATGCCGGCGGGGATATTCACCTTCACCGTTCTGGATTTGCGGACCTTGCCCGCGCCCTGGCAGGTCTTGCAGGGCTGCTTGATGATCCTGCCCGTGCCGCCGCAGCGCTTGCAGGGGGAGTTGGACTCCATGGTCATGCCCATGACCCGCTGGCGGGTCCGCACCGTGCCGGTGCCGCCGCACTCGGTGCAGATCTCCGGCGTGCTGCCGGGTTCGCAGCCCGTGCCGCCGCAGGTGTCGCAGTTCTCGATGACGTTGACGCGGATCTCCTTCTCGCAGCCGAAGGCAGCCTCCTCAAAACTGAGGGAGAGGCCAATCCGGATGTTCTCCCCCTTCCGGGGGCCGTTCCGGGGCTGGCGGCTGCCGCCGAAGCCGAAGCCGCCGAAGAGATCGCCGAAGATATCCCCCATGTCAAAGCCGCCGAAGCCGCCAAAGCCGGCGCCGCCGGGGTCCGCGCCGTAGCTGGGATCCACACCGGCAAAGCCGTACTGGTCATAGCGGGCCTTCTTCTCCTCGTCGGAGAGGACCTCATAGGCCTCGTTGGCCTCCTTGAAGCGCTCCGCCGCCGCGGCGTCATCGGGGTGCAGGTCCGGGTGGCACTCCTTGGCCACCTTCCGGTAGGCCTTCTTGATTTCATCGGCGCTGGCACCCTTCTTGAGGCCCAGCACCTCATAGTAATCCCGTTTGTTCTCTGCCATATGGGGTACTCCTTCGAGTTGAGATGGTTCTTTCTATTCATACGCCGCAGGGGCGGAATTTGCGTTCGTCAGGTGGTGCGCTGCAATGGGCGGGCGGCTGATAGCCGCCCCTACGTCAGATACGCTGCCCTTTATGCTGTAGGGGCGCTTATCAAGCGCCCGACATATCCCTCCTTCATCTCCCGCTCAAAGCGGTAAGCGAAAAGGCATCACCAGGAGCCGGCAAGCGCACCGCGCGGGCGTGCCGAAAAGCACGCCCGTGGAGCATGGATTATTCAGAAAACCGTTCCTTACTTGTTGTTGTCGTCGTCGTCCACGACCTCGTAGTCGGCGTCGTAGTAGTTGCCCTGGGGGCCGGACTGGGGGCCGGACTGCTGGCCGGGCTGCTGATACTGCTGGGCATTGGGATCGCCCTGGGGGGCCGCCTGCTTATAGATCTTCTCGCTGACGGCGTAGAAGGCCTTCTGCAGCTCCTCGGTGGCGGCCTTGATGGCGGCGGAATCGGTGCCCTTCAGGGCGTCCTTCAGCTTGTTAAGGCCGCTCTCCAGGCTGCTCTTATCAGAGGCATCCAGCTTGTCGCCCAGCTCGGACATGGTCTGCTCGGTCTGGTAGACCATCTGGTCGCCGCTGTTGCGGATATCCACCTCTTCCTTCCGCTTGGCGTCCTCGGCGGCATACTGCTCGGCCTCGCGGACGGCCTTGTCGATCTCCTCCTTGGAGAGGTTGCTGCTGGCGGTGATGGTGATGTGCTGCTCCTTGCCGGTGCCGAGATCCTTGGCGCTGACGTTCACGATGCCGTTGGCGTCGATATCAAAGGTGACCTCGATCTGGGGGACGCCGCGGCGGGCCGGGGCGATGCCGTCCAGATGGAAGCGGCCCAGGCTCTTGTTGGCGGCGGCCATCTCCCGCTCACCCTGGAGGACGTTGACCTCAACGGAGGTCTGGTTATCCGCCGCCGTGGAGAACACCTGGCTCTTCTTGGTGGGGATGGTGGTATTGCGGTTAATGAGCTTAGTGCAGACGCCGCCCAGGGTCTCAATGCCCAGGGACAGGGGGGTCACGTCCAGAAGGAGGATGCCCTCCACGTCGCCGCCCAGGACGCCGCCCTGGATGGCCGCGCCGATGGCCACGCACTCATCGGGGTTGATGCCCTTGAAGGGCTCCTTGCCGGTGAGGGCCTTGACCTTCTCCTGCACGGCAGGGATCCGGGTGGAGCCGCCCACCAGCAGCACGCGGCTGAGGTCGGAGGCCTTCAGACCCGCGTCGGAAAGGGCCTGGTTCACGGGGCCCACGGTCTTTTCCACCAGGTGGCGGGTCAGCTCATTGAACTTGGCCCGGGTGAGGGTCAGATCCAGGTGCTTGGGGCCGGTGGCGTCGGCGGTGATATAGGGAAGGTTGATGTTGCTGGTGGTGACGCCGCTTAGCTCGATCTTGGCCTTCTCCGCCGCCTCACGCAGACGCTGCATGGCGACCTTGTCGGTGGAAAGGTCGATGCCCTCGGCCTTCTTGAACTCGGCGACCATGTAGTCCACGATGCACTTATCGAAGTCGTCGCCGCCGAGGCGGGTATCACCGGAGGTGGCCAGAACCTCGATGACGCCGTCGCCGATCTCCAGCACGCTTACATCGAAGGTGCCGCCGCCCAGGTCGTAGACCATGATCTTCTGGTCCTGCTCCTTGTCCAGGCCGTAGGCCAGGGCCGCGGCGGTGGGCTCATTGATGATGCGCTTCACGTCCAGGCCCGCGATGCGGCCGGCGTCCTTGGTGGCCTGGCGCTGGCTGTCGGAGAAGTAGGCGGGGACGGTGATGACCGCCTCGGTGACGGTGGTGCCCAGATAGCTCTCGGCATCCGCCTTCAGCTTCTGCAGGATCATGGCGGAGATCTCCGGGGGGGAGAAGCGCTTGCCGTCGATATCCACCTTGTAATTGGTGCCCATCTCACGCTTGATGGAGACCACGGTGCGGTCGGGATTGGTGATGGCCTGACGCTTGGCCACCTGACCCACCATGCGCTCACCGTCCTTGGCGAAGGCCACGACGGAGGGGGTGGTGCGGTTGCCCTCGGCGTTGGCGATGACCACGGGCTCGCCGCCCTCAATGACCGCCACGCAGGAGTTGGTAGTACCAAGATCGATGCCGATGATTTTGTTAGCCATAATTGATTTCCTCCTATATGAAAGGTTAGAATTTCTATTTTCAAGCGCCGTCAGTTGGCGACGACGACTTTGGAATACCGAATCACTTTGTCCCCCAGCTTGAAGCCCTTTTCAAACTCGGTGACCACCACGTTCTCGCCAAGGCTGTCATCCTCTTTATGCATGACCGCCTCATGGAGCGCGGCGTCAAAGGGCTGACCCACCGCCTCGATGGGGGTGACGCCCAGGGCCTCCAGCACCTTTTCCAGCTGGGTCATGGTCATCTCCACGCCCTTTAAAAAGGCCTTGTCCTCGCTGCCCTGGTTTAGGGCGCGGGAAAGGTTGTCATAGACCGGCAAAAACTTTGCCACGGTCTCCGCCCGCACGTCGTTGTAGAGCGCCTCCCGCTCCTTCTGGCTGCGCTTGCGGAAGTTGTCGTACTCGGCGTAGAGCCGGAGGTACTTGTCCTTCTCCTGGGCGGCGTTTTCATCCGCCTTCTGCAGCTTTTCCTCGGCTGATTTCAGCTTGTCCTCGGCCTCTACCAGCTTCCGCACGGCCTCCTCAAGGGCCATGGCGTCGGTGTCCGCCGCTTTGTCCGTCTTCGCCTCCCCGACAGGCTGCTCCAGGGTTTCGGGGGCCATTTCCTCCGCCTTGGGGGCGTTGGACTTTTTCTTTCCCATGTCTCTAACTCCTTATTTTTCTGTAGGGTCTCCCTCGTTCTCCCCGGTCAGCCGGGGCAGCGGGCCGGGCAGCGGCATCGCGCCGCCGCGGCTTAAATTGGAGAGGGTATCGGCGATATAACTCAGCTGGGCCGCCACGGAGGAATAGTCCATCCGGGTGGGGCCCACCACGCCGATGAGGCCCTGCATGTTGTCCCCCGCGTCGTAGCGGGCGACGATGACGCTGGAATCCTTCAGCTCCTCCGCCAGGTTCTCCGGTCCGATGGTGATCTTGATCTTACTGTCCCCCTCGGGCTGGGGCAGCTGCTTCAGCTCCCGGGAATCGGAGAGGTACTCCAGCATCCGGTGGGCTTTGCCCAAATCCTGGTACTCCGGCTGGCCCAGGAGCTTGCCCGCACCTGCCACATAGGCCTCGGAATCCCGGGCCTTGATAAGCTCCTCCAGGGCGAAGCCCGCCACAACGCTGACGATGCCGTTTTCCCCGGCAACGCTGCGCTCCGTGGCCTCGATCTTCTCCGGTGTGAACTCCGTCTCGGTAAGCCCGGTGAGGGAGGCGTTCAGCACCGTGCTGAGCTTTGCCAGAAGATCGGGGGCGGGAGAGAAGCCCAGCTTCACCAGCTTGTTCTTCACCGCGTTGTTGGAGAGCATCATCACCAGGATGAGCCCGCTGTCCTCCACCGGCAGAAGCTCAAAGCGCTTCACGGTGAGGGGCGATGCGGCGGAGGCCATGGCGTAGGCCGGGAAGTTGGTCAGGCGGCTCGTGAGCTTGCCTACGTCGCTGATAAGCCCGTCCAGCCGCTGCAGGCGCTGTTTGAGGCTCGCATTGATCTCCTCCGCCTCCTCGGCGGAGATGCGGTGCCGCTCCATCAGCTCGTTGACATAGAGACGATAGCCCTTGGCGGAGGGGATCCGTCCCGCGGAGGTGTGGGGCTGTTCCAGATAGCCCTCTTCCGTCAGGTCGGCCAGCTCATTGCGGATGGTGGCGCTGCTTAGCCCCAGGCCCGCCGTAGAGGCAATGGCCTTGGAGCCCACCGGCTCCGCCGTCTCAATGTAGCTCTCCACCACGGCACGGAGGATTTTCTTTTTTCTGTCCGTGAGCTCCATGGGCCACCTCGCTTAGTTTTAGCACTCTCTTTCCCCGAGTGCTAAAGCTACTATAGTCTTATCGTCAGAGAAAGTCAATACCCCTTTACAAATTATTTACAGAAACCGGATTTGGAGAGGGACCCGTCCCTCCCCGGCGCCCGGTCCATCGGGGTTTGCGGCGCTGTAGGGGCCGGCACCCTCGACGGCCCGTTTCCGAGCAGCCCCCGCCAGCGGGCGAACACAGTTCGCCCCTACGATGGGGACGGGGGGCGCGGACGAGCGCCCGCAGGCGCCGTGCTGGGCGGGCAACCGAGCGAAGCGAGGCTC
>CAMNAO010000060.1 GCA_946531435.1 uncultured Clostridia bacterium
ACTTGCATGTCATTGCGAGGAACCAGTCCTCAGACTGGTGACGTGGCAATCCGTACCCCCGTTGCCTCGTCCCCAAAACCGTATCCCCCGTCCCCACCGGGGAGGAGCCCAATGAAATGGGTCCTCCCCGGAAGGCGACGAGAACGCCGGGCCGTGAGCGACGGCGTCAAACGCCGCCGCGAACGATGAGGCGTTACGAGGAGCCCACGAGGAGCCCCCCTCGACAAACCGCAAAAACATGGTACAATAAGCATAGCGATGCTTACCCGCCCCCAAGAATAGCACCCTTCCCCCGCGGAAGAGTGCGAATTCGGAGAGGCGGGGCAAATTCAGGAAACGAGGAATCGATCATGGACGATAGACAAGCGGCCATCCGGGCCTGGCTCCAGGACCACCGGGAGGAATATCTGAAGGATCTCAGTGATCTTGTGGCGGTGCGCTCGGTGAAGGCGGAGGCGCTTCCCGGCCTGCCCTTCGGCGCCGACTGCGCCAGGGCGCTGAAGCTCGCCGCCCAAAAGGCGGAAAGCTACGGCTTTGCGGTGAAGAACTACGACAACTACGTGCTGGCGGCGGATCACGGCCCCGAAGACCGGGCCCTGGATATCCTGGCCCATCTGGACGTGGTGGGCGAGGGCGTGGGCTGGGACACCGACCCCTACACCATGGTGGTGGACGGGGACATGCTCTACGGACGGGGCGTCAGCGACGACAAGGGCCCCGCCCTGGCGGCCCTCTACGCCATGCGGGCGGTGAAGGAGCTGGGCCTTCCCCTCAAAAAGGGCGTGCGGCTTATCCTGGGGTCCGACGAGGAGTCCGGCTCGGAGGATATCGCCTATTATTATAAGAAGGAGAAGCCCGCCCCCGGCACCTTCACGCCGGACTGTGACTTCCCCATCTACAACACCGAGAAGGGCTTCTATAAGCCGGTGTTCACCATGAATTTTGCTCCCGCCGAGGCAACGCCCCGGGTGACGGCGCTGGAGGGCGGCTTCCGCATCAACGTGCTTCCCTCCGATGCCGAGGCCACGGTGCTGGGCCTTGCCCCGGCGGAGGCCGCCCCCCATCTGGAGGCCGCGGAGAAGGAGACCGGGGTCACGCTTCGGGCGGAGGAGATCCCCGGCGGCGTCCGCATCCTGGCCCACGGCACCCAGGCCCACGCCTCCCTGCCCGAGATCGGCAATAACGGCATCACCGCCCTCTTAGACGCCCTCTGCCGTCTTCCTCTGGCGGACTGCAACAGCACCAAAGCCGTTCGGGGCCTCCATGCCGCCTTCCCCCACGGGGACTACCGGGGCAAGGCCCTGGGAATTGACCTCAGCGATGAGATCTCCGGCCCCATCACCGTGGTGTTCTCCCTCCTCTCCCTGGATGAGAAGGGGGTCCGGGGCCAGTTTGACGGCCGGGTGCCCCTCTGCGCCGATGACGAAAACTGCCGGAAAGTCACCGAGGCCCGTTTCCGTGAGCTGGGCTTTGCCTGCGAGGGCGGCATGGCCCCCGGCCACCACACCCCCGCCGAGGGGGCCTTCGTCTCCACCCTCCTGCAGTGCTATGAGGACGTGACCGGGGAAAAGGGCCGGTGCCTTTCCATGGGCGGCGGCACCTACGTCCATCATATCCCCGGCGGCGTGGCCTTCGGCCCCAACCCGCCCGGCTTCTTCAACCGGGAACACGGCGCCAATGAGCGGGGCATGGTCTCCGCCTTCCTGCGGGCCGCTGAGATCTATGCCCTCAGCATCGCCCGCCTCTGCGGCGAATGCTGAACCCCCTGGACCGGGAGCAGCTGCTCCCCCGGCTGGAAAGGGCCGGCTTCCGCTTTTCCAAGGGCCTGGGGCAGAACTTTGTCACCGCCCCCTGGGTGCCGGAGACCCTGGCGGAGGCCGCGGGCTGCGGCAAAAACACCGCCGTATTGGAGGTAGGCCCCGGCGCCGGGGCCCTGACCCGATGCCTGGCCCACCGGGCGGGCTCCGTCACCGCCGTTGAGAAGGATGAGCGCATCCTTCCCGTGCTGCGGGAGGCGGTGGAGGACTTTGACAATGTGCGGATCGTCTTGGGGGATGTGCTGAAGCTGGATCTTCGGGCCCTGGCGGAGGCCATGCCGGAGAAGGAGAAGGTGGCCGCCGCCAACCTGCCCTACAGCATCACCACCCAGGCGGTGGAGGCCCTGGTGGCCCCCGACGTCTTCTCCCGGGTGGCGGTGATGGTCCAGCGGGAGGCGGCGGACCGCCTGCTCTCCCGCCCCGGGGACCGGGACTGGTGCCTCGCCGCCGCCCGCGTCGGCTGGCGATATGAGGGGCGGCGGATCAGGGAGGTGCCGCCGGACTGCTTCGTCCCCGCGCCCCATGTGGTAAGCGAGATCCTCTGCTTTGACCGGCTGGAGGCCCCCCGGGTGCCGGTGCGGGACGAGGCCGCCTTTTTAAAGGTACTGTCCGCCGCCTTTTTCCAGCGGCGCAAGACCTTTGCAAACTCCGCCGCTGCCGCCCTGGGGATCGGCAAGGAGCGGGTTTCGACGGCCCTTCTTGAGGCGGGGCTATCCCCCACGGTCCGGGGGGAGGCGCTGGATTACGGGGAGCTTGCAAGGATTACCGATGCACTGGAACGGTAAGCGGGGAGACATCGGAAACGTGGGGCACCTCATCCGGCATCCGGCGCAAGCCGGATGCCGGATGAGGTGTCGTCCTCCGGTGCCCTACAGGAAGCCACGCCCCGTCACACCTTATGTACGATGATGGATAGACAGGACAGCATGTACACCTATACCCTGCGCCCCTGGCGGCTCTCCGACGCCCCGGCGCTTTTTTCCTGGGCCTCCGACCCAACCTGCGCCCAGCCCGCCGGGTGGACGCCCCTGGAGGATGAGGAGGCGGCCCGGATGCTGATTGCCCGGCACTTTCTTCTGCGAAAAGACTGCTGGGCGGTGGCGGATGAAAAGGACCGGGCCGTGGGGGCCGTAGCCCTGCGGCAGCGGGAGGGGCAGCTCTATCTCAGCTATATCCTCTCCCCCGCCCTCTGGGGCCGGGGGCTTTTGGCGCCGCTTCTTTTGGAGCTGTTGGCGGGCCGGGGGACGGTGCGCCTCACCGTTTCGCCGGAGAATCTGCGCTCGAAGGGCCTTGCGGGAAAGCTGGGCTTTTCCCCGGTGGGGAGGGAGGGGAATATGGAGCTCTGGGAGCGAAGGGACAGAGATTAATGGGGCGGGAAATCACTTCCTGAATCCCGCAGGGGCGGATCCCTCCGCCTTCGGCTCCGCCCCGATCCGCCTGCCTTTGAGGGGGGCGTTGCGAGCGGGCGAACTGTAGGGGCGATTCACGAATCGCCCGCCGTACCCGTGCCGCACTCCGTAGGGGCGATCTGTGATCGCCCGTCTGATCGGCACCCCGTAGGGGCCGGCGCCTTCGACGGCCCGTGGTACCCTGGGATATTCGGGAGGCGGCATCGTCCCCTACGGGATCTCCCGCGTCCGCACACCCAGCCCCCAGGGGCGATCTGAAGCGCCCGCCGTACCCGCCGCCCCCTCCCCGCAGACGCGAACAGGGGGAGAATTTCCATATTACGCCCATTTTTTTGAAAAAGGGCTTTACAAAGCGCGCCGGTGTAGATATAATGGCGCACACAAGGAGCCAAAAATTCATGGGTGAAGGAGGTCAGGATATGCGGTACGTGTGCGATCTTTGCGGCTACGTCTATGACGAGGACGAAGGCGAAATCGACAACGGCATCGAGCCCGGCACGGCCTGGGAAGATCTGCCCGAGGACTACGAGTGCCCTCTCTGCGGCGCAGGCAAAGAGCAATTCAGCCAGGAGTAAAGGCAACAGCATAATTCACTGAAAAGGCACCGGTTTCCGGTGCCTTTTTTATTGTGTTTTTCCCGCAAAGAAGATACTTGACAGGTACCTTAATTTATGATACCATGTGTATGGTAAGAAAGATCGAACTGCCCCTTCTCCCCATGGAAGCGGGCGGATTTCCGGATGAGAAAGGTTAGATTGCATACATGGAAGAAAAAAGAAGAACTTACGGCGAGGGCGGCGGCAGACCCGGCTGGGGCGGCCGCGGCGGCGAGAACGGCTTCGGCAGTCGCGGCGGCGAAGGCCGCTTCCCCGGCGGCGAAAACGGCGGCCGGGGCGGTCACGGCGGCTGGGGCGCGAAGGACGGTCAGGGCGGCGGACACCACGGCTTCTCCATCACGAGCCTCATCGACGATATCCCCGGCGCCCACCTCCTGTTTTTGGGCAGCTTGAACTGCGCCCGGCACCGGGGCTTTCAGATGGGCGGCCTCATGCGGGAGGGCCGCATGAGCGTCCTCATGCCCACGGCGGCGGACTACGCCACCGGGCGCTACTTGGATCAGATCACCGACGCCTGCCGGGAGCTTCATGAGAGCCGGGGCATCACCCGTTTTGTGCTGATGTACGGCTGCCAGCCGGCGGTCCTCAGCACGGACTATGATCTTCTGATCCGGGAGCTGGCGGCGGAGGGGATCACCCTGACGGTGCACCCCCACTGCCACCTGTGCCGGACGGATTTTGACTGAGAGGAGGAAAGGCAATGAAACGGCTTTGGACCTATATCCCGCCCTGCATGTCGGATGTGCTGGGCTTTCAGGATACCATGAACAATACCGAGGGGCTTGCCATCATTGACGACGCCTCCGGCTACAAGCCCAGCCGCTTTGCGGCCTCCACCCAGCCCCAGGCCGAGGGCGGCTTCCGGGGCGGCCGGGGGCACGGCGGCTTCGGCGGACATGGACACGGCGGCGGCCGGGGCGGCTTCGGCGGGGAGCGCAAGGTGGTCTCCACCGAGCTGGAGGAGAGCGATATCGTGGAGGGCACCATGAAGAAGGTCATGGCCGCCTTCCGTTCGGCGGCGGCGGAGCGCACGCCCAAATTCGTGCTGCTGGCCACCGCCCCCTGCGCCGCCATGATCGGCACGGACCTGGGTGAGGCCGCGGCGAAGATCACCGAGGAGACGGGGATCCCCGCCGCCGCCCTGGATCTGGACGGGCAGAAGGATTACCTCTACGGCATCGGCAAGACGCTGGAGGCCATGGGAAAGCTGCTTTTAAAGCCCGCGGCGAAGCGGCCGGGGACCGTGAATCTTCTGGGCTGCAACACCGTGGACTGGCCGCCGGAGCAGGTGGCCGCCGCGGCGGAGTGGATCGAGGGCGAGGGCTACACCGTTCTCAGCCGCTGGGGCTCTCCCGAGAGCCATGAGAACCTGCTGGCGGCCTCCGCCGCCTCCGCCAACCTGGTGGTGAACATCTCCGGCCTGCGCCTCGCCCAGTATATGGAGGTCACCTTCGGCATCCCCTACGTCATGGGCGCCCCCTTCGGCGAAGGCCAGTGCCGGGATATCCTGGACCAGCTCATGGGCGCGGGCAGAGAGCTGAAGCGGCTGACCCCGGTGGAGAATCCCCGGATCCTGGTGCTGGGGGAGCAGCTTCTGGCCAACGCCATCCGCCATACGCTCCTGAAAAAGGGCCTTCGCGGCGTGAAGGTGGCCAGCTTCTTTGAGCTCAGCCGGAATTTTGACGGCGTGGAGGGCGTGAAGCTCAACAGCGAGGAGGAGCTGCGGACCCTGCTCACCGCGCCGGGACTGGAGCTGGTGCTGGGGAGTGCGGATTACCGCCTGCCCGAGACGCCCGCTTCGGTCAAGTGGATCGGCCTGCCCGACTTCTCCTCCTGGGCGCCGGCTAACCGGGTTCCCGCTCAGGTCTGGGTGAGGGAGCGGCTGGATCAGTGGCTGGAAGAAAAGCTGAAGGAGCAGGGCATGCTATGAGACAGATCGCGATTTACGGCAAGGGCGGCATCGGCAAATCCACCACCACCCAGAATCTGGCGGCGGCCCTGGCTGAGGCCGGGAAGAAGCTGATGATCGTGGGCTGCGACCCCAAGGCGGATTCCACCCGCCTCATCCTGGGGGGCATGAGCCAGGATACGGTGCTGGATACCCTCCGGGACAAGGAGGAGGACGAGGTGGAGCTCTCCGACTTCCTCCACACCGGCTTTCTCGGCATCCGGGCGGTGGAGTCCGGCGGACCGGAGCCCGGCGTGGGCTGCGCGGGCCGGGGCATCGTCAGCGCCATCAACCTATTGGAGAGCATGGGGGCCTATACCCCGGATCTGGACTATGTGCTCTATGACGTGCTGGGGGACGTGGTCTGCGGCGGCTTTGCCATGCCCATCCGGGAGGGCAAGGCCAAGGAGATCTATATCGTCTGCTCCGGCGAGATGATGAGCCTCTACGCCGCCAACAACATCTGCAAGGGCATCCGCCGCTACGCGGTCATGGGCCGGACCAAGCTGGGGGGCCTCATCTGCAATTCCCGCCTGGTGGATAACGAGCGGGAGCTGGTGGAGGAGTTTGCCCGCCGCATCGGCACCCAGCTTCTGTATTTCATCCCCAGGGACAACCTGGTGCAGCACGCGGAGCTTCGCCGCCAGACGGTCATCGAGTACGCGCCGGAGAGCAACCAGGCCGACCATTACCGCGCCCTGGCCAGGGCCATGGCGGAAAATGAGCGCTTCTCCGTTCCCGAGCCCATGGGCCGGGAGGAGCTGGAGGTGCTGCTCATGGAGTATCTCCCCCTGGGGGCGTAACGGTGCGAAAGGGTTAAGGCAGCACCGCCCAATTGCGTCTTCGGCGCTTTGCGGTCTTTTCACGCCACAAATTCGTCTCGAAATCTTGAAATACACAAAGTATTCCTGCGATTTCTCGCCTTTTTTGTGACGAGAAAATCCTCGCAAATCACTCTCGCCGCATTGCGCGGTGTTGCCTTAAGATTTCACAAATTCCGCCCGGTTTCTGTGGACAGAGGCCGGGCGGAACTTTATAATGGTGGTCAGAGTCTCAATGCTGTGATCAGCACCCCGTAGGGGCGGCGCCCTCGACGGCCCGCCCTCGTCCCAAGCCGTAGGGGCGGCTATCAGCCGCCCGCCATGACGGGGCACGTTGCAACCGGGCGAACGCAGTTCGCCCCTACGATGGGGACGAGAGATGCGGATTGCCACGCCCTTCGGGCTCGCAATGACAGAGGAGAATCGACAGCCGCAGCGGCTATCTTACTTGCATGTCA
>CAMNAO010000061.1 GCA_946531435.1 uncultured Clostridia bacterium
GGCCGAAATCTTTGATTTCGCAGCCGCGGTGAGGTGCCTTGTGCTGGAAGGTGCCGAGCGAAGCGAGGCGGATGAGATACTCCCGTCTCCTAATAAGCCTTCCCCTTGAGGGGAAGGTGCCGAGCGAAGCGAGGCGGATGAGGTGTTTAACGCAAATGCCTCAAAATGTCCTCACAGACCCCGCGAAAATTGCGGTTGACGTCCAGATTGGAGTAGCGGAGAACACGCAATCCAAGCGCAGAGAGGGTGCGGTCCCGTTCCTGATCTGAAGCAATCCCTTCCTCTTCAAAGTGCTGAGATCCGTCCAATTCAATGACAAGCCGGGCATCAGCGCAGTAGAAATCAACAATATAATTGCCGATGACCTTTTGGCGATGGAAGGTAATGGGGAGCTGCTTCAGAAAATCGTACCAGAGGTGTCGTTCCTCTTTCGTCATCTCGCGGCGGAGCTTTTGCGCATTGGGCGTCAGTTTTTTGTTATTGTTTCGGTTCATACGGGCGCCTTTCTTAGCCTTCCCCCAGCGGGGGAAGGTGGCATCCGGCGCCCCCCGCAAGCCGGATGCCGAATGAGGGAGAGGGTGGCGTATTTGATGAAGGGAACGGCAAGGGATGGAGGATGGGAGAACACCTCATCCCCCGCCCATCACGCCTTTCCGAACCACAGCAGCGCCGCGCCCAGGGGCATGAGGCGCAGGGGGATCCGCCGGTCAATGGGGGACAAAACCCGCTCTCCCAGGCGGAGAAGCTCCCCGCCGGAAGCGCCGCGCTGGAGGGGCAGCTCTCCCGGGGCGCCGCCCTCCATCAGGGCGACGGCGGGGCGTTTGGCGGGGACCCGGATGAAGGCGGACTCCGTCTCGCTGCGGTTCAGGAGCAGCACCATGCTCTCCTGCCCCAGGCTGCGGACCACCGCCAGGGTGTCCGGCGTGGGGGCGCTGACGCGCAGGCTCCCCTCCCGCAGGACGGGGTGGTTTTTGCGCAGCTGGGCCAGGCTGCGGTAGAGGGCGGCCAGGTCCCGGCTCTCCCGGCCCCAGGGGAAGGGCCCCCGGTTGTAGGGATCGCTGTAGCCCTCCATCTCCGCCTCATCCCCGTAGTAGATGCAGGGGACGCCGGGGAGGGAAAACTGCAGAAGGGCGGCCAGCCGCTCCCGGCGAAGGCCCAGGCTCCTGGCCTCGGGGGAGAGGCGGAAATCCCGCCGCTCCTCCTCCGGCAGGGGCTCCGCCCCGCCCAGAAGGGTTAACAGCCGCTCCCGGTCGTGGCTGCCCAGAAGGTTGAGGCAGCCCGCGAAATTTTCCGGGGGATAGTGGATTTTCAAGAGATCCAGGGCGGCCTTGAAGTCGTAGGCGTCGGTGCGGTGGAGGAAGAAGTCCAGCACCATGCTGCGTAAGGGGTAGTTCATGACCCCGTCCAGCTCCTCGCCGTAGAAGTAGGCCCGCCGCTGGCCGTAGGAGATCTTGTTGCTGGCGTCCTCCCAGACCTCGCCGATGATGACGGCCTCCGGATCCTCGGCCCTGGCGGCGGCCCGGATGGCCTTGATGAAGTCGTCGGGCAGCTCGTCGGCCACGTCCAGCCGCCAGCCCTTGACGCCCCGGCGGATCCAGTAGCGGATGACGCCGTTTTCGCCGCAAATGAGCTCCAGAAAGCCGGGGTCCAGCTCATGGACGTCGGGCAGATCCTTCACACCCCACCAGGCCTCATAGTCGTCGGGGAAATGGCGGAAGCGGAACCAGCTGTAATAGGGGCTGTCCTTCCCCAGGGAGACGGCGCCGGTGCCGTAGTTTCCGTAGGCGTCGAAGTAGATGCTGTCCGCCCCGGTGTGGTTGAAGACCCCGTCCAGCATGATGGCGATGCCCCGGGCTTTGGCGGCCTCGATGAGGGCGCAGAGCCCCTCCTCATCCCCCAGGCCGGGATCAATGGCGAAGTAGTCCGCCGTATCGTAGCGGTGATTGCTGGCGGCGGAGAAGATGGGGTTTATGTACAGCATGGTGATCCCCAGATCCCGGAGATAGTCCAGCTTCTCCCGGATGCCCTCCAGGGTGCCGCCCCAGAAATTCCAGGTGGCGATGCTGCCGTCGGGGTTCCGCTCATAGTAGGGGACGGTGTTCCAGTTCTTTTCCAGCTTCCTCTTGGGACCGCGGAAGCCCTCCCTGGCCTTTTGGGCGTTTTCCCAGCAAAGGAGGTAGTCCTTTCCCCGGTGGAAGCGGTCGGGATAGATCTGATAGGCCACGGCGTCCTTGTACCACTGGGGCACGGGGCTGGGCAGATAGACCGTCACCTGCCAGCCGGGGGCGTTCTCCCCGGAGGAGCGGGGCCGTCCCCGCTCGTCGGGGGCCACGGTGATCTCCCCCAGGGGGGTCACAAGCAGGAACTGGTAGAAGAGAAGGCCGGGGGTCTCGGGCAGAGGAACCGTTACGGTGAATTCGGCCTCGTTGCCGCTCCCCTTCCGCGTCATGGGGATGAGGCGCGCCTCGCCCCCGTCGGGCCAGAGATAGAGAGAGCAGGAGGCCTCCCGCCCCGCGCCGTGGGTCACAAGGCGGAGAAAAAGGGCGCTGCCGCAGGCCGCCGCCCCGTTGGGGCGGCGGAATTCCGTTCTTTGAATATCGTGGGTCAGGATCATGAGGGGGGTTCTCCCTTGGTTTCGGATGTGAAAGGACGGGAGGGGCAAGCCCCTCCCCTACGAAAGGAACGGTATAAACAATTTGCAGGGGAGGGGCTTGCCCCTCCCGTGTTGCACGGAGAACGAGGAGGTGTTTTGAGAAGCTATCTCCCCAGCAGCTCTTTATACAGCGCCATGTACTTCTCCGCGCTTCTGGACCAGGAGAAGTCCTGGGCCATGGCGTGGTCCACCAGGGCGTCCCACTGGGGGCGGTTTTCCCGGTAGAGGGCCACGGCGTGCTGCAGGGTGAAGAGCAGCTCGTGGGCGTTATAGTTGGCAAAGCTGAAGCCGGTGCCCTCCCCGGTGTACTGGTTATAGGGGAGGACGCTGTCCTTCAGACCGCCGGTCTCCCGCACCAGGGGCAGGGCGCCGTATCTGAGGCCGTACATCTGGGTAAGGCCGCAGGGCTCGAAGAGGCTGGGGATCAGCACAAGGTCAGCCCCGGCGAACATCCGGTGGCTCAGCGCCTCATCGAAGCGGAGGAAGACCTTCAGATTCTCCCGGCGGGCCGCGGTGGCGGTGAGGGCCTGCTCATAGCGCTGTTCCCCGGTGCCCAGAATGATGAGCTGCACCCCGGTATCCAGCATTTCATCCAGGACCCGGAGCACCAGGTCCATGCCCTTCTGGTCGGTGAGGCGGCTGATGAGCACCGCCACGGGGGCGTCGGGGTCCGCAGGAAGGCCCGCCTCCTTCTGGAGGGCGGCCTTGCAGAGGGCCTTGCCCTTCCGGTCTTTGGCGGAGTAGCGGGCGGGGATCAGCTTATCGGTCTCGGGATCATAGAGCTCGGTGTCGATGCCGTTTAAGATGCCGGAGAGCACGCCCCGGCGGGAGCGGAAGAGATCGTCCATCCCCTCGCCGTAGGCGGAGGAGCAGATCTCTCCGGCGTAGGTGGGGCTGACGGTGCTGATCCGGTCGGAGCAGACCACCGCCCCCTGCATCATGTTGAGGCCGCCGTTCCGGTAGAGGCCGTGGTACTCCGCCTCCTGCTGGCTGAGGCCCAGCACGTCCCCGGTGATGTAGGGGTCGAACTGGCCCTGGAAGCGCAGATTGTGGATGGAGAACACGGTCTTCATCCGGCGGTAGCGCTCATCCCACTGGAAGAAGGTCTTGAGGTAGACGGGGGTCATGGCGGTGTGCCAGTCGTTGAGATGGAGGATATCCGGGAACCAGCCCTTCAGATGGGGCAGGGCCGAGAGAACCGCCAGGGAGAAGAAGGCCACCCGCTCCGCGTCGTCGCCGTAGCCGTAGGCCCCCTCCCGCCGGAAGTAATATTCGTTGTCAATGAAGTAGCAGGTCACCCCGCCGACACGCAGGGTCTCCACCCCGCAGTAGAGCTGGCGCCAGCCCAGATTCACGGTAAGATCCGTGACGTGGCGCATTTTTTCCTGATACTTTTTGGGGATCATGCCCAGCTTGGGCATGATGAGCCGGGCGTCGCCGCCGGCGGCGTTCAGTGCCTTGGGAAGGGCGCCCGCCACGTCCCCCAGGCCGCCGGTCTTGGCAAAGGGGGTGGCCTCAAAGGCGCAGAAGAGGATTTTCGGCCTTGTATCTTTCGCCATGGGAAAACCTCCTGATAATCGTTGGGGTGCGTGGGGGACGGGAAGAGACGGGGGCGGGGTACGGATTCCCACGGCGGGCTGCTCCTCGTGACGCCTGATCGTTCACGGCGGCGTTTGACGCCGCCGCTCACCATACGGCGTCCTCGTCGCCCTCCCCAGAAAAGCCCTCCGGGCTTTCCCGGGGACCCCAGGTTTCCTCGGAATGACAGAGGAGAATCGAAGCCTGCTGCAGCGGTCCAAAACGCATGTCATTGCGAGGAGCCGCTTGCGGCGACGTGGCAATCCGCGCCCCGGGGCTTGTGCCCCCTTCAGAAGACAGGGGCGTTTATCTCACGTTGATCTCCGCCACCTGCTGCTTGCCCATGGCGAAGGGGGCGTCATGGGTGCCCGCCAGGGTGACGAAGTCGGCCACCTTGGCCCGCTTGTCGCAGATGACGTAGTTCAGATTGGCCTCCCGGCCGATCTCGGTGCTGGGCATCAGGACGCAGTTGCGCACCACGGCGCCGGGGCCCACGTAGACGGAGCGGGAGATGATGCTGTTCTCCACGGTGCCCTCAATGATACTGCCGGAGGCGATGAGGGAGTTGGAGACCTTGGCTGTGGCAGCGTACTTGGTGGGGGGATAGTCCTGGGTCTTGGTGGCGATGGGCTTCTCGCCGCCCAAAAGCTCCTCCGCGATGGCGGGATCCAGCAGCTCCATGCTGCGGTAGAAGTAGCCCTTCAGGTCGTCGACGGCGCCCACATAGCCGTCGAACTCATAGGCGTAGACCTTGAACTGCTTCAGGTTTTCCGCTACGAGATCCATGATGCCCATGTAGTCCATGGCGCTGTACCAGGTCATGAAGTTCAGGAGCAGCTGGTTGTCGATGATAAGGCTCTCCAGATAGCAGTTGCAGGGCTTCGCCTCGGAGTAGCTGACGCCGATGACCCGGCCGTCCTCGTCGAGTTCCAGGGCCGGGGAATAGGGGTCGCCGGGGGTGGCGAAATTCTTCTTGTAGACGAGGGTGATGTCCGCGCCGATGTGGTCGTGGAAGGTGGCCACCTTGTCATAGTCGATCTTCATGATGCGGCTGGTGGAGGCGATGACCATCCGGACGTCGCCGGAGCGCTCCAGGAAGGGGCGGTTCACCAGAAGGTCTCTCAGCTGCAGCTTGCTGTTGAAGGTCCGGCGTCCGTAGACCGCGCCGGGGAGAACAAACATACCGTTGGTCTTGCCGCCCAGACCCCAGGGCTTGCCGCCGCCGATGTGGTCCAGCAGGGAGCGGTACATATAGGGGGTGATGACGCCCAGGGAGGTGATCCCGGAGGAGACCATGTTGGAAAGGGGGAAGTCGATGAGACGATACCTGCCGCCGAAGGGCAGGGAGGCCACCGGCCGGTCCGCCGTCAGGGGGCCGAAGCCGGTGCCGTCATAGTTGGTGCATACGAGTCCGATGAGATCTTTCATGGCTTATCCCTCCTTAAACTCCGGTGTAAGTGGCGCTGTCGCCGATGACCGCGATGCGGTCCCGGTCGGTGCCGCCGCAGAAGATGGCGTTCTCCCGGATCACGGAATTCTCACCCACGATGGCGCGGATGACCCGGGCGTTCTTTTCCACCACCGCGCCGGGCAGAAGGATGGCGTCCTCCACCACGGCGCCCTCCTCCACCACGCAGTCGTTGGAGAGGATGGAGTGGGTGACGGTGCCCAGCACCTTGCTGCCGTTGCAGACAAGGCTGCCGGTGACCTTGGAATCGGGCCCCAGGAAGTGGGGGCCGGAGATGTTGGAGTTGGAGAAGATGCGGAGATTGTCCTCAAAGATGTCGAAGGGCGGGTTGTCCTTCAGAAGGTCCATGTTGGCATTGAAGTAGCTGTCGATGGTGCCCACATCCTGCCAGTAGCCGTCGAAGACATAGGCGAAGAGGCGCTGTCCGTCGCCCAGGAGCATGGGGATGATGTTCTTGCCGAAGTCCTTCTCGGAGGCGGCGTCGGCGTGGTCCTTTACCAGGGCGTCCCGCAGGACGGGCCAGTTGAAGATGTAGATGCCCATGGAGGCCAGGGTGCTGTCGGGCTCGGCGGGCTTCTCGGTAAATTTGACAATGCGCTGCTCGTCGTCACAGGTCATGATGCCGAAGCGCTTGGCGTCCTCCAGGGGAACCTGGATGCAGCTGACGGTGAGGGCGGCGTCATGCTCCTTGTGGAAGTCCAGCATCTTGTCATAGTCCATTTTATAGAGCTGGTCGGCGGAGAGGATCAGCACGTACTCCGGGTCATACTGATCGATGAAGTCCATGTTCCGGTAGATGGCGTCGGCGGTGCCGTTGTACCAGCGGCCGCCGTTTTCCGTGGCGTAGGGCTGCAGGACGTGCATACCGCCGTTGGCCTTGTCCAGGTCCCAGGCCTCGCCGTTGCCCAGATAGGCGTTGAGGCGCAGGGGCTTGTACTGGGTCAGCACGCCTACGGTGTCGATGCCGGAGTTGATGCAGTTCGACAGGGCAAAGTCGATGATCCGATACTTGCCGCCGAAGGCCACCGCCGGCTTTGCGTTTCGGCGCGTCAGGGCGCCCAGCCTGCTCCCCTGCCCGCCGGCCAGGAGCATGGCTACACATTCTTTCTTTCTCATTTGTGTCCTCCTCTTACGTTTAAAGCTGAAAAGCGTGGGTACGCGCTGGGGAAGGTTTTTATCCCGCCGATCCCGGCGGGGGAATCACAGAGGAAAAGGAAAGCGGTTTGGGAATTTAAGGTGCGTGGGAATGCGGGGATGCGTGGGGACGGGGGACGCGGATTGCCACGACCAGCGTGCGCGCTGGTCTCGCAATGACA
>CAMNAO010000062.1 GCA_946531435.1 uncultured Clostridia bacterium
GGGCTCGTCCCCTCCCGGCAATGCAAAGCACTATATTAGCAGAAATTTTCGGCGAATTCGCAATTTTTTACGAATTCACCGAACATTTTACTTGAATACTCTGTTCTACCGCCGGGCGGGGCAAGCCGCCGCCCCTACGGTATAAGGGCTGCGTTTAGACTCACATTTGCATTTTGCAACACGCCCCTGCGATGGGTACGGGGGGCGCGGATTGCCACGACCAGTCTGCGGACTGGTCTCGCAATGACAGAGGAGAGATGATAGCCGCAGCGGTTACCCTACGCCCACTTGCATGTCATTGCGAGGAGGGCGGAGCCCGACGCGGCAATCCGTACTCTCAAATGGGATATCCGGCGGTCATCCGTTTTGTAACGGAGGACGGGAATGCGGCGCTGTAGGGGCCGGCGCCCTCGACGGCCCGCCTTTGACAGGGTGCGTTGCAAGCGGGCGACCGCAGGTCGCCCCTACATATGATCAGCTATGCCTCCACCCTTTACGCCAAGAAGCCGTCGATGATGGCCTCCTCGGCTTCGGCTTCCGTCAGGCCCAGGGTCATGAGCTTGATAAGCTGCTCCCCGGCAATTTTGCCGATGGCCGCCTCATGGAAGAGCTCGGCGTCCACATGGTGGGCCTCCAGGGAGGGCACCGCCAGAATGGTCCCCTGGTCCATGATGATGGAATCGCACTCGGTGTGGCCCTTGCAGGGGGCATTGCCGATGACGCAGGCGTCAAACTTCTGATAGGACCTGTCCCGCGCCACGGAGCGGGAGACCACGTCGGCGCTGGCCCCCTCCTCCAGAAGGGTGACCCGGTAGACGCTGTCGGCGGTCTGCTCCCCGTGGGTCATGAGCCGCTCCCGCACCACCAGGCTGGCGCCCTTTTTCAGCTCCGCAACGGTATTGCGCTTGGTGGAGTCCACGCCCTTGATCTGGGACATCTCCATCTCCATGGAGCTATTTTCGTCCATATAGACCTCGGTGACGGGGTTTAAAATGCGCTTGCCCATGCCGTCGCCGGAGCCGTAGTGCTTCTCCACATAGCGGACCCTGGCGCCCTTCTTGATGAAAAAGCGGTGGACGCCGTCGTGCTGGCTGTCCTGGCCGCCGCAGTTGTCGATGCCGCAGCCCGCCACGATGGTCACGTCGCAGTCCTCCCCCACGAAGAAGTCGTTGTAGACCACCTCCTTGAGGCCGCTCTCGGAAATGACCACGGGGATGTGGACGCTCTCGTTTTTGGTGCCGGGCTTGATATAGACGTCGATGCCGCTCTTGTCCTCTTTGGTGACGATGTCGATGTTGGCGGTGGTGTTCCGCCCCGCGAGGCCGCCGTTGGCCCGGAAATTGAAGGCCCCCACGGGGATCTTGTGGAGGTCCGCCACCTCCTGAATGATCTTCAGCTGCTGCTCGGTGAGCTCAACCGGTTTAAACATATCCGTAAACTCCTTCCTTTGGGCTGTCAGGACGGCAGCCGGGCGCAGATGTCCTGGGCCGCCTGGGTGCCGATGAGCTGGGGCAGGATCTCCTCCCTGGGCCCCTGCTTTTCGATGCGCCCGTCGGTGAGGACGGCGATCTCGTCGGCAATGTTCAAAATCCGCTCCTGGTGGGAGATGATGATCATGGAGCTATCCTTGATGTTCTCCCGCATGGAGCGGAAGACCTGGATGAGGTTCTGGAAGCTCCAGAGGTCGATGCCCGCCTCCGGCTCGTCAAAGACGTTGAGGCGGCTCTGCCGGGCCAGGACGGTGGCGATCTCAATGCGCTTCAGCTCGCCGCCGGAGAGGGAGGCGTTGGCCTCCCGCTGGATGTAGTCCCGGGCGCAGAGGCCCACCTGGGCCAGATATTCGCAGGCCTCGGCGGATTTCAGCTTTTTTCCCGAGGCGATCTTCAGAAGGTCATAGACCTTGATGCCCTTGAAGCGCACCGGCTGCTGAAAGGCGAAGGCGATGCCCGCCCTCGCCCGCTCGGTGATGCCCAGGGCGGTGATATCCTGCCCGTCCAGAAGGATCTGCCCCGCGGTGGGGGTCTCGATCCCGGCGATGATCTTGGCCAGGGTGGATTTTCCGCTGCCGTTGGGGCCGGTGATGACCAGAAACTTCCGGTCCTCCACAGTGAGGCTGAGATCGTGCAGGATCTCTTTTACAGAACCGTCCGCATCGGGGACGGAAAAGGAAATGTTTTTCAGTTCCAGCATGCCGCTTCTCCTTCGATCTATGGTGCTTTTCCCCCTGAAAAAAACCTTGAAACGGGGGTATGATATGCTATAATGACACTAACCTGAAAAGTATATCATATTTTTCTATAGATTGCGAGAGTTTTTTCCATGGAAATAACCGGATCGGGCATTGCCGATCAGCACTCCCCAGGGACGACCTGTGGTCGCCCGTCGGATCCGCGGCCTTTCTCAACCGGGCGAACACAGTTCGCCCCTGCGGTGGATATCGACGGCGCGTCCTGGGGCGCTGGTCTCGCCGCGGCAGAGGAAGCACGAACGCTGCCGCAGCCACCCTGCCTTGCAGGTCATTGCGAGGAGTCCGGCGGGCAACGCGGCAATCCGTACCCCCCTCCTGAGCGCGTACCCCCGTCCTTTTCCTGCCGCCTCTGCCCCCGCGGCTGCGGGGCGGAGCGGGACGAAAACCGGGGAACGGGCTTCTGCGGCGCCCCCTCTGTTGCCCGGGCCGCCAGGGCGGCCCTCCATCTCTGGGAGGAGCCCTGTCTCAGCGGGACGAAGGGCTCCGGCGCGGTGTTCTTCACCGGCTGCTCCCTGGGCTGCGTCTATTGCCAGAACCGGGATATCAGCCGTGACGGCGGCGCCGGCCTGCCGCTTTCCCCCGATAAGCTGCGGCGGATCTTCCTCCGCCTCATCGCCCAGGGTGCCCACAACATCAATCTGGTGACCCCCCTGCACCATACAGAGGGGATCCTTCCCGCCCTCTCGGAGCCTCTGGGGGTGCCGGTGGCAATCAATACCGGGGGCTACGACAGCGTGGAGACCATCCGCCGCTGGGAGGGGAAGGCCCAGATCTGGCTTCCCGATATGAAGTATTCCCTCCCCGGTCCCGCGGCCCGGTACAGCCGTGCCCCGGACTACCCGGAGGTGGCAAAGGCCGCCATCAAGGAGATGTTCAACCGGGTGGGCCCCTGCCGCCTGGGGGAGGACGGGCTTTTGAAGAGCGGAGTCCTCATCCGGCACCTGGTGCTGCCGGAGAATCTGGAGAACAGCTACGGCGTTCTGGAGTGGATCGCCGATACCTTCCGCCCCGGCGAGGTGCTGGTGAGTCTCATGAGCCAGTACGTCCCGCCCCTGGAGCGGGCGGATCTGCCGGAGGAGCTGCGGCGAAGGCTGAAGCCCATTGAGTACAAGCTGGTGCTGAGAAGGGCGGAGAAGCTGGGCATCACCCAGGGCTACCGCCAGGACTTCTCCTCCGCCAGCGAGGAGTTTTTGCCCGCCTTTGACGGAAGCGGTATTGATGATGCCCAATAATTGAAACAAGGGACGGGGGAAGCGGATTGCCACGCCCTTCGGGCTCGCAATGACAGAGGAGAATCGGCGACCGCAGCAACCATCGAACTTAAATGTCATTGCGAGGAACCAGCCCGGGGGATGGTGACGTGGCAATCCGTACTCCCCGTCCTCTCAAGCTTCATTCTTTCATATTCATTTATCCATTCAAATCAGAAAGGACCTCCCTCTATGGAACTTACCCTCAACCAGCGCCTTCACGGCTTTGCGGTCACCGAACTGCGGCCCCTTCCCGCCCTGAAGGCCACCCTTGTCCGCATGCGCTATGAGAAAAACGGCGCGGACCTCATCTGGCTTGACCGCTCCGATGAGAACAAGAGCTTCGGCATCGCCTTCAAGACCATCCCCCAGGACGACACCGGCGTCTTCCACATCCTGGAGCATTCGGTGCTCTGCGGCTCCGACCGCTATCCCCTGAAGGAGCCCTTTGTGGACCTTTTAAAATGCTCCCTGCAGACCTTCCTCAACGCCTTTACCTACGGGGACAAGACCGTCTACCCCATCGCCAGCCGCAACGATCAGGACTTTCTGAACCTGATGGACGTGTACCTGGACGCGGTGCTGCACCCCCTCTCCATCCACGACCCCCACGCCTTCCGGCAGGAGGGCTGGCACTATGAGCTGGAGTCCCCCGATGGGGAGCTTACCCGCAACGGCGTGGTCTATAATGAGATGAAGGGGGCCTACGCCTCCGGCGACAGCGTGCTCTATCAGGAGCTTCAGCGGGCCATGTTCCCGGATAACTGCTACGGGCGGGACTCCGGCGGCGACCCGAAGCACATCACCGACCTCACTTACGAGAACTATCTGGAGAGCTATCACCGCTTCTACCACCCCTCCAACAGCCGCATCTTCCTGGACGGCAGCATCGACTTAGAGGCGGTGCTGACAAAGCTGGATGGTTTCCTCCGGGACTACGACGCCATCGATCCCGCGTCGGAGATCCCCCTCCAGGCCCCCGTGGCCCCCGGGGAGCGGCAGATCCCCTATGAGATCGGGCCCGAGGAGGACCCCGAAAACAAGCTGCTGCTGGGCGGTGCCTGGATGGCCGCACGCTTTGACGACCCGGTGGCCTCCCTGGCGGCCCAGGTCCTTTCCCGCTATCTCTGCGGCAGCAACGACGCGCCGCTGAAGAAGGCGCTTTTGGAGGCGGAGCTCTGCGAGGATGTGGAGATGGACTTCGACTCCGGCGTCCAGCAGCAGTGCCTCCTGCTCTTTGCCCGCAACAGCTCCCCCCAGAAGGCGGACAAATTGTGGGAGACCGTGGAGGCGACCCTGAAAACCCTTCTCAGGGAGGGCCTCAAGCGGGAGAAGCTGGAGGCCATTCTCAATAACCTGGAGTTCCGCCTGCGGGAGAAGGACTTCGGCAGCATGCCCAAGGGCCTGGTTTTCGGCCTCAGCATGCTGGATACCTGGCTCTATGACGGGGACCCGGCCCAGAATCTGGACCCCGCCCCGGCGCTGGAGCGGCTGCGTCAGGGCCTGGATGAGGGCTTCTTTGAGGATTATCTGAAAAAGACCCTGCTGGAGAACCCCCATCATGCGAGGGTGCGGCTGCTGCCCAGCACGACCCTGGGGGAGGAGAAGCGCCGGGCCGAGGCCGAGGCCATGGCCAAGACCAAGGCGGCCTGGAGCCGGGAGGAGATCCAGAGGACCATGGACGACTTTGCCGAGCTGAGACGCCGCCAGGACGCTCCGGACAGCCCCGAGGCCCGGAAGAGCCTGCCCCGGCTGCGCCTTGACGAGATCCCCAGGGAGGAGACGGTGGTCCCCCAGGAGGAGAGCGAGATCCTGGGGCGGCCCCTGCTGCGCCAGCCCCTCACCACCGACGGCATCGACTATGTGGAGCTCTACTTCGATCTGGGGGACCTGCCCATGGCCCGGATGCCCCAGCTGGGCCTTTTCAGCCAGCTTCTGGGCAAGGTGGCCACGGAACACTATACGCCGGAGGAGCTGAAAAGTCAGCTGGACGGCTGCCTCGGCCGTTTCGACGTCCGTCTCAGCGTCATCTCCCCCAAGGGCCAGCGGGCCGTGGCCACCCCCTATCTCACGGTGTCCGTCAGCGCCCTGGCCTCCCGCCGGGGGGACCTGAGACGCCTTGTCCGGGAGGTGCTGCTTTCTTCCCGCTTTGACGATGAAAAGGCGGTCTATAACCTGCTGCGCCAGGGGCGGCTGAGCCTCATCGAGAACTGCACCATGTCCGGCAACGGCGTGGGTATGATCCGGGCGGAATCCGCCTTCTCCGCCGCCGGCGCCCTCAGCGACGCCCTCAGCGGCATCGGGTATCTGCGCTGGCTCCAGGAGACGGACGCCGGCTTTGCGGAGAAGGGGGCCCGGCTCCTGAAGGATCTCAGCGAGCTGCGGGGCCGCCTCACCCGTGGCCGGGTGACGGTGTCCCTCACCGGGGAGGCCCCGGCCTCTCTGGCGGAGGAGCTGCTGGGGGATCTGCCCGAGGGCAGGCCCGGCATGCGGATGAGCGTGCCCCTGAATCCCCTGCGGAGGGAGGGCTTCGTGATCCCCACCCAGGTGGGCTTTGCCGTCATGGGCAATAACCTCTTTGCCCTGGGGAAGGAGTACCGGGGCAGCCAGCTGGTGGCCGCCCAGATCCTGACCTATGACTATCTCTGGAACACCATCCGGGTCAAGGGCGGCGCCTACGGCACCGGCCTGCGGGTGCGGCCCGGCGGCGGCCTGGGCGTCTATTCCTACCGGGATCCCTCTCCCGCCGCCTCCCTCCAGAGCTATCGCGGCGCCGCCGATTCCCTGCGGGCCCTGGCCGACGCCGGTGAGAGCCTGGAGAACTATATCATCAGCACCGTGGGCGAATCGGAGCCCCTGCTGACCCCCCGCACCATGGGGATCCGTGCGGCCCAGGACTGGCTCGCGGGCCGCACGCCGGAGGACCGGCAGAAGCTCCGGGCCGAGATCCTGGATACCACCCCGGCGGATCTCCGGGCCTTCGCGGAGGACCTGGACCGGGCGCTGGCCGCCCCCGCCGTCTGCGTCTTCGGCAGCGGCGAGGCCCTTGCCGCCTGTGAGCTGGATACGGTGGAGAATCTGGTGAAGTAACAGGACGAGAAAAGGGAAGCATCCTCGGAAGCGCAGGCTTCCGGGGATGCTGTTTTTGTTGTGGGGGGACGGGGGTACGGATTGCAGAGGCTGCAAGTGGCCTTCATAATAGCAGTGGTTATTGGCAGCTGCGCGCTGTCCCCTCATCCGTCATCCGGCTTGCGGGAGACGCCGGATGTCACCTTCCCCCGCTGGGGGAAGGCTTTGGGGCGGATGAGAAACTCCCGTCTCCTATTAGCCTTCCCCTTGAGGCCCGGCGTGGCCGAAATCTTTGATTTCGCAGCCGCGGTGAGGTGCCTTGTGCTGGAAGGTGCCCTCCGCTTCGCTCCGCCCAGCGCGCACACTGGGGCGGATGAGGTGTATCCCCAGACCCCCGTCCTTTGTCATTCCTTGAAGAAAATCCG
>CAMNAO010000063.1 GCA_946531435.1 uncultured Clostridia bacterium
AGGCAGTCGTTGATCTTCTGGCGGTTGTTGTTCAGGGTCATGATCTTCAGGGAGATCTTCTTGCTGACAAGCTCAACCCCCTGCTCCGCGCCGCTGGCGTTGACGACACTGCCCCGGTCCACGTCACCGCTCTGGTTCAGCCTGGTCTTGGCCGCGGGATTGACGGCGGTGCAGAAGGGGTTAACATAATAAAAACCGGCTTCTTTCAGGGTACCGACGTACTTGCCGAAAAGGGTCAGGACCAGCGCCTCCTGAGGGCCGACGACCTTCAGTCCGCAAAAGGGGATCCAACCCACCGAAAGCCAGAGAATACCGAGAATGGAGAGCAGGGGACTGACAGCGATCCCTGCGATCAGGGCGCCAAGGCCCAGGAGCAGGCCCAGGATGGTCAGCAGGAGGGCGGCCATGCCGTTCTTCCTGCGGCTTAAAACGATTTCTTTCATATGAAGGATGCCTCCCTTTTCTTAATGATATCAAAATGATATCATTTTAGTGCATCCCTGTCAATAGTTTTTGGAAGGAAAATGGGTTTTCGGCATCCGATGAAAAAAGCTGTTGACAAGCCGGATGACTTCGGTTATACTCTTCATTGGTTAGAGTAAACTAACCAAATATTTCAATTGATAGTTAAAGCTATCTAACCAATTAGGCCGAATAGAACGGAGAGAAAGCGGTCATACTAAGAAAATCCGTGGAGGGAGGGAGACAGTGTCAGACGATGTTCTTTTGAAAAACTCCGCCCCCACGCTGGCAGGGCTCAAGACAGGAAGCCTCTTTACCACCGATTTCGATGCGCCGGAGCAGCTGGACCGTCATCTGGAACAGCTCAACGCCCGCCTTGCGGGCAAGGGCCTGCGGCTTACCCTGCTGCGCTGCAGGAAGGGCAGGGCGCTCATCTACGTCTATCGGCCCCAAGCGCTCCAAGCGGATCTCAGCCGGCCGGAAGCCCGGCGGCTTCTCCGGCGCTGCGGTTATTTCGCATCCAATGCGGAGGGGCTGCTGCATGAGCTGATCCTCCGCCTAAGGGGGCGGGAAGCCTTTCCCCATGAGATCGGCCTCTTTCTCGGATATCCTGTTGAGGATGTGGAGGGCTACCTCTCCGACGGCGGTCGGAACAGCCTCTATACCGGGGCCTGGCAGGTCTATGAGGATGTGGAGGGGAAGAAGCGGCTCTTTGAAAAATACCGCGCCTGTACGGAAGTTTACTGTCGGCTGAAGCAGTCCGGGCACAGCCTGGAGCAGCTGACGGTGACAATAAATCCCAAGTATCGTTGAGAAAGGAAGCAAAAGATATGGCAAAGATCGCAGTTGTGTATTGGAGCGGCACCGGCAACACTGAGGCCATGGCGAACGCAGTGGCGGAGGGCGCCGCCAATGCGGGCCTGGAGGCAGAGCTTCTTACCGCCGACAGTTTTGGACCCGAGAAGTTGGATGCTTATGACGCCATCGCCTTCGGCTGCCCCGCCATGGGCTCCGAGGTCCTGGAGGAGGACGTGTTTGAGCCCATGTTCAGTGCCGTGGAGGGCAGTCTGGGCGGCAAGAAGATCGCCCTCTTCGGCTCTTACGGCTGGGGCGACGGTGAGTGGATGCGCAGTTGGGAGGAGCGCTGCACCGCGGCAATCCTCACCCACGAGAGCGTTATCTGCATGAACGAGCCCGATGACGACGCCCTGGCCGCCTGCAAGGAGCTGGGCGCCAGCCTCGCCTGAGGGCTTTGAATTAAGAAGATTGAACAAAAAGAGAAGGGTGTGTTGCAAAAAGGAAAACAGGACGCGCAAGCGCTGTTTTTTCGTAGGGGAGGGGCTCGTCCCCTCCCGGCAATGCAAAGGACTATATTAGCAGAAATGTTCGGCGAATTCGTAGTTTTTTACGAATTCGCCGAACATCTTACTTGAATACTCTGTTCTACCGCCGGGCGGGGCAAGCCGCCGCCCCTACGGTATAAGGGCTGCGTTTAGACTCACATTTGCATTTTGCAACACGCCCATTGCAGACAATATCAAAATGGAAAAGAGAAGTGGGCACGAGCAGCGGGGGAGCTCGAGGGGCGCGACGCGTAGAGCAAACAGCCCGGTGGGCTGTTTGCAGCCAAAGCGGGGAGCGCAGCGACGTTTTTCGTGAGGCGACGCCTCACAAAAAACGCGGGGCATTGAAGCGTGTAGACAAAGTCCTCCAGACTTTGTCTACACGCTGAGCCGGGGGATCCAGAAAATGGATCCCCCGGCTTTCGCGTCCCGGGGACGTGAGCAGAGTAGAACCGTTCATCCATTTTTTAGAATTTTTTTGCCCACTGCACTTTCCTTTTGAATTTGGACATGCTACAATATATCTGTAAATCTTTGCTCTGAGAGGCCTGAAGAGACATGACCCATTTTCATTCCCGCGTTTTATCCTGGCTTTTAACGGCGGCCCTGCTGCTGCCGCTTGTTTTGATGCTGCCCTCCGGTGCCCGTGCGGCGGACGACTGGGTGGAGGAGGATCATTTCCCCCGGGTGACCTATGTCGCCACGGAGGAGCTGCCGCTCTATCACGCCGTTCCCGGCGCCGCCCTGTCCTTCACCCGGCAGAGCGTCACCATTCGGCAGGGGATCGGCTATGACCTCAAGTCCCTGCTTGTCTCCGAAACCGGTACCGATGAGGTCCGGTGGCAGACCAGCGATCCCGGCGTTGTCAGCGTGGACCGCTCCGGCGTGGTCTCCGGCGTCACCGTCGGCTCCGCCTGGGTCACCGCGCTTCTGGGGGATGTGCAGGCGCTGATCTATGTCTATGTGGACGCCAACAGCCTTGTAAAGCAGGAGGAGTTTCCTTACTATATCAAGGTCAACAAATCCACCAATTCCATTACGGTTTATGCCAAGGATGTGGCGGGGGAGTACACGGTCCCTCTGCGGACCTTCCGCTGCTCCACCGGGAAGAATACGCCCAACGGACTGCAGAAGATCCGCAATCACAATGCCTGGAACGGCCTCTACGGAGATTATGAGGGCCTCTGGAGCAGCTGGATCGTCAGCTTTTTCCTGTTCCACTCCGTGCCCTATTATCACCGCACCCACGATTCCCTCAATGTGAAATACTACAATGAGTTCGGCACCACCTGCTCCGGCGGCTGTGTCCGTCTGCAGGCGCTGAATGCCAAGTGGATCTATGATAACTGCCCGGTGGGTACCCAGGTGGAATTCTATTATGATGAGGAGAATCCGGGCCCTCTGGGCCTTCAGGAGGCGATCCGCCTGCCGGAGGGCTTAAAGTGGGATCCTACCGATCCGCTGGAGGAGAACCCCTGGCTCTTTGGCGGCGTGCCGGAGATTCACGACGCCCCTTCTGAGCTCCATGTCGCCCTGGGCGGGGAGGAGCCGGATTTCCTGGCCGGCGTCACCGGTACCGACACCCTGGGGAACGATATTTCCGGCTCTGTTCGGGTAAAGACGGATCTGGATCTGAATGCCCCCGGACGGTACCTTGCGGTCTATTCCCTGACAGACGCCTCTTACAAGACCGTCTATGCCTATTGTACGATCTATGTGGAGGGATAAGCGGATTGCGCCCGCGAGGGCAGCTGCCGCGCTGCTGTTGGCGATCCTCCTGCTGACGGGTATCAGTCCCCGCGCCCTTGCGGCGCCGCCGGAGGAGCTGGTCCCCCGGGAGGAGCAGCAGCTGCGGTTTGAGCGATGGTATGAAGAAATGGAGGACCTGGTGGAGCTTTTCCGCCGCTGGAGCGCCGTAAACGGCGTCTATGACGGAAAGGGCTATGTTACCACCAATGGGAAGCCCTTCAAGCTCTCTGTGGGAAATGAGTGCTATATCGGCGGCGTCACGGCCAATATGAAAAAGGCCGGCCTCATCGACTATACCGTGGCCGGGGGATGGAGCTGCAACGGCTTTGCCCGTTTCGCCCTTGCCACCCTTTATAACAACAGCCGTTTCTGGCGCCCGGAGATGACGGAAAATGTCTATACCATGTCCCTCTTCTCCCGGGTCAGCGATGTGCGGGCCTTCTTCCGCAGCGCGGATGCCCGGGTGGGGGATATGGTCGCGATCCTGGGTTACACGGATTTTGACGGCGACGGCGTTAAGGACGAGTATTTCCACTATATGATCTATATTCGGGAAACCGGGGAAGGGCTTCTGGTTTTGGACGGCAATTTTGACCATGATAACGCTGCCCAGATCCACATGGTCCCCTGGGAGTTTTTGATGAGCCGTGAGTGGGTCTACCTCTATCACGTCTCGGATCAGGACTATTATTCCATTGATAAAACGGAGGACGAGCCCAAGGAGCCGGAGGCGGCAGCCGCTGCCAGTGCGTGGCAGTTTTTGCCTAAATAAGGCTGATTTAACAGGAAGCGGGGAAGAAAGGATGCTTTTAGATTCCATTGAAGAGGTGCTTGAATCCTATCGACTGAATAAGTACCGCAGTCTCTTTTCCCAGATCAAGGAGCGGCCGGGCAGCCTCAGCGCCACGGAGGCCTTCTGCGTGGATGTCATCAAGCTGCTGGATCAGCCCACCATCAAGCAGTTCTCCGATTTTATCGGCATTTCCCAGTCCAACGCTACATATAAGATCAACAGCCTCATCCAGAAGGGCTATATCACGAAGGAGGTCAGCGCTGATGACCGGCGGGAATACCGCCTCGTCACGCTGGAGAAATACCACCGCTATTTTGACGCCGACGATGCCAACCTGGCCCACGCGGTAAAGCAGCTGGAGGAGAAGTACAGTCCGGAGGAGCTGGCCCGTGTGGCGGATGTTCTCCATGAGCTCAGCCGGGATCTCTTTGATACATAAGAACACAATAAGATGCAGCCAGACGGAAGAAGTACTTCTTCCGTCTGGTTTTACTATCAGTCCTCAAAGGGGCGTAGCTCCGTCCCCTGATAGTATCGGCTGAGAATGGAGGCAGAATCCTCGCCCTCCATGGCCAGGGCCTCCGCGCCATACTGGCTCATGCCTACGCCATGCCCCCAGCCTTGGGTGGTGAAGATGTATTTGCCATCGACTTTTTCCAGCGTAAAACTGGTGGAGCGGAGTGCCAGCAGCGAACGCAGCCTGGTGGCCGGAATCTTCTGCCCGCCCAGGTCGACGCTCTCCACCCGGCCGGATGCTGTGTAGGAGATCTCCCCGATGAGGAGGGGCTGTTCCTTCAGACCGGGATAGGAGGCGGCGAGCTTTTCTTTCAGCTCCTCCTCGGTAAAGCTGACAGATACACAGTAGCCGGGAACCAACGCCTCCGTCTCGGGACTTTCCACGCTGACGAGGTAGGGCGCGGCGGACCAGATGGCGCTGCTGTCCTCGGTGGCCCCAGCGGAGGAGGAATGATAGGGTGCGTAGATGAGTTCCTCCCCATAATACAGACAGAGACCGTCGGTGGCGTCCACCGCCTCTGTGATCTTGTCCAGATATACGGCGTAGTTGTCTCCCCAGCGGGACCTCAGCTCCTCGTCGCTGCGATAAGCCTGGCAGCAGGCGCTGGAGGTACAGACCTCCGCCTCGCTGTGACGGGACTGACCGAAGCGCAGATTGTGCAGGGTACAGCTGCGGCTGGCAACGGCCTGGGCCTTCAGGGCCTCAAGCTCAAAGGAGGCGGGCATTTCCGCGGCTACGACGCCGATGAGGTAATCCCGCAGGCTGAGGGTGATCACCCCTCCGGGCGTGAGAAGACGGATCCTTTCGGAGGCGTCCCGGCCGGAAGGCGCCGCCGCTTCTTCGGATATGGTTTTCCCGGAATCCTCCTGTTCGGATCGGACTTCTTCCACCCGGGGGGGAGCCGGCTGCCACAGGGCGGGGATGACGGCGGTATCCGGCGACGGATCCGGGACCTCGACCGGAACCTCCTCCGTCGATTCTTCCGGGACGGATGGCAGGAGCCGCCAGAGCAAAAGCGCGGCCAGAAGGGGAATCAACCATTTTTTCATCCGCTTAACTCTCCTCCTTCCGTTGACGGAGCGATCCGCTTCGTGTAAAATGGGGTAGCAGCCCGGTGGTACCATTCGGCTGTTATAAGCTATGCGATAGAGGCATTGTCTATGAATCAAAAACTGCGCGCCCCGGTGCTGCTCATGGCCGGCCTGGGGGGATTTGCCCTTTTTCTGCGGATGCTGGAAGAAGGGATGGCCTATGATGCCGCAGGGGGCTACTATCATCCCTGGCATCCCATGACCCTGCTGCGGATTGCCGTCTATCTCCTGGCGGCTCTGGTCGCTGTGCTGGCTCCGCTCCGCCTCTCTCCGGAGAAGGGGGATCAGCGGGACTGCACCATGCTGGACCGCTGGGGCGTTCTCATGGTGTTCGTTTCGGCGGCTCTTGTGGGCGTTGGAACGGCGCTCTTTGTCCGCGGACTCAGTACGTCAAGCTTTGAGGTGCCCTGGCTGGAGAGAGTGCTGGCTGCTGCCTCGGCCCTGGCGTTTTTGGCCCTTGCCGCTCTGGGGGCGGATACCTGGAGGAAACGGGGCGGCCTTTTATCCAAGGTGAGTCTGGCGATCCTCTCCCTTTTCTACTGCCTCTGGCTCCTCTACCAGTATCGCTACCACGCCGCAAATCCCTCAAGGAATGCCTTCCTGTGGGAGAGTCTGGCGATTGCCCTCGCCGCTGTGGGCGTCAGCCAGTTCATGGGCTATTTTTATGAGGCGGCCCAGGGGAAACGCTGCTGCGCCGTCCTTCTCTATGGAGAGTTTGCCCTCCTGGCCGCCCTCCCGGATGAGGAAAAGCTGTCCCTGCGGCTTCTGCTCCTGGCCTCGGCCGTTCTGTCGGGACTCCTGGCCTCCTGCTGCAGGGCGATTCCTCCCCGCCGCCCGGAGGAGGAAAAGAAGGACGAGCACCAAAACACATAAAGAGCCAGCGGCAGAAAAAGGCGTTGTCTCAAAATAGCAAAACCACGAGACAAGGACGTAGGGGCGGCT
>CAMNAO010000064.1 GCA_946531435.1 uncultured Clostridia bacterium
CTGTTCACATAGCTGGCAACCTCAGAGGCGCTCTTGGCCAGCTCCGCCGCCACATCCTCATGGAAGCCCACCTGCCGAAGGGCGGAGAAGGCCACGGAATAGGTATCGTTCTTCTCCTCCGCGGAGAGGGGGACCAGGATGGTCCAGCTCCGGGAGCTTCCTTCCTCATCGTCCTCACTGGTTTCCGTCTCCTTGCCGGTGACACGGCCCACCACCGAGTCCACGATGCCGTTGGCGAAGGGCTGCACCACACCGGTAAACTCCGAAGAGTAGGTGGAGGCGATGAGGTTGGCGCCATAAAAGGACACCACCACCGCCAGAATAGCGCAGAGGCCGCCGATGATGCCCTTGCGCCAGCCACGCCAGGCGCAGAGAATGGCGATACCCACCACCAGTACATCCAGAATGAGATTCACTTCCACCGGGAGCTTGAAATTCAAAATGCTGTCCACAATCAGTTCCTCCAAAGGATCCGGCCCAGGTCCGGATCGATTCCTTTTCCTATCCGGGGCTCAGCCCCATCGTGTGGCCCGGTCGCCGGAGAGCACCAGCACCGTGCCGTCAGGGCGCTGCAGCGCCCGGCCCCGCAGGGCGTTGACCGTGAAACCGGTACAGCGCCGAAGATCCCGGTCATAGATCTCCAGCTCCTCCTCCCGCAGAAGGGCCAGGTAGTTTCCGCTCTGGCTGAGGCTTTCGGGGGCTTTGGATAGCTCCAGCTCCCCCAGGACCTTCATGTTCCGGTCCAGGGAGACGAGGATCAGCGTCTCCTCCGGGCCGGGTCGATAGCTGACGGTCAAAAAGCGGGGCGTGACGGTTACCCGGTCCAGGGACACCGTATCCAGCTCCATGCGTCCCAGGCGGTTCAGATCCCCGTCGTACATGGTGACGCCCCGGACCCCCCAGCAGCAGAGGCGGTGGGCGTCCAGATAGCGGATCTCGGCGGGGATCTCCCCCTCCAGCTCCAGACTCACGCGGCACTCCGTCTTTCGCATATCGTAGACCTCCAGCCGCGCGCCCCCCTCATGGAGCCGCAGGACCGCGAGGTCGTAGCCTTTCGGCGCCGCCTGGGCCGCCAGCGGGTATCCCTCCGCCGCGTGGATCCGATAGCTGGGGACCCCCTTGTCCGAGTAGACCGTTACCGCACCCTGATAGCGCTTTTCCACCCACGAAACCGTGAGCCAGCCCCGGGAATTGACGCAGGCGCCCAGGATCTCCCCCTCCACCTTCGCCTCATAGGCAAAGCCGTCTTTGGAATAGACCCAAAGGCTTGTCCCGCCGGGGAGATAGGCCGCGGCCCAGTCCCCCGAGGCATCCAGAAGGGCGCCCCGGTAGGCGCCGCTGCGGCTCTCTGAAAGCCGGCCCTCCCCGTCGTAAAAACGCAGGTCCTTCTCCGTCAAAAGGAGAAGCCCCTCCCCCAGGGCGGCGGCGTCCAGCTGCCCCTCTCCGGAAACGGAGAAGGCGCTGCCCACCCGCTCATTGCGTCCGGCGGTAACGCCGCGCAAAACGGCATTGGGATTGACGACCCCGGTAAGGCACAGCACAACGGCGGTCACAGCGAGGACCGCAAGGGCCCCCAGCAGGGTCAGAAAAAAGGTTTTGACAAAGGCTCTCCAACTCACCGCTTCTACTCCCGTAGTCGTCGAATGCCCCACGGTCACAGTGCTTACCGGTACTGAGGGGGTGCGGGTTCCCACGTTGCCCTTCAGCTCCACGGAATGACATGCCGATCGGATCGCCGCAGCAGCCGACGGCAGGCAAGCAAAACGCGGGACCGGAGAGGCTTTCCTATTGTAACACCGATCCCCGGAAAAAAACAGACGGAACCGGCGGGCAAAGAAGAAACATTTTGTAAACTTTCGCCCCTCAGTCCCGCTGCATAAAGCTCCCCACCGGCTCCGGGTACCAGATCCGGGTCATATAGAGGCCCTGGGGCGGGGCCGTGGGGCCCGTGAGGCAGCGGTCTCCCCGCTCCAGAAGGGCGGGGATCTCCTCCGGAATCAGTTTTCCCAAAGAGCAGTAGACCAGGGTGCCGGTCATGGCGCGGACCTGATTATAGAGGAAGCCGTCGGCGGAGACCCGCAGAGAGATCATGGGGCCCTGCCGCTCCACCTCAAAATCGTAGATGGTTCTGATGGTGGTCCTGGTCTCCGTCCCCACGGAGCGCACGGCCTTAAAATCGTGGGTGCCCACAAAGGCCCTGGCCCCCCGGGCCATCAGCTCCTCGTCCAGGGGCTGGGGATAGAACCAGGCCCGCTTCTCCCAGAAGGGATCACGAAGGCGGGTGTTGTAGATCCGATAGGTGTACTCCTTCTTCTGGCAGGAGAGGATGGCGTTGAAATCCTCCGGCGCATCCATGGCGTCCATCACCGCGATATCCCTGGGCAGAAGGGCGTTCATGGCAAGGGGCAGCCGCTCCGCCGGGATCGTCGCGTCCCACCGGAAGCTGGCGCAGTAGCGCTCCGCATGGACCCCGGCGTCGGTGCGGCCGCAGCCCACCACCTTCACTGGCGCGCCGGCAAGGCGGGACAGCGCCCGCTCCACCTCCTCGGCCACGGTGCTTTGATCCTTCTGGATCTGCCAGCCGTGGTAATTGGTGCCCTCATAGCGAAGGCGAATGGCCATCGTCCGCATGAGCCCTCACAATCCCCGGATCCGCAGCAGGATCACGGCAAGGAGGGCCAGGAGGGCGCCGGAGAGCACTAGCCAGTCCCGTCCCGCCATCTTCAGCTCATTCATCCGTGTACGTCCCTCGCCGCCGTGGTAGCAGCGGCTCTCCATGGCCACGGCCAGCTCATCGGCCCGCCGGAAGGCACTGACAAAGAGGGGCACCAGGAGAGGCAGGAGGGCCCTGGCCTTTTCGATCAGGTTCCCGGTCTCAAAATCCGCGCCCCGGGCCTTCTGGGCGGACATGATCTTGTCCGTCTCCTCAATGAGGGTGGGGATGAAGCGCAGGGCGATGGACATCATCATCGACAGCTCATGGACCGGGAAACGCAGCTTCTTCAAAGGATTTAAGAGGGATTCCAGCCCGTCGGTGATGGCCATGGGCGAGGTGGTATAGGTCATCATCAGGGTGGAGGAGATGAGCAGCACGATCCGAAGCACCATGCGGGCGGCGTTGCGGATGCCCTCCCGTGTGATATGAAGGATCCAAAAGCTCCAGATGGGCTCCCCCGGCGCGTAAAAGAGATTCAGCACCGCGGTAAAGAGGATCACGAAGAGGACGGGCTTCATGCCCTTGAGAAGGGTCTTGGGGCCCAGCTTCGCCACCGCCATGGCCAGCGCCGCCAGCAGCAGAAGAAGGGCGTAGCCGCCCCAACCCCCTGCCAGGAACACGGCGACGATATAGATCACCACCGTAAGGAGCTTGGTGCGGGGGTCCAGCCGATGGATGAAGGTATTCCCGGGGAAGTACTGGCCCAGGGTGATGTCCTTAAGCATGGGTGCTTCCCCCCTTCCGGGCCAGGATGGCCTCCGCCGCCTGCTCCACCGTGTAGACGGGGGGAAGGTCGATCCCCAGGGCCCTGAGGCGCATGGCGATATCCGTCACCTGGGGGACGTTGAGCCCCATGGCCTTCAGCTCCTCCGCCCGGGCGAAGATCTCCCGGGGGCTGCCGTCCATTTTGACGGTCTTCTCCCCCAGCACCAGAATGCGGTCGGCGTAGGCGGCCACCTCCTCCATGCTGTGGGAAACCATCAGAATGGAGGTGCCGCTCTTTTTATGATAGTCATTGAGATTATCCAGGATCTCCCGGCAGCCGCCGGGATCCAGGCCCGCCGTGGGCTCATCCAGGATTAAAAGTTCCGGGTGCATGGCGATGACCCCGGCGATGGCGGCCCGGCGCTTCTGCCCGCCGGAGAGCTCGAAGGGGGACTTCTGCAGAAGATCTTCCGAGAGGCCGGCAAAAGCCGCGGCCTCCTTCACCCGTCCATCCATCTCCTCCGGAGAAAGCCCCATATTCCGGGGGCCGAAGGCGATATCCTGATACACCGTCTCCTCAAAAAGCTGATACTCCGGGTACTGGAACACCAGCCCCACATGAAAGCGCAGCTCATGCAGGAGCTTTTTGGAGCTGTGGACGTCGGTGCCCCGCCAATAAACCTTGCCCTCAGTGGGACTGAGAAGCCCGTTGAGATGCTGGATGAGGGAGGATTTGCCGGAGCCGGTGTGGCCGATGAGGCCCACAAACTGGCCCTCATAGAGGCTGAGATTCACCTTTTTCAGGGCCGTGAGTTCAAAGGGCGTCCCCCGGCTGTAGGTGCAGCTGAGGTCCCTGATTTCAATGAGTGGCGTCACGATTCTCTTCCTTCCGTCAGCATGGCGTAAATGGCCCCGGCGCAGTCATCGGGACTGAGGGCGTCCAGGGGAAGCTGACAGCCCCTTTGGTTCAGCTCATAAAGGAGGCGGGTGGTCTCCGGCACCTCCAGGCCCAGGGCGCGCAGCTCCTCCACCCGGGAGAAGACCTCCGCCGGGGTCCCGTCCATCTTCAGCCTGCCGTGGTCCATGACCACCACCCGGTCGGCCCCCACGGCCTCCTCCATGTGGTGGGTAATGAGGACCACCGTGACCTTTCCGCTGTCTCTGAGCTCATGGATGATCCGCACCACGTCCGCCCGTCCCTGAGGGTCCAGCATGGCGGTGGGCTCATCAAAAACAATACACTCCGGGCCCATGGCCAGCACACCGGCAATGGCCACCCGCTGCTTCTGCCCGCCGGACAGAAGATGGGGAGCGTGGAGGCGGAAATCGTACATGCCCACGGCCTTCAGGGCGCTGTCCACCCGCTCCCGGATCTCCCCGGAGGGTACCCCAAGGTTTTCGGGGGCGAAGGCCACATCCTCCTCCACCACGTTGGAGACGATCTGGTTGTCCGGGTTCTGGAACACAATGCCGATCCGCCGCCGGATCTCCAGCAGCAGGGCCTCGTTCTTCGTCTCCATCCCGTCCACCAGGACCCTGCCGCCGGAGGGCAGCAGCACGGCGTTGAACTGCCGCGCCAGGGTGGATTTCCCGGAGCCGTTGTGACCCAGGATGGCGGTGAAGGAGCCCCGTTGGATGCTGAGATCCAGGCCGTCAATGGCCAGGGTCCGGCTGTCATCTCCGGTCTCATAGCTATAGCTCAGATTCTGAGCAATGATGATATCCCGCATTATTGAAACTCCCATCTGCAGGTGGAGCCGCAGGGCAAAACAAGGCCGCTGTCCGTGGCCCTGAGGCCCAGCTCCTCACTGTGGGCCCTGCCGCCCAGGGCGGCCTCCGCCAGATAGCTCAGGGTGGAGGCGGAGAGGCCGGTGGTATAGGAATTGATGATGACGAAGAGCGGCTCCTCCGCCAAAAGAGAGGAGCAGAGGCGCAAAAAGTCCCAGAGGCTGTCCTCCAGCCGCCAGACCTCCCCGGAGGGGCCCCGGCCATAGCTGGGGGGATCCATGATGATGGCGTCATAGCGATGGCCCCGCCGCTTTTCCCGGGCGGCAAAGGCGAAGCAGTCATCCACCAGCCAGCGGACGGGCTTCTCCCCGAGGCCGGAGAGGCGGGCGTTCTCCTTGGCGTGGGCCACCATGCCCTTGGCCGCGTCCACGTGGCAGACCATGGCCCCGGCCTGCATGGCCGCCACGGTGGCTCCGCCGGTGTAGGCAAAGAGATTCAGCACGCTGATGCTCCGCCCGGCAGAGCGGATCTTTTCCGCCATATAATCCCAGTTGGAGGCCTGCTCCGGAAAGAGGCCGGTGTGCTTGAAGTTCATGGGCTTAATGAGAAAGCGCAGATCACGATAGCCGATTTCCCAGCTCTCCGGCACCCGCTTTCTGGTCCAGCGGCCGCCGCCGCCCTCCCGCTGATAGACGGCGTCCGCCGTCTCCCACCGGGGATCGTCCAGGGGGGTATTCCAGATGGCCTGGGGCTCTGGCCGGCGGAGGATATAGTTCCCCCAACGCTCCAGCTTCTCCCCGCGGGAGCAATCCAGGAGCTCATAATCCGTCCAGCCGTCCGCAACCCACATAGCAGTTCTCCAATCACCGATAATTACCCAGTTTGACAGGATATTATAGCATACTCCGCCCCCTGCGTCAAATGCTTTCCGGGGCCGAAGAGCAGCGGCAGCATTTCCTGTATCGTGCATAAAACGGAGAAAAAGGAACGGGGGTACGGATTGCCACGCCCTTCGGGCTCGCAATGACAGAAGGCAGGATAGCCGCAACGGCTGACGATTCTCCTCTGTCATTGTGAGGGAAGAATCAGTGGGGGCCGTCGAGGGCGCCGGCCCCTACAGGGTGTGCTGTGTCCTCGTCCCCATCGTAGGGGACGGCGGGCGCGACCTGAAGCGCCCCTACGGATTGGGCCGTGATTACCCCCGTTGTAGGGGCGAACTGCGTTCGCCCGTTTGCTGAAGGTATATCCTACGGGCGATCACAGATCGCCCCTACGGGGCGGCGCATCCTTTTGCGGAGGCAGTCCGCGGGGAACCCGCTGCGGCTATCGATTCTCCTCTGTCATTGCGAGGAACCAGCCCGAGGGCTGGTGACGCGGCAATCCGCATCCCCCGTCCCCGTCGCACGGGGGCGGCCCCTCATCCGTCATCCGGCCTGCGGGGGATGCCGGATGACACCTTC
>CAMNAO010000065.1 GCA_946531435.1 uncultured Clostridia bacterium
TGGGCGGCTGATAGCCGCCCCTACGGTGTCTGTGGAAATACCTGCGTTTCCGTGTCCCTTCTCATCATCTGGGGTTTGTCTACAGTCTGAAACGAGACTGCTTTCGCAGTCTCGTTTCTCTTTGATATGCTTGATATGCCTTTCCTCAGCCGCCGAAGACGGAGAGCAGGAAGCCCGCCGCGATGGCGGAGCCGATGACGCCGGCCACGTTGGGGCCCATGGCGTGCATGAGAAGGAAGTTGGAGGGATTGTACTGCTGGCCCACCTTCTGGCTGACCCGGGCCGCCATGGGAACGGCGGAGACGCCGGCGGAGCCGATGAGGGGGTTGATCTTCCCGCCAGAGAGCTTGTACATCACCTTGCCCACCAAAAGGCCGCCGATGGTGGAGAAGGAGAAGGCCACGAGGCCCAGCACCACGATGTAGATGGTGCGCAGGTTCAGGAAGTTTCCGCCCACCATGGTGGCGCCCACGGAGATGCCCAGGAACAGGGTGACGATGTTCATGAGGGCGTTCTGAGCCACGTCGGAAAGTCGGTCGGTGACGCCGGTCTCCTTCAGGAGGTTGCCGAACATGAGGCAGCCGATGAGGGGAGCGGTGGAGGGCAGCAGCAGGACCACGAAAATGGTGACCACAATGGGGAACAGAATCTTCTCGGTCTTGGTGACCTCACGAAGCTGCTCCATCTTCACCTTCCGCTCCTCCTCGGTGGTGAGGAGCTTCATGATGGGGGGCTGGATCATGGGGATGAGGGCCATGTAGCTGTAAGCCGCCACGGCGATGGGGCCCAGAAGATGGGGGGCCAGCTTGGTGGTGGTCAGAATGGCCGTGGGGCCGTCCGCGCCGCCGATGATGCCGATGGAGGCCGCCTCATTGCCGTTGAAGCCCAGGAGCGTGGCGCCGAAGAAGGCGAAGAACACGCCGAACTGGGCGGCCGCGCCCAGAAGCAGGCTCTTGGGGTTGGAGATCAGGGGGCCGAAGTCCGTCATGGCGCCGATGCCGATGAAGATGAGGCAGGGGTAGATGCCGGCCTTGACGCCGATATACAGGATATCGATGAGGCCGCCGCCCGCCAGAATGTGGCCGTAGTCATGATAATACTCGCCGCCCTCAGTGAGGAAGGCGTCCCACAGCTCCTGATGATACAGGGCGTTCTCCACGCCGCCCAGCACGCTGACGTTGGCCAGCAGGCAGCCCATGGCGATGCCCACCATCAGAAGGGGCTCATACTGCTTTTTGATGCCGAGGTACAGAAGGACACAGGAGACGGCGACCATGATAAGCGCCTTCCACCCGTCGGCAGAGAGGAAAATCTGGGCAAAGCCGGATTCCGTGACCAGCTTGCCGAGGGATTCTAACATGCTGTCTCCCTCCTTATCCCAGAACGATGATGGGGGTGCCGGTATCCACCTTGGCGCCGGTATCCACCAGCACCTGCAGGACGGTGGCGTCATGGGGCGCCATGATCTCGTTCTCCATCTTCATGGCCTCCAGCACCGCCAGGACCTCGCCGGATTTCACGGCCTTGCCCGCAGTCACGTTCATCTTCACGATGGTGCCGGGCATGGGGGACGTGACCTGCTCACCGGCAACAGCCACGGGGGCGGCGGCGGGAGCGGGGGCAGCGGCAGGGGCCGCCGCGGGGGCGGCAGCGGGAGCGGCGGGGGCCGCCGGAGCCGGGGCATAGGCCTCGTACTCATCCAGGATCATCGCCTCGCCCTGGTTCACTTCGACTTCATAGGTTTTCCCTTTCAGGGTAACTTTGTATTTCATACTCACTTGACCTCCTTGATGGATACGAACCGAAGTTCATTCAGGGGCTTCTGCAGCTTGTCCGCCACGATGGCCATGATCATGGCCGCGTCACGGGGATCGGTATCATAGAGCTTGACCTCGCCGGCGCTGCCGGGGGCCAGTTCTTTCGGCTTCTCCGGCGCGGGAGCGGGAGCCGGGGCGGCGGCAGCGGCGGCAGCCTTGGCGGCCTTCTCCTTCTCCGTCTTCGCCACCATGATCTTGCCCACGATCTGGATCACCCACATCAGCAGGATAAGACCGATGAAGACCACGAGATAGCCCAGCAGGGCGTCCACAAAGGCGGTGCCCAGGCCCAGCATCTCCCCCTTCACGGTGGAGGCTGCGGCAACAAGATTCAACATTGTTTTCCGCCTCCTTACGCTTCCTCGATGGTGTACTTGACGATCTTCTCCTCGTTGGCCTTCCGGTCCTTCAGGAACTTCTCCGCCTGGGCGGGGAAGCAGATATAGCTCATGACGTCCTCCTCGGTCCTGGCGAGATCGCCCAGGGCCTCCCTGGCCTTGGCGAAGTCCTCACCGGTGCGCTTGGAGTCCTCAATGCGGCAGTCGACGGGCTGTCCGCCGACGCCCAGGATCTTGTCCTGCAGCTCCTGGCTCACGGGGCCGGGGGCGATGCCGTATTCGCCCTTGAAGTAGTTCTTCACCTCGTTGGAGATGTTCTTGTAGCGCTCGCCCACCAGAACGTTGGTGACGGCCTGGTTGCCCACCATCTGGCTGAGGGGGGTCACCAGGGGAGGATAGCCCATGTCCTTGCGGACGTTGGGGATCTCCAGCAGGGCCTCATCGAACTTGTCCATGGCGTTCATATCCTTGAGGTTCGCGATCATGTTGGAGAGCATGCCGCCGGGGACCTTGTAGACCAGGGCCTGGGAATCGGTGCCCATGCTCTTGGGATTGATGGTGCCCTTGTCGATATACTTCTGCTTGATGGGCTTGAAGTAATCGTTGACCTCGTTGATGACCTTCTCGTTGAGGTCCGTCTCAATGCCGTACTGCTGCAGGGCATAGAAGATGGTCTCGGTAGCGGCCTGGCTGGTGCCGTTGGAGAAGCAGGAGGTGGCGGTGTCGATGACATCCACGCCGGACTCAATGGCCTTGGTGAGGGTCATGTAGGCCATGCCGGTGGTGCAGTGGGTGTGGAGGATGAGCTTCACGTCGCCCACGGCGTCCTTGATGCCCTTGATGAGGCCCTCCGCCTCAAAGGGGCTCATGGTGCCGGCCATATCCTTGAGGCACAGGGTATCGAAGCCCATCTGCACCAGCTCCTTGCACATCTCCACATACTTCTCCACGGTGTGCACCGGGCTCTGGGTATAGGAGATGCAGCCGGAGGCCACGGTCCGCTCATTTGCGTACTTCTTGGTGGCGTCCAGGGCGGTGCCCAGGTTGCGGAAATCGTTCAGGGCGTCAAAAATGCGGATGATGTCGATGCCGTTCTTGATGGAAAGCTCCACGAACTTCTCCACCACGTCGTCGTGATAGTGCTTGTAGCCCAGAAGGTTCTGGCCGCGGAGCAGCATCTGCAGGCGGGTGTTGGGCATCAGGGCGCGGATGTTCCTGAGGCGCTCCCAGGGATCCTCACCCAGGTAGCGCAGGCAGGAGTCGAACGTGGCGCCGCCCCAGCACTCCACAGAGTAATAGCCGGCCTTGTCCATCGTCGGAAGAATCGCTTCAAAATCCGAGTAGGGCAGGCGGGTGGCCATCAGGGACTGGTTGGCGTCACGCAGGACGGTTTCGGTGAACTGAACTTTCTTCATAAAAAACCTCCATATCGTGTGGACGTAAAGTCCAAAACATACCGATTACAATATACCACCAAACCGCCATGGGTGCAAGTGCGGCGACCGCAAAAACAGGAGGCAAAATGACAAAAATCGCACATCTCCCCTTTCCCATTTGTTCCGACGGCGGCCTCGTGTTATACTGGTTTTACGATACAAACCCCTGAACAAGGAAGGAGAAGCCTATGTCGAATCATTTTTTCTGCGGCGCCGCGCGGGCGCGCATCACCCCGCCGGAGCATCTCATCCCCCGGCTCTACGGCCTCATGGGCCGCCGCTTCGCCGCCGTCCACGACGACCTCTACCTCCGGGTGATCGCCCTCAAAGCGGGCGAGAGCAGCGCCCTCATCGTGGGCTTTGACCTGGACAAGGCCACCCGGCCCGTGGAGTTCCAGGCCGCCCTGGCGGAAGCCACCGGCATCCCCGTGGAGAACATCCTCTACTTCGGCATCCACACCCACACCGCCCCCATCACCGGCCCCCGTCCCGGCTTTGAGCAGCCCAAGGATGAGGACACCGCGGCGGCCACCCTGGAATATGAGGACTTTCTGAAGGGACAGCTTCTTGCCGCCGCCAAAGAGGCTCTGGACAGCATGGTCCCCGCCCGCCTCGGCACCGGCAGAGGCAATAGCTACATCAACGTGAACCGGAACCAGACCTTCCGCTACCGGGCCCCGGACGGGAAGATCTATCCCCTGATGGGCCTGGGTGCCAACTTTGAGGGCCCCGTGGACCACAGCGCCTTCGTCATGAAGATCGAGGATCTGGAGGGGAAGCCCATTGCCCTCTTTGTCAACTACGCCGTCCACAACGTGGTGATGATCACCAATAACTTTGACGGCAGGGGCGGCGTGGCCATCGGCGGCGACATCGGCGGCAACGTCAGTCAGGCGCTGGAGACCCGCTACGGCGGCGTGGCCATCTGGTCCAGCGGCCCCGCGGGGGACGTGAACCCCATCATGATGAACCAGTACTTCTACCCCGACCTCGTCACCGGCAAGAGCACCGCCTTCCCCATCCAGGGGGATGAGGCGGCCCGGGCCCAGCTGGCGGTGCTGGTGGGCCGCCACTTCGACGACCTGAGCCAGGTGGTGGATGAGATCCGCTGCGATACGGCCCCCGAGGCCATTACCGGCGGCGTTACCTGGACCAAGGCCCCGGAAACCGAGGGGGAGGAGCCCTACACCATCCGCCTGCAGGCCCTGGCGCTGGGGGACATCGCCCTTCTCGGCATCGGCGGCGAGCTCTACACCACCCTGGGCTGGGCCATGAAGGAGGTCTCCCCCTTCCGGGAGACCGTGATTCTGAACCACGTCTCCTCCCTGGAGAAGGACGCGGGCTACATCTTCGATGACGACGCTTTGAAGCGCAAGGAGGTCAAGGCCCCGGATCTGGGCGGCCGCGGAGGTCCTCCGGGCAGCCAGAGCAAGCAAAAGCCCGGCGTTGCCGGTCCCATGCTGATCGCCGGGGAGAAAAAGCTCCTGGGCATCGGAGAATAAGGACCTTTCCGGCGAAACCGCGCCGGGAATAAAGAAGGAGAGCAAATCATGTTTCAGGACTTTTTGAAGAATCAGGTAAGACACTTCTCCGCCCTCAGCCTGGAGAAGCTGCCGCCGGAGACCATCCGCCGGGGCCGGGGCGTTCCGCCCATCACCCCCGGCAGCGGCGTTGAGGTGCAGGAAAACGGGGACGTGAGCTTCAAGATCTACGCCCCCACGGCGGAGAAGGTGGAGATCTCCTTCGGCCGCCGTGGCCTTTCTCTGGAGAAGGGGGAGGACGGCCTGCACCGGGGCAGCCTGCCCTTTGACCCCCATTTCTGCGGTTTACGATGCTTTGACGTCATGGTGGACGGGGTTCTCGTCCTCTATCCCTATGCCCCCATCAGCTGGCACTTAAAGCGGCAGCGCAACTTTGTGGAGATCCCCGATCCGGGGACGGAGTACCGCTATCTCAACCGGGTGCCCCACGGCGCCGTCTCCACCGAGATCTACTGGTCGGAGGAGGCGGGGCGGCACCTGCGCTGTCTCGTCTACACGCCCCCCGGCTATAGGAAGGGTACGGAGGACTACCCGGTGCTGTACCTCCAGCACGGGGCCACGGAGAACGAGACCTGCTGGGTGTATGACGGCAAGGCGGGCCTCATCATGGATAATCTTCTCGCCGCGGGGGAGGTCAGGCCTTTCCTCATCGTCATGAATAACGGCGAGGTGGTGGAGCCGGAGCATGAGGGCACCCGGGAGATGGACGACCTCTTTGAGCGGGTGCTGCTCCACGACTGCATCCCCTATATTGAGGCAAACTACCGGGTGAAGGCGGACAAGTGGCACCGGGCCATGGCGGGGCTCTCCATGGGCTCCATGCAGACCAGCCGGATCGGCCTTACCCACCCCGAGGTCTTCAGCTATCTCGGCGTCTTCAGCGGCTTTTTGCGCTTCGGCTCCGACCACGCCACCCAGGACGACAGCCATCTTTCCATGCTCTTCGACCGGGAGCGGTTTTTGAAGGAATATAAGCTGCTCTTCCGCTCCGTGGGGGAGGAGGACGACAACATGATGGACTGCTTCACCGTGGACGAGACCTATGTGGAGCGGGCGGGGCTCAGGGAGCTTCCCAACTACGTCTGCAAAACCTATCCCCTGCAGCAGCATGAGTGGGGCGCCTGGTACCGGGCCTTCCGGGATTTCGCTCCCCTGCTGTTTAAGGACTGAGCCGTACAGAAAACAGTACGCCTCCGGGGCCGCATCTGCGGCCTGCCGGAGGCGTGTTTCTGTTTTGGGGATACGGAGTGCGCGGCCACAGAGGTAAGTCGCGGAATTGCGAAACAGGAAAAAGCGGAAAAATGATTGAAAAATGACAAGGGTTACGGATTGCCACGACCAGTCCGCGGACTGGTCTCGCAATGACATACAAGCAGGGTAGCCGCTGCGACTCTCGCTCCTCCTCTGTCATTGCGAGGAGCCGTTCCCTCGCCGCCGCCTGTGGCGGAAAAAGG
>CAMNAO010000066.1 GCA_946531435.1 uncultured Clostridia bacterium
CCGCGATGCCGGAGGTGGGCTGATAGGCCTTGCAGAAGCCGCCGTCGATGACGATGAGCTTGCCGCCGCCCTTGATGGGACTCTCCCCCCTTTTGGCCTTCACCGGCACGTGGCCGTTGATGATGTGGCAGTGCTCTCCCTCCAGGCCGAATTCCTTCAGGATCCTGTCGCAGATCGTCGGGTCCTGATAGAGGGTGTAATAGGCGTTTTTCTCCTCGGTCCAGGTGCTCTCATCCGCGATGAGCCGCCGCTCAAAGGTGGTCATCCGGTCCCTGCCGAAGAGGGGGCTCATCCGCCCTGCCCACAAGAACCACAATAGGTCGATGCCCAGCCGCCGCTGGTTGGAGCCCCGCTTGTAGTAATAGGCCTGCCGCGCCGCGGTGTCGCAGTAGTCCATGAGCTCCTTGCCCCAGCGCTCCTTCCCGCCCAGGGTGAAGTGCTTGAAGGAGCCGTCCGCCTCCATGGGGATGCAGCCGTGGAACAGAAGGTTGCCGTTGTGGATCTTGTAAAGGCTGCCCTTGGAGTAGAGGAAGCGCACGTGGCGCTGCAGCTTTTCGGAGCGGCGGAAGGAGTCGGTGAGCTGATCGATGACCCGGCTCTCCTCCGGGGTCAGGGCGTAGGGATCCTTGGGGTCCACGGTGGGGAAATCCACGTCCGCCAGGGGGTGGGTGACCCCGTCAATGGTGACGCAGCGGTTTTCGTAGTCGATCTTGTCCAAAAGCAGGCGATCTTCCATGCCGTATTCCGGATGGCGCAGGATCTTCTGCCCCTCCAGCTTGAAGAGGATGATGGAAATGGCCTTGTGCATCCGGGCGGAGAGGAGCTTGTCCTTCTCTGTGGCGTCGCCGGCGCTCTCCACCAGGTTCACCTGGAAACGGCTCACGTCCGTATTCTGATAGACCTCGTTGGCAAAGACGGAGAGGGGGCGCAGGGAGATGCCATAGCCGGTCTCCACCACCTCCAGATTGTTGTAATGGATGGAGTTGGCCAGCACCACGGCCACCATGGTCCGGCTGCCGGAGGCGGCCCCCATCCACAATACGTCGTGGTTGCCCCACTGGATGTCCACGCTGTGATAGCTCATGAGGGAGTCCATGATGATGTCCGCCCGGGGGCCCCGGTCAAAGATATCCCCCACAAGATGCAGGTGCTCCACAGCCAGGTGCTTGATGACCCCGGCAATGGCCGCGATCACGTCGGGGGCCTGGCCCGTTTCGATGACGGCGGCGATGATGTTCTCAAAATAGTCCCGCCGGTCCGTCAGATTGGCGTCGGCGTTCAAAAGCTCATCGATGACGTAGCTGTAATCGGGGGGCAGGGCCTTGCGGACCTTGGAGCGGGAGTACTGGCCCGAAAGACTGCGGCAGACCAGTACCAGCCGGTGCAGCAGGATCCGGTACCACTCCCCCTCGCTGTCGGCGGAGGCCTGCAGCTCCTCCAGCTTCTCCTCGGGGTAGTAGATGAGGGTGGCCAGCTCCAGCATCTGGGCCCGGGTCAGGCTGTTGGCGAAAATGTCCTCGATCACCTCCCGGATCACGCCGGAGCAGGAATTCAGGATGTGCAGAAAGGCCTCGTGCTCTCCGTGAACGTCGGAGATGAAATGCTCACAGCCCTTGGGAAGGTTCAGAATGGCCCGGAGATTGACGATCTCCGTCCCCGCCGCCCGCAGGGTGGGGAACTGGTGGGCCAGCATCCGGAGGTAGCGAAGCTCCTCCGGGGTATAGGTTTTGTGTTTGCGGGTGCTCTGTTCTTCCATCATTTCCTCCCCACGGCCTTGGTGGCAATGAGATCCACCCCGGTATCTGCCAGATTTTCCGAAAGCACCTGGCCCAGGTCCACGGGGGCGGGGACGGCAAGGCCTTTCATGGCCCGGACGCAGTCAAAAATCTTCTCCTTGGGAACGGGGGCGGCGGTCTTCACCGGGACCACGTCCAGCGCCCCACCCAGGACACGGACGGTGGAGGTGACCTGCCGCTGGGGCTTTGTCAGCTCGGTTTTGGCGTATCGTTCTCCGTTGGGGCAGGTGTTGCCCGTAACGGTGAAAACGCCCTCCTCGTCAATGGTGACGTGCATATTGCAGCCCATGGGGCAGCCGATGCAGATGAGATCATGCTCCTTCATGTTGCCGCCTCCTTACCCTTCGATGGCGAACCGCAGCTCGCCGGTTTTGCCCGAAAGCTCGGACTTTTTCAAAATCACCTGCTCCATCTCGCCGGGGGTGACGATGCGCTTTTTGATGTAGCGCAGCCGCTCCTCTCCCAGGTACACCGCCACGCGGCAGTCCTTATAAACGTTCCCCACCCGGAAGCGGACGGTCTGGGTCTCACCCATGCGTCCGGGGTCGATGGTGCTGGGTACGGTATAGCGGACGCCGGAGGCCGCCACAAGGCGGAGAGGCTCCCCCGCCGGGAGCTCCCCCTGAAGGACAAAGGCGGCAGCGGCGGCGCCGGCGGCCTCCGCCTCCTCGGAGACGTAGTCCACGAGGTCGTGGACGTGCAGCACGTTGCCGCAGGCGAAGACGCCGGGGATGCTGGTCTCCAGCCGCTCATTCACCCTGGGGCCGGAGGTCACGGGGCTCAGCTCGCAGCCCAGGTCGTAGGACAGCTCGTTTTCCGGGATGAGCCCGCAGGAGAGGAGCAGGGTGTCGCAGTCATACTCGATCTCGGTGCCGGGAATGGGCTTCAGCTTGTCGTCCACCCTGGCGACGGTGACGCCCTCCACCCGCTCCTTGCCCCGGATATCCACCACCGTGTGGCTTAAAAGCAGGGGGATGCCGTAGTCGTCCAGACACTGGACGATGTTCCGCTTCAGGCCGCCGGAGTAGGGCATCAGCTCCGCCACCGCCAGGACTTTGGCTCCCTCCAGGGTCATGCGCCGGGCCATGATGAGGCCGATGTCGCCGGAGCCCAGGATCACCACCCGCTTGCCGGGCATGCGCCCCAGAACGTTGACGAATTTCTGGGCCGTACCGGCGGAGTAGATGCCGGCGGGGCGCAGGCCGGGGATGCGCAGGGCGCCCCGGGGCCGCTCCCGGCAGCCCATGGCCAGGATCACCGCCCCGGCCTCCACGGTGAAGACTCCCTTCTCCCGGCTCATGGCCGTGACGCTGCGGTCGGGGCTCACGGAGATGACGGTGGTATTTGTCATGGCCTCCACCCCGGCCTCCTTCGCCATTTGAATGAAGCGGGCGGCGTACTCGGGGCCGGTGAGCTCCTCCTTAAACCGGTGCAGGCCGAAGCCGTTGTGGATGCACTGGTTGAGAATGCCCCCCAGCTCGCCGCTGCGCTCCAAGATCAACACCTTTTCCGCGCCGGCCTTCCGGGCGGATACCGCGGCGGCCAGGCCCGCGGGGCCGCCGCCGATGATGACAATCTGGGTCTTCATGCCAAGCCCTCCTTGTCGTACCCTGTGATGAAGCGGCTTTCCCCGCCCGCCTTGGTAATTTCGCCGGGGTCTTTCCCCAGCTCCCGCGCTAAAATCTCCACCACCGAGGGGGAACAGAAGCCCGCCTGACAGCGGCCCATGCCCGCCCTGGTGCGGCGCTTGACGCCGTCCAAGGTGGTGGCCCCCAGGGGGCGGTGAATGGCCGCCAGGATCTCCCCCTCGGTGACCCGTTCACAGCGGCAGATCACGTTGGCAAAGGCGGGATCCTTTTCGATGAGGGCATGCAGCGCCTCCGGCGACATCCCCGCCACATGGGGGATGCCTGTCCGGGCGCCGATGAAGTTCTCTTTCTTTTCGGCGGGGGCGATGGACTGAACGATCTCCGCCACATATTCCCCAATGGCGGGCGCGCTGGAAAGACCGGGGGAGGCGATGCCCGCCGCGTCGATGAAACCGGGGGCCCCCGCCGCCTCCCCGATGATGAAATCATCGTGAGACTCATGGGCCCGCAGGCCGGTAAAGGAGGTGATGATCTGGTTGAGAGGCAGGTTCTTCACACTCTTGGCGCCCCGCTGCAGAAGCTCCGCCATGCCCTCCGCCGTGGTGGCGGTGTTCTCCTTGTCGGGGATGTCCACCGCGGTGGGGCCCACCATCAGATTCCCATGGACGGTGGGGGTCACCAGCACGCCCTTGCCGTATTGGGTGGGCAGCTGGAAGAGGGTGCTGTCGACGAGGCCGCCCAGCTTCTTGTCCATGAGGCAGTATTCGCCCTTCCGCGGGATGATCTCCATCTTCTCCTCCGAGACCATGTTGTGGATCCGGTCGGCATAGACCCCGGCGGCGTTGATGACGATATCCGCCTCAAATTCACCCTTCGAGGTCTCCAGGGTCCAGCCGTTATCCTTCCGGCGGATGCCGGTGACGGCGGTATTGAAGCGGAAATCGGCTCCGTTCACGGCGGCGTTTTCCCCCAGGGCGATGGTCAGCTCAAAGGGGCAGACGATGCCGCTGGTGGGCGCCCGGAGGGCGGCGGTGACCTTATCGCTGACCTGGGGCTCCATGGCCCGGACCTCATCCCCGGTGAGGATCCTGAGACCCTTCACGCCGTTTTTCTCTCCCCGCTCCTTAAGCTCCTGCAGCCTGGGCTCGTTCTCCTTTTCAAAGCAGAGCACAAAGGCGCCGTTGCGCCGGTAGGCGAAATCCAGCTCCCGGGAAAGGGGCTCCATCAGCTCGCTGCCCCGGACGTTCAGCCTGGCCATCAGGCTGCCGGGGACGGCGTCAAAGCCCGCGTGGACGATGCCGCTGTTGGCCTTGCTGGTGCCCTCGCAGAGGTCGCTGGCCTTCTCCAGCACCGTCACCTCATATTGGCTTCGGCAGAGCTCCCGCGCGATGGCACAGCCGGTGACACCGGCGCCGATGACGATCACCTTCATTCGTCCGTCCTCCTTCATCGGCGGCCCCCAGGGCAGCCGATCCGCAATTTTAGATAATCCCATTATGGACAAATTCCCCCCCGGTGTCAACCACAAAAACACGTTACGGGGCTGGAGACGTGGATTGCCGCGTCACCAGCCCCCGGGCTGGTTCCTCGCAATGGCAGAGGAGAATCGATAGTCGCAGCGACTATCCCTCCCGCATGTCATTGCGAGACCAGCGCCGCAGCGTTGGTCGTGGCAATCCGTACCCCCATCCCATCATCCCCCGTCCTGCCTTTTCGACACCCTCCCTGCTGACAAATCCTCAAAAACCTGTTATACTAAAAAGGATATTAATTTCTGGGGAGGGTGAGGCCATGTTTCCCTTCTTTTTCATCACGGATCCTGTTCTGATCGTCGCCGCGATCGTCCCCGCCGCGGCCCTTCTCATCTATATCTACCGGCTGGACCGGCTGGATCCGGAGCCGCCGGGGCTATTGTTGTCCCTTCTCTTCCTCGGCATCATCTCCACGGCCCTGGCAAAGCTTTCGGAGGAGATCGGCAGCCTTCTGGCGGGAGCCTTTTTTGATGAGCGCAGCCGGATTTACAACCTTGTGCTGTATTTTGGGGTGGTGGGCGTCTCGGAGGAGGGCTTCAAGTACCTGCTCCTGAAGTACCGCACCTGGAACTCGCCGGATTTTAACTACCAGTTTGATGCCATCGTCTACGCGGTCTACGTCTCCCTGGGCTTCGCCCTCTGGGAGAACATCTCCTATGTGCTGCTGTACGGCTTTTCCGCGGCTCTGGTGCGGGCCGTCACCGCGGTACCCGGCCACGCCTGCTTCGGTGTGTTCATGGGTGCCTGGTACGGTCTGGCCAAGCGCTGCGACTACGGGGGGCAGCCGGGCCTCAGCAAGGGCTTCCGCTGGCTTGCCTTCCTGATGCCCACCCTCCTTCACGGCTATTATGACTATGTGGCGGTGGGCGCCTCCACCACCGGCAGCTTTGTTTTCTTTGTGGCGCTTCTCTTCCTGGCGGCCTTTCTGGTGGTGCGGGGCGCCAGCCGAAGGGATCGACCCGTCTGAGCTCCCGCCTCTTCGCTTTCAAAACGTGACCCATGTTGTCGGGCTCACGTTTTGCGGGGACGGGAGAGTGGAAAATGGAAAATGGGTAATGGAGAATCGGAAGGGGGGACACGGATTCCCACGTCGCTTCGCTCCTCGGAATGACAGGAAAAGTAGGGTAGTCGCTGCGGCTAATCAACCGTGCATGTCATTGCGAGGAGGGCGAAGCCCGACGTGGCAATCCGTAACCCCATGCCTTCACACAGAGAACAGAGAAAAGAGACCCGGCTGCCAAACTGCAGCCGGGTCTCTTCTACTTTTTCAATGGCTGGTTTACAGCCGCTCTTTCTTCTCGATGTCCAGGAAATACTTGTAGGTGTCCACGGTCAGCTCGCCGCAGGCGGCCTCATCGCAGGCGATGATGGC
>CAMNAO010000067.1 GCA_946531435.1 uncultured Clostridia bacterium
AATACTTGGCTGGCAGCGGCCTGGGAAGATAGGTAGATGCCAACATCTGGAACCCCTCTTTTTAGAGGGGTTCATATATAGTTGGTGCTGTTAACGGTGAGGTTCCACCCGTTCCCATTCCGAACACGGCAGTTAAGCTCACTCGTGCCGACGATACTTGGCTGGCAGCGGCCCGGGAAAATAGGTAGGTGCCAACATCAAACAGGCGGTCTTTTGACCGCCTGTTTTTCTGTTATCGATTCAGCTTCCAAACACCGTAATTCAGATAGCCTGCGAAGAAGACCCAGATAAGGTATGGAATCTGCAGATTGGCGGCCAGAGGATCCAGCTCAGAAAAGCTCAGGGTCATTTTCAGGATGAGTGCCCACAGAAGTACGAGCCATACAAAGGAAAAGCCAAAGGCCTGCAGCTTGAAGAAGAGAAGGCTCCAGGCAAAATTGAATACAAGCTGCAAAAGATACCAGCCCATGGCCCGGTCGTGAAGCTTCCCTTCACCGCTCAGCCGCACCCGAGCCATTCCAAAGCCCATGAGCGCATAGAGGATCGTCCAGACCACCGGGAAAACCCACGCGGGAGGAGAAAACCTGGGCTTTATAATCTCCTGGGCGTAGATCTTTACATCCTCACGGATGAGAAGACCTGCCAAGGCCCCCACGGCTTCGGTGAACAGGATCCAGAAGGAATAAACTTTCCACGGCTTTTTCATTGGACATCACCTCGTCCATAGGATATGCCCTCAGAAAAAAACTATTCCATGTTGGATGATTTTTGGCCTTCCTGCTCTATTTTTTCTCTTGTCCACCGGTCAATCGCTTCACTCAGTGAACTGAGGTAAGGGGAATGGGATACGTTCTCTTTTCCGTAGGTGAGCTGCAGTTCATATTCCAGAGGCAGCCAGGTGGAAATGTCCGATTCGTTGTGAGAGATCACCGCCTCCAGCTTGTCCAGTGCTTTGTATAATTTGGCCTCCGGCGTCTCAAGCGCATCCATTTCCTTTAAAAGCCCCTGCCATTCCTGCCGCTGGGGCTGCGGAAAACCGGCAACCCAGCGATCCATCAGGGCGTCTTCCTTTTCACCGTCGGCATTGCTTTTTAAAAAAGTGGGAATATCGCCGGTAAAGGATTCCCCAAGATCATGAATGAGACACATGCGGATCACCCGATCCATGTCCAGCTCCTGAAACTCAGGTATTCCTGTCAGCAGCATCGCCATGAGAGCGATGCGCCAGCTGTGGTCCGCCACACTTTCCGCCCGATCGGGGGCGGTGAAGCAATGCCTGGGCGTGGTTTTCAATTTCCCTGCCTGGGTAAGGATAGCCAAAAGCTGTTTCGGCGTCATATGCCCTCCTTATTTGCAAGACCAATGATCCTATTTGGCCCAGTATAACAGAAGTTCAAAAGGAATGCCATGAGAAAATGAGGGAGAGCATCGCTATACCCATCTGCTTATACGGCGGCCTTGCCAACTCCTGCATCCTGTGTCATAATGGACTTACCAAGAGAGAGAAGGTGAGCCCATGAAGCCCCGCTTCCGCTGCCTTGTGCTGGACCACGACGACACTGTGGTGAACAGCACGGCCACGGTCCACTACCCCAGCTTCGTCCGATATATGGAGGAATTCCACGGCGGAACGGAGATCGATCTCCGCACCTATTTTGAAAAGAACTTCGATCCCGGAGTGATCCCCTTCTTCCGTGAGATCGTGGGCCTTTCCGAGGAGGAGATGCTCTTCGAGCAGGAGTATTGGAACCGCTATGTCCAGAGCCATGTACCCCAGGCCTACCCGGGCATCCGGCAGATCCTGGAAAAACAGCGCTCCCTGGGCGGCCTCATCACCGTGATCTCCCATTCCTTTGGCGCCAATATTTTGCGGGACTGGCGGGAGAACGATCTGCCGCAGCCGGACGCGGTCTACGGTTGGGAGCTTCCAGGAGAGCTGCGAAAGCCTCATCCCTATGCCCTCAAAGAGATTATGTCAACTTATCATCTCCGGCCGGAGGATCTGGTGGTCATTGACGACTTAAAGCCCGGCTACGACATGGCCCGCGCTGCCGGGGTGAGCTTTGCCGCAGCGGGCTGGGCCAATGATATTACCATGATTGAAGACTTCATGCGCCGACATTCCGACCGCTATTTCAAAACCGTGGCGGAGCTGGCGGAGTGGCTGTTCCTTCCTTGAAAAGGAAAATGATAACAGAGACGAAGCAGATGAAGATCATGCAAAGAGCGCTGTCCCTGCTGCTGGGAATCCTGCTGGCTCTTCTCCTTGCCGCCTGTGGGGGCCCGACCCTGCCGGAGACCGGGGATAGAGCGATAGAGAGTGGACACAACGAAGCGGCGCCGCCCGAAGAGACCTCTGCCGCGGCATTGTCTTCCCGGACAGAGGCCGACGATCCCGAGAAGATCGGCGCTTCCGAGAATCCTCCGCCGGAAACGGCAGAGGCCGCCCATGGAGAGGTATTCCCGGAGGATCCGGACAATATGCCGGACCGGACCCCCGTCACCCTCAGCCTGCAGAACGACAACAGCGCCGCCCATCGGCAGGAGATCCGGTATGGTGAGATCGCCGAGCTTAAGGAGTGCTATGAGCTGGCTGCGGAGATCGGGAACCGCTACGGGGTGTGGATCCATATCGGCGACCTGGTGCCCCGCTGGATCTGGGACGCGGGCAATGTGCCCCAGTGCGATCCGGTTCTTGTGAAGCGTGCCCTTTTCCGGATGGATGCGACCATGGCCGTCTATCCGGAGGGCTTTTTCGATCAGCTGGTGTATGGCGTCTACACGCGTCTGGACTTCTATATCGTCGGCTTCAGCCCCGTGGGCATGGGCTATGTCACCCGGATCCAGGAGGAGAGCCCTGTAATGGGCGCGGCCCGGAGCTGCCTCTGCCTGGATGCGGAGGATGACGTCCAGATCGATATGCTGCCCTACACGCTGACCCATGAGATCACCCATCTCATCGACTGGCGCGTGCAGTACGTGGCGGCCAACGAGGAGGGGCACCTTTACAGCGATGAGGCATGGATGGCCCTGAATCCGGACGGCTTCCGGTATGCCTGGGATGATGAAGGCCTGGAGCTGGAGATGTACGACAGGTATTACGAGTACTTTGCCTACAGCTACGGGGCCCACAATCCGCTGGAGGACCGGGCAACGCTGATGGGGGAATTGATGTCGGCCACGATGGACGGCCGGGCGGGGACGGAGTATACGCTTCCTTTCCCGTGCCTCCGGAAGCTGGACTTCTTCTTCCGCTGCGTTCGTGACAGCTTTGATACCACAGGCTGGCCGGAGGAGACGGCCTGGGAGCAAGGCCTGTGGGAATTGCAGAACGGATGATCCCAAAATGCGCTTGCGAATCCCTTCCAAATGTGATAGGATAGCCGCCGTACCCTTCTTTGAAAGGACGGCGGTTTTTCGTGGAAACCTTTCTCTTTGTGCTGGAGATCATCGGCACGGTGGCCTTCTCCGTCTCCGGCGCCATGACGGCCATCAAAAAGAACATGGATCTCTTCGGGGTGGTGATTCTGGGCCTTATTACCGCGGTGGGCGGCGGTATCCTGCGGGATCTGGTGCTGGGAATAACGCCCCCCGCCACCTTCCGCGACCCGGTATACAGCATTGTCTCGGTGCTGTGCAGCCTGGCCATCTTTCTTACGGCGGTGCGGCGGGCGCTGAACCACCATCATCGGCTTTACGATTTCACGCTGTTTCTGATGGACTCCCTGGGTCTGGGCGTTTTTACCGTGGTGGGCGTCCGCACCGCCTTTTTGGCGGGGCAGGGGGACAATCTCTTTCTCCTTTCCTTCGTGGGCGTCATCACCGGGGTTGGCGGCGGCGTCCTGCGGGATGTGCTGGCCCAGCAGCCGCCTTATATCTTTGTGAAGCATGTCTATGCCGTGGCCTCTCTCCTGGGCGCCCTGGCCTGCGGACTTCTGTGGCGGGTGATCCCCGCAGTGCCCGCCATGGCGGCAGGGTCGCTTTTGGTGGTAACGGTGCGCTGCCTTTCCGCCCACTACCGTTGGAGCCTGCCCCATCCCCATTCGGCGGAGGAGACGGAGAAGAACGGGCTGACATAATACACAAGCTGACACAAAAACAGCGGACGACCTTGCGGGGCCGTCCGCTGTGTGCCATAGAGATGCGACAGAGGGCGTCCCTGCCTACGCAATCCCGAAAAAGCGCTTGCCGTTTTCCCAGGTGATCTTTTCCAGCTCCTGGGGATCCATCCCCCGAAGGGCGGCGATGAAATCCCGGATGTAACGCAGATTGCGGGAGTCGTTCCGGTGCCCCCGCAGGGGAACCGGGGCCATATAGGGGGAGTCCGTCTCCAGCATCAGCCGGTCCAGGGGCATTGTTGCCGCCACCTCCGGGGCCTTGCGGGCGTTTTTAAAGGTGACGGAGCCGGTGAAGGAGAGATACCAGCCCAGGTCCAGGAGCAGCTTTGCGGTCTCCCGGCTCTCCCCGAAGCAGTGCAGCACGCCCCGGACCTTGGGATGGGCGGCGATGACCTCCAGCGTGTCTCTCGTGGCGTCCCGGCTGTGGACCACGGCGGGGAGGTCCAGTTCCTCCGCCAGCTCCAGCTGCCGATGGAAAAGCGCCTGCTGCACTTCCGGCGAAGCGCCGTCCGCATAGTGGTAGTCCAGCCCGATTTCACCGATGGCACGGACCTTCGGCTCCTCCATGGCCAGCCGGCGGATCTCGGAAAAGCCTGCCTCCGTAAACGTTTCCGCCTCTTCCGGGTGGTAACCCACGGCGGCGTAGAGGAAGGGCCAGCGGTGGGCGAGGGACACGTTGAAGCGGGAGGTCTCCAAATCCGTGCCCAGGCTGAGAATGAGGCCCACCCCGGCCTCCTCCATAGAGGCCAGCAACGCCTCCCGGTCCTCGTCAAACTGGCTTGCGTCATAGTGGGCGTGGGTATCGAACAGCATAAATGCCTCCATAACTCAAAAAATCGTAAAATTCTCCTTGCATCCGGAGAAAAGCTATGCTAATATAATAAGGCTTTGGTTTTGAACCGAAAAACCCGTCTTAGAACGAAAGGATAGATTTCAATGGTTATTGCGCTCTCCATTTTGCATCTCATCTCCTGTCTGGTCCTCGTCTGCATCGTGGTGCTTCAGAGCGGGAAGAAGTCCGGCCTCACCGCCATCTCCGGCGGCAGCGAGTCCTATCTCGCCAAGAACCGCAACGCCAGCCTGGATGCCCGTCTGGCCCGCTGGACCAAGTGGGCGGCCATCGCTTTTGCGGCGCTGACCCTGGTCATGACACTGGTGGTCTGAGACAATTCAAAATTGAAAGCAGAGCGGACCTGGTTCCGCTCTGCTTTACTGTATCCCAAGTTCCGACCTGCTGTCAAGAAAAAGCTTGATACGAGTACAATTTCGTGGTTTACAAATCGGCATGAAACCGCTATAATATATACAATTTGTATAATATGGGTGATTCGATATGAAATTTGCGGCAATGTTCTCCGCCCTTCGGCGGGAGAATGGCCTCAGTCAGCGAAAGGTGGCGGGGGATCTCAACATCTCTCAGGCTCTTTTAAGCCACTATGAAAAGGGAATTCGGGAGCCGCGGCTGGAGTTTGTGGAGCGGGCCTGCGCCTACTACGGCGTCACGGCGGATTATATGCTGGGCATGGGCGGCATTCGGGAGAACCCGCTGCCCCTCAGGGGGCCGGAGGATGAGGAGCTCTGGGGCAGCCGCAGCATGCGGCAGCAGCTGGCCGCTGTGGATCTTCTGCTTCGCAGCGCCATGACGGCGGCGGGACCGGAGGGCGGCAGGGCTGTCCAGCGGGGCATCGCCGCGTCTCTGGCCCTTCTCACCCAGACGATGGCCGCCGCTCTGGGGGAGGAAATGCCCCTTTCGGACCGCCTTTTTCTGGAGCGGCAGCGCATGGAGGCGGAGACCGCCCTTACCCATGAGATTTCCTTCGGCGCGCCCATCGCCCCGGAGGAAAAGCAGCTGCTTAAGGGCACATATCAGGAATTATTGAACCGTCTCAGAGAGACGGAGGATGCGAGGGAAGCATGACAGAGCAGGAACGGATCCGCAATTTCTCCATCATCGCCCATATCGACCACGGCAAGTCCACCCTGGCGGATCGGCTTCTGGAGATGTGCAACGCGGTTTCCCAGCGGGAGATGGAGGATCAGATCCTGGACAATATGGAGCTGGAGCGGGAGCGGGGCATCACCATCAAGGCCC
>CAMNAO010000068.1 GCA_946531435.1 uncultured Clostridia bacterium
CCCCTACGGTATAAGGGCTGCGTTTAGACTCACATTTGCATTTTGCAACACGCCCTTCTTATTCTGTCGGCAGCCCCGATTCCTCCCACACGAAGCGGTAAAAGTCGGTGGAGACGATGTCCAGGGAGAGCCCGTAGCGGTTATCCGCCAACCGGGTCATGTAATTGAGATAGTTCTCCTTCTCCTCCTCCGTCCAAAGGCCGGCGGCCTCAGACCAGGTCCGGATCTCCGCGGAGGGCATCCAGGTAAGGTATTCCGTGATGAATTCCCGGTTATAGAGCTGGGCCATATGGACGCCGTCGGAAAAGATATCCTGTCCCGGGATTAAACGGGAGTCGTAGTCGATGCCCAAAAGATTCAGTACGGTGGGGAGAATGTCCACGTTGCAGCAATAGGCGTCATTGCGGATCGGCTCCTCCAGCCCGGTGAAGTAGAGGATGCAGCCGGAGTGGTAGAGCTCCGCCCCCTCCTCCGAAAGCCGGATCTCCTCGGGGAAGCCCCGGTAGCTGAGGTAGTAGGGGAAGTGGTCCCCGGCGAGGACGATCAGGGTCCGGTCCAGCTTGCCTGTCTCCTCCAGGGCATCCAGAAGATCCGCCATCGCCCGCTCCAGCTCCAGATTGCAGGCCAGGTAGCAGAGGGCGTTGTAGGAATAGTCCTCATCGTCCTCCAGAAGCTCCCGGACGGCGTCGAGATTGCGGGCGGCGATCACGTTGCTTTCGTTGTAGGGCCCGTGGCCGCTGAAGGTCATGTAGTAGGCGTGGAAGCGGTCCAAATCCAGATAGTCGGCCATGGTCTGGTCCAGAAGCTCCCGGTCCGAGGTGGGCCAGATGGAGGAGAAGGAGAGGCCCGCGTCCATGAACTTGGCTTCATAGCCCAGGGCGGTGTGGGTCCCCTTCCGATTGTAGTACTCCCCGTAGTATCCGTGGTAGGCGAAGCTCTCCGCTCCCTCCTCCCGGAAAATGCGCGCCAGGCTGTAGGGCATGAAGTTCTCCCGGATGAGATTGAAGGAGCCGGTGTGGCTTCCGTGGCTTGTGGCGCCGTTGACGTCCGGCCACAGCCCGGTCAGGAAGGTGAATTCCCCGTTGGTGGTGGTGTTCAGATAGCTGTTGTAGTAATTGCTGAGGACGATCCCGCTGCCGGCCATTTTGCAGAGAGTGGGGGTGACTCTGGGGTCCAGCGCGGCGGGGGAATAGCTTTCGGCGCAGATGTAGATGAGGTTATAGCCCTCCAGAAGGCCGGTGTATTCGTTTTTCCGCGTCCCCTCCACGCCTGCAAAATAGCGGCAGAGGGTCCGAAGCTCCTCGCTGTTCGCCTTGGCTTCCAGGGCGGAAAAATCGATCTCCTCCCGGATGTTCATGCCGTAGTCCTTCTGCCCCTCACCTTCCGGCAGCTCCGGGTCCTCTGAGGCGGCGGCGGGCCTGGGGATGGCAGGGAGCGGAAGGGCGGCCTCAGAGGCGGAGACGGTAACGCTTTCCCCGCTGCCAAAGAGGTAGCGGGCCCCGCTCAGAAGGGTGGTGGGCAGCGCCCCCAGCTTGTCGGAGGAGCTGTCGGTGTCGGCATAGGGATCCCGATAGACGTAATAGGGGCCCAGCCGGTCCGTACCGAAAAGACGCAGAAGGCCCACACCGCCGATCCATACGGCGATGGCCAGAAGGAGCATTAGACCGCGCCCCGGAAGGGAGACGCCGCCCCTTTCCCTTCGCCGCCGCAGGAGGGCGACCGCGGGCAGGGGCAGGCAGCTGAGCAGCAGAACGGGAAGTGCCCCTTTCAGAACATCCCCCAGGGCCCAGCCGAAGTTGAGAAGGGCGTCGCCGCCCATGCCCATCATGGATACGGTGTAGAGGGAGCCAAAGGTACGAAAGTAAATGATCTGGGAAAGGTAGTAGGCGAAGAGCAGGAGCAGCAGAGCGCCCCCCGTAAGATGTCTGGGAAGCTTTTTCTCCCAGGCGGATAGGGCGGTGCAGAGGAGGGACAGCGCCAGAAGGAAGGGGGCGGAGTACAAAAGTCCCATCCATCCCGCACCGGTAACGGTCCTGAGAAGCCCCTCCCAGAAAAGGAGGGGGAGAAGGAATGCGGCAAGTCCCCGAGGGACGCCGGAGAGGGCTTTTGAGAGCAGCGGGGGCAGTTTTTTGAACGACATAAAAGAAATACCTCGATCCTGGTAAAAGAGCGCGGGCCGGGAGGCTTCCCACGGCCGGAAGTCCTTTCGGGAAGGGGGAACTGTGTCTCCCATTGAAATCGACCGGGGAAAAGTATAAACCTTTTTTCGCCCCTTGAAAAGAGAAAACAGGGCTTTTTTGCCTGAAATCGCCCCGGGAAAGAGAAAAAGCTCCCCGGCGGCAGGACTTGCCCTGCTCCTCCGGGGAGAATGTGCGTGTTTAATCGGACGGCGTCTTTGCCGCCATTTTCAGCAGGATCTCCCGCCGGTTGAGGGCGGGATCCGCCAGCACCGCGTCCAAAAGCCGCCCGAGGACCTCGCCCAGGGCCGGGCCGGGGGCAATGCCCAGGTCTATGAGATCCTCGCCGCTGACGGCCAGCTGCCCCAGCGAAAGGCAGTCCCCTCTTTCCAGAATGCCCTCGGCCATGCGGCGCATTTTTTCGTAGACGGCGGCCCCCCGGGCACTCTTTTCGTTTTTTGCCCGGTCGTCCGCCGCCATCAGGGTCAATAGTTGGAAAAAGCGCTCCCTGCCCAGCCGGTGGAGAAAGCGGCGCAGATTCGCCTCCTCCGGCGCGGGATGGGTGTCGTGCCAGCGGATGAGGGTGGTCACGGCTTCCGTGGTTCCCCGGTCATAGCGCAGCCCTTGCAGTACCCCTTCCGCCTGCTCCGCTCCCAGCCGGTCGTGGCCGGGGAAGTGGCCCCGCCCGCTTTCATCCAAGCGGAAGCTGGCGGGCTTGCCCATGTCATGGAGGAGGGCGGCGAGGCGCAGCGCGGGGTCTTCCGGCGGCACCGCCTCCACCACCGCGGCGGTGTGGGTCCACACGTCGTAAATATGCCAGGGACTGTGCTGGTCGAAGTCGAACATGGGGCGGATTTCCGGGATCACCTGGGCGAAGACCTCCCGGTACTCCAAGAGCAGGGGGCGAATATGCTCGCCGCAGAGGGCTTTTGTAAGCTCGTCCCGCACCCGCTCCCGGCTGACCCGGTCGAGAAGCGCCCGCTCCTCCAAAAGGGCCCTGCCGGTCTTCTCCTCTAAAGCAAAGCCCAGCTGAGAGGCAAAGCGCAGGCCCCGCAGGATCCGCAGGCCATCCTCCCGAAAGCGCTGCTCCGGCTCCCCCACGCAGCGGATGAGACCCGCCTTCAGGTCGTTTTCCCCGCCAAAGGGGTCCGTGAGCCCCTCCCGGGGGTGCCAGGCCATGGCGTTCAGGGTAAAGTCCCGCCGCTTCAGATCCTCCGTCAGAGAGGGGGTAAAGGTGACGGAGGCGGGGTGCCTTCCGTCCCGGTACTCCCCGTCGATGCGGAAGGTGGTGACCTCAAAGGACTGGGCCCCTGCCCGCACCGTGACGGTGCCGTGCTTTAAGCCGGTGGGAAGGGCCTTTTCGCCGAAAAGCTCCATGATCCGCCGGGCGGGCAGGGAGCTGCAGAGGTCCCAGTCCTTCGGGGCCGCGCCCCGCAGGGCGTCCCGCACGCAGCCGCCCACCAGATAGGCTCTGCCCCCGGCTTCCTCGATCTTTTGCAGGACCGCCAGCGCCTCCCGGGGGGGCGTGATCTCTTCTCTCACAGCTGCGCGCAGTCCTCCACGGCGGAGCGCAGAAGGCCCATGGCGTGGGGGATGGTGTTCATGAAGACGTCCATGTTCTCCATACAGGCCTTGGGGCTGCCGGGAAGGTTGATGATGAGGGTATTGCCGCGGATGACGCTGACACCCCGGGAGAGCATGCCGTGGGGCGTGATCTTCATGCTGGCGGCCCGCATGGCCTCGCTGATGCCGGGGGCGTTTCGTTCCGCCACCGCCAGGGTGGCCTCGGGCGTGGTATCCCGGGGGCTGAAGCCGGTGCCGCCGGTGGTGAGGATCAGATCCGGGTGCCTTTGGTCACAGAGGCGGATGAGGTTGGCCTTCAAAAGGACGGGCTCGTCGGGGATCAGAATGGCCTCAATGACCTCATAACCGGCCTCGGTGAGCCGTTTTACGATGGCGGGGCCGCTTTTATCCTCCCGCTGGCCCCGGGAGCCCTTGTCGCTGAGGGTGATCACCGCCGCCTGCCAGGGGCGGGGGGCGCTGCGGACTTCAATCGCCATCTCGTCCCCCACGGAGATGCGCCCCGCCTCCAGGACACGGGCGAAGACCCCCTCCCGGGGCATGATGCAGTCGCCCATCTTCTGATAGATGGCGCAGTGGTTGTGGCACTCCTTGCCGATCTGGGTGATCTCCAGAAGGACGCTGCCGCAGCGCAGCAGGGTCCCCACCGGCAGGGTGCGGAAGTCAAAGCCCTCCACCACCAGATTCTCCCCAAAGGCGCCGGGCTCCACCCCCGCGCCCTTTTCGTTGAAGGCCGCGATCTTGTCGGCGCCGAGAAGACTCACCTGCCGGTGCCAGTTGCCGCCGTGGGCGTCGCCAACAATGCCCCACTGGGGGGTAAACTCCCCGCTGAAAACATTCTTCTTCTGGATCCCTCTGCGGTCGCTGACGCAGACGGCCAATACCTTGCCCATGCCGAAGCTCCTTTATGTCATGATTCTCCCCGTATTATGCCAAAACCCCGGGGATTTGTCAATTTCTTGTGCGTTTCCGCAGCCTGCTTTCATGTTATACTGCCATTGATAAAGTACCTGAAGGACTTAGGACCATCGGAAAGGAGAACGGCATGAAACCTGAGCTCAACGATTTTTCCATTTTCTCTCACATTCGCCTCAATGACCAGTCCTGGCTCATCACCGAGAGCTATGGCTACAACCCCGGCATCCCCAACTCCTATACCCATCTGGGCCTGGTGGAGGGGACGGAGAAGGTGGCCGTCATCGACAGCGGCACCGCAGGCACCGCGGGCCTTCGCCGCTATATCGAGGAGGTGATTCTGGAGGGGAAGAACAAAAAGCCCATCCTCTGCCTCCAGACCCACAACCACATCGACCACATGTCCGGCTGCATGCAGTTTGACGAGCGGTATATGCACCCCCTGGAGCTGGACAAAGAGGACTTCAAGTGGCAGACCAACGAGGATCGCCGTCTTCTCAGCGACGACGCGGATCTGGTGCTCTTTGCCAACTTCGACTGGGACATGATCCATTACTGCCGGGAGCATTATTATAAGGTGAAGCCCACGGTGGAGGACTTCAAGCCCATCCGGGACGGGGACCTCATCGACCTCGGCGGCGTCACCCTGGAGGTGGTCCACCTCCCCGGCCATACCAAAGGCTCCTGCTGCTTCTACGACGCCAAAAACCATGTGGCCTACTGCGGCGACAGCCTGGGTACCGTGGGCACACCCCAGGCCGCCCTGGAGCGGAATCTGAAGGTCAGGGAACGTTTTGCGCCGGATACCATGATGTTTGACGCCCACGGGGGACTCAGGCGCATGGCCCAGATCGACGACATCATCGCCTGCTGTCAGGAGGTTCTGGCGGGGGAGAACCTGGAAAACGACCGTGAGGCCGCCATGGGCAGGCTGCCCTGGCGCTATACCAAGGAGAAGCTGGGGATCCCGGATAACCGGCCCAAGCCCGACCCGACCATGAAGCGGATGGAGCATGTGTATCGCTCCGCGCGGGTGGGGTATATGGTAAAAAAGGAGCCGTAAAGGACCGTTTGGCAGGGATATGCTTGTGAATGTGGGGCAGCCGCTGCGGCTATCCCCTTCCGCATGTCATTGCGAGGAGCCGTTCCCTCGCCGCCGCCTGTGGCGGAAAAAGGCGA
>CAMNAO010000069.1 GCA_946531435.1 uncultured Clostridia bacterium
CTCCCCCGCTACTCTATATACTCTTTCCCCTTGTACCGGGGTTTGTCTACAGTCTTGTTGCGTTGAAAACCCTATCAAAAGGGAAACGGATTGCCACGTCACCGGCCTTATGGCCGGTTCCTCGCAATGACATGCTGATTAGGGCAGCCGCTGCGGCTGTCAAGAATTCTCTGTCATTGCGAGACCAGTCCGCAGACTGGTCGTGGCAATCCGCATCCCCCGTCCTCTGCCTTTTTCGCGGGCCGTCGAGGGCGCCGGCCCTACAAGGTGCTGATCAGGCGGGCGATCACAGATCGCCCCTACGGGACAGGAATAAGAACGCAGCAGATCCCGTAGGGGACGATCCCTCCGCCTTCGGCTCCGCCCTCATCGTCCCACATAACCCCGTCCCTCATCGCGGGCCGTCGAGGGCGCCGGCCCCTACGGGGTGCCATCAAACGGGCGATCGCAGATCGCCCCTGCGAGGGGCGTATCCCCCGGTTCGTCGCCCTTTACAAGGCCGCTTTCCCTCTGCTATAATGGGAGCAGGATTTCACCGGCCTTCGGCCGTAAAAAAGTGAGGTAAGCTATGAAACGCAGTGAGATTTTGGACAAATACAAATGGGACCCCACGGCAGTCTACCCCTCCAGAGAGGCCTTTGAGGCCGCCCTCAAAGAGGCGGCGGAAGCCATCGCCGCCTATGCCCGCTTTGACGGGACCCTGGAAGAGAGCGGGGAGAACCTGCTGACCGCTCTGGAGGAGGAGACCCGGCTCTACCGGCAGCTTGACCGTCTGGGGCAATACGTCACCCGGGAGAGCGACGTGGACAAGGGCAACAACGAGGCCCAGGCCCTGCAGGGCCGGGTGTGGAAGGTCATCGTGGATTTCCAGGCCGCCGCCTCCTTCCTGGGTCCCCAGATCATCCGCATTCCCGAGGAAACGCTGGAGAGCTGGTACCGTGAAGTAAAGGGGCTGGAGGCCTATCGCCGCAGCCTCTACTCCATCCGCCGCTACGCTCCCCACACCCTCTCCGACGAGGGAGAGAAGCTGCTGGCCGACCTGGGCGAGGGCTTCAATTCCCAGCGGGAGATCCGGGCCGTCTTCGCCGGCGCGGACCTGCGCTTCGGCACCATCCGGGGCGAAAACGGAGAGAAGATCCAGGTCCGGGACAGCACCTACACCACCCTGATGGCCTCAACGGACCGCCGGGTGCGCAAAGCCGCCTTCAACACCCTCTACAAGACCTATGACCAGTTCGGCAACACCTTCGCCGCCCTTCTGAACGCCTACGCCAAGGAGCAGCACGCCCGGGCCAAGGTGGCGGGCTATGAAAGCGTGCTGGAGGCCGCCACCTTCGACGACGAGGTGACCCCCCAGATCTGCGACAACCTGATCTCCACCGTGAACGCCCGGATGGAGGCCATGTACGACTACTACGATCTGAAACGGGAGGCGCTGGGAGTGCCCAGGCTGCACCTTTACGACGTGTACGCCCCCCTGGTGCCCGCCGCCTCATCGAAGTACAGCTATGAGGAGGCGGTGGAGGAGGTCCTGAAGACCGTGGAAATCTTCGGGAAGGAGTATCACGACACCCTGGAAAAGGGCCTGAAGGAGAAGCGCTGGGTGGACGTCTACCCCTCCGACGGCAAGGCCGGCGGCGCCTATTCCTCGGGCTCCTACGACACCGACCCCTTCATTCTGATGAACTTCACCGGCACGATCGACTCCGTCTCCACTCTGGCCCACGAGTGCGGCCACAGCATGCACAGCTACTTCTCCAAGACCGCCAACACGCCCCAGGACGCAAACTACACCATCTTCGTGGCGGAGGTGGCCTCCACCGTCAATGAGCTCCTGCTCTGCCACCGGAAGCTGAAGGAGTCCCAGAGCCGGGAGGAAAAGCTCAGCATCCTGGATCAGCTCATGGAGACCTACAAGGGCACCCTCTTCCGCCAGACCATGTTCGCGGAGTTTGAGCAGGAGTTCCACGGCCTCTGCGCCAAGGGCGTGCCCCTGACCCAGGATACGCTGAACGAGCTTTACTACGGCCTCATCCGCCGCTACTTCGGGCCCAGAGTGGCCTGCGATTCCCAGATCCGTCTGGAGTGGATGCGGATCCCCCACTTCTATCGCCGCTTCTACGTCTATAAATACGCCACCTGCATCTCCGCCGCCTCCTCCATCGTAAAGAAGCTGGAATCCGGCGACCCCGCCGCCATCCGGGGCTATCTTGACTTCCTGCGCTGCGGCGGCTCCAAGAGTCCCCTGGACAGCCTCCTGGTGGCCGGGGTGGATATGACAAAGCCGGAGGTCATCTCCGACGCCATCGACGACTTCTCCGCCGCCGTCCGCATGTTCCGGGAGCTGCGGCAGGAGGATTGAGCCCCCATGACGGAGGAAGGAAAACAAAAGTTCCGCATACGCCGGGATCTTCTTCTGATCCTGGGGCTTCTGATCCTGTCGGCGCTTCTTTGGCTCGCCCTGGGGCTCATGCCCCGGGGCGGCGTGGCGGTGGTCACCGTGGACGGCGCCCAGTTTGGGCGCTATCCCCTCTCCCGGGACCGGCAGGTTGTCATCCCCGGCTATGACGGGGGAGAAAATCTGCTCGTCATCGCGGAGGGCGCCGCCCGGGTCACCGAGGCGGACTGCCCCGACAAGCTCTGCATCGGCTTCGGCGCCATCTCCCGGCAGCATGAGAGCATCGTCTGCCTGCCCCACCGGGTGGTCATCACCATCGAGGGGGGTGAGGAGAGCGGGGTGGATCTGCCATGAAGCGGACAAAACGGCTGACCCGGCTGGCTCTGCTGGCGGCCCTGGCCCTGGTGCTCTCCTATCTGGAATCCCTGCTGCCCTCCCCCGGCATCCCCGGGGTGAAGCTGGGCCTCGCCAACGTGGCGGTGGTCTGCGCCCTTTACTGGCTGGGACCCCTTTCCGCCGCGGCCATCTCCCTTGTGCGGGTGGTGACGGTCTCCCTCCTCTTTGGGAGCTTTCCCGCCCTGGCTTATAGTCTTGCGGGGGCGGTGCTGAGCCTTGCGGTCATGAGTCTTGTGAAGAAAACCGGCTGGCTCTCCCCCCTGGGGGTCAGTGTGCTGGGGGGCGTGACCCACAACCTGGGCCAGGTACTCATGGCGGCCCTGCTGCTGGAGACCCCCGCCCTTCTCTGGTACTACCCCCTGCTGCTTGTCAGCGGCACCCTGGCCGGCGTCTTCATCGGCGCGCTGGGGGGGCTTCTGCTCCGCCGGGGGGACCTGGTAGAGGACCGGGAACGATAGTGCTGCATCAGGAGACGTGAGTACGGATTGCCACGTCGTCGCTGCGCTCCTCCTCGCAATGACATGCAAGCCCGCGACACGGACACGACGAGGGCAGGAAACACGGGAGGGGCAAGCCCCTCCCCTACGACGGGGACAATGCCGCGTCACCCTGTAGGGGCGATCTGTGATCGCCCGTGAGTTATATACCTTCAGCAAACGGGCTCTCGTCTCCACCTCATCCGACCTCGCTCCGCTCGGCCACCTTCCCCTCCAGGGGAAGGCTTTGGGGCCGGCGCCCTCGACGGCCCGCCCTATATGCGGAAAAGTCTCGGGAGGGGCAAGCCCCTCCCCTACGAAAAGGCAAGGAACATGACTTCTGCCTTTTATCCATTCCATTCATCTATCATCATTTCAGGAGGAAACATCCATGTCCTGTACAACCATTCTCGTGGGCAAAGGGGCCAGCAACGACGGCTCCACCATGATCGCCCGCACCGACGACGGCTTCTTTGACGTCAAAAAGCTGGTGGTTGTGGAGCCGGAGAAGCAGCCCCGCCTCTACAAAAGTGTGATCTCCCATCTGGAGATTTCCCTGCCCGAAAATCCCATGCGCTACACCGCCTGCCCCAGTGTGGACCCCAAGAACGGCATCTGGGCCGCCACAGGCATCAACGCCGCCGGCGTGGGCATGACCGCCACCGAGACCATCACCTCCAATCCCCGGGTGCTGGCCGCCGATCCCCTGGTTCGCTATGAAAAGGCCAGAAGCCGCCGGGAGAAGGACCGCCCCGGCGGCATCGGCGAGGAGGACATCGTGGTCCTGGTGCTGCCCTATATCCATTCTGCCCGTGAGGGCGTGGAGCGGCTGGCCGCCCTTTTGGAGGAATACGGCACCTATGAGTCCAACGGCATCGCCTTCAACGACGAAAACGAGGTCTGGTGGCTGGAGACCATCGGCGGCCACCACTGGATGGCCAGGAGAGTGCCGGACGAGGTCTGTGTCCTGAATCCCAACCAGTTCGGCATGGACGAATTCGACTTTGAGGACGCCTTCGGGGCGAAGAAGGCCCACCTCTGCTCCGGGGATCTGCGGGAGTTCATCATGAAAAACCGCCTGGACCTCAACCAGGAGGGGCGCTGTAATCCCCGGGATATCTTCGGCTCCCACACCGATATGGACCACATCTACAACACGCCCCGGGCCTGGTTCATGGGCCGCTACCTCTGCCCCCGCTCCTACACCTGGGAGGGGGAGGGCGCCGACTTCGGCCCCGAGAGCGACGACCTTCCCTGGTCCCTGGTGCCGGACCGGAAGGTGGCGGTGGAGGACGTGAAGTATCTCCTCTCCTCCTACTACCAGGGCACCCCCTATAACCCCTATTCCAGCCAGGAGACCGGGAAAAAGGGCATCTACCGCCCCATCGGCATCAACCGCACCGGCGTCACCTCCATCTGCCAGATCCGGCCGGGGTTGCCCGCCGGGATCCGGGGCGTGGAGTGGATCTGCTTCGGCTCCCCCGCCTTTGACGCCCTTCTGCCGGTGTATCCCAACGTGCCCAATATGCCGAAGTACCTCTCAGAGGTCACCACCGACGTCTCCACGGAGAATTTCTACTGGGCAAGCAGGCTCATCGGCGCCCTGGCGGATCACAACTACGGCAGCTCCATCCAGGAGATCGAGCGCTATCAGAACACCGTGATGACGGAGGGCCGCCGGATCCTCGGCGAGTACGACCGGAAGCTTTCGGAGACCGGAGATCTTGGTCTTCTGAAGGAGGCCAATGAGAAGCTGGCCGCCATGGCCAGAGAAAAGAGCACCCAGGTACTGAACAAGGTGCTGCTCATCGCCAGTCAGCACATGAAAAACGGCTACAATCGGGCCGACAATTAGCTTCTCGTACGGGGTGAATCGTTCGGCGCGGGCCGTTGCCCTCGCCTCACCCACACCCCGTCTCGTCGCCTTCAAAATCGGACCCGCTGCGCTGGGCTCCGATTTTGTTAGGACGGGGGGGCGCGGTTTTATGGACGGAGGAACGAAGGTACGGATTGCCACGTCGTCGCTACGCTCCTCCTCGCAATGACATGCGGGTCGGGAAGCCGCTGCGGTTGCCGATTTTCCTCTGTCATTGCGAGGAGCCCAACGGGCGACGTGGCAATCCGTACCTATAAGAATAGCAAGAGAGACTTCCGTTCGGAGGGACGGGGAACCCCTCATCCGTCACGCCGCTGGCGCGACACCTTCCAGCACAAGGCACCTCACCGTGGCACGGGATCATAGATCCCGGCCACGCTGGGCCCCAGGGGGAAGGCTTTGGGGACGGGGCCCTCGACGGCCCGCCCTATATGCGGAAAAGCTTCGGGAGGGGCAAGCCCCTCCCCTACGACGGGGACAATGCCGCGTCACCCTGTAGGGGCGATCTGTGATCGCCCGTGAGTTATATACCTTCAGCAAACGGGCGAACGCAGTTCGCCCCTACGACGGGGCAATGCCGCGCCACCCCGTAGGGGCGATCTGTGATCGCCCGTGAGTTATATACCTTCAGCAAACGGGCTCTCGTCTCCACCTCATCCGACCTCGCTCCGCTCG
>CAMNAO010000070.1 GCA_946531435.1 uncultured Clostridia bacterium
TCCCCTACGAAAAAACAGTGCTTGCGCGTCCTGTTTTCCTTTTTGCAACACGCCCTTTTTTTGTGAACGGGTTCTATTCCATGATATGCTCCATGCCCTGGCTGATGATGGTGCGCACATGGTTGTCCGCCAGGGAGTAGAAGACGCTCTTGCCCTCCCGGCGAGACTTCACCAGCTTGCTCTTTTTCAGGATGGCCAGCTGGTGGCTGATGGCGGACTGGGTCATCCGTAGGGCCTCCGCCAGGTCGCAGACGCAGACCTCCGCCTCAAAGAGGACGAAGAGGATACGGATCCTGGTGGAATCCCCGAAGATTTTGAAAAGCTCCGCCAGATCGTAGAGGCTGTCCTCATCGGGCAGGGTGCGATTCACGAGATCCAGTAGATCCGGGTGGACCTCTGTGGTTTCACAGCATTCGGTTCTGTTTTCGTTGTTTGGATTCATCGTTTCTCCTTACAGGCGGCGGGTATCCAGGGCGCGGATGGCGTTCAGCACGGCCAGCACCATGACCCCCACATCGGCGAAGATGGCAAGCCACATGCCTGCGTGACCGGTGGCCCCCAGCAGGAGGCACAGCAGCTTCACGCCGATGGCAAAATAGATGTTCTCATAGACGATACGCAGGCACTTTCTGGCAATGGCGATGGCCTTGGCGATCTTTACGGGATCGTCGTCCATCAGCACCACGTCGGCGGCTTCGATGGCGGCGTCGGAGCCCAGGGCCCCCATGGCAATGCCCACATCGGCCCGGGTCAGCACCGGAGCGTCGTTGATGCCGTCCCCTACGAAGGCAAGGGTGCTGCCCGCCTTCCGCTGGATGAGGAGACCCTCCACCAGCTCTACCTTATCCTTGGGCAGAAGCTCTGCGTGGACCTCGTCAATGCCCAGCTCCTTTGCTACCTTTTCCGCCACGCTCCTCCGGTCGCCGGTGAGCATCACATTCCGGGTGACCCCGGCCTTTTTGAGACGGGAAATGGCCTCCGCCGCTGTGGGCTTCACCTCGTCGGAGATAAGGATGTATCCGGCGTAGGCGCCGCCGATGGCCACATGGATCACGGTGCCGGGTGCGGAAACAGGGGGAGCGGTAATGCCCAGACTGGACATCAGCTTGTCGTTGCCCACCGCGGTGAACACCTCGTCCACCGTTGCGGTGACGCCGTTGCCGCTCTTTTCGTGCACGTCGCGGACCCGACTCTCCTCCAGGGCCTCTCCGCAGGCCTCCTTCAGGCTGCGGCTGATGGGGTGGAGGGAATAGTGCTCTGCCAACGCAGCCTTTTCCAGAAGCTCCCGCTCACCGATGCCCTGGGGATGAAGCTCCGTCACCCGGAAAACCCCCTTGGTGACGGTGCCGGTCTTGTCGAAGGCCACGGTCTTCACCCGGCTCAGGCTCTCCATATAGTTGGAGCCCTTGATGAGGACGCCGGCGCGGCTGGCACCGCCGATCCCGGCGAAGAAGCTGAGGGGGATGCTGACCACCAGGGCGCAGGGACAGCTGATGACGAGGAAGGTCAGGGCACGATAGATCCAGGTCCCCCAGTTGGCGCCGCCCCCGGTCACAAGGCCGTAGAGCGGAGGAAGGATTGCCAGCGCCAGAGCGGAGTAGCACACCGCCGGGGTGTAGATCCGGGCAAATTTGGAGATGAAGTTTTCGGGCCTGGATTTGACGGAGCTGGCATTCTCCACCAGCTCCAGAATGCGGGAGACGGTGGATTCCCCGAATTCACAGGTGGTCCTGATCCAGAGGACGCCGGTCATGTTGATGCAGCCGGAGATCACCTCGTCGCCCTCGCCCACATCCCTGGGAAGGCTCTCCCCGGTGAGGGCGGCGGTGTTCAGGGAGCTCTGTCCCCGGATCACCGTGCCGTCGATGGGAACCCGCTCTCCGGGCTGGACGACAATCACGCTGTCGACTTCCACCTCTTCGGGATCCACCTGATATAGCGTCCCGTCCTCGCCCTCAATATTGGCGTAGTCCGGACGGATGTCCATGAGGGCGCTGATGGAGCGGCGGCTCTTATTCACAGCATAGCTTTGAAAGAGCTCCCCGATCTGGTAAAAGAGCATGACCGCCACGCCCTCGGTGTACTCGCCCAGGGCGATGGCGCCGATGGTGGCCACGGCCATGAGGAAGCATTCGTCAAAGGGCTGACGGTTTTTGATGCCCTTCAGGGCTTTCCGAAGAATGTCCCAGCCCACGGTGAAGTAGGGGATCATGAAGAGCCCGAAGCGCAGCCAGCCCGTCACCGGCAGCAGGGCAAAGAGAATTGCCAGCGCCGCCGCGATGAGGATGCGGACCAGCATGGTTTTCTGTTTCTTGTTCATACTTCCAGCCTCCCGCCCCTTGGGCGGAGTGATATGTTTGCAAATACCACAGGGACCGTCAGTTTCCTCCGTGATTCCTGTGAAAGGACTTCCGTGGGTGTTGACCCGTAGGGGCGGATGCCCACATCCGCCCGTGTTTTGCGCACGGACCCTACAGGGGTCGATCTGGGAATGTCCGTGAATCATCACGGGATGGATGCGGCAACGAAAGCCTTCCCCTCTGAGGGGAAGGTGTCAGCGAAGCTGACGGATGAGGTGCATTTGCGAAGAGTAAATATCGGTATTCATTGCGGCATAGCAATCTTATGACGAATAACCGGAATTGAATTTAACGGTTGATGTAATTCGTATCCCAACCCACGGCTTACAGGAAGATCTCGCAGTCGTCCTCTACCTTTTTGCAGTTTTTCAGGACCTCCTGCATGACGGCGGCGGGCTGAGCGCCCTCCTCAAATTCCACGGTCATCTTGAGCGCCATGAAGTTGACGGAGGCATCCTTGACGCCGGCGGTCTTCTTGGCAGCCTCTTCCATTTTGCCCGCGCAGTTGGCACAGTCCACATCGATTTTATAGGTCTTTTTCATTTGAGAAAACCTCCTGAAAACAAAATCAAACATTTGAACAAGTGTTCATGTGTTAAATATATCATACTCCCTTTGAGATTGCAATAGGGAATTCCTGTTTTTATGCTTTTATTTGCGTGGCGGAGCGGAAGGTGCTATCGTCTGTTCCATTTTCGGCGCTGCTTTTCATTTCGCCGGAATCGTGGTACAATACGGAAAAGAAGGCACGGAGAAAGGGGGCACGAGGATGTCTGCAGACCTGAATACCGATGTGCGCTATATCAAGGGCATCGGAGAGACGCGGGCGAAATCTCTGGAAAAGCTGGGGATCACCACCCTGGGGGAGCTGGTGAGCTACTTCCCCCGGGCCTATGAGGATCGCAGCGTCATCGTCCCCATTCGGGAACTCATCCCAGGGGAGAGCGCCTGTGTTCTGGGCACCGTGGCCACCCAGCCCAGACTGAGCCGCATCCGCCGGGGGCTGGACATCGTGCGCCTTGCCATCATCGATGAGCATGATACCATGGCTGTTACCTACTTCAACCAGAGTTATATGAAGGATCAGCTGAAGGTGGGGGAGAGCTATTATTTTTACGGCCGCGTGGGCGGGAAGCCCGGCGCGCCGGAGCTGACAAACCCTGTGGCGGAAAAAGAGAGCGCGGCAGGCACCCTGACGGGGCGGATCGTCCCGGTTTATCGTCTGGCTGCGGGGATCCCCCGGAATTTCATGCAGCGGGCGGTGCGCCAGGGACTGGACGCCTGCGGTGATACGCTGCCGGATCCCTTGCCGAAAAGAGTTGTAGCCGAGCATGGCCTCGCCCGGGCCCGCTACGCCTATGAGAACATTCATTTTCCCAAAAGCCCCGGGGATCTGGATATCGCCCGCCGCCGCTTTATCTTTGAGGAGCTGTTTGTCTTAAGCTGCGCCATGGCCGGAATGAAGGCGGGCAGGGACCGGAAAAACGCCCTCAGCTTTTCCCTTCGGGACCCGGAGAGCTTCTTCGGCGGACTGCCTTTTCGCCCAACTTCCGCCCAGCGGCGGGCGGTGGAGGACGCCTTTCGGGATATGTCCGGGGAGCATCCCATGAGCCGCCTTGTTCAGGGCGACGTGGGCAGCGGCAAAACCGTGGTGGCCGCCGCCTGCTGCTGGCTTGCTGCCAAGAACGGCCACCAGGCAGCTTTCATGGCGCCTACGGAGATTCTGGCCCAGCAGCACTACAAGACCCTTTCTGAGATGCTGGAGCCCCTGGGGCTTCACGTGGCGCTTTTGACGGGGGGAATGAAGGCCGCGGAAAAGCGCCGGACGCAGGAGGCCATCTCCGGCGGCCTCGCGGATGTGGTGGTGGGCACCCATGCCCTCCTCTCGGAGAAGACGGAATTTCATTCCCTTGCCCTGGTGGTGGCGGATGAGCAGCATCGCTTCGGTGTGCAGCAGCGGGCCGCCCTGAGCCAGAAGGGGAAAAGTCCTCACGTGCTGGTCATGTCCGCAACCCCCATCCCCCGGACCCTGGCTCTGCTTATTTACGGGGAGCTGGACGTCTCCATCATTGATGAGCTTCCTCCCGGGCGCAAGCCTGTGCGGACCTTCGCCGTGGGGGAGGAGATGCGGGAGCGGATCAACGCCTTCATCCGGCGTCTCGTGGCCGAAGGAAGGCAGGTCTTTGTGATCTGCCCCATGGTGGATGAAAATGAGGAGAACCCCCAGGATGACGTCAAGAGCGTGACGGAGTATTCTGCCTGGCTGCGGAAGGAGGTCTTTCCGGAGCTTCGGATCGCCAGCCTTCACGGAAAAATGAAGCCCAGGGAGAAGGCGGAAATCATGGATGCCTTCGCGGCGGGGGAGACGGATCTTCTGGTCTCCACCACGGTGGTGGAGGTGGGGGTGGATGTGCCCAACGCCGCCCTTATCGTGGTGGAGAACGCGGACCGCTTCGGCCTCAGCCAGCTCCATCAGCTCCGCGGCCGGGTGTGCCGGGGAGAACATGAGAGCTACTGCGTCCTCTTCTCCTCCCATGGGGGAGAGGTCTCTCGCCAGCGGCTGGAGGCCATGTGCAAAACCAATGACGGCTTTAAGATCGCGGAGGAGGACCTGCGGCTGCGGGGCCCCGGCGACTTCTTCGGCTCCCGTCAGCACGGTCTGCCGGAGATGCGGGTCGCCAACTTTGCCACCGACGTGAATATTCTGAATGAGGCCCGTCAGGCCGCCCAGGAGCTGATGGCCGGGGACCCGGAGCTGAAGGATCCGGAAAATGCCGCCCTGCGCCTGCGGGTAAGGAAGATCGTGGCGGAGAATGAGGATACGCTAAACTGAGGGGAATCGCTGCCGGGACATCCACCGCAAGGAAGGTGTCCCGGGACTCTTTGTTTGGGAGTATTATTCGGATCATCTGTCTAAAAAAGAAGCTGCAAGCCATGAATGCCCCTGTCACTGTTATGAAAGATTCTCTTAGGATTTGAGCTGTAGGGGCGGATGCCCACATCCGCCCGTGTCCTGCGCATAGGCCTCTACAGAGCGGCAATCTAAATCTTTTCTTTGGAAAAGTGCGGGGAAGGATTCCCACGTCGCCAAAGTATGCGCTATGGCTTCTTGAAAGGACAGGACTAAAGGGTTATCTTCCGGTGGAGGATAGTCTTTAAATCTGGACAAAAAGTGCGGAAATCTAAGCGTTTTTGCAAATAAAAAGGGTATTCTTCCTGAATAGGAAAAATATTTAAAAAAATCGGAAAAGCGCTTGACAAACCAGAAGCCCTTTAGTATAATACCAATCGTCGTCGCGAGACGGCAGGTTGGGGAGCATAGCTCAGCTGGGAGAGCACTTGCCTTACAAGCAAGGGGTCACAGGT
>CAMNAO010000071.1 GCA_946531435.1 uncultured Clostridia bacterium
TCTCCCTGAAGATCATGACCCTGAACAACAACCGCCAGAAGATCAACGACTGCCTCGGCAATCCCGTGGAGATCGGCATCGCCGTCATGTGGCGGGTGGTGGATACCGCCAAGGCCGTCTTCGACGTGGACAACTACAAGGAGTATCTCTCCCTGCAGTGCGACAGCGCCCTCAGAAACATTGTCCGCATCTATCCCTACGACGTCTCCCCCAATGTGGACACCACCGGCGACGGCATAGCCGACGAGGGCAGCCTGCGAGGCTCCAGTGAGGTGGTGGCCAACCGCATCCGGGACGAGATCCAGTCCAAGGTTATAAACGCCGGGATCGAGATTCTGGAGGCCCGGATCACCTACCTGGCCTATGCCCCCGAAATCGCCGCCGTGATGCTGCAGCGTCAGCAGGCCTCCGCCATCATCGACGCCCGTAAGATGATCGTGGACGGCGCCGTGGGCATGGTGGAGATGGCCCTGGAGCGGCTGAACGAAAACGACGTTGTCCATCTGGATGAGGAGCGGAAGGCCGCCATGGTCTCCAATCTTCTTGTGGTGCTCTGCGGCAACAAGGACGCCCAGCCGGTGGTCAACTCCGGGAGCCTGTATTGATGGCCGAGTCCCCGAAAAAACAGGTGCCGCTGCGTCTCAGCGCAAAGCTTTATGACGCGCTGGCCGCCTGGGCAGAGGATGATTTTCGCTCCGTAAACGGGCAGATCGAGTACCTGCTCACCGAATGCGTGAAGCAGCGGAAAAAGAACGGAAAATACGTGGGCGAGGACATCGACAAACCCTTAGAGCTGGAAATCGAATAAAACAACCACCCTTCGGAGAGGTTCCGAGGGGTGGTTTTCACATCAGGGGGTCTGTGCAGCGCCGCTTTCCGGCAGATCCAGCTTCAGATAGTCCTCCACGATATCCATGATGGTGTCGTCCTTCAGGATGATGGAGATCTCGATCCTGCGGTTCTGACTCCTGCCGGCGGGTGTGCCGTTATCCGCCACGGGACGGGTCTCGCCGTAGCCCGCGGCGCAGAAGTAACCGGAATACTGCTTGAGATCGCTGCCATTGCTGTAGAGCAGATAGTTCAGCACCGCATTGGCCCGGTCCGTAGAGAGGACCAGGTTGCTCTCGTCGCTTCCGTCACTGTCTGTGTGGCCGGAAATAACAATGCTGTCCACATACTTGGCGTTCTCCTCATCGGAGAGAAAGGCCTCAAAGACCTTGATAAGCTGATTGAGCGCCGGAACCGCCTCCTGCTTGATCTTCGAGGAGCCGGTATCGAAGAAGACGCCTTCGTTGAGGATGATGCTGCCGTTGTCTCCGATCCTTACCTTGCTGGCGTCCCCCATGGTTTTGGCCATATTGTCCCGGATCTGCTCTAAGATGGAGAGGCGGAGAACGGCGATGGACTGCATCTCTGACCGCATATTTTTGAGCTCGCTCTGAGCGGCGGCAAGATACGCCTCCTGCTCCTTGATGAGGCTTGCCTGACTAAAGAGCTGCTTCTCCTGGCTCTCCAATCGGGTGGCTGCGGCGCTGAGCCGTGTCTCCTGCTGCTGGATCAGGGCCTCCCGCTCCGCGAGGAGAGACTCCTGCTCACCCAGAAGGGCTTCCTGCTCACCCAGAAGGGCCGCCTGGCCGCTGAGCTCCGTCTCCTGGCGGCGGATCTCCTCCTGCTGGCTGGCAAGGGTATCCCTGGCCTCCCCCAGGTCCAGCGTGATCCGTCCCAGCTCCTCCTGGGCGTCCTCCACCTGGTGGATGGTAACGGAGAGGGTCTCACGGGTCTCCTCCAGCACATCCTGGGTATTGCGCAGGTCGTTGCCGGTGATGAGGTTCTGCACATAGGAGAGCAGCATCAGGAAGAAAAGGATCAGCGCCACGGCGCTCATCATATCCGCGTAGGAGGGCCAGAAGCCCTGCTCTCCCTCGTTGGACTTTACCAGCGCGTCGCCTCTGAGCCTGCTGTTTCTCCTCATGCTTTTCCTCCCTCCATTCTGCGGTTGATCTCCCGCATGGCGGCACTGAGGTCACGGACCGCGAGATCCATCCGCTCCACGCTGCCCCGGAGGTTATAGTCCACCTCAGAGAATTCGTGGATTCCGGCGTTGAACTTCTCCACCGTGCCGTCAAATTTCTGAAGCTCCTGCTGATTGACCGCCACAGCGTGGGCATAGGCCTCCGCGGCGCTGCGGGTGGCCTCGCCATAGGCCTTCCCCGCCTCACCCATGGTGGACTTCATTTCCTTGACCACCTGGTTGAGCGCAGAGGAGATATACTGCACCAGCTGCACGTCGTCCTTCACCGCCTGGGTCTCCAGCGTGGGGGCCACCTGGGTATCCAGCCACAGCTCCAGCCGGGTCTCCAGCTTCTCCCGCTCCGCCTGGGGATTGAAAATGGTCCGCATCACCGTGAGGAGGATGGAGCAGCCCGCGCCCACAAGGGAGGTATAGAAGGCCACGCCCATGCCGGAGAGGGCGCTCAGAAGCCCGCCGCCGATGCTGTCCAGTACCGAGAGCCACTCCACGCCGTTGGAGTAGCTGAGCAGCTCCGTGAGGGAAGAGACAGAAAGGCTGAGACCCAGAAAGGTGCCGAAAAGGCCCAGCGTAACGAAAAGAGAGACGGAGTTATTGAGAAAGCGCTCCCCCAAAAGCAGGCCGCCCAGACGGGAAGCAATGGTGTTGGTGATGATGGCGGGAGTGTTCACATCCTGTCCGTACTGCTTATAGGCCGCGGAGTACTCCCTGACCACCTGGCTTGTAAAGCCCCAGGCCTCCGCCGGGTTCCCCGCCGCCTTGGATGTGAGACTGCGGTACCGGACAAAGAGGTAGAAAAGCAGCCCCAGCGCCAGGAGAAACAGGATACCGATCACCACGATGACGATAAAGCCCGCCGGGGGCATGGAAAGGATCGATCTCATTTTGGTTTCCTCCATTTTTTCAGGATCTTCTTAAAGCCTTCGGCGCCGGAAGGGAACCTTTGGCCGTAAAAAGCATCTATATTATACGACGAAAAATCTTCCCGTTCGTTCCATTTCAATGAAATTTTACAATTTCCGGCTCTTGGATCCCTTTTTGGGAACCTTCCGGAGGTGAGTTATCAGTGGATTCACAAAAAATTCACCCAAAGAGGCAACTTGGGGGTATAATAAGAAAAGACGAATGAACAAAAAAACGGAGGAATTCAGTATGGCAAGCAAAATCCTGATCGTGGAAGACGACGCCAACATCGCCGAGCTTTTACGGCTTTATCTCACCAAGGAAAACTACTCCGTATCACTGGCTGCCGACGGCGCGGCTGGCATTGCGGAGTTTGAACGCTTCAAGCCCGACCTGGTGCTTCTGGACATCATGCTCCCCGTCATGGACGGCTGGGATGTCCTGAAGGAGATCCGCGCCTCTTCCCGCACCCCGGTCATCATGCTGACGGCCAAGGGGGAAACCTTTGACAAGGTCAGCGGTCTGGAGGGCGGCGCCGACGACTATGTGGTCAAGCCCTTTGACATCAAGGAACTGCTGGCCCGCATCCACGCGGTGCTGCGCCGCTATGGTGACGGCAGCCAGAGCGAGAGCAAGAAGCTGACTTTTGACAAGCTCACCATCGATATGGACGCCTTCGTCCTCATCATCGACGGCAAGAAGGTGGAGGCTCCCCCCAAGGAGATGGAGCTCCTCTATCACCTGGCCTCCACCCCCAACCGGGTATACACCCGCAACCAGCTTTTGGATGAGGTGTGGGGCTTCGACTATTTCGGCGATTCCCGCACCGTGGACGTACATATCAAACGCCTGCGGGAGAAGCTGGAAGGCGTCAGCGACAAGTGGCAGCTGAAAACCGTCTGGGGCGTGGGGTATAAGTTTGAGGTGCTTTCCTGAGGGGGCGTTGACGTGAAGCGGCTGAAAAGTCTCTCTCTGAAAAACTTTCTCACCACGGCCATCATTCTGCTCATGAGCTTTCTTCTGACGGGGGTCGCCTTCTCCTTCACCCTCTACCGCTCCATCTATCAGGAAAATCGGAAGAACATGATCTCCGCCCTGGGGCAAGCCTCCCGGATGATTACCGCCTACGCCGCCCAGTGGAAGCTGGAGGATCTGGAGGTCCGCTTTGCGGTCTCCTCCGTGGCCTCCCTCTCCGGAAACGACGTTCTCATTGCAGACAAAGAGGGCGTGGTGGTCTCCTGCTCCGATCGTGAGCTCAACTGCCCCCACCTGGGGAAGCGCATTCCCTCAGAGGTTTTGGCGCGCATTCCCGCCGCCGACAGCCGGGAGGATGGGCAAATCAGTACCAGGGCGGTCAGTGGCGCTGCGGATTTTGACGGCCTTTACGAGAATCGGCGGCACTACGCCGCCACGGCGCTCCTGGACATACAGTCCGGTGAGGAGATCGGCTATCTCCTTCTCTCCAAGGACCTGCGCTCTCACCGGGAGCTGTGGCAGAGCTACTCCACCCTCTTTGTCTTTGTGGCGGCGGTGGTCTTTGTCTTTGCCGCCGTCATCACCTCCCTGGCCACCCGCCACCAGACCCGCCCCCTGGGCGAGATGGCCGCGGTGACAAACCGCTTCGGTCGTGGGGAACTGGACGCCAGGGTCACGGATACCGGGCGCAGAGACGAAATCGGTACCCTGCAGCGCAGCTTCAACGCCATGGCGGACACCCTGGAGAGTACCGAACGAAAGAGGCGGGAGCTGGTGGCCAATGTCAGCCACGACCTGAAAACCCCCATCACCACCATCTCCGGCTTTGCCGACGGGATTTTGGACGGCACCATTCCTCCGGAAAGAGAGCGGGAATATCTTGCCACCATCTCCTCCGAGGCCAAGCGCATGAACCGCATGGTGCAGAACATGCTGGCCCTCAGCCGGATGGAGGCGGTGGACCCGGCGGAGATCCTGCGTGGATCCTTTGACATCTGCGAGGTGGCACGCCTCTGCCTCATCGGTCTGGAGCATCGCATCGATGAGAAGAATCTGGACGTGGACCTTAAGCTCCCGGAGGAGGAGATGATCGTCCGTGGCGATGCCGACGCCATCACCCGGGTGGTCACCAACCTTCTGGACAACGCCGTAAAATTTGCCGAGGCAGGCAGTACCCTGGGACTGGAGATCTGGAAGCAGGGCGGCAAGGCCTATATCTCGGTCCAGGACCGGGGGGAACCCATTCCCCCCCAGGAGCTTCCCCGGATCTTTGAGCGCTTCCACAAGGGGGACTCCAGCCGCAACCTGGATAAGAGCGGCAGCGGTCTGGGGCTTTTTATCGTGAAATCCATTCTGGACAGTCATCGGGAGGATATCTACGTCTCCAGCGAGGAGGGCGTCACCCGCTTTGTCTTCACCCTGAGCCTGAGATAAAAATAATATACAAATCGTTTAAACCGTGTTCACACACTCCCCTCTTCCCTGTGGTATCTTATGATCGTAGCAGGAATCAACCATTTCTAACTTCTTTCCCCTTTTTCTATCACTTTTGACATCAGGAGAGCTCTTTTGAGCTCTCCTGATGTCAGTGTGTAGACAAAGGCCTGTGGCCGGAATCCATACATCCAAGGCCTGGTGATTCTTCAGGGTTTCCCCTCTTAGAAATGCCTGATCCTGACGTAGGGGCGGCTATTAGCCGCCCGATAAACAAAGTGAACTATTAGA
>CAMNAO010000072.1 GCA_946531435.1 uncultured Clostridia bacterium
GGCTCGTTGCGAGCGGGCGAACGAAGTTCGCCCCTACGATGGGGCAATCACGCACTCCGTAGGGGCCGGCGCCCTCGACGGCCCGCCGTACCCGTGCCGAACCCCATAGGGGCGATCTATGATCGCCCACAGATTTACACCCAAAGCCAGCGGGGATGCGCAGTTCGCCCCTGCGATGGGGACGGGGAAACGGATTCCCACGTCGTCGCTGCGCTCCTCCTCGGAATGACATGCAGGTAGGGTAGCCGCAGTGACTAACGATTCTCCTCTGTCATTGCGAGACCAGCGCGCACGCTGGTCGTGGCAATCCGTATCCTCTGCATGTGCCCCTCCTTCGGATTCGTAGGGGCCGACGCCCTCGGCGGCCCGTCGTTCCCGTAACGCCTCCGTAGGGGGCATCAGGTCGCGCCCGGCGGGATCCACCTTTCATGCAATTTGTCAACCCATAGAATGAATACAGGTTGACAAATCCTCCCCGCGGGAGTACAATCCTCCCCGGATCAACGAAGGAGGACTCTTTATGAAAAAACCCTTTTCCGCCCGGGATATCGCCTATGTGGCCCTGGGGGCCGCCCTGATTGCGGTGTGCAGCTGGATCAGCATCCCCTTTGAGGTGCCCTTCACCCTGCAGACCTTCGCCGTCTGCCTGGTGACGGCCCTTCTGGGCCTGCATCTGGGCTTTACCGGTGTGGCGGTCTATCTTCTCCTGGGGGCCGTGGGGCTTCCTGTGTTTGCCGGGTTCAAGGGCGGCATCGGCGCTCTTCTCGGGGTGACCGGCGGCTATCTCGTGGGCTTCCTCTTCACCGCCCTTGCCGTGGGGATCGCTGTGGAAAAATGGGGCCGGAAGCTCCCTGTCCTCATCGCCGCTATGGCAATCGGCGTGCTTCTGTGCTATACTTTCGGTACCGCCTGGTTTGTCGTCGTCTATACGCGAAAGGTGGAGACCATCGGCTTTGTAGCCGCCCTGGGGAAGTGCGTCTTCCCCTACCTCCTGCCCGACGCGGTCAAGATCGTGCTGGCCGCCCTTCTGACGGGGCGCCTTGGCGGAATCATCCGAAAGGGGAACTGATTTTATGACCCAGGATGCCGTCCGGGACTATCTTTGGGAGCACGCGGATACCTACGTCTCCGGTGAGGGGCTGGCCTCCGCCCTGGGCATCAGCCGCACGGCGGTGTGGAAGGCCATCGGCCAGCTCAAGGAGCAGGGCTATGAGATCGAGTCCGTCACCCGCAAGGGCTACCGCCTCCTCTCCCGGAGCGACGTGCTCTCGGAGGGGGGCATCCGGCGGCATTTAAAGCATCCCGAGCTCTCCCTGCGGGTCTATTCCACCATCGGCTCCACCAATACGGAGCTGAAGGCCCTGGCCGCCAGGAATGCGGAGGCGGGCCTGGCTCTCGTTGCCTCCCAGCAGACCGCGGGCCGGGGACGGCTGGGGCGGAGCTTCTATTCCCCTCCGGATACCGGGATCTATCTCAGTCTGCTGCTGCGGCCCCGGCTCCGGGCCCAGGAGGCCACGGCCATCACCGCGGCAGCAGCCGTTGCGGTGGCGGAGACCCTGGAGGAGCTCTCCGGGGAGCCCATGGAGATCAAGTGGGTCAACGACGTGGTTCATCACGGCCGCAAGGTGGCGGGCATCCTCACCGAGGCGGCCATGGATTTTGAGAGCGGTTTTCTCAGCTATGTGGTGGTGGGCATCGGCATCAATCTCTCCACCCCCGAGGGAGATTTCCCGGAGGAGCTGAGGACCATCGCCGGGGCCGCCTTCGGCCCGGAGAAGCTGCCCCAGCTCCGCTGCCGGGTGGCCGCCGGCGTGCTGGACCGGCTCTGGGAATACGCCGCCTTCTTACCGGAGACGCCCTTTTTCGAGGGCTATCGTGCCCGGTCCCTGGTGCTGGGGAAGGAGCTGAACATCCTCTCTCCCGGAAAGGAGCCGGTGCCCTGTATCGGGCGGGAGATCGAGAGGGACTTCGCCCTCCGGGTGGAGCTTCCCGACGGCAGCACCCGGCTTTTAAACTCCGGGGAGGTCAGCGTCCGCGTCCGGGAACAGGAGTGAAGGACACGACCCCGTAAGATACAAGGAACTGTGTAAAGTCCCTTTATCGACCCTGGGATGCTCATCATTCAAATTGCAGATCATGAGACGAGGATACGGATTGCCACGTCGCCCTACGGGCTCCTCGCAATGAAAGAGGAAGAACGGTAGCTGCTGCTACTATCTTATGAAAATGTCATTGCGAGGAGGAGCAAAGCGACGACGTGGCAATCCGTTCCTTCGTCCTAAATGGAATGGTTTATAAAGAGCGATGCACTAAGTGTTCTGATTTTCCTCCAAACACTGAATTTGCAAACCTTTTGCAAATTCCCTTGACTTTTTTTATGCCCTGTGGTATGTTCTTTTGCGAATCGTTTGCAAAAGGAAGCGAAGGATATGTCCAAATATATGACGCGGCAGCGAAAGGTGCTGCTTTCCTATCTCAGCGGCCACGCCGATGAGCTGCTCAGCGCCCAGGAGATCGCGGATGCCCTGGGACCTGAGGCCATGAGCCTCAGCGCCGTCTACCGCAATCTCAGTGAGCTGGAGGGGGAGGGGAAGCTCCGCCGGGCCAGCAAGGGCAATCAGCGGGAGATCTATTATCAGTATATCGACGCAGAGTCCTGCAAGGGCGCCCTGCATCTCAGCTGCAAAAAGTGCGGAAAAACCTTTCACATGGAGCCGGAGGCCGCCTGCCAGCTCCTGGACGCGGTGGCCCGGATGGAGGGCTTTGCCGTGGATAAGTCCGATACGGTGCTTTACGGCGTCTGCGGCGGCTGTCAGGAGGAGAAGGAGCGATGAAGCGTTTCCTGATTTTCCTCCTTTCCGCCCTGCTGCTTCTCAGCCTGCTTGCGGGCTGCGGCTCCGTGGGGCCTGAACATGGCGACAAATTCCGCGTGGTGGTCACCATCTTCCCGCCCTATGACTGGGTGGCGGAGATCCTGGGGGACCGCATAGAGGATGTGGAGCTCACCCTGCTTCTGGATAACGGCGCGGATCTCCACAGCTATCAGCCCACAGCGGACGACATGATCAAGGTCTCCACCTGCGACCTCTTTGTCTATGTGGGCGGGACCTCCGACGGCTGGGTGAAGGACGCCCTCAAGGAGGCGGTGAACCCCGAGATGCGGGTGGTGAATCTGATGGAGGCCCTGGGCGACCGCGTGGTGGAGGAGGAGCGCGTGGAGGGCATGGAGCCCGAGGAGGACCATGACCACGGTGAGGAGGACCATGATCACGAGGAAGAGGGCCCGGAGTACGATGAGCATATCTGGCTCTCCCTCAAAAATGCCGCCTTCCTCACCCGCAGGCTTTCCGACGAGATCCAGGCCATGGACCCGGAGAACGCCGGGACCTATAAAAAGAACACCGAGGCCTACCTTGCGAAGCTGGACGCCCTGGACGCATCCTATGCCGACATGGTGGCCGGGGCTGAGAAGGATACCCTGCTTTTCGGGGATCGCTTCCCCTTCCGCTATCTGGCGGAGGACTACGGCCTCAACTATTACGCCGCCTTCGTGGGCTGCTCCGCCGAGACGGAGGCCAGCTTTGAGACGGTGATTTTCCTGGCGAACAAGCTGGAGGAGCTGGAGCTTCCCGCTGTGCTGGCCATCGAATCCAGCGACGGGCGGCTGCCCCGGACCATTCTGGAGAACGCAAAGTCCTCCCACGCCCAGGTGATGGTTTTGAACTCCCTGCAGTCCGTTACGGCGAAGGACGTGGCGGAGGGGGCAAGCTACCTCTCGATAATGGAGGACAATCTGGAAACTTTGAGAAAGGCGCTGGGCTGAGCCCGGCGACGGAAGCAATGGCACTCATTACCTGTGAAAACCTGTCCCTGGGCTACGAGGGGCGGGAGATCGTACACAATCTCAATTTTACCGTCTCCCAGGGAGATTATCTCTGCATCGTGGGGGAGAACGGCTCCGGCAAGTCCACCCTGATGCGGACCATCCTGGGCCTGCGCCAGCCCTTGAGCGGCCGGGTCCTCATGGGGGATGGCCTCAAGCAGAACGAGATCGGCTATCTGCCCCAGCAGACCCTGGTCCAGCGGGATTTCCCCGCCTCGGTGTGGGAGATCGTCCTCTCCGGCCTGGAGGGGGGCAGGGGCCTGCGGCCCTTCTATACCGCAAAGGAGAAGGAGCTTGCCCGGAAAAACCTGGAAAAGCTGGAGATCCTGGATCTCAAGGACCGCTGCTACCGGGAGCTCTCCGGCGGGCAGCAGCAGAGGGCGCTTCTGGCCAGGGCCCTCTGCGCCACAAAAAAGCTGCTTTTGATGGATGAGCCGGTCTCCGGCCTGGATCCCCGGGTGACGGCGGAGTTTTACGCCCTCATTCAGAGCCTCAACCAGATGGACGGCATCACCGTCATCATGATCTCCCACGATATCCACGCGGCCCTCAGCTATGCCAGCCACATCCTCCACATCGGGGACGGGATCTTCTTCGGCACCCGGGAGGCCTACGAAAAGACCGGCGCGGGACAGCAGTTCTTCGGCAAGGGAGGTGAGGAGGCATGAGCGGTCTTCTGGAAAAGCTGAGCCTCTATCTCAGCTTCCCCTTTGTGCGCTACGCCCTCTATGTGGGGGTACTCATCGCCCTTTGCTCCTCTCTTCTGGGGGTGACGCTGGTGCTGAAGCGCTTCTCCTTCATCGGGGACGGGCTGAGCCATGTGGCCTTCGGCGCCATGGCCGTCGCGGCGGTGCTGGAGATGTCCAATGAGATGCCCCTGGTGCTGGTGGTCACCGTGATAACGGCGATCCTGCTCTTGAAGACCGGGCAGAATACCCGGATCAAGGGGGATGCCGCCGTGGCCATGATCTCGGTGGGGGCTCTCGCCATCGGCTATCTTCTCATGAATCTCTTCTCCAAGTCCTCCAACATCTCCGGGGATGTGTGCTCCACCCTCTTCGGCTCCACCTCCATTCTGACCCTGACGATCCAGGAGGTCTGGCTTTCGGTGGCGCTGTCGGTGCTGGTGGTGCTGGCCTTTGTCCTTTTCTATCACAAGATCTTCGCCGTCACCTTTGATGAGAGCTTTGCCCAGGCCACGGGCACCCGGGCGGACCTCTATAATCTGGTGATCGCCGTCATCACCGCCGTCATCATCGTCCTGGCCATGAACCTGGTGGGGTCCCTCCTGATCTCCGCCCTGGTGATCTTCCCGGCCCTCTCCGCCATGCGGGTGTTCAAAAGCTTCAAGGCCGTCACCCTCTGCTCCGCCGTCTTCTCGGTGTGCTGCGCCCTTCTGGGGCTTCTCATTTCGATCCTGGCGGGCACTCCCGTGGGCAGCACCATCGTTGCTGTGGATATCCTGGCCTTCGGCGGCTTCAGCCTTGCGGGAAGGCTCCTGGGCAGGTAAGCCGCGCCTGATATGATTGCAGGGGAAGGGCTGCCCTGCCGTATCCCATGACATTGCCCAAACTTTGCAATCCCCTCATCCTTCTTCCCATAAAGCAACCAAGGGCGTGTTGCAAAAAGGAAAACAGGACGCGCAAGCGCTGCTTTTTCGTAGGGGAGGGCGGAGCGAAGCGTAGGGCTCGTCCCCTCCCGGCAATGC
>CAMNAO010000073.1 GCA_946531435.1 uncultured Clostridia bacterium
GGAGCGCAGCGACGTTTTTTGTGAGGTGAAGCTTCACAAAAAACACGGGGCACCCCGCGTGTAGACAAAGTCCATCGGACTTTGTCTACACGCTGAGACCAGTCCGAAGACTGGTCGTGGCAATCCGTACCTCTGCGTCCTTTTTTCGGTTGAGAAAAGGCGCTCTTCTACCCTTACGAACAATTTAAGATTTCCTTAATTCCTAATATTCCGCGCCTCCCCCGGAACAAAGCTCGACCAAGGGGAGTCTAAGGGTGGATCGGACAACCATCCCCCTTTATTCCGGTTTCCGAAATAGCCCATATCACCGGCGCGGCCGCGGTACCGCGTCGGGATCAAAATTTTAACCGCGGAGGAATGCAATGAAAAAATGGATCCCAGGATTGCTTGTGGCTGCCCTTCTTATGGGCGGCCTTATGGGCTGCGCCTCTCAGGAGGGCAGCGGCGTTACGGTTCAGTCGGTGGCGGAGATCACCGGCATGGGCAGCGTTGGCCTCATCGACCGCTTCGCGGGGGTCGTTTCCGCCCGCAGTGAGGTGAAGGTCGCCAAGGAGGAGCAGCGCACCGTCAGCGATATCTATGTTTCCGCCGGGGACACGGTGACGGAGGGGCAGAAGCTCTTCGCCTATGACATTGAGGAAAGTCAGCTGGCCCTGGAAAAGGCGGAGCTGGAGAAGCAGAAGATCGAGGACAGCATCGCCGCCCTGGAAAAGCAGAAGACGGAGCTGGAGGAACAGCTGGAGAAGGCCAAGGACGCCGACAAGCTGAACTATACCCTGGAGATCCAGACCTGCGATACCAACATCCGGGAGTCCCGGTATAACCTTGCCCTGCAGGAGAAAGAGGTGCAGCGGCTCCAGAAGGCCGTGGAGGGCTATGAGATTTTAAGCCCCATTGCCGGCAGGATTCAGACCGTGAATGCCGAGGGCGGCACCGATCAGCAGGGCAACCCCCTGCCCCTCATCACCATCATGGAGGAGGGGGCCTATCGGGTCAAGGGCCAGGTCAATGAGGTCAACGCAAACGACATGGTGGTGGGCACCCCGGTGCTGGTGCGCTCCCGTGTCCACGCGGAGGAGACCTGGAGCGGCACCATCGCCCTCATCGACTGGGAAAACCCGGTGACGAGCAACAATAACCGCTATGTCGAGGGCGGCGGGGATGAGATGACCACCACCAGCAAGTATCCCTTCTATGTGGAGCTGAATTCCGACGAGGGGCTGCTCCTGGGCCAGCATGTGTATATTGAGCCCGACTGGGGCCAGGAGGAGGAAGCCTCCGGCCTGTGGCTGCCCGCCTACTACCTCTTCGATCTGGACGGCACCTCCGCCCGGGTCTGGGCCCGGGATGGCCGGGGCAAGCTGGAAAGCCGGGAACTGAGCCTGGGGGAGTATAACGAGGAGCTGGACAGCTACGAGATCCTCTCCGGCCTTGCCGCCGAGGACTATATCGCTTTCCCCGGGGAGGACTGCAAGGTCGGCGCCCCCACCACCGAGTTCGATGAGAGCGCCTTTGAGGTGTCGGAGGAAGGCATGACGGAGAACTTCGGCGAAATGCCGGAGGGCGAATTTATGGGTGAGGGCGCCTATGAAGGGGGCGTCATCTCCGAGGGGATGCCCATGGAAGAGGGCGAAGGCTCGGTTGACGGCGAGTCCCTGCCCCAGGAAATGCCCATGGACGAAACCGCCGACGAGACCGGGACCATGCCCGCAGAGGAGACAGTGCCCACCGAGGGCGCAGAGGGGGCCGAGGGATGATTCTTTCCATGAAGGATATCTGCAAGGACTTCCCCCTGGGGAAGGACGCTGTGGTACATATCCTGAAACACATCAATTTTGAGCTCAAGGAGGGCGACTATGCCGCCATCATGGGCCCCTCCGGCTCGGGCAAATCCACGCTGATGAACCTCATCGGCTTTCTGGATACGCCCACCAGCGGAGATTATATCTTTGACGGCGAGAACATGGCCGGCAAGAGCGACAACCAGCTGGCGGAGGTGCGGAACAAGGACATCGGCTTTGTGTTCCAGACCTTCAACCTGCTGCCGAAGCTCTCTGCCCAGGAGAACGTGGCGCTCCCCCTCCTCTATGCCGGGGTATCCAAGAAGGAACGGATGCAGCGGGCGGAGGAAGCCCTTGTGCGCATGGGGCTGGAGGAACGGCTGAAGTATACCCCGGATCGCCTCTCCGGCGGTCAGAGCCAGCGGGTGGCCATTGCCAGGGCCATTGTGACGAAGCCCAGGCTTTTACTGGCGGATGAGCCCACCGGCGCCCTGGACTCCGCCTCCGGTACGCAGATCATGGAGATCTTTCAGCAGCTCCATGACGACGGCGCCACGATCCTGATGATCACCCACGACGCCAAGATCGCGGCCTATGCCGGGCAGCAGTATCAGATCCTGGACGGAGAGCTGTCCGTGAGAGAGGAGGGCGAGAATGAATAAGACCGTAAAGCGCATCATCATTGGCGTGCTTATCACCGCCCTCGTCGGCGGCGGCGTGTGGGGCGGCCTGCTGCTTCTGGGCAGACAGCGCCGCAAGCCCGTGAACGTCTATGACATGAATGAGCTGGTGATGACCGGCTATTGGGGCGACAATACCGAGGCCTACGGCATGGTGTCCACCACCGGCCTGCAGAACGTGTATATCTCCGAGACCCAGCAGATCACGGAGATCTATGTTTCCGAGGGACAGGAGATCCACGAGGGGGACAAGGTGCTCTCCTTCGATACCACTCTGACGGATATCGAGCTGGAGAAGGCCAAGCTGAACCTGGAAAAGCTGAAGCTGAAGCTGGAGAACGCCAAGAAGGAGCAGGAGTATGTGAACGGGCTGCGTCCCTTCGCCATGATCCTGGTGACGCCGCCCCAGAAGGAGATCATTCTGGTGCCGGAGACCACCCCCCAGATCCTCCAGGGCCGGGGGACGGAAAAAGACCCCTATTATGTGCTTTGGAACCGGGGCACCGGCCTTACCGTAAGCTATCTGGAGACCCTGTTCCCCGCGGTCCCCGCCCCGGAGGAGGATGACTCCGGGGAGACTGCGCCGGAAACACCCGCCGAGACGCCTGCCGAGACGCCTTCCGAGACGCCTTCCGAGACGCCATCCGAGACGCCATCCGGGGAGACGCCCCAGGAGGAGGATCCGGATCCCATCGACCCCAACCGGGTCTGGGTCAAGTTCGTGGTCCGGGACTCAAACGCCCTCAACGGCAAGGTGCTGGATTCCTTCGGACTGAAGCTGGACCGGTCCTCCGGCAGCTTCACCTTCTCCGTCATTGACGGCTCCCTGCCGGAGGAGATGTACGAGTACGACATGCAGGAGGAGCCCTATTACAAGGCCGTCGGCTCCTCCTATACCGCCAAGGAGCTGGAGAGCATGCGCCAGGAGAAGGAGCAGGAGGTCAAGAACACCGCTCTGGAGATCGAGATGGCCCAGGTGGAGCTCACCCGGCTGGAGCGGGAGATGAGCGACGGCGTGGTTTTGAGCAAGCTTGACGGCGTGGTCAAGGCGGTCCGGGATCCGGAGGAAGCCCGCCAAAGCGGCCAGCCGGTGGTGGAGCTCTCCGCCGGCGGCGGCTACTATGTGAACATTGCCGTGGGCGAGCTGGATCTCCAGGTCCTGCAGCCGGGCCAGCCGGTCCAGGTGCAGAGCTGGGAGAGCTACGGCATGTATGAGGGCGTGATCCAGGAGATCTCCACCTATCCCAGCGAGAATAACCAGGGCTGGTCCAACGGGAACCAGAACATCTCCTGGTATGACGCCAAGGTCTTTGTGGATGAGTCCGCCCAGCTGCGGGAGTATGAGTATGTGAACGTGACCTACTCCGCCGGCGCGGGGGATGAGAACGCCTGGTATCTGCAGAATATGTTCATTCGGAATGAGGGCGGCGTCAGCTTCGTCTATATCAAGGGCGAGGACGGCCGTCTGGAGAAGCGGGTGGTCCAGACGGGCAAATCCGTCTGGGGCGAATACACCCAGATCCGGGGCGGCCTCACCATGGAGGACCGGATCGCCTTCCCCTACGGGCAGAACGTCCAGGAGGGGGCCCAGACCGTGGACGCCGACATCCAGGAGCTGTATAACAGCATGCGGTATTATTGAGGAGGCGGTTAAATGGAAAACATTGCAATGGCCTTTCGGGGCATCTGGGATCACAAAATGCGCTCCTTCCTCACCATGCTGGGCATCATCATCGGCATCGCGGCCATCATCACCATCGTCTCCACCATCAAGGGGGCCAATGAGCAGATCAAGGCCAACCTGGTGGGCGCGGGCAACAACGTGGTGACGGTGCAGCTTTACGAGAACGACTGGGCGGCGGATCTGCAGTATACCCAGCTGCCCCCGGGGATCACCCCCATCTCGGAGGAGACCCGGCAGCAGCTTCTGGAACTGGACGGTGTGAAGGATGTTTCCCTCTATCACAACCGCAGCTATGCCGAGAATCTCTTCTATCAGAATACCCGTTTTGGTGGCGCGGTGCTGGGCGTGGATGACCGCTACCTTCCGCTGAACGGATATACCCTGAGCTACGGCCGGGGCTTTACGGAGCGGGACTGGCAGGAGTGCCACAAGGTGCTGCTCCTGGACACCAAGGCCGTCGCCTCCCTCTATGAGGGACGCAATCCCATCGGCACCAGCATCGAGCTGGGGGAGGACGTGTTCACCGTGGTGGGCGTGGTGGAGAAGGACAGGAGCTTCAGCCCCACCATCGAGAGCGTCAGCGATTACTATATGTATATGGATACCTCCGCAGGCACCGTGTTCATGCCCGACGCCTGCTGGGGCATCGCCTACAAGCTGGATGAGCCCCAGAGCGTGTCCATCCAGGCCGCCAGCACTGATGAGATGAGTACGGTGGGCACCGCCGCGGCGGACCTCATCAACAAGAACCATGTGAAGGTGGAAGGGGACGACACCTACAGCTACCGGGGCCAGGACCTTCTGGAGCGGGCCAAGGAGCTGCAGGATCTCTCCGCCTCCACCAATCAGCAGCTCATCTGGATCGCGGGCATCTCCCTTCTGGTGGGCGGCATCGGCGTCATGAACATCATGCTGGTCTCCGTCACCGAGCGCACCCGGGAGATCGGCCTGAAAAAGGCCATCGGGGCCAAGCGCCGCCGGATCCTGTGGCAGTTCCTGACGGAGGCGGTGGTCCTCACCAGCACCGGCGGCCTCATCGGCGTGGGGGCGGGCATCGCCCTTGCCAAGATGATGAGCAAGGCCATGGGCACCCCCTCAGCGGTGAGCATCCCGGCCAGCATCATTGCCGTGGCCTTCTCCATGTTCATCGGCATCGTCTTCGGCCTCATCCCCGCGGTAAAGGCCTCCAAATTAAACCCCATCACCGCGCTGAGATACGAGTAAGGAAAGCTTTGGCAGAAAAGAGAGCGGCACCCTCCCTATGGGAGGGTGCCGCAGATTGTTGACAAAGGCCTGTGGCCGGAATCCATACATCCAAGGCCTGGTGTTTCTTCAGGGT
>CAMNAO010000074.1 GCA_946531435.1 uncultured Clostridia bacterium
AAATAGAGAAATCATCTGTATCATAAGCAAAATGATACCTGATTATCAGCGATTTTGCGTCCGGTTTATAATATTGAATTGAATCATGATATGATATGTCGTCTTCAAAAATAAACTCTATACACTGATCTTTCAGTTGGATCTTCTTAATGACGCAATCGTGCGGTACAGGTATTGTTGGCAATGATTCTCCATTCAGGAAATATTTTTCTTTCATATCTTCTCCTCGTCTAAGCCTTTTCCAAACAACATCTATCCCGTAGTCACGACCCGGCTCGAGACATCAATACGACTGATTCGACATGCCTTGGGACAATAGCATGCATAAAAGATCACTATCTACGCTGATTACTCGGCACCCCTCGCGGTTTGGTTCTCACCTTATGAAATGCTGGTGGTAAAAAAGGGTAGATACTATTTATGTTCTGTGAACTTGGAATAAGCCGACGCTAATTCTCCTGCAAAGATCTTTAGGTATGTCTGATCAAATACGGTTTCAAAGCGTAGTTCATTGCTCCGGGAATCATCACATAAATACCCTTTGACTACTATATGTCCTGTCCTACCGGCAACGAAAGAAATAAACTTCTCATACCCGTAAGGCTCCTTGATCGTCGCTTCACCTTTCAAAGAGTTGTAAATAGCCATCAATTCCATCGAAAACTTGGCAAAATCTTTGATATTTATATCCATGTCTGCTTTAGCAGAAAACTCGTTACAAGTTACAAAGATTGTCATGTTCGTATTAATTGGATACTCGATATCACTTTCAAAAACATTCAGGCTTAAGCGAAGGCTAAAGTTGTCGCTTTCTAAAACATGCTCCGGCATGTGTCTTCCTCCCATTAAAGTATCTATTCTGTAGTCTCAACCCTGGATCGAGTGGTCAATGTGAACACCTTGGCAATCAGCGTCTATCATAAACCAAAAAGGTAACATCTTGCAGCGATACATATTTTGAAATTTGTTTTGGTCAAATCATCTGAAAATGCTTTAGGGCCTCTTCAATTGCGATTACCTTTTCTTCCGGGCATCCCGGTTGCCTTGAATCTGGAGATTTCGGCTTATTATAACTCTCACGTTCAATGATCCCATGCTTCCGCTTTACCTGGGCGATATTCAGGTGTGTAACATGAAAGCCGTACTTCTCCTGTACCCACTCCTGGATCTCTTCATATGTAGCCTTACTCTCAGCGGCGGTCAGATCCAGCTCGTCCATATCCACCTGAACGCTGATATGATGCTTCGCCTCAGAAAGTTTGGACAATAAACATACAGTCTCCACATGGCTTGTGGCGGGGAAGAGGTCAAAGGCCCGGGCGCGAAGGGCGGTATAGCCCTTCTCCCGAAAGATCTTCAGATCCCGGGCCAGGGTGGCGGGGTCGCAGGACACATAGACGATTCGCTCCGGAGCCATGCCCACAGCGGCGTCGATGGTCTCCTGACTCAGTCCCTTCCGGGGCGGGTCCACCACGATCACCTGGGGGTGAAGGCCCTGCTCCTCCAACCGGGCGGCGACGGCTCCCGCATCCCCTTCATAAAAGGTCACATTATCAAGGCCGTTTGTTTGGGCATTTTTTCGGGCGTCCGACACCGCGCTGGGGACGATCTCACAGCCGATGACCGCTTTTGCCCGACGGGCGAGGCAGAGGCTGATGGTCCCGGCGCCGCAGTATAGATCCAGCGCCAGGTCGATCCCCTCCCCCGCGAAGTCCATGGCGCAGTCATAGAGGCGCTGGGCCTGGTCCCTGTTCACCTGATAAAAGGAGAGGGGCGACAGGGCGTAAGCGTTCTCACAGAGGGTATCCCGGATCTCGGGCTCTCCCCACAAAAGGCGCATTTCCCCCCGCAGGACGGTATTCCCCTCCTGGGTATTATGGAGAAGGGCAACACTTCTCGTCTCGGGGCAGTTTTTCAGAAGCGCGGCGACAAAGGCGTCCAGATGGGGCGGAATATGGCGGACCACCAGGGCGGTCTGCCCCTCCCCGGTCCCGAAAGCGAAGCGGGCAAAGAGATGGCGCACAGCGCCGCCCCCGGCGCCGTCCTCCCAGGCACGGATCCTATAAGCATCCATCCAGCTTCGCAGCGCCTCGGCTGCCCGGCGGGCATAGTCCGACTGGATGAGGCAGTCCGTAACCGGGATCACCTGATGGCTGCGGGGATGATAAAAGCCAGTGACGGCCCCCGTCCCCCCATTGGCCACGGCAAAGACCGCCTTGTTGCGGTAGCGGAAGCGGGATGCGGCGCCGACGATCCCCTCCGTCTGCAGGTCGAGGCCGCCGATCCTTTTGAGGGCCGCGTCCACCTTGGCCCGCTTCATCCGCAGCTCCTCCTCATAATCCATGTGCAGGAGGGCGCAGCCGCCGCATTTTCCATAAACCGGGCAGGCGGGCTCACAGCGGTGAGGGGAAGCGCTCAAAAGCTCTTCCACCCGCCCGTAGACGGCGGAGCGGCCCACCTTCAATACGTGGACGCGGCACTCCTCCCCCTCCAGGGCGCCCCGGACAAAAACCGCCCGTCCCTCCGGCCGGGCGACCCCCTCCCCCTGGGAGGTATAGCCCTCGATGCGGGATAAAAAGCGGTCGTTCTTCTTCAGCTCTGCCATGGTTTTCCTCCAACCAGCCAGACGGCTTTATTCCCTGTTATCCTACCTTTTTCCGTCTCCTTTGTCAACGACAGACTTTTTGTGAAATGTTCTTGACATTTACTTTCTTGTGTGGTAAATTTTATTTACACCAAGAACCGGGAGGAGATTTCCATGCTTCGAATTGAGCACTATTCCAAGTCCTACGGCTCCAAATTGGCGGTGGATGATCTCAGTCTTCATATCCGCCCCGGAGAGATTTTCGGCTTCATCGGTCCCAATGGCGCCGGGAAGACCACCACCCTCAAGGCTGTCTGCGGGATCCTTCCCTTTTCAAAGGGCGAGATCTTCATTGACGGGACCTCCATCCGCTCCGATCCCCTGGCCTGCAAGAAGAAGCTTGCCTATGTGCCGGATAATCCCGACCTCTATGAGTTCCTCACCGGCGCAGGCTATCTGAACTTTGTGGCGGACGTCTACGGCGTCAGCGCCACGAGACGAAAAGAGCTGGCGGAGCGCTACGGCGCCATGTTTTCCCTGACCGGGGAGCTGAGCCAGCCCATCGCCGGCTACTCCCACGGCATGAAGCAGAAGCTGGCCCTGATGGCCGCCCTCATCCACGAGCCCAGGCTTTTGGTGCTGGATGAGCCCTTTGTAGGGCTGGACCCCAAGGCCGCCCACGATTTAAAACAGGTGATGCGGGAGCTCTGTGACCGGGGCGGCGCCATCTTCTTCTCCAGCCACGTTCTGGAGGTGGTGGAGAAGCTCTGTGACTCCGTTGCCATCATTCAAAAGGGGCGGCTTATTGCCGCCGGGAGCACCGATGAGATCCGGGGAGACCGCTCTCTGGAGGACGTGTTCCTGGAGCTGGAGGGCTGAACCATGCTTTTGACACTGACCAAGGTCCAGCTTCGCGCCGCCTTCAGCGGCTTTGCCCGGAATCTGAGGAGCAAAAGCCCCGCCGCCAGGGCCTTTATGATCCTTGCCCTCGTCTACTGCTTCGGGGTCATGGCCTTTCTCCTCGGGGGACTGTTCTATTCCCTGGCAGGGCCCTTGCACGAGGCGGGACTGGACAGCCTGTATTTTGCGGTCTCCGGCCTGTTATCCATGGGCTTCTGCGGGTTTTTGGACCTTTTTATGGTCAAGAGCCGGATCTATGAGGCCACGGACAACGAGCTTCTTTTGGCCATGCCCATCCGTCCCCGGGTCATTCTGGCCTCCCGCCTGTTCAGCGTCATTGCCTACAACTGGCTCTATTGCTTGATCACGGCCTTCATTCCCGTCGTCATGTACCAGTGGGTGCTGGGCTTCGATTTCGGACTGACGCTCCGTTTTCTGCCCGCCTTCCTGCTGCTGCCCCTCATTCCCACCGTATTGGGTCTCTGCCTGGGCTGGCTGCTCACCCGGATCGAGCGGCTCATCAAGCGGAAAAATATCGTAACCACCGTCCTCAGCCTGGGCTTTTTGGCGCTCTACATTTCCCTCGTCAACCGGATGGAGGACGCCGTGACAGCTCTCACCACCCAGGGCGCGGCCCTGGGGGCAAAGCTCAGCTATGTGCTGCCGGTGTGGTTCTACGGAGCCGGGCTCGCGGGGGACCTTCCCTCCTATCTGGGGTACCTGGTCCTGGCCCTGGCCGTGTTCATTGCCGCCGCCCTGCTTCTCAGCCGCAGCTTTGCCGGGCTGGCCCTGGACCGCACGGCGGCGCGCAGGAAGGAGCGGGCCGTCAAGGGCTGGCCGCAGCACGATCTGCGGGTAAGCCTTATTCTTAAGGAGCTGCAGCGCTTTGTCTCCAGCTCCGCCTATATGCTGAACAGCGGGATCGGGCTGGTGTTCCTTCCCGTGGTCCCGATCCTTCTTCTCGTGCAGGAGCACGGATTGACGGAAATTCTGGGCATACTGCCGCCCTCCCTGCCGACGGCGGTCCCCGCCGTCCTGGTTTTAGCCCTTCTCACCGGGACTGTGATGATTTCCGCTCCCTCCGTCTCCCTGGAGGGAAAGAACCTCTGGCTCCTGCACAGTCTCCCCATCCCGGAGGGGGAGCTTCTGCTGGCCAAAAGCCGCACCCACACGCTGCTGACGCTGCCCTTCGGTCTGGCGGCCTCCGTCATCTCCATCGTCGCCCTGCGGATCTCTCCCCTCTTCTGGCCGCTGATGCTGCTGACACCCCCGATCTATGCCCTGTTCCACGGTCTCTGGGGGGTATTTCTGAATCTGCACTTCTATAACTTTGCCTGGACCAGCGAGATCCAGCCCATCAAGCAGGGGATCAGCGTTCTGCTGGCCATGCTGAGCGGGATGGTCATGGCACTGCTTCCGGCGCTTCTCTATCTTCTTATGCGGGAATTTGTCAGCGCCGCTCTCTTTGCCCATCTCTGGCTGCTGCTGATCCTGGGGCTGGCCCTTCTCCTGCGGCGATGGATGCTCAGCCGGGGCGCCAGAATCTTTGCCACGCTGAATTAAAAAGGGAAGAACAATAAAAAGGGGCTGTCTCAAAACGTCTTATATGTCCGTTTCCTCCTGTAGGGGCGGCTA
>CAMNAO010000075.1 GCA_946531435.1 uncultured Clostridia bacterium
GAGGAACCAGCCCGGGGGCTGGTGACGTGGCAATCCGTTCTTCTTTCGATATAGAATAGATAAAATATCAACAAGGACGTAGTGGCGGATCCCTCGATGGCCCGCCTTTGAAAGGGTGCGTTGCGACCGGGCACCCGCAGTTTGCCCCTACGGGACAGCCTCGTCCCGGCGCATTCAAGGCCATTCCATAGGAGACACGGATTCCGTTCCCCCTTCAACCAAATTTCCCCCCACCAAAGAGAAAGGAGATCCCGCTATGAAGCTTCTATACGCGGAGGACGAACGCAGCATGTCCGAGGCGGTTTCCGACGTGCTGCGCTACCACGGCTACACCGTGGACCAGGTGTACGACGGCGAGGACGCCCTGGACTATGCAAGGCTGGAAAACTATGACGGCATCATTCTGGACGTGATGATGCCGAAAAGGAGCGGCCTTGAGGTGCTGAAAGCCCTGCGGCAGGAGGGCCGGGGCACCCCGGTACTGCTGCTCACTGCCAAGGGGGAGATCGAGGACCGGATCCAGGGCCTGGATCTGGGCGCCGACGACTATCTGCCAAAACCCTTTGCCATGGGGGAGCTGCTGGCCCGGGTGCGGGCCATGCTCCGCCGGCGGGAGGAGTTCACCCCCGATATCCTTACCTGCGGCAATCTCTGCTTAAACCGCCAGACCAACGAGCTCTCGGTGGGGAAGGAGCGGGTGGTGCTCCCCAGGCAGGAATTTCAGATCATGGAGCTTCTGATGCTGAACCGGAGCGCCTATCTCGGCACCGAGGACATCCTGGTGAAGGTCTGGGGCTATGACTCCGACACCGACGTGGGTGCGGTCTGGGTCTACATCTCCTATCTCCGCAAGCGGCTGGAGACCCTGGGGGCCGATGTGCGCATCGCCGCCAAGCGCTCCGTGGGCTACCGGCTGGAGGAGAAGGCATGATCGCGGCACTGAAAAAGCGCTTTGTCCGGGTGGCCATGACGGCGGTGACACTGCTGCTGGTGGTGGTGCTGGGCACTGTGAATCTGGCAAATCTCGTCGTCGTCCGCAGGGAGGCGGGCTCCCTCCTCACAGCCCTCTCCCTTCCGGAGGAGCGGCCCGCCATGGCCTTTTCCCCCGCCCGGGGGGAGGAGCCCCCGGAGGCCATGGGCAGGTGGGACCGGTGGGACCGGGAGGATGAGCTTAAAAAGGCGGTGTACTTCACCGCCCGGGTCAGCGAGGAGGGGGAGCTTGCTTCCCTGGATTTAGACCGCTTCGGCGCCCTTACGGAGGAGGAGGCCCGGGAACTGGTGGAGGCCGCGGTGAAAAGCGGCAGAAAGGGCGGCAGCGGTCACGGCTACCGCTGGAGCCGGGAGGAGGGCCCCGACGGCGCCCTGACCTACCGCTTCCTGGATACCTCCCGGGATACCCGCTCCCTCTGGCGGGTGGGGCTTTTCTCCCTGGGCGTGGGGGCCCTGGCCTGGCTTCTGATGCTGCTTATCGTCATCCGGCTCAGCGCCCGGGCGGTGCGGCCCTTTGCCGAAAATGTGGAGAAGCAGAAGCGCTTCATCACCGACGCGGGCCATGAGATCAAGACGCCCCTGGCCATCATCCAGGCCAATGTGGAGGCCATGGAGCTTATCCAGGGAGAGAACAAGTGGAGCCGGAACATCAAGGAGCAGACGGCGCGGCTGGGGGATCTGACCCGGAACCTTTTGACCCTCTCCCGCATGGAAGAGGGGCAGGAAAAGCGGGCGCCCCAGAGCTTTGACCTTGCCGAGCTGACGGAGAAGACCCTTCTCATGTTCGGGGAGATGGCGGAGTCCAGGGAGCTGGAGCTGAGCCTGGAGCTGGAGCCCGGCATCACGGTCACGGCGGACCGGGAGGAGATCGGCAGACTCCTGAGCCTCCTGACGGACAACGCGGTGAAATACTGCCCCGAGGGCGGCGCCCTTGCCGTCAGCCTGAAAAAGGAGGGAAAAACCGCCCTCCTCACGATGGAGAACGACTGCGAGAATCTGGAGACATTGGATACGGAGCGGATCTTCGACCGCTTCTACCGGGCGGATGAGAGCCGGGACCGGAAAAGCGGCGGCTACGGCATCGGCCTTGCCACCGCCCTGGCCATTGCGAAGGCAAACGGCGGCTCCCTTCTGGCAGAGAAGGGGAAGGACCGCCTGCGTTTCCTTTTGAGACTGCCCCAGAACACATAAACACGGGGGTGTGCCGCAAAGGTATGGCATGTTTCCGAAAAATCTGGTACAATGGAAAACAAGAAAACGAATGGGAGGAACCACCATGAAAAAGATCTCTACACCCGCCGCCCCCGCCGCCATCGGCCCCTATTCCCAGGGTTTCATCTCCGGCGGCATGGCCTATTGTTCCGGCCAGATCCCGGTCAATCCCGCGGACGGCACCATTCCAGAGGGCATCGCCGCCCAGGCGAAGCAGTCCTGCGAGAACGTGAAGGCCGTGCTGGCCGCCGCCGGGGCCGAGCTTACTCAGGTTGTGAAAACCACCTGCTTTTTGGCCGACATGGGCGATTTTGCCGCCTTCAAAGAGGTCTACGCCTCCTACTTTACGGGCAACCCGGCCCGCAGCTGCGTGGCGGTGAAGGCCCTGCCCAAGGGCGTCCTCTGCGAGATCGAGGCCATTGCGGAGCTGTAAGGCAGCCCGGAACAGGTGACGCGATGCCCCCCCTGTAGGGCCCGGCGTCCACGACGGCCCGTGGTACCCGCACGGGCCCCAGGGGGTGAGCCAAGGGACCGCGGCAAAGCGCTCCATGGCTGCGCCTTGGCGATGGAACCAGCTTCCAGACAGGAAAAGGGGCTGCATCAAAACAGCAGAAACCACGAGACAAGGGCGTAGGGGCGGCTAACAGCCGCCCGCAGAGAGCATTGATCATCTTACAGACAAATAAGTTGGGCGAATTCGTACGATCGCACGAATTCGCCCAACTTGTTTATATGTTCCCATATGTGCCGCGCGGGCGGCTAACAGCCGCCCCTACAGGAGAAAACGGACATAGAAGACGTTTTGAGACAAGACCTTTTTGATCTATTGTATGCTTTAATAGAGCTCAATGGTTTTCCCGGTGTCAAGATCCCGGGCGAAGCGGTGCAGGTACTCCCAGGAGACGGCGGGCATCTGGGCGGAGATGAAGTGGCTCTGATTCTTCAGCATCACCAGCCGGAAATGGGCCTTGCCTTCCCGGTTTTTCAGCTCTCCCACATAGGCGGGGGCGCCGTCGTGAAATTCCACCCAGATGTCGTCCACGGGGTAGCCCATCTCCCGCCGGATGGGATTGGGGTCCTGCAGCACGGCCAGGATCTCCTCCACCGTGTTCCCGGGGCAGCCCTGTGCCCGCTGCCGCCGCTGGTAGGCCCGGGCGGCGCTGGAGAAGAGTTCGTCGTCCTGCCGGCAGTGGAGACCCTGGTTCCGGCTCTCGGCGAAGCTGGTCACAAGGACGGTGGGCATGTCGTGGGTGGCCCAGTCCTCGATCATCTCGTCGGTGATGGGGTTGGGGGAGGTGGTCCAGGCGGGCTCCGGGATGCCGGGGTGGTTGCCCAGAGGGGCCACGGCGGCGATCTTATTGTGGAAGCGGTGGGCAAACTCATCGGCGAAGTAGCCGTTGTGGCTCTGACCCGTGGCATAGACCCGGCTGAGGTCGATGGGATACTCCCGGGCAGCCTCCACCACGATGTCATAAAAGCGGTCGTTGTCCTTCACGCTCTCCAGGGCGAAGAAGAGGGCGATGAGCTCCCCGGAGGCGGCCAGCTCCGCGTACTGGCGGTAGGCGGCCAGGGCGGCCACGGGCTGGTGGGGATCCTGATAGGTCACCTCCTGGAAGATCAGCACCGCTGGCAGCTTCTCCTCCCTCTGCCCCAGCCAGCTTTTCGGGGCGCAGGAGATCCACTGATAGTCCTCAAAATCGTGGGATTTGACCTCCAGCCCCATCTCTTCCCAATGGGCCAGGAAGGCGGGGTCGTCAAAGCTGTCATAGTCGTATTCGATCCGCAGGTTCTCGGCCAGGGCCTCCCCCTGGCGGGAGTGGATGAAGCGCTCCCGGTCAAACTTGGGGTGCTGGATCCAGGGAGCGTTGACCTCCATGACGCCACTCAGCCGGTTCTGCCAGCGGTGGGAGATGTCCAGCACGGGGACGCCGTAAAAGTCCCGGATGCAGGCGTGGGGATCGGCCACCGGCTTTCCGTCGTCACCCAGGTAGACGAAGCCGGGAATGTCTCCGGGATTGGTCCGGGTCTCCTTCAGGGCGGTGACGTCCAGAAGCACCCCGTCCATCCTGATGTTGTAGATCACCGAGAACTCCTGCATGACGCCGAAGGGAGTGTCGTTCCGGTTCACGTCGCCCACGGTGATGTAAAGGGCCACGAAGCCGTGCTCCGCCGCCATTTCGGTGGTGCTGTCGTGGGCTGTCAGCACGTGGATGGACCAGTTGGGGTCAGACATATCCGCGTCGGAGAGGACCACCAGCAGCTTGGGGGAGCGCTCCTTCTTCTCATAGACGGCCCGGGGGATCATGGCGGTCCAGCAGACGCCGCCCATCTCGGTGGAGTGGAAGACGAGGCCCCGCTCCTCCCAGCGGCGGATGTACTCCGGGTAGAAGTAGCTCAGGGTCTTGGCATTGTATTCGCCGGATTTCCCGGTATAGGGTCCCACGCCGGCTTCAAAGCGGAAGCGCTCGTGGTTGATTTCCTCGATCTTGTGGAAGAGGTAGCGGATGGGACTGAGGTGAGAGGTCCAGCTCTGAGGGTCAAACATGGAAAGGTTTTCGTAGCGATATTCCTGATTCAACATGCTCGTTTCTCCTGATCTGTCTTTGTGAGGGCATACTATGTAATGACATATTACACTGTTTTTCCGGGAGAAGCAACAGGTATTTTCGCGGGGGATCGCCTGCATCCTTATTCCCATCCCGCAGGGGCGATTCACGAATCGCCCGCCGTCCTCTGCAACGGAGAATGACCGCGCGCACCTCGTAGGGGCCGGCGCCTTCGACGGCCCGCCATCCCGGTACCGCACCTCGTAGGGGCGGGCGCCCTCGACGGCCCGCCGTACCCGTGCCGCA
>CAMNAO010000076.1 GCA_946531435.1 uncultured Clostridia bacterium
CCATAAGACTGCGGATCTGGTTTTCATCGGCGCCGGGAACGGGCTTTAAAAGCACAAAAAGCTGGCTGAGCTTCTCCTCCGGGCTCATAGAGGCAATGGTATCCTCCACCCAGCGGATTTCCTCATCAGATAGGAAAAAGGGTTTTGCTCTGAGATCGACCATGTTTGTTCCTCCTCTTTTCTCCCGCTGTCCCGCCAGGAGACAAATACAGGCATTTTGCTTTCCGTCAAAAAATTGTCGGAACCAATTCTTCTTTCCGGGTACTTATATCACCTGCTCCGCCTGGGCGGCGGCGTCCACAGTCTCCACCACCGGGGCCTCCGGATAGTCGGTAAGGGTGGGCATGGGCAGGCTTTGCATATAGGCGTGCATGGCCTCCGCCACCCGCTTGCCGTTGGCCACGGCCTCCACCACCGTCCGGGCGCCGCTGGCGGCGTCCCCCGCGGCGAAAACACCGGGGCGGGAGGTGTGTCCGTCCGCATCCACGGTGAGAAGGCCGCTGCGGCCTGTGTCGATGCCCTTGGTGGTGGTCACCAGGTTGCTTTCAGCCCCCTGGCTCACCGCAATGATGACGCCGGTGCAGGGATAGACCTTTTCCGTGCCCGGGATGGGGACGATCTTCCCGTTCTCATCCACCCGACTGTCGGCCAGGACCACGCCGTCATCCCGGATCTCCACCGTGCATTTATTCATAATAAAGTCCACGCCCTCCAGCTTCGCATAGCTGGACTCATACTGGCTGGCGGTGATGGTATCCGTCAGATTTACGCAGGCCACATATCGCGCCCCCTGGCGCACGGCGGTGCGGGCACAGTCCATGGCGGAGTTTCCGGTGCCGATGACCAGGATCCGCTCCCCCAGGCGGAAGGCGGAGGGAGAGGCCAGATAGTTGATGGCATAGGTCACGTTGCCCAGACTCTCCCCCCGGATATGGAGCTTGTTGGGCCGCCAGAGGCCGGAGCCCACGAAGATCGACTGATAGCCGTCCCGGAAGATGTCGTCGATGGTGATGGCGCTGCCGATGTAAGTATTGGGCCGGAATTGGATCTCCTTCAGCTCCAGATGGCGATAGGCAAAGTCATCCAGCACCGCGTCGGGCAGACGGAAATCCGGGATGCCGTAGCGCAGCACGCCGCCGATTTTATCCCGGCTGTCAAAAATCGTCACCTTGTAGCCATAGCGGGCCAGGATGATGGCGATGGTCAGGCCCGCGGGGCCTGCGCCGATCACCGCCGCCCGCCTTCCATTGGCGGGGGCGGGTCCCTTCACCATCTGGTTGGCGTAAGTAGTGGAGATGTAGCTCTCGATCACCGAGAAGTGGACCGGGGACTCCTTGATACCCCGGACGCAATGGCCCTCACATTGTTTCTCATGATTGCAGACCAGGGCGCAGACGGTGGTCAGGGGATTGTTTTCAAAGAGCATTTTGCCTGCGTCGTTCAGCTTTCCGGCCTTTAAAAGCCGGATGACCTCCGGGATGTTGGTATGGATGGGGCACCCCTCCTGACAGCGGGGCTTTTTGCAGCCAAGGCAGCGATTCGCTTCCTCCATCACATGCAGTGCCATTCCTGTTTCCTCCTACTGTTTTTGGGCAGAATCTCCCATTCGGATACAGGTATTATACGCGAAATTGGTCAGCATGTCCATACCTGTGATTGAATTCCCGCTGTCTTTTTAAACCGAATGGGCCGCGGTCTCCGGGCGCACAAAAAGCCCCGATTTCATCATCGGGGCTTTTCGTTTTCTTCTTCTCCGTCTCCCGTCTGTCACGGGCCATTTTCCGGCGCGTATTTCAGATCACATAGTTCCCGCCGTTGCGTACCTGCTGCTGATCCACGATATCCTGTAAGGTGATCCCGTCCAGATAGTCACCGATCACCCGGAAAAGCCCCTGCCACACCGGCAGGGTGGGACAGACGGCGCTGCGCTCACACTCCACCGGGTTCTGGGCGGCACAATCCACCGGGGCCAGAGAGCCCTCCGTCAGGCGAAGGATCTCCCCCACCGTTATCTGATCCGGCCGCTTTCCCAGCATATAGCCGCCCTGAGAGCCGCGGTTCGTCCGCAGAATGTTGGATTGATTGAAAATGGGAATGATCTGCTCCAGATACTTTTTGGAGATGCTCTGTCGCTCGGCTATCTCCTTCAGTGAGATGAAACCGCTGTTCCGGTGCTCCGCCAGGTCCACCAGCATGCGAAGAGCGTAGCGCCCCTTCGTTGAGATCCTCACGGCAATCCTCCTTCTATGTCGATCATTTCAGATAATACTATATTACCATAGTTTTTGTAGGTATTCAAGCGATCTGGGGAGCCTTCTTTTCCGCCGGCACTACAAAGAATGCAGACAGCATTTGTCCTCATCTTAGTCAGCACTTATCATAGACAGCAAAGAAGCAAAGGCGCCAAGGCCGTCGGGATCCGCTGCAAATCACAATACGGAATGAATATGCGGTAAAACACTTCACTTCCCAAAAGAAAACAGGAAAAACGGAACATTTTCCCATCGAAACAGGCTTCCCTTTTCCTGCGTTGCCGAATTTGGATGATTCTGCATAAAACTTAAAAATCCGTTCAAAATAACTTTACAGGAGAATTAGCACTCTCAGCTTGACAGTGCTAATTTCGGTGCTATAATGAATCATGAACAAAGGAACAGAGATCAAATGAAAGACCTCCGCTCCCAATGCTCAGGTAACAGATGAATCAATACATATCAAAGGAGGTATGAATGATGTTGCCGAGTATTTTTGGAGAGAATTTGTTTGATGATTGGTTCGGGTTTCCCACCTTCCCGGAGCTGAGGGACATCGACAGGAAGCTCTACGGACGCCACGCCGCCCACGAGATGAAGACCGATGTGCATGAGCACGAGGATCATTACGAGCTGGACATCGACCTGCCCGGCTTCAAGAAGGACGAGATCAATCTGAGCCTGGAAAACGGTTACCTCACCGTGGCCGCCGCCAAGGGCCTGGATCAGGAGAAGACCGAAAAGCACGGCAAGGTGATCCGTCAGGAGCGCTACGCCGGCGCCATGCAGCGGAGCTTCTTTGTAGGGGAGAACATCACCGCGGAGGACGTGACCGCCCGCTTCGAGAACGGTGTTCTGAGCCTGAATGTGCCCAAGGACGAGAAGCCCAGGCTGCCGGAGAAGAAGACCATTGCCATTGAGGGCTGACCTTTTCCATGGCATAGGTACCTTACAACAGAATCAGCACCCCATCTGCCGGGGACTCCGGCAAATGGGGTGCTGTTTTTCATGGATCCGGCAATGCGCGGTCGGGCCTGACAGCGCCATTCAAAGCGCTGTCAGATCGTTTTCCCTTTCCTCAGGGGCGCAGCTCCAGATAGAGGTCCCGATACTGCCTGGCGGAGGCCTCCCAGGAGACGTCCTTCTCCATATCCCGGCGGGTCATGGCGTTCCATGCCTCCCGCTGGGTGAAGAAGACGGTCTTGGCACGGTTGATGGCGTCCAGCAGCAGCCCCGCCTCATAGCGATCAAAGGTAAAGCCGTTGCCCTCGCCGGTAAACTCATTGTAAGGCTGCACGGTATCCTTGAGGCCGCCGGTCTCCCGCACCACGGGCACGGTGCCGTAGCGCATGGCAATAAGCTGGGTCAGGCCGCAGGGCTCAAAGAGGGAGGGCACCAGGAGGGCGTCGGCGCCGGCATAGATCAGATGGGCGCGGGCCTCATCATACAGGATGCTGGAGGAGACGCTGCCCTTATAGGCCCCCTCATAATAGCGGAAGGAGTCCTCATACCGGGGATCGCCGGTGCCGAGGACGGCGACCTGGGTGTTGCCGTCCATGAGCTGGGGCAGGATGGCGTTCACGAGATCCAGGCCCTTCTGATCCGTGAGGCGGGAGATGAGGCCGATGACGAACTTGTTCTCATCCTTTTCCAGGCCAACTGCCTCCTGCAAGGCCAGCTTATTGAGGCGCTTCCCTTCCGTCACGTTCTCGTGACCGTAATTGGGCGCCAGCAGGGGATCCTTTTCGCTGTCCCACTGCTGGGTATCGATGCCGTTGACGATGCCCCGCAGCTTCCAGGAGTGGTGCCGCAGATGGGCGTCCAGCCCCTCCCCATAGAAGGGGGTCTGGATCTCACCGGCATAGGTATTGCTGACGGTGGTGATCCTGTCGGCATAGGCCAGGCCGCCCTTCAGCATATTGGCGTCCTCATAGCGCTGCTTCAGTACGTCAATATTGAAAAGATGCTCCGGCAGTCCGGACCAGTAACGGATGGTGGGGATGTTATAGACCCCCTGGAACCGCAGGTTGTGGATGGTCAGCACGGTCTTGGCGGAGCCCACAGGGGTCCCGGCAAAGAGGGTCTTCACATAGATGGGCACCAGGGACGACTGCCAGTCGTGACAATGGATCACGTCCGGCACCCAGTTCATATAGTTGAGGGCCGCCAGGGAGGCCTTGGCAAAGAAGCAGAACTTGGGAATGTCGTCAATGAGATTGGTGTAGGGGTTGCCGGAGGAGAAGAACTCCTCATTGTCGATGAAGTCATAGACCACGCCGTCCCACACATACTCCATGATGCCCACATAGTAGCAGCGGCCGTCGGCGCAGAGATCCATGTTGAAGGAGCCCCGGTAGATCATCTTCTCCTGGTACTCCCAGGGGATGCAGCGGTAGCGGGGCAGGATCACCTTGACGTCGCAGTTCAAGCGGCTGAGAGCCTTGGGCAGGGCATACATCACGTCGCCCAGACCGCCGGTCTTCACAAAGGGATAGCACTCCGAACCGATGAAGGCCACGCTGCGGCGGGGCTGAGGCAGACCGTCCTGCACAGGGGCGGGCTCCTCTGCCGGCACTTCCACAGGG
>CAMNAO010000077.1 GCA_946531435.1 uncultured Clostridia bacterium
GGCGGGGCAAGCCGCCGCCCCTACGGTATAAGGGCTGCGTTTAGACTCACATTTGTATTTTGCAACACGCCCATGTTCATATTCCTTTGTATCTCTGGCCGGATCACCCCGGGTCAGGGCAGTTTACAGGGTCACGCCGTCCTTGAAAATGGCAATCTCCCTGGCGCCCCGCTCCTCGCTTCTGGTTTTCTTTCCGCTGGCGACCTCCAGAACAAAGTCCAGTAGCCGATCCCCCGCGTCGTCCAGCTTCTCGCCTTCGGCCACGGAGCCGGCGTTGAAGTCGATCCAGTTGCCCTTTTTCTCATAGAGGGCGGTGTTGGTGGAGATCTTCACCGTGGGGGCCGGTGCGCCGAAGGGGGTGCCGCGCCCCGTGGTAAAGAGGATCATGTGGGCTCCGGCGGCCGTCAGATCCGTGGCGGAGACCAAGTCATTGCCCGGCCCCGACAAAAGGTTGAGACCTTTTTTACGCACAGGCTCGGCATACTCCAGCACGTCCACGATCTGGGCGCTGCCGCCCTTCTGCACGCAGCCGCAGGACTTATCCTCCAGGGTGGTGATGCCGCCGGCCTTGTTGCCGGGGCTGGGATTCTCATAGACCACCTGGCCGTGGCTGACGAAATAGTCCTTGAAACGATTGACCATCTGAACAGCCTTGCCGAAGACCTCCTCGCTTTCGCAGCGGGAGAACAGGATATTCTCCGCGCCGAACATCTCCGGCACCTCGGTCAGCACCGTGGAGCCGCCCAGGGCGATGAGCCGATCGGAGAAGCGGCCCACCGTGGGATTGGCGGTGATGCCGGAGAGGCCGTCGGAGCCGCCGCACTTCATGCCAACCACCAGCTCCGAGGCGGGGATCTCCTCCCGATGGAAAGAACCGGCATAATCGGCCAGTTCCTTTAAAAGCTCCGCCCCCAGGGCATATTCATCCTCCGTCTGCTGGCAGACCAGGAACTTGACCCGCTTGTCGTCCCACTCCCCCAGCTCCGCCTTGAACTGCTCCTGGGTCAGGTTTTCACAGCCAAGGCTCAGCACCAGAACGCCGCCGGCGTTGGGATGCCGCACCAGGGCCGCCAGAAGCTTGCGGGTCTGGGCATGGTCATCCCCCATCTGGCTGCAGCCGTAAGGGTGGGGGAAGGTATAGAGCCCATCGATACTGCCGGTGACCAGGTGCTGATTCTCCCGCACCAGGGTGGCCGCCACGCTGTTGACGCAGCCCACCGTGGGGATGATCCAAAGCTCGTTCCGCACGGCGGCGCGGCCGTCGGGACGGCGATAGCCCATGAAGGTTCTGGGAGAGACCTGGGGTGCCGGATAGCTTCTGTGGCAGTACTCATACGCCGCCGTTTCCTTGAGGCCGGTGCGGGTGTTGTGCACGTGTACCCACGCCCCCGCGGCGATGTTCACCTTGGCAATGCCGATGGGATTGCCGTATTTCATCACCGGCTCCCCCTCGGGGATCGCCCGCAGGGCGATCTTGTGTCCCCGGGCGATATCCTCCGCGGCGGTGAGGCTCATCCCCTCCAGGCTCAGCTCTTCCTCCGCTTTGATGTCACCCAGCGCCACAGCCACGTTGTCATCCGGGTGGATGCGAATCAGTTTCATTCTGTGTTCTTATCCTTTCCTCATGGGTACGCCCACCCTTCCGGGTGGGCTGATATGGTCCGCTCAGGATCCCTTTGCCGCCCCGCAGGGGGGGGCGGCAAAGGGATCACCGATCCGTTTTCTGATTGTCTCAGAGTTCGAAGTACCGCGCTGCGTTCTTATAAGAGACGCCTTCCACGATCTTCCGGAGGCTGGAGTCGATATTGGGATACTCACCGTTCTCCACCCAGTTGCCGATAAGGTTGCAGAGGATGCGGCGGAAGTAATCGTGCCGGGCATAGGAGAGGAAGGAGCGGGAGTCGGTCAGCATGCCCACGAAGTTGCCGAGAAGGCCCAGGTTGGCCAGGGACTTCATCTGCGCCTCCATGCCGGACTTGGTATCGTTGAACCACCAGGCGGAGCCGTGCTGAATCTTTCCCGGTACCTCATCCGACTGGAAGCAGCCGATCAGGGTGCCCAGCTGCTCATTGTCGGCGGGATTCAGAGAATAGAGGATGGTCTTGGGGCACTCCCCGGTCTCATCCAGCCTGGAAAGCAGGGCCGCGATATCGCCGCCGCAGGTGTTCTGGGCGATCATATCAAAGCCGGTGTCGGCGCCCAGCTTGGCATACATGCGGGCATTGGCGTTGCGCAGGCAGGAGTAGTGGATCTGCATGGCGATCCCCAGACGGTGATAATCCTTCCCCAGGTGCAGCAGGACGGCGGTCTGATACTTCTCCGCCTCCTCCTTGCTGACGCCCTCGCCGGCCATGGCCTTGCAATAGATGGCGTTGACCTCCTCCGGCGTTGCCGGGCGGAAGGGGAAATAGTCCAGGCCGTGGTCGCTGGCCCGGCAGCCCATGGACTTGAAGAACTCCAGCCGCTGTGTCAGGGCGTCCATAACCTCCTGGGCCGTCGCCAGCTTCTCCTTGCCCACACTCTTCGCCAGAAGGCCGATATACTCCGCGAAACCCGCTTTGTTGATATTAATGGCCTTGTCGGGACGGAAGGAGGGGGCCACCTTGACCTTGATGGTCTCATCGTCGCGGATGAGGGCATGCCACTCCAGGCTGTCCACGGGATCATCGGTGGTGCCGATAAAGGCCACGTTGGCCTTCTCGATGATGCCCCGCACGGTAAGGCCGGGATCGTTGCGCAGCTTGTCATTGCAGAAGTTCCAGGCCTCCTCCGCATTCTCCAGCGTCAAGGGCTTCTCGTAGCCAAAGAACTGGCGAAGCTCCAGATTGCACCAGTGGACCATGGGATTGCCGATGGCCATCTCCAGTGCTTCAACAAACTTCAGGAAGCGCTCATAAGGAGGCTTATCGCCGGTGACATAGTCCTCGCTGACGCCGTTTGAGCGCATGACGCGCCACTTGTAGTGGTCGCCGAAATAGCTGCCGTCGGGATTCTTTCCACCCAGCCACACCTGCACCAGGTTATCGAAACGGCGGTTCTCATAGATCTCCCGGGGAGAAATGTGGCAGTGATAGTCCACCAGCGGCTGTTTTTCCGCGTAATCGTGGAAAAGGTGCTTCGCGGTTTCTGTCTCCAGCAGGAAATCCTTATCCATAAATGCTTTCATAGTCATTACCTCTCAGCGTTTGATGTCGTAGCTCATGTTCATGAGGCTGCGGATGCTCTCCGCGTCGTCGGTGATGTTGCCGTCGCCGCGGATGGTATGCTTGATGGCGGAGCTCGCCACGGCAAAGTTGATCATATCCATGGGCTTGTAGCCCTTCATCATGGCATAGATGAGGCCGCTGGCAAAGGCGTCGCCCCCGCCCACCCGGTCAAGGATATTGAAGGTGAAGAGGCGGCTCTCAAAGGTGTGGTTTTGATACCACATGTAGGCCATCAGGCTGTTCTCGCTGCCGGTGTGGGCAAAGCGGACGTGCCGGGCGATGCATTTGAGATTGGGATAGCGGACCGCAAAGGCCTGGAATACCTCATCCTGCTGCTCGTAGTTCGGCTGCATGGGCAGTCCGTCCTTCCAGTCGCCCTTGCTGTGATCGTTCTCATCCCGCCACAGGTGATAGGGCTCCACCCCCAGGAGCACGTCGATATACGGCAGGCACTGGGTGCAGAAATCCCGCGCTTCCTCCCAGGTCCAAAGCGTACTGCGGAAGTTTCCGTCAAAGCTGACGATAAGGCCCTTCTCCTTGGCCTTCTTGATGCAGGCCAGGATGAAGTCCGCGCAGTTCGGGCTGAGGGCGGGGGTGATGCCGCTGAGATGCAGCCAATCGAAGTCGGAAAGCAGCCAGTCCAGATCCACCTTGCTGAAGTCATACTCCGTAATGGCGCTGTGCTTCCGGTCATAGGTGACCTTGCTGGGGCGGATGCCGTAGCCGGTTTCCAGATAGTAGGTACCCAGGCGGTGAGAGGGCGTCTCCTCCGGGGTGGAGAGGATCACCGGCGTGCAGTGCACATCGTTGCTGCGCAGCATACGCACGGCGCTCTTCCCCAGGCTGTTGTTGGGTACCACGCTAAAGAAGGTGCTGTCAATGCCCAGATTGGCCAGGGCCAAGGCTACATTGGCCTCGCTGCCGCCGTAGCTGGCTTCAAAGCTGGTGGCCATGCGGATCTTCTCATAGTTCGGCGGCGTCAGCCGGAGCATGACCTCACCGAAGGTGATAAAGCGAGGAGAAGATCCGTCCTTCATCAGTGGATTCCCGTGCTCCATATCAGCGCTTTACCCGGGCGCCGGCGCCGCCCATGATGGCCTCCACCTCCTGCAGGCTGGCCATGGAGGTATCGCCGGGGGTGGTCATGGCAAGAGCGCCGTGGGCCGCGCCGTAATTGACGGCCTTCTCGGCGTCGCCCGTGGTCATGAGGCCATAAACCAGGCCGGAGGCGAAGGAGTCGCCGCCGCCCACGCGGTCCAGAATCTCCAGTCCGTTGTACTCCTTGGACTGATAGATCTCACCGTCGGCCCAGCAGATGGCCTTCCAGTCGTTGACCGTGGCGGTCTTCACGGTACGCAGCGTGGTGGCCACCACCTTGAAGTTGGGATAGGTCTCGGCCGCCTTGCCGATCATCTTCTTGTAGCCCTCCAGATTCAGCTCCTTCAGGTTCGCGTCGTTGCCCTCGATTTCAAAGCCGAGACAGGCGGTGAAGTCCTCCTCGTTGCCGATCATCACGTCAACGTACTTTGCCACCTCACGGTTGACCTCCCGGGCCTTCT
>CAMNAO010000078.1 GCA_946531435.1 uncultured Clostridia bacterium
CCCGCCGTACCTGCGGAGGGGGATTCGGGAGGGGCAAGCCCCTCCCCTACGCAATGTACCAATCATCAAGCAACATACACGGTCCTTTTCGTTCATCAAAGCGCACATATGCGTGATGATTGCGAGGAGGAGCAAAGCGACGACGCGGCATATGAGCCCGCATATGAGCCCGCAGGCGAATATCCGTAGCGCAACCGAGCGAAGCGCGGCTCTTGGCCTGCCGCTGCGCAACCGGTCGAAGCCCGGCTCTTGGCGCGGATACACTCCGCGCCTCCGCTCCTTCGCCTAAGGGTTCACTCCTCTTCCTGGGGCTTCGCTTCCTCCGGATCCAGCACGCGGATCTCAAGGCTCAGCACCCGGTGATCCTCCGCCTCGGTGACGGTGAACTCCAGATTCTGATAGCGGAAGGTATCGCCCACCTCGGCGTAGTCCTCCAGCATCTCCATGGCCCAGCCGCCCAGGGTGGTGTTGTCGTCGTCAAAGTCCCGGTCGTCCACATCCAGCTCCTCAAAGAGGTCTAAGATGCGCATGTCGCCGTCGGCCCGGTAGAGGTCCTCGCCGATGGCTTCAAACTCCGGCCGCACATCGTCGTACTCGTCCCAGATATCCCCGACGATCTGCTCCAGGATATCCTCCATGGTCAGCACACCGGCCACGCCGCCGTATTCGTCGGTGACGATGACCATGTGCATCTTCTCCCGGTTCATGAGGTCGAAGACGTCCGCAATGGGCATGGTGCGGTGGACAAAAAGGGGCTTGCGCATGGCGGGGGCGATGTCGAAGGTATCCTCCTTCACTGCGGTATAGAGCCAGTGGTTCATATTGATGACGCCCACGATGTGATCCACCGTGTCCTGATAGACCGGGACCCGGGTAAAGCTGGTGGAGAGAAGCTGCTGCTTCTGCTCCTCCGGGGGATCGTCCAGGTCGATGGCGAACATGTCCACCCGGGGGGTAATGATCTCATAGGCCAGCACGTCGCCGAAATCCAGGGCGCTCTGCAGAAGGTCCGCGGTGTCCTCGTCCACCACGCCTTCGTCCTCCACGGTGTCGATGATGGTCTCCAGATCGTCCTCGGTGACGGCGTCGTCGTCTCCCACCACCTGCCAGAGGCGGGAGAGCCGATCCAGAATCCCGGTGAAGAACCACACCAGAGGCCGGGTCACCACCATAAAGGCGCCCAGGGGCAGGGAGACCCAGCGGGTGAAGTCAAGGGCCTTTCGGCTGGCCAAAACCTTGGGCAGAATCTCACCGAAGGTGAGGATGAGAACCGTGATGACGGCGGTGGCCACCACCGCGCCGTCCTTCCCCAGAAGCCCCGTGGCAAGCACGGTGGAGACCGAGGAGGAGGCGATGTTCACCAGGTTGTTGCCGATGAGGATGCTGATGAGGGCCCGGTCATAGTGCTCCTGGATCCGGACCGCCAGCCAGTCGGTCAGCCGGCCGCTCTCCTCGGCCCGCTTTTTCAGCCGTATCGCTCCGGCGGAGGCATAGGCCAGCTCAGAGCCGGAGAAAAAGGCGGAGAGCAGGATGAGAACAAGAATGAGAAGATAGGAGTTCATGTGCTGAGCCCCCCTTCGTCGCTCTCGTCATAGATCTCGCCCACCAGCTCCTCCAGAATGTCCTCCACGGTGACGATGCCGAGATAGTCCCCCTTCTCATCCAGCACCACCGCCAGGTGGAGCCGGGAGCCGGAGAGGGTCTGCAGGAGGTCGTCGATGGGCATGTTGACGTCCACCAGCTTGGTGCGGTCGGTGAGGGAGGCCAGGGGGATCCGCCGGCGGTTTCCCGCGGCGGCCCGCAGGTATTTGCGGATCTGCAGGATCCCGATGAGCTTGCCGGCGCCGTTCAGTACCGGGTAGCGGGAGAAGTGGTTTTCCTCGTGGATGGCCAGAATCTCCGCCCGGCTCATGCCGGTGCGCAGGGTGATCACCTGCTCCCAGGGGACGATGATGTCCCTTACCTGGGTTTCGGAGAAGGCCATGGCGCTCTTCACCAGGTCGCCGGTGTCGGCGTCGATCTCATCCTCCTCGTCGATGTTCTCAATGATCTCCTTCAGCTCGTCCTCGGTGACGGTGAGCTCCGCCTCCTCATCCTCCTCGCCGGTAAAGGGCTTCTCCAGCAGGGAGGTGAGCCGGGTAAAGAGAAAGCTCACGGGGGTCAGCACCTGCATCAGCAGATAGAGGGGACCCGCCGAAGCCAGGGCGAATTTCTCGCTGCAGGCCTTGGCGAAGGATTTGGGGATCATCTCGCTGAAGAAGAAGACCAGGAGCGTGGTGACCATGGTCACGGCGGAGATGGCGCGGGAGCCCCAGGTCCTCTGGGCATAGAGGGTGGTGAGGCTGGCGCAGCTGAGATGCATCACGTTGTTGCCGATGAGCAGGGTGGTCAGGGCCTTGTCAAAGTGGTCCAGGATGTAGAGGACCCGCTTGGCCCGGCGATCTCCGTCGTCGGCATAGCTCAGCATACGGATTTTGTTTACAGAAGCCAGGGAGGTTTCCACCCCGGCAAACCAGCCGCCCAGTACGATCAGCACGGCGGCCGCTATCAGGTATCCCAATGGACTGCCATCATCCATTCGGAGTACCACCTCCAGAAAACAGTAGGATTTCCATGGGTATCCTTTTGCACATACACATAGATTCTACTATTTTACCAGAAATTGTTTCCCTGTCAACGGGTTTCGGGGCTGCCGGAGCAAAGCCGGGAAAAAAGCGGCCATTTTTGGAAAAATCCGGACTTCCCGGAATAAACTGCCTTCCATGCGGGCATGATAGCCTTGCGCGGGGTCCCGACCCCGCCCGCAATGACAAAGGAGGTTCCTTATGAACGGGAAAAAGAACAGCTTTTTGAGCAAGGTCACCGGGTTCTTCGGCGGTGGGGGCTTCTACATAGCCCTCTTTCTCTGTGTGGCTATGATCGGAATTTATGCCTGGGTGCTGCTGGCCAACGGCTACAGCGCCATGAAGACCCCGGAAGAGACGGAGACCACGGTTCCGGTGGGCTCCTTCGGCACCGGCGCCATTCTGGCCGGGGACTATGAGACCGCCGCCCCCCGCAGCCGCCGGGAGGCCCAGCCGGAGCCCGAGGATCAGGAGACGGCGACAGCGCTGGAGGGGGAGGATGCCCGCCCGGTTTCCGCCGGTGAGGACGGGGAGGCTGTGGCCGTCTCCGCCCCCCGGAGTGAGACGCCCACCTTTTTCGTGTGGCCGGTGCCGGGGGAAATCACCCGGGACTACGCGGTGGAGGCCCTGGGCTATGACGTGACCATGAGCGACTGGCGCACCCACGCGGCCATGGATCTCCAGGCGGAGCTGGGCAGCAAGGTCTATGCCGTGGCGGACGGCAAGGTGGAGAGCATCGTACAGGATCCCCTGCTGGGCACCGTGGTCTCTCTCAGCCATGCCGGCGGCCTCAAGAGCATCTACGCCAACCTGGGCACCGAGCCTACGGTGGGTGTGGGGGACAGCGTCTCCGCCGGGACGGTGATCGGCTGCGTCAGCGACAGCGCTCTGGGAGAGATCGCCCAGGTGAGCCATCTCCACTTCGCCATGGAACTGAATGGTGAACGGGTGGATCCCGCCGCCTGGCTGCCGGAAAAATAAAAAGAAGCAGAGTCTGTCTCAAAAGTAAAAGCATCCGTCTACTGTAGGGGAGGGGCTTGCCCCTCCCGGCGGCAGGAAGCGATGGTTAAACGGAAAACTCCCGGCGAATCCGCAGAAGGTACGATCTATGCCGTACCCGGCTGCGATTTCGCCGGGAGTTTTTATCATAAATGCAAGTTATCTATGCAGGGGAGACACAAAGACTTCCCCTACGATGGGGACTTGGGACACTGTGCATCCAGTAGTACGCGGTAACACTTAAGGCAGCACCGCCCAATTGCGTCTTCGGCGCTTTGCGGTCTTTTCACACCACAAATTCGTCTCGAAATCTTGAAATACACAAAGTATTCCTGCGATTTCTCGCCTTTTTTGTGACGAGAAAATCCTCGCAAATCACTCTCGCCGCATTGCGCGGTGTTGCCTAAAACTTGATGATTCAGAAATGGACGGGGATGCGGATTGCCACGACCCGTTGGGGCTCGCAATGACAGAAAAGCTGGGATCGCTGCAGCGACTAACCGACCTGCATGTCATTGCGAGACCAGCCCGGAGGCTGGTCGCAGCGTGTAGACAAAGGCCTGTGGCCGGAATCCATACATCCAAGGCCTGGTGTTTCTTCAGGTTTTCCCCTCTTAGAAATGCCGGATCCTGACGTAGGGGCGGCTATTAGCCGCCCGATAAACAAAGTGAACTATTAAGGCAGCACCGCCCAATTGCGTCTTCGGCGCTTTGCGGTCTTTTCACGCCACAAATTCGTCTCGAAATCTTGAAATACACAAAGTATTCCTGCGATTTCTCGCCTTTTTTGTGACGAGAAAATCCTCGCAAATCACTCTCGCCGCATTGCGCGGTGTTGCCTAAAACTTGATGATTCAGAAATGGACGGGGATGCGGATTGCCACGACCCGTTGGGGCTCGCAATGACAGAAAAGCTGGGATCGCTGCAGCGACTAACCGACCTGCATGTCATTGCGAGACCAGCCCGGAGGCTGGTCGCAGCGTGTAGACAAAGGCCTGTGGCCGGAATCCATACATCCAAGGCCTGGTGTTTCTTCAGGTTTTCCCCTCTTAGAAATGCCGGATCCTGACGTAGGGGCGGCTATTAG
>CAMNAO010000079.1 GCA_946531435.1 uncultured Clostridia bacterium
ACGAGGGCCGGGGCTACGTGCTGCGCCGCCTTCTGCGCCGGGCCGCCCGCCACGGGCGCCTTCTGGGCGTGAATCACCCCTTCCTCTATGAGGTGATCCCCACCGTGGTCCAGGAAAACTGCGGCGCCTATCCCGAGCTTTCCGAGCGCCGGGATTACATCATCCGGGTCGTCAAGACCGAGGAGGAGAACTTCAGCCGCACCATCGACGCCGGCATCGGCCGCCTCGGCGACCTCATGGAGGGTCTGAAGGCCTCCGGCAGCACCGTGCTGGACGGCAATGAGGTCTTCCGCCTCTATGACACCTTCGGCTTCCCCCCGGACCTCACCGGGGAGATCCTGGCGGAGCAGGGCTTCACCTATGATGAGGAGCAGTACAAGGCCGCCATGGACAAGCAGCGCCGCACCGCGCGGGAGGCCCGCTCCTCCAGCGACACCGACGCCTGGGGCGGCATCGACCTGGGGCTTGCCCCCGGGGCCACCCCCTTCACCGGCTATGACGAGCTGGACACCGAGGCCACCGTACTGGCCATGGTGGAGGATGGGGAGCTTTCCTCCGTCCTCAACGAGGGCAAGGAGGGCTTCCTGGTGCTGGACAGCACCCCCTTCTACGCCGAGATGGGCGGTCAGACCGCCGACACCGGCGTCATCGTCACCGACGACGCGGTGTTCCGGGTCCGGGACGTGAAGAAGGACAAGGGCGGCAAGTACCTGCACTACGGCGTCATGGAGCAGGGAGAGCTGCGGGTGGAGGACCAGGTCACCGCCTCCGTGGATTATGACCGCCGCGCCGCCATCGCCCGCGCCCACTCCGCCACCCACCTGCTGCAGAAGGCCCTGCGCCAGGTGCTGGGCGACCACGTGCATCAGGCGGGCTCCCTGGTGGAGCCGGACCGGCTGCGCTTTGACTTTACCCACTTTGAGGCCGTCACCCCCGATGAGCTGCGGGAGGTGGAGGACCTGGTGAACGAGGATCTTCTGGCGGGCCACCAGGTGGTTACCGAGGTCCTGCCCATTGAGGAGGCCCGGAAGAAGGGCGCCATGGCCCTCTTCGGGGAGAAATATTCCGATGAGGTCCGGGTGGTCACCATGGGCGACAGCGTGGAGTTCTGCGGCGGCACCCATCTGGACAACACCGCCAAGGCCGGCGCCTTCGCCATCATCTCCGAGAGCTCCATCGCCTCCGGCGTCCGCCGGATCGAGGCCGTCACCGGTGAGGGCACCATCGCCGCCCTCCGCAAGGACCAGGATGAGCTGAACGCTCTGGCGGGGATCCTGAAGCTGAACAACGCCGCCGAGCTGGTCTCCAAAGTGGAGGCCCAGACCAATGAGCTGAGAGAGCTCCGCCGGGAGCTGGAGAATATGAAGGCCCGGGAGGCTGCCGCGGAAGCGGAGCGCATCATGGCCTCCGCCAAGGATGTCGGCGGCTACAAGGTCATCGCCTCCGCCGTCCGGGGCGCCAACGTGGACAAGCTGCGCTCCATGGGCGACAGCATCCGGAACGATCCCAAAGCCGTGGCCGTGCTGGCCAGCGTCGCCGACGGGAAGATCACCTTCCTGGCCGTCTCCGGCAGCGAGGCGGTGAAGGCCGGCGTCAAGGCCGGGGACCTCATCCGCCACGTGGCCCGCATGTGCGGCGGCAGCGGCGGCGGCAAGCCCGATACCGCCATGGGCGGCGGCCGGGATCTCAGCGCCCTCACCGACGCCCTGGAGTCCGTGGAAGCTCTGGCGGCAGATAAGCTCTCGTAACAAGGAGGATCCATCATGTCCGATTGTCTCTTCTGTAAGATTCTGGCGGGAGAAATCCCCTCCGCCAAGGTTTTTGAAAACGATGCCGTCTACGCCTTCCGGGACATCAATCCCCAGGCGCCGGTCCATGTGCTGGTGATCCCCAAGACCCACATCCCCTCCCTGGACGCTCTGACGGCGGAAAACCAGGAGTCGGCCACCGCCTGCCTTCTGGCCATCCCCGGCATTGCCAAGGCCGAGGGACTGGAGACGGGCTACCGGGTGATCTCCAACGTGGGCGAGGACGGCGGCCAGACCGTGAAGCACCTGCATTTCCACCTCATCGGCGGAAAAAAGCTGGGTGAAAAAATGGCGTAAGCTTTCACAATAGAACAGCTTTTCCGCTCATCTTTCTCACGCATATTTTTCCAAACATAGAAATCCCCCTTTTTGCCCATACTGCGGGTGAAAAGGGGGATCATTTTATGCTTAATCCGAAAAAAACAACCATTTCCGCGCTGGTTTTCGCGCTCCTTGCCGCGCTGACGCTCCTGGGCGTCCGGGCCATGGCGGCGGGGCGAAAGCTGCCGGTCTACTGCGTGGGCCGGGACGACCGGAAGGTGGCGCTGACCTTTGACGCCGCCTGGGGCAACGAAGACACGGCGGATCTCATCCGCATTCTGGGGGAGCACAAGGCCCCCGCCACCTTCTTTGTGGTGAACCAATGGGTGGAAAAATACCCGGAATCCGTTCTGCAGCTCCATGAGGCGGGCCACGACGTGATGAACCACTCCACCACCCATCCCCACTGCTCAAAGATCAGCCGGGATGCCCTCATCCGGGAGCTGGAGACCTGCAACGACGGCGTGGAGGCCGTCACCGGAGTGCGGCCCAGTCTCTTTCGTCCGCCCTTCGGCGACTACAACGACACGGTCATCGAGACCGTGACTTCTTTGGGCATGACCGCCATCCAGTGGGATGTGGATTCCCTGGACTGGAAGGATCTTTCCGCCGCCGAGATCACAAAGCGGGTGACGGAGCGGGTAAAGCCCGGCAGCATCATCCTCTTCCACAACGCGGCAAAGCACACGCCGGAGGCCCTGCCCGCCATCCTGGACTGGCTGGAAAAAAACGACTATGAGCCGGTGCTGGTGCGGGACCTTTTGCTGGAGGGAGAGACCCGGATCGACGTGACCGGGCGGCAGTGGCCGGCGGAGGGGTGAAGCCCCAGGCGTGGGGTGAAACCAGACCGGGGCGCTGGTAAAAATTAAAAGCATTTGACAAGCCGCAGCCTCTCCTATATGATTGCTCAGAGAGAGAAATACAGGAGGAGCACAGAAATGCAGATACGGAAGCTGGACACCTGGCAGGAATGGTACGCGTCAAACAGGATCATCGCCACGGCCTTTCTTCAGAATTGGGACGGCAAAGAGGCGGAAGAGCACTTTCGGGCCCAGGCGGAGGGAAAGCTCCCCAGGAGTGAGGAGGCCTGGGGCTGCTTTTCCGACGACGGCAGGATGCGTTCAACCATCGTCACCTCGCAGCACCGGCTGACCTTTGACGGGCAGGTGCTGGACGCGGGCGAGGCAAATATGGTGGGCTCCCTGCCGGAGGGGCGGGGCGGCGGACATATCCGCGCGCTGATGGGCTGCGTTCTCCGGGATTTCAAGGCGCGGGGAGACGTAATTGCGGTGCTGCACCCCTTCTCCTTCGCCTTCTATCGAAAATACGGCTTCGAGCTGGCCTCCTCCGTCCTGACCCAGAAGGCCGCCATCGGCCAGTTTGCCGGTTTCCGCAACCGCTACGCCGTCTCAGAGCTGGACGGCGAGGAAGATATCCCCGTCCTTCAGAAGCTATACGAGGACTATGGGCGAAAGGCCAATCTCTGCGCCATGGACAAGGACTGGAGCTACCGGGGAGACGGCCAGTTTGGCCGCCCGGATTGGCACCATCCCCAGGACAGGCAGTATACATATCTTTTCCGCGATCCAGAGGGAGAACCGAGAGCGTATCTGAAGTTCCGCTTTGCCGAGGGGCCCGACGGTCCCTTTACCGGAACCATGGAGATTTCCGAGCTGGTCTATGACAGTCCCGAGGCGCTGCGAAATGTGCTGGGCTTTCTCTACACCATGCGGGCAAAAATCGTGGATGTCCGTGTGGCGCTGATGGACGGTCTGGACCTCGGCACCCTGCTCCCCGAGTGTGACAAGGTGGAGCGGACACTGGGCGGGCACCTTATGATGCGGGTGCTGGATAACCGGGCCATGCTCTCCCTGATGAAGCACCCGGAGGGGCGGGGCAGCTACACCCTTCGGGTCGAGGACGCCTTCCTGCCGGAAAACGCGGGGACCTATCGGGTTGAATATGCGAAGGGGCGGGCGGAAAACGTGACAGCGGTTGAGAGCGACGCGGATCTCACCGTCTCCATCGACACCTTCTCCCAGCTTGCCATCGGCCTCATCGATCTTCACGGCAGCGAGTACCGCGAAGGCACACAGGTGGCGGGGAACCGCCCCACCCTGGAAAAGGTCTTTATCCGTAAACCGGTGTACGGCGGTTAAATATTCCACCGGAAGGAATGGGATAGCCTTGCGCCACCCGGGAGGGGATGGTCCCTCCTCGATGAACGACACGCCGCAACCCGTAGGGGCGATCTGTGATCGCCCGTTGAATCCGGACCCTCAGCCAGTGGGCGAACACAGTTCGCCCCTACGATAGGGGACGGGGACGCGGATTGCCACGTCGGCGGCTGCACTTTGCACGCCTTGCCGTTACCGGCTTTCGTTCCGCGCTTCGTCGTCGCAAGCTT
>CAMNAO010000080.1 GCA_946531435.1 uncultured Clostridia bacterium
TCTTGGTGCCGGCCACCTTGAAGTCCATCTCGCCGTGGAAGTCTTCCACGCCCTGAATGTCAATGAAGGTGTGCCAGTCATCGCCGTCGGAGATGAGGCCGCAGCTGATGCCGGCCACAGGGGCCTTGATGGGAACACCGGCGTCCATCAGCGCCAGGGTGGAGGCGCAGATGCTGCCCTGGGAGGTGGAACCGTTGGAGGAAAGGACCTCGGAGACCACACGGATGGTGTAGGGGAAGTCCTCCTTGGAGGGGATCACAGGCTCCAGGGCCTTCTCGGCCAGGGCGCCGTGGCCGATCTCACGGCGGCCGGGGGTACGGGGCATACGGGCCTCACCGGTGGAATAGGCGGGGAAGTTGTAGTGATGGATATAGCGCTTCTCGGTCTCCTCGAAGATATAATCGAGGCGCTGGGCATTGGCCAGGGTGGCCAGGGTGGCGATGCTCATGACCTGGGTCTGACCGCGGGTGAAGAGGCCGGAGCCGTGGACCCGGGGCAGCACGCCGACTTCGGCGGCCAGGGGACGGATCTCGTTCATGGCGCGGCCGTCTACGCGCTTGCCCTCCATGAGCCAGTGCTTGACGATGTTCTTCTGGAACTTGTAGGTCATCTCTTCCCACTGTTCCTTGACCTCGGGATGCTCCTCGGCATACTTATTGAAGACGGAATCGGTAAGGGCGTTCCAGCGCTCCTCCCGGATGTTCTTGTCGTCGGTGTCCATGGCGGCCTTGGCCTCGTCCATGTACTCCGCCATAATGGCCTCGAAGAGCTCGGTGTTGAAGGAGGGCTTCTCAATGTGGAACTTGGGCTTGCCGACCTCGGCCACCATCTGGTCGATGAGCTCGATGACGGCCTTGATGTGCTTATGGGCCTCAATAATGCCGCCCAGCATCACGTCCTCGGGGATCTCCTTGCCGCCGGCCTCGATCATGACGATCTTCTCCCGGGTGCCGGCGATGGTGCAGAACATCTCGCTCTCGGCACGTTGTGCGGAGGTGGGGTTGATGATATACTCGCCGTTGATGAGACCCACGTTCACGCCGGCGATGGGGCCGTTGAAGGGAACGTCGGAGATGCAGGTGGCGGCGGAGGCGCCGATCATGGCGGCGATTTCCGGGTTGCAGTCATAGTCATGGGCCATGACGGTGCAGGTGATGACCACGTCATTGCGCAGCTCGGAAGGGAAGAGGGGGCGCATGGGGCGGTCGATCATACGGCTGGCCAGGATGCCCCGCTCGGTCATACGGCCCTCGCGGCGGGTATAGCCGCCGGGCAGACGGCCTACGGAATACATCTTCTCCTCAAATTCCACGTCCAGGGGGAAGTAGTCGATGCCATCCCGGGGACGGGGAGCGGCGGCCAGAGTGACCAGGACCACGGTCTCACCATAGGTGACCTTGACGCAGGTGTCGGCCAATTCCGCCAGCTTGCCCACCTCCATGGTGAGGGGACGGCCGGCCAGTTCCATCTTGTAAGTGCGCTGGTTGGGGAATTCTCTCTTGGTAATGATCATAAGTGCTCCTTCAAAATAGTTTTGTTGCAGGAGCCCGGTTTTAGCACTTGAAGCTGCTTCCCACCGGGGTGGGGAACATGTTCAACTGCTAAATGCTCGGGTCTCCTGCCGGGTTGACGGACTTGTGGGGAAAACCGCAGAAGAGCGGACAGGGGAAACCCCGTCCGCTCACAGCGAACCTTATCTGCGGATGCCCAGCTTGGCGATGAGGGCGCGGTAACGCTCGATGTCCTTCTTTGCCAGATAGTCCAGCAAAGCACGGCGCTTGCCGATCATCTTATAAAGGCCGAGACGGCTGTGGTTATCCTTCTTGTGGACCTTCAGATGCTCAGTAAGCTGGGCAATGCGGGCGGTGAGGATGGCAACCTGGACCTCGGGGGAACCGGTGTCGCTCTCGTGGGTGCGGTTGGCCTCAATGACAGAGGCCTTTTCTTCTTTGGTGATCATGAATACTTCTTCCTTTCTTTTCACTTACCCATGGGCGCAGTAGGGGGCGGAAAGGCACCGCTTGGCGGCTTTATCCCCGAACTGAGACAAAGGGCGTACCTGAGAATATTACCATAGTTTTTTCGGCTTGTAAAGGGCTTTTCCTGGAAAATCCGGGATTCCGCGAGAAAAATGACTCATCTCAGCGGTATTCCCGTTCCTTTGAGGCCACGGCAGCAATCATGATGCCGACAAGCAGAAGAATAACGCCGGCCGCGAGCAGGATCACCATATAGAGGCCGTGGCCGGGGAAGGGAGGAACATAGCCGGTGATCTTTCCCGCCAGCGGACCGGATTTCGGCAGATTCCGGGCGATGGAGATGATGGCGCCCGCATCCATGCCAAGCCCCAGAAGGGCAATGACGATGCCTGCAATCAGTTTTTTCATAGGCTGCTCCTTTCACTGATTTACGGTTTTCATCAACTGTTCCTTACAGAAAAGAGAGTAAACCAAATTTACAAAATTGTCAAGAGCAAAGTGTAAAAATAGTTCACTTCGCTTTTTCCAGCCAGAGCATCAGGGCGGTGAGGTCGGCGGGGGAGACCCCGGAGATCCGGGAGGCCTGTCCCAGACTCTCCGGCCGGACCCGTCCCAGCTTCTGCCGGGCCTCGGTGCGAAGGCCGGGGATCCCGTCGTAATCCACCTCGGCGGGAAGGAGACGGCTCTCCAGCCGGTGAAACTCGGCCACCTGGGCTTCCTGCCGCTTGATGTAGCCCTCATATTTCAGCTCGATCTCCGCCGCCTCGCCTACGGCGGGGGAAAGATCGGGCCGCCCCGGATCAAAGGGCTTCAGCTCGCGGTAACTGAGGGGGGGACGCCGCAGCAGGGCGGCGAGACTGACGCCGCTTTTGGGGCGGACCTCGCCCTTCTTCTCCAAAAAGGCGCACAGCTCTTCGGTGGGCGCAAGATAGGTGTTCTCCAGCCGCTGCTTCTCCCGCTGAACGGCCGCCTCCTTCTCCAGGACCCGCTGATAGCGCTCCTCGGAAACAAGGCCCACCCGGCGGCCCAAAGGAACGAGGCGCCGGTCCGCGTTATCCTGCCGCAGAAGGAGGCGATACTCGGTGCGGCTTGTCATCATGCGGTAGGGCTCGTTGGTGCCCTTGGTGACGAGGTCGTCGATCAGGGTGCCGATGTAGCTGGAGGCGCGGCTCAGGATGAGGGGCTCTTCCCCCTTGATCTTCAGGGCGGCATTGATGCCCGCGATGAGGCCCTGGGCCGCCGCTTCCTCATAGCCGGAGGATCCGTTGAACTGCCCCGCGCCGTAGAGCCCGGGAATGTCCTTGAATTCCAGGGTGTGGTTCAGCACCAGCGGATCCACGCAGTCGTACTCAATGGCATAGGCGGGGCGCATCATCTCGGCCCTCTCCAGTCCGGGGACGGAGTGCAGCATCTGAAGCTGCACATCCTCCGGCATGGAGGAGGAGAAGCCCTGAATATACAGCTCCTCGGTGTCCAGGCCGCAGGGTTCAATGAATAGCTGGTGCCGTTCTTTTTCCGCAAAGCGCACCACCTTGTCCTCGATGGAGGGACAGTAGCGGGGGCCCACCCCCTCGATGACGCCGGAATAGAGGGGACTGCGGTCCAGGTTCCGCCGGATGATCTCATGGGTCTCCGGCGTGGTGTAGGTCAGGTAGCAGACGGCGCTGTTTTTCAGCCCGCCCTCGGTCTCAAAGGAAAAGGGCTGGGGCTCCGGGTCTCCCTCCTGCAGGGTCATTTTGGAAAAGTCCACGCTCCGCCGGTTGACCCGTGGCGGGGTGCCGGTCTTAAAGCGCCGCAGGGGCACCCCAAGCCCCTTGAGGCAGGCGGAGAGGGTGGCGGCGGCATGCATGCCGTCGGGGCCGCTCTCCCGGGTGGCGTCTCCGATGATGGTACGGCCCTTGAGATAGGTGCCGGAGGCAATGACGGCGGCCCGACAGCGCCAGGTGGCACCGGTGTCGGTGCGGACCCAGGCAAGGGCCCCGTCCTCCAGACCGATCTCGGTGATCTCCCCCTGGATCAGCCGCAGATGCTCGGCCTTTTCCAGGGTGTGCTTCATGATCTGGCGATAGCGGCTCCGGTCTGCCTGTGCCCGGAGGGAGTGGACGGCCGGTCCTTTGCCCAGGTTCAGGGTGCGGTACTGGATGCAGGCCCGATCCGCGGCCCGGGCCATCTCGCCACCCAGGGCGTCGATCTCCCGCACCAGGTGCCCCTTGCCGGTGCCGCCGATGGCGGGGTTGCAGGGCATATTGCCCACCGCGTCCAGGTTGATGGTAAAACAGACGGTGTCGAGTCCCATCCGGGCTGCCGCCAGGGCGGCCTCGATCCCGGCGTGCCCGGCGCCAATCACCGCAACGTCACAGCGCCCCGCATCATAAATCACCGCGTAAACCTCTTTTCTTGCGAAATTGCAGGGCTATCATACCTCCAAAAGGGAGAAAAAGCAAGCGCCCGGAACCCAAGTTCCGGGCGCCCAGACTGTAGACAAACCAGATCTACACGAATGACAGATGCAAAAGACTTGCAAGTATTGCGGCGGGGATTTGTGAAGGG
>CAMNAO010000081.1 GCA_946531435.1 uncultured Clostridia bacterium
GGAAATACCTGCGTTTCCGTGTTTCTCCTCATCATCCGGACTTTGTCTACACGCTCCGGCACCCTCCCTATGGGAGGGTGCCGTTTGCCGTTCTGTGGATAGTTGGATTCCCGATCTTTCATTTTTGCAGGGGCCATCCCCTCTGCACGGCTGCTGTCTTTCATAGCCTGTAGGGGCCGGCGCCCACGACGGCCCGTGCTGATTTTTTTTACAACAATGACAAGCAAGTAGGATAACCGCAGCGGCTATCCTACTTGCATGTCATTGCGAGGAGGGCGAAGCCCGACGTGGCATGTGAGCCCGCAGGCGAATATCCGAACGAGCGCCCGCAGGCGCCGTGCTGGGCGGGCAACCGAGCGAAGCGAGGCTCTTAGCCCGCCGCTGCGCAACCGGGCGAAGCCCGGCTCTTAGCGCGGAGCGTATCCGCGCCCCTCGTCTCCCTTGTAGGGGCGATCTTTGATCGCCCGTGGAATACGCAGTCACAGTAAGCGGGGATGCGCAGTTCGTCCCTGCGATGAGGTCAAGTACGCGCCTCCCCGCAGGGGCCGGCGCCCACGACGGCCCGGGCTTAATGGCCCTTCATCCAGGCAATCCCCATCACGATGCCGTAGAGGATCGGCTGGTGGAGGATGTAGATGAGAAGACTGTGCTTTCCCACCCTGCTGAAAAAGGGCATCTTCGCCTCATAGAACCAGCGGGGGAACCGCCCCTCCCTGATGGGCTTTCCCAGAAGAGTGCCCGCCTCAAAGACAAAGAACCAGGGGAGGATGGGGAAGTAGTCTGCGCTATAAAAATATTCGGGATGGACCCCCAGAATGAAATCCGCAAAGCGGGGCAAAAGGCCGCCCCCGGCACGGCTCTGCCGCAGCCAGAGAGAAAATCCCAGGAGAAGACACAGGATCCCCACGCTGAAAAGGGCTGTTGCCAGGTTGGGCCGTTTCGCCGCCTCCGCCCGCTCTCCCAGCCAATCCCCCAGGCCCTGAATCAGCATACAGAAGGCCAGAAGATGCAGGATGCCCCAGAGGATATCCATCTCCATGAAGTGGGTCACCAGGGTGATGACCAGGGCCACCCCCGCAGTTTTCAGCCCCCGTTTGAGATTGGAGCGGGAGAAGTTGGAGGAGACGCCGCAGAGCAGCACGAAGAGTCCCGCGAAGACGTAATGGAGAAAGTCGATGGGCGGGCAGGAGAAGAGCCAGCCCGGCGCCCCCAGAAACTCCACCAGATCATACATCAGGTGGTGCAGCACCATGAGACACACCGCCAGGCCCCGCAGCCCGTCCATCAGCTCAATGCGCTTTGTCATACGTTGAAGCGGAAGTTGGTCACGTCGCCGTCCTGCATGACGTAATCCTTGCCCTCCAGCCGGAAGAGGCCCTTCTCCTTGGCGGCGGCGAAGCTGCCGCAGGCCTTCAGATCCTCAAAGGCCACGATCTCGGCCCGGATGAAGCCCCGCTCGATGTCGGTGTGGATCTTGCCCGCCGCCTTGGGGGCCTTGGTGCCCCGGACGATGGTCCAGGCGTGGACGTCGTCCTCGCCGGCGGTGAGGAAGGAGATGTAGCCGAGAAGGTCGTAGGAGGTGCGGATCAGCCGATCCAGCCCGGTCTCCGTAAGGCCCAGGTCCTCCATAAAGAGCTTGGCGTCCTCGGGGTCCATCTCCCGGAGGTCCGCCTCGTATTTGGCGGCCACGGGCAGCACGGCGGCGCCCCTTTCCCCGGCGAAGGCGGAGAGAGCCTGCAGCTGCTTGTTCCCCTCGGGATCGCTCATGCCCTCCTCATCCAGGTTGGCGGCGTAGATCACGGGCTTTACGGTGAGAAGGCCGCCGTCGGCCAGCATGTCCTTGTCCTCCTCCGCGAAGGGAAATTCCCGGGCGGGCTTTCCGTCGCTGAGGTGGTTGATGAGGGCCTCACAGGTCTCCGCCTCGTGGCGGTATTTTTTGTCGCCGCCCTTGGCGTTCTTTTTGGCCCGCTCCAGGCGGCGCTCCACCACCTCGATGTCCGCCAGGATCAGCGCCAGATCAAAGGACTCCGCGTCCCGCACGGCGTCCGCCGGCTCCAGAAAGATCTCGTCGTTGTCAAAGCAGCGGACCACCTCCACCAGGGCGTCCACCTGGCGGATGGCCTGAAAGACCTCAGAGCCCTTGGTCCCAGAGCTGACGCCGGGCACGTCCACAAATTCGATGGTAGCCGGGCTGTACTTTTTGGGGTGATAGTACTCCGCCAGCCAGTCCAGGCGGGTGTCCGGCACCTTGGCCACGCCCACGTTGGGGCGGGCGGCGGCGTTGGTGTAGCTGCCGGTCTCCGCGTTGGAGCCGGTCAGAGCGTTGAAGAGGGTGGTCTTCCCGGTGTTGGGAAGGCCGACGATGCCGAGTTTCATATCCTGCTGATCTCCTTAACTATAGGATCGCCGCTTTTGAGGCGGCACAGAAAGCATATCATAGCTACAGTGCGGATATTATAGCACAAATGGAGCGTCTTCTCAATACGGGCTTTTCAAATGAAGGACTTTTCCCCTCCGCGGCCCGCAGCCCAAAAACGCGGACGCTGCCCCTTAAAAAACGGAATACTCCCGGCCCCTCCTGCATAAACTGGTTTATATGCGATTGGAAAGGAGGGCGAGAAAAGATGAAGCGTACCCATCGGAGGACGGAGCCCGCGCCCAGGCCCCAGGACATTGACGACCTGATCTACGGCAAGGAGAATCCCGGCCCCAGCCAGCGATAACTTGACAAGGGGTGGCATTTCCGATAAACTATATAAGTTACATTGAGGAAAAGCCACGCGTGTCCGCGGGGGCGTGAGAGGATAAACGGATGATTGAATTTGAAGAATACCGGCTGAAAGCCCTTGCCCTGCAGCCCACCCTGCAGGAGCTGGAGGAGGCGCTGCATCTGGACACCGCCCGGGCTGAGATTGAGGAGCTGCAGCAGAAGAGCACCGAAGACGGCTTCTGGAACGACCTTGCCACCAGCCAGAAGGTCATGGCCCGGATCAAAAACCTGCAGACCCGCTGTGACCGCTATGAAAAGCTGAAGACCGGCATTGCCGACCTGGTGGAGCTCTGCGAAATGGCGGGGGAGGAGGAGGATCCCGATCTCCTTGCCGAGGTGCAGGAGGAGTACGCCTCCCTGGAGAAGACCCTGGGCGAGATGCGGCTGGAGACCCTGCTGACGGGGGAGTATGACGCCTCCAACGCCATCCTGACCTTCCACGCGGGTGCGGGCGGCACCGAGGCCCAGGACTGGACCCAGATGCTCTACCGCATGTACACCCGCTGGGCCGAGCGCCACGGCTATGAGTACAAGATTCTGGACTATCTGGACGGGGAGGAGGCGGGCATCAAATCCGCCACCATCCAGATCAACGGGGAGAACGCCTACGGCTATCTCAAGAGCGAGAACGGCATCCACCGCCTGGTGCGCATCTCTCCCTTTGACGCCTCCGGCCGCCGCCACACCAGCTTTGCTGCGGTGGAGGTCATGCCCGAGATCAAGGACAATACGGAGATCGAGATCCGGGATGAGGACATCAAGATGGATGTGTACCGCTCCTCCGGCGCCGGCGGCCAGAAGGTCAACAAGACCTCCTCGGCGGTGCGCCTCACCCACATCCCCACGGGCATCGTGGTCTCCAGCCAGGTGGAGCGCAGCCATTTCCAGAACCTGGAGAACTGTATGTCCATGCTGCGGGCCCGCCTTGCTGAGATCAAGGAGCGGGAGCATCTGGAGAAGATCAGCGACATCAAGGGCGTGCAGATGAAGATCGAGTGGGGCAGCCAGATCCGCTCCTACGTGTTCATGCCCTATACCCTGGTTAAGGACCATCGGACAGGCTTTGAGAACGGCAACATCGGCAACGTCATGGACGGGGATATCGACGGCTTCATCAACGCCTATCTCGCCATGAAGGCCA
>CAMNAO010000082.1 GCA_946531435.1 uncultured Clostridia bacterium
TGCGACGGCGAGACCGGCATTCTGGACATTCTGCGGGCCTATCACGACTGCGGCTACGAGGGCTATATCCGTCCCGACCACGGCCGCCACCTCTGGGATGAAAAGCCCGGGAAGGTCCGCCCCGGCTACGGCCTTTATGACCGGGCCCTCGGCATCATGTACATGCTGGGCGCCTGGGACCTGATGGAAAAAGAAAAAGCTGAGAAGCAGTGAAAGGAGCAGGAATATGAATCTTCCCTACAATGTGAACTTTAACGGCAAAGTCGTTGTCGTCACCGGCGCCGGCGGCGTCCTCTGCGGCGATATGGCCCGCGCCTTCGCTCAGGCCGGAGCCAAAGTGGCCGCTCTGGACCTCAACGAGGAGCGGGTCAAGGCGCTGGCCGAGGAGATGAAGGCCCAGGGCTATGTCTGCGAAGGCTACAAGGCCAACGTGCTGGAGGCCGAAGCTCTGGAGAATGTCCATCAGCAGATTCTGAAGGATCTGGGCCCCTGTGACATCCTGGTCAACGGCGCCGGCGGCAACAATCCCCGGGCCACCACGGACAACGAGTATCAGCATGAGGCCACCGAGGGGCAGAAGACCTTCTTCGATCTGGAACCCTCCGGCGTTGACTTCGTCTTCAAGCTGAATTTCCAGGGCACCCTGCTGCCCACCCAGATCTTTGCCAGGGACATGGTGGAAAAGAAGAGCGGCTGTATCCTGAACATCAGCTCCATGAACGCCTACACCCCCCTGACCAAGATCCCCGCTTACTCCGGCGCCAAGGCCGCCGTCAGCAACTTCACCCAGTGGCTGGCCACCCACTTTGCCGGCACCGGCATCCGCTGCAACGCCATTGCTCCGGGTTTCCTGGTCTCCAACCAGAACCGGGCGCTCCTCTTCAATGAGGACGGCACCCCCACCGCCAGAAGCGAGAAGATTCTGCGCAACACGCCCATGAATCGCTTTGTGGACAGTGAGGAGCTTCTGGGCGGCGTCTTCTTCCTCTGCGACGACAAGGCTGCCAGCGCCATCACCGGCGTGGTCCTGCCCATCGACGCGGGCTTCTCCGCCTACTCCGGCGTCTGAGTCCGGGTCAGCCTTCGCAGCCGCCGGTGGGACGATCCCACCGACTGCGTGCACGCCCGTTTTCGGCAAATAGATAAAGTATCTTTCGGGGCGCCTTCCGCAGGGAAGGCGCCCCGATTCTTGATTTAGGCCGGGTATTTGCGGACCTTTTCTGAAGAAAGGATGCCGCAGCCTGCGAATAATCCCGGCATTGCGCGAAATGAAGCGGCGAGGCTCTTCGTGCGAAGTGTATCCGCATCTCTCGTCCTCTGCCTCTTTCGCGGGCGGATGCGGGCGGATCAAGGGATCCGCCCCTACGGAGTGCGGGACAGGCACGGCAGGCCGTCGAGGGCGCCGGCCCCTACAGGGGGGGCGGAAAAAGCACGGCGGGCGATCGCAGATCGCCCCTACGGGCTGCGATCAAACGGGCAATCACAGACCGCCCCTACGATTTCTCCCGACTCCGCTGCACAACACGGCAGGCAATTCGTGAATCGGCCATCCGATAGGCGGACCGGACACTTTCCCCTCTTCCGATGCTTCTCGCCACCTTCCCCAGAGGGAAGGCTCCGGAGACGGAGGCGAGGGCAAATAATTCAACGGAGATATAATAGGTTATCAATATGCGATTAGGAGAATGACGGATCCTCCTCTCCTTATATCCCACCACACTTCGCCATCCCGCCTGGTAAATCTTTTCGGCCGACTTTTTAACAAAACACTAACATGACGCTAACATTACAAAAAAGCCTTCGGGGTAAGATACGATTGCAGGTCGGAAAGACCGAAAGCATTGAAAACTTAACCCTGGAGGTTTATACTTATGAAGAATAATGTGCTTTATCTTGTCACCGGCGCTACCGGCTTCCTTGGCAGCACCATCACCCGTCAGCTCCTGGATCGGGGTGACGCCGTCCGCGCTTTTGTCATGCCCCGGGATCCGGCCGTCCGGTATCTTCCCCGGGAAGCGGAGATCTGCTACGGCGACCTCACCGATGAAGCTGCCATTGAGCGCTTCTTCACGGTGGAGGAGGGGCAGAAAACGGTGGCCCTGCATATTGCCAGCATCGTCACGGTGAACCCGGATTACTCCCAGAAGGTCATGGACGTCAACGTAGGCGGCACAAAAAACATCATCAGCGCCGTCCTCCGCCATCCGGAGTGTCAGAAGCTGGTGTACTGCTCCTCCACCGGGGCCATCCCCGAGACGCCCAAGGGCACCCCCATCCATGAGGTGAATTCCTTCGATGAAACCAAGGTGCTGGGCTGCTACAGTCAGTCCAAAGCCCTGGCCACCCAGGCGGTGCTGGACGCCGTTCGGGAACAGGGGCTCAACGCCTGCGTTGTCCACCCCAGCGGCATCCTGGGCCCCGATGACTATGCCGTGGGAGAGACCACCGGCACTCTCATCAAGATCATCAATGGTGAGATGCCCGCAGGGATCGACGGCAGCTTCAACCTCTGTGACGTGCGGGATCTGGCCGCCGGCACCATTGCCGCGGCAGAGAAGGGCGCCGCCGGAGAGTGTTACATTCTGGGCAACGAGGAGGTCTCCTTCCGGGACTTCTCCAAAATGATCTCGGAGGAGGCAGGAACCAGGCCGGTAAGCATCTTTCTTCCCATCTGGGCGGCCAATATCATCGCCGCCCTCTCAGAGAAGGCCGCCAGGAAAAAGGGCGAAAAGCCTCTGATGACCACCTTCTCCGTCTATAACCTGGACCGCAACAACGTGTTTGACAGCTCCAAGGCAAAGACGGAGCTGGGGTACCGCACCCGAAGCTATCGAGAGACCATCCATGACGAGATCCTCTGGCTGAAGGAGGCCGGAAAGATCGCCTGAGGCAAGGGGACACACGCAAATAAAGAAAAAGGAGAAGAAGCCATGAAAGACGTAGCAGTCATCACCGGAGGCGGCAGCGGCATGGGCCTTGCGGCGGCCAGGCATTTACCCAAGGAGAAGATCCTCGTGGTCACCGGCCGCACCCTCTCCAAGCTGGAGAAGGCCGCAGCAGAGCTGGAGGAAATGGGCTATGAGGCCTATGCCAGGACCTGCGACACCTCTGACCGCGCCTCTGTCCGGGAGCTGGCGGCATTTGCCGCCGAAAAGGGCCGGGTCAGGACCGTCATCAACTCCGCCGGCATGAGCCCCAACATGGCGGACGGCGAAAAGCTTCTGCGGGTCAACGCCCTGGGGACCGTTTATGTAAACCAGGAGTTTGCCAAGGTCATGGAAAAGGGCGGCGTCATTGTGGACATCTCCTCCAACTCCGCCTACGCCCTGCCCGGATTCCTCATCAAGCTGGCCCGTAAGAGCTATCCCTGTGCCGAAACGGATGAGGCGCGCTATCTGAAGGCCATGCTGAAGTTTGCCAACATGGCAAAGACCGATTACCAGAAGTCCGGCTTTGCCTACGCCCTCTCCAAGAACTTTGTGGTCTGGTATGCTCAGAAGTGTGCCTTCCAGTATGGAGAGAAGGGCATCCGGGTCTGTTCCCTCTCCCCCGGCCTCATTGCCACCGACATGGGCAAGCTGGAGGAAAAGGAAGGCAGCGCCCTCCTTCCCTATGCAGCTGAGCGTCGGATGGGTACGCCCGAGGAGCTGGGCTATGCCATCGCCAGCGTGGCCGATGAGCGCAACGGCTATCTCGCCGGGGTGGACGTGCTGGTGGACGGCGGCAGCACCAACGGAAAGCAATTCCGGAAATAAGCAGCGGTTTTCCGTTTTATCCCCTTCCGGAATGACAATCGGATAAGCATTGGATAAGCAATGGGCGTGTTGCAAAAAGGAAAACAGGACGCGCAATCACTGTTTTTTCGTAGGGGAGGGGCTCGTCCCCTCCCGGCAATGCAAAGCACTAT
>CAMNAO010000083.1 GCA_946531435.1 uncultured Clostridia bacterium
TGTCTTGGGAAATACCTGCGTTTCCGTGTTTCTTCTCATCATCCGGACTTTGTCTGCACGCTCAGGGGCAAAATGCCCCTATGATCGTTTCCGTATGCTTTTTTTCAGCCCAGGTGCTCCGGGGTGTAGTCGAAGGTGCTGCCCTCCTCCTCCAGAACGAAGCCCACGGCGCCGCCGCGGAGGGTCCGCTCCTCTCCCTTTTCGCCGGAGAGGATCCGGTTCATGATCTTCAAATGCCGGTCCAGGACCTCCGGCCCGGAGACGTTGGGCCTGTGTCCGCAGAGGAGCTTTTTGGGATGCAGGGCCTTGAGACGCTCCAGGGTCGCCCGGTACTGGGAGATGGTGGCGGAGTTCCACTCGTGCATGCTGGTGTTGCGGCTCATGGCGTTGTCCCCGGTGAAGAGGGTGCCGGAGCCCTCATCCAGGATGGCGATGCTGCCGTGGGTGTGGCCGGGGGCATAGATGATCCGAAGGGTCCGCCCGCCCAGATCGAAGACCTGCCCGTCGCTGAGGGGCTTTGGCAGAGGGGGCGTGGGCTGCAGCTTCTCCGCCAGCTCTTTTCCGCCGGGCATGCGGGAGATGTCGTCCTTCCGGAACTCCAGGGTCGCCATCCGCTGAAAGACGTCGTACTCCTCGGGGGCGATGTAGGTCTCCTCGAATTCCGCGTTGCCGCCGGCGTGATCCGGATGGCCGTGGGTGTTGATGACGAAAACGGGAAGGCTTGTCAGCTTCTCCACCTCGCTCCGCAGGGAGCCCACGCCCATGCCGGTGTCGATGAGGGCGGCCCTCTCCGATCCCGGGACCAGGTAGCTGATGAAGCCCACGGGGGGCATGCTGATCTCCAGGATCCCCTCCTCCAGGGGGGTAACGGCTGTTTCCTTTTGGGGCGGGGGCGGCATTTTGCGTTCCATTTCCGATCTCCTTTTCATAAAATGATACATGTAGTATAAAACCGGCGGAGCCCCTTTCGCAAGGGCTCCGCCGGTTTTGTGCAGATTTTGTCCCAATTCGGAAAAGCGCCCTCATTCCCGGAATCGGCGTTCCATGCGCCAGGGAGAGGGAATGCCGGTGTCACCGAAGTCCCGCTCCCGGGGATCGACGGCGTGGCGGCGGATGAGGACGGTGTCCGGGGAGATGATGAGGGAGGTGGCCGCGCCCTTGACGATGTAGCCCGCGTTGAGATAGGTAAAGTTCAGGGTCCGCTCCCGCTGCTCCTCGGGGTCGGAAAGGGGGACGGGCATTTTCGATCCGGCGGGGACCAGATAGAACTGCCGATCCAGGGACGTCCGGTTCTCTGCGGTATGGTTGTGGCCGAAGAAGAGGAAGGTATCCCGATATCGGCCTGCCTCATTCAGGGCGTCGCACCAGAGGGCGGCCCCCAGATTGTCCTTCCGGTGGGCGTGCAGGGGAATGTGGGAGAGGAGGAAGAGGGGCTTTGAGTCCCGGTGCTCCTTTTCCCAGAGAAGAAAGCGCTCGATGGCCTCGCCGGCGCAGCCGGGGTCGATGCCGTCGTAAGCCCGTCCCCGGTGTATCTCCTGCCGCTGGGCCATGGTGGCAAAGCGCATTTCACAAAAGCTGATGCCGTAAATGTAGTAATCTCCCCGGTCCGCGGGGCCTGCCAAAAAGCCCGAAGGCCCCTCCAGGGCGCACTTGTCATGGGAGCCGTAGCTGCAGTAGACCTGGGGGACGCCGCCCAGAAGCCGCCGGACCTCCTCCTTCAGCTCCTCCACCCGGAAGGCGGGGGTCCAGTTTCTCCGCCGCTCCTCCTCGGTGATGGTGGGGTCCATGCCCTGATGGCCCACAAGATCGCCGCCGAGAAAAACCGTGTCCGGCCTTTCCCCGCCCCAATCCTTTTTGCAGTTTTCCAATACCTCTCTCAGCCTGCCCCGCTCACCTACGGCGTGGATATCCGACGCCACCAACAGCTTTCCCATGGCTTCCTCCCGCCTGCCTCGTTGTTTTTGAGTGTAGCATACCTTTTTTTTGAATGGATTGCAAGCATGAAACGGCCGCCTCCGCCCGCTTTTATTGCGTAAAGTCAAGTGAGGAACGCTTGAATTATGGCCGCCGGTATGATATGCTGATAGCCGCGGTTTTGACCGTATGATCCTGTGATTGAAGATGAGGTGTCAAGCTTCATGACGCTGAAAAGAAGAACCATATTGATCGGGCTGCTGGCGGCGCTTCTCCTCTTTGCCTCCGCCTGCGGCGGAGAGACCGAGCCTGAGCCGGAGTTTGAGATGCCCAGCTTTACCCGGACGGAGGCGGGAGAGAGCGCCGCCCCGGGGACGGACCCTTCCCTCGGGGAGGAGACGGAGGCATCCCAGGGGACGGAGAAGGAAGGCGAGACCGGGGAGACCGCCGGAGAGACAGCGCCGACGCCGCCGGAGCCCGTCTCCGTCATAACGGTGCTTCTGCCGGATGCCGGGCTGGATCTTACGCTGGATGGGGACTATACCCGCGCGGAGCGGCTGGTGCTGGACGCCATCTATCTCCGGGGGGAGTACAAGCTCTCCGGCCGGGTGGTCAGCGACCTCTTCCCCCTGCGGGAAAACCTGGGCGGCGGCACCTGGCGGCTTACCCTGGCGGAGGGCGTCATGGATGCGGAGGGGAACCCCCTGCTGGCGGAGGACGCCATGGCGCTTTTAAAAACGGAGGGCGTCACCGCGGAGAAGGTGGACGAGCTTAGCTTTCTTCTGCGCTTTGAGGATACCGCCTCCTGCACTTTGGATACCCTGCTCCGGGGGACCTATTTCTATACCCAAAAGGGCGCGGCCGCGGGGAGCATGCCGCCGGCCACCGGCGCCTACAGCCTCCGGAGCCAGACTGCGGACGGCGTGGTCCTCGCCCGCAGCCAGAACGCCTGGTATGAGGACCGCCCGGACCTCAGCCCCATGCTCTCCCATAAGGCGGATGAGCTCCGCTTTGATCTGGTGCCAGACGACGCCAAACGGCTGGAGCGCACCCTCCTGCAGGAGGGGGATCTGGTGCTGAACCTGGGAGAGGAGGCCATGGAGGAGGCCCAGCAGCGGGCCATGGCGGTATCCCGGGCGCTGCCCGGCGACTATTGCCTCTCCCTTTTCTTCAATATGGATGCCTCCCGCACCGCCGCCAAACGGGTGGAGATCCGGCAGGCCGTGGCCCTGAGCCTGGACCCCGCCGTCCTTTTGGAATCCGGGGAGGTCATCGGTCTGGCGGCCCAGGGGATCCTGCCCCAGGGCACCGACGGCTATCTGCCCGGCGCGGCTCCCCAGCGGGATCTGGAGGAGGCGAAGCGCCTCCTTTCCAAGGCCCGCTACAATACCCGGACGGAGCTGCAGCTTCTTGCGGAGGAAGCGGACCAGTGGATCGCGGAAATGGTGAAGGAACAGTGCGCCGAGGCCGGGATCCAGCTGAAGCTGAATCTGGTGCCGGATGTGAAGGCCGCGGTCCTGGAGGGGGAGACCCCCTGGGATCTGGCGCTTCAGCCGGTCTATGACCGGGGCGACGCCGCCCTCAGCTATGCGGAGGTCTTCCGCCGGGGCGAGGATGGCGCCACCTGGTTCGGCTTTACCAATGAGGACGTGCTGTATCTTACAGATCTCCTGGGCACCCCCGGCGGCGCCACGGAGCAGAACGTATCCTTCCTCAGCGCCTGGCTGAAGGAGGATCCGGTGGTGATCGGCGTCTTTACGCCGGGCTACAACTTCCTTCTGGAGACCGACTCCCTGGAGGTGGTCCTCTGTGACAATCTTCCCATCCCCGGCAATCTCAACCCAAGGGAAACGGAATAAAGAAGTCAAGACAAAAATGAGGGGCCTTTCGCAAGCGCGAAAGGCCCCTAAGCGTGCAGACAAAGCCCAGATGATGAGGAGAAACACGGAAACGCAGGTATTTCCCAAGACACCGTAGGGGCGG
>CAMNAO010000084.1 GCA_946531435.1 uncultured Clostridia bacterium
CATCGGTGATGATGCCGTCGTCCACCTTGATGTACATGCGCATGATATCGCCGCATTTGGCGTTGCCGACCTCACCGATGCCGTCAGCATCGTCCAGTTTGCCCACGTTGCGGGGGTTGCGGAAATGGTCCATTACTTTATCGCTGTATAATGCCATGAAAGATTCCTCCAGTACGATTTAATAAAAAGATTTTTAAAGGCGGCCGGAAGGGGCCGGTACGGTCAGATCAGGTGCGGCCGCTCGCCCTTCTCCAGCTCGTCCCACACGGGGCTGATGGAGCGGAGATACGCCACCACCTTCGGGACGACCTCGATGATATGGTCGATTTGCTCCATGGTGTTGTATTCCCCGATGGAGAGCCGGAGACTCCCGTGGGCGACCTCGTGGGGTAGACCGATGCTGAGCAGCACATGGCTGGGGTCCAGGGACCCGGAGGTGCAGGCGCTGCCGGAGGAGGCGCAGATGCCCTGGTCGTCCAGCATCAGCAGCAGGCTTTCGCCTTCGATGCCCTCAAAGCACATGTTTACAGTTCCGGGGACGTGATGCTCAAGGCTGCCGTTAATCTTGCTGTGGGGAATTTTGGCGAGCTCCCGGAAGAGCTTGTCCCGCATGGGGATGATCTTCGCGGTGTTCTCCTCCATGTGGTCGCAGCTTTCCTTCAGGGCGGCCGCCAGGGCAACGATCCCGGCGACGTTCTCGGTGCCGGCACGCTTGCCCCGTTCCTGGGCGCCGCCCTCGATGATGTTGGTGAGGACAATGCCCTTCCTCGCGTACAGAACGCCCACGCCCTTGGGCGCGTGGAACTTGTGACCGGAGAGAGACAGCATGTCGATGTTCATGGCCTGAACGTCAATAGGCATGTGGCCGGCGGCCTGCACGGCGTCGGTGTGGAAGGGGACCTTCCGCTCCCGGCACAGGGCCCCGATTTCGGTAATGGGCTGGACGGTTCCGATCTCGTTGTTGGCGAACATGATCGTCACGAGACAGGTGTCCTCCCGCAGGGCCTTCTCCACATCCTCCAGCCGGATGACGCCGTCGGAATGGGGATCGAGAAGGGTAACTTCAAAGCCTTCTTTTTCGAGGCGGGAGAGGGTGTGAAGCACGGCGTGGTGTTCAAACTGCGTCGAAATGATGTGCTTTTTCCCCTTGCGGGCGCCGAGGCGGGCCGCGGAAACAATAGCCTGATTGTCCGCCTCACTGCCGCCGGAGGTGAAGTAAATCTCCTTCGGGGAAGCGTTGAGATATTTGGCGACGGTCTCCCGGGAGGCCTGCAGGGCTTCCGCTGCCTTCTGCCCGAAGGAATACAGGCTCGAGGGATTGCCGTAGTAATCCGTCAGATACGGCATCATGGCATCCAGGGCGGTCTTGCTGATGCTGGTGGTTGCGGCGTTGTCCGCGTAAACAAACATGGTGAGTCATCCTTTCGGTGTATTTTCCTATTAATGCAATAGGAATTATATCATAGTATTGTATTTTGTCAACGTGAAAATGAAAGCGGGAAAAGCCTCCTCAGGTCTCCCCGGCGGAGGCCCACTTTTCTCCCGTCATCAGATCCTCCAGCGTTACGGAGGCAAGGTAGCGGTTGGTGATGCTGTCCAGCACCTTCCACATGGGGAGCGTCTGGCAGACGGTAGCCCGCTCACAGGCAACCGCGCCGTCCTGAAGGCAGGAAACCGGGGCGAGACTGTCCTCAATACTGCTGAGAATGTCAAGCACCGGATACTCCCGGGGCTGGCGGGTCAGGCGGTATCCGCCCTCTTTGCCGCGGGTGCTTTCCACCAGCCCGGCCTTTTTCAGGCGGGAGATAATGAGTTCAAGATACTTCATGGAAATGTTCTGCCGGTCGGCAGTGGTTTTCAAAGAGACAAAGCCGTCTTCAGGGTGCTGTGCCAGGTCCAGCATCACGCGCAGGGCGTAGCGGCCTTTGGTAGTAATATTCACAGGGAACCTCCTTCCCGGACTCTGTGGAATCAATATACCACAAAAATAATAGGAATTAAAGAGGGAATTTTCATCCGGCGGGGAAGCTGCCGCGGAACTGAACAGATCCCCCTGCCGGAAGGGAAACAGGGAGCGGCGCAAAAAGGGAACCGCCGGTCGAAAAAACCGGCGGTTCCGCAATACTGATGCAAATGAAAGCGCGGGCTGTGAGTTTACTGCTCCGCAGGCTCAAAGTCCTCCCGGCCATGCTTGCAGATAGGGCAGCTGTAGTCCGCGGGGAGCTCACCTTCACAGGGCTCGAAGTGGCCGCAGATGGTGCAGACATAGCCCTTCTGCTTCTGCTTCACGACGGGCACCACGTGTTCAAAATCTTCCTTCCCGTGCTTGCAGAGGGGGCAGGTGAAGTCGTCGGGCAGCTCGGCGCCCTCATAGACATAGCCGCAGACCTGGCAGACCCAGCATTCCTTCTGCTCCGGAGCGGGGTTCTTCTTGGGCTTGATGTGGGCGTGGTAGTAGGCGTAGGTGCAGGAGGGGGCTTTGGAGAGCACCTTGGCCTCAACGACATTGGCAATGTACAGCACCTGGGTATCCAGGTCCACGGTCCCGATAACCTCGCAGGAGAGAACGGCGTTGGTGTACTCCGGCACGTAGCGGATGCCGTTTGCGGTGCGCTCCGTCCAGGCGACATCGGCGAACTTGTCCACATCCCGGCCGCTCTGGAAACCGAAGCGCTGGAAGAGGGCGTAGGGCGCGTCCTCGGTCACAATAGAGATGTTGAAGCGCCCGGCCTTGCCGACCATGTCGCAGGTATAGTTCTTTTTGATGCAGGAGATGGTGATCTTTTTCGGGTCTCCGGAGGCCACCTGTCCGGCGGTGTTGATGATGCAGCCGTAGTCCTTCCCGTCTACGCGGGTGGTTAGCACCTCAACGCCGTAGGAGAACTTGTGGAAGACGCCGTTATCCACCGGAAGCTCAACGCCTGCGGCGGCCGGGGCCGCTTCGGCGGTGCCCGATACAGCCGCCGGGGCGGCAACCGGCTTGGGGCCGATCTCCTCCGCAATGGCGTCTGCCAGGGCGTCCAGGGCGTCTGTCTGGCCGGGGGCCAGGGCGGACTTGAGGGTGATGTTGTCGGCGATGAACTCCATGTTCTTCATGGGGGCGATGAGCTCACGCATGACCTTGCCGCTCATGGGCGCCCAGCTGCCGTTTTCAATGATGGCAACCTTGCGCTTCTGCAGATTGTGAGCCGCCAGGTCATGGAGCAGGTTCTCCATGGTGACGAACACGCCGGCGTTATAGGTGGTGGCGGCGAAAACCAGATGGCTGCAGCGGAAGGCGTCGGAGACAATGTAGCTGGCGTGAGTGACGGAGGTATCGTACATGCGCACCTTCACACCCCGCTCCACCAGCTTTGCGGCGAGAATGTTGGCGGCGTTTTCCGTATGGCCGTAGACCGAGGCGTAGGCCAGCAGCACACTCTCCTCCTCGGGGGTGTAGCTGCTCCAGAGCAGGTACTTCTCCAGGAAATCACCGAAA
>CAMNAO010000085.1 GCA_946531435.1 uncultured Clostridia bacterium
GATTTTCCGAGGTTTTTTGCATGTTCGTTGGTCTCGATCAGCGCTTGCTGAACTGAGGTGCGCGACGGGCGGCCTTCAGACCGTACTTCTTGCGCTCCTTCATTCTGGGGTCGCGGGTCAGGAAGCCGGCGACCTTCAGCTGGGCGCGGAACTCGGGGTTGACCTCCAGCAGGGCGCGGGAGATGCCGTGACGGATGGCGCCGGCCTGACCAGTCACGCCGCCGCCCTCGACGGTGCAAACCACGTCCACCTTGCCGATGGTATCGGTGGTGTTCAGGGGCTGACGGACGATGAGCTTCAGGGTCTCGAGGCCGAAGTAATCGTCGATGTCGCGGCCGTTGATGGTGATGGAGCCGGTGCCGTTCTCATACACGCGGACTCTGGCGACGGAGGCCTTGCGGCGGCCGGTGCCGTAATGGTAAGCTCTCTTGCTTTCGTACATTGTTTGTTACCTCCTTAGTCCTGGGTCCAGGCGATGGGCTTCTGGGCGGCGTTCTTGTGCTCGGCGCCCTTGTAGAGCTTCAGGCGGGTCATGGCGGTGCGGCCGATGGAGTTCTTGGGCAGCATTCCCTTGACAGCCAGCTCCATGGCGAAGTCGGAACGGGACTCCATGAGCAGGCGGTACTTGGTTTCCTTCAGACCGCCGATCCAGCCGGAGTGATGACGGTAGTACTTGTCTTCCATCTTCTTGCCGGTGAGGACAGCCTTGTCGGTGTTGATGATGATGACGAAATCACCGCAGTCAACGTTGGGGGTGAAATCGACCTTGTGCTTGCCGCGGAGCAGATTGGCGGCGATGACGGCGGTGCGGCCCATGGGCTTGCCGGCGGCGTCGATGACGTACCACTTGCGCTCCACAGTCTCTTTCTTTGCCATAGTAGTGGACATGATGTTTCCTCCGTTATATATCACATTTGGTTGACAAATTCACGCTGCGCGGGTACAATATTCCTAACCGCGCTCGCCTTTTATAACATAATTTTTTTCCGTTGTCAACTGAATTTTGTAAGAATTTTATTTTGCTCTGTGAAAACTCAAAATATCTCGTTTTATCTCTTTTAATCTCTCGATTTCTCGCATTCAATTTGAGATTTGTTTTTTTGAAGGACAGGTGGGCGGAGCCCGGGAGGATCGGGGTTTGTCGATTAGGCAATAGGCATCAGGCAATAGGCAATAGGAGTGCGAAGGATGCGTCGCAGCTCCGTCGTTCTCCTATTGCCTATTCAACTATTGCCTATTGCCTCACCCATACAAATCCGAATTTTGCGGGCAGATTGCCCGCGCCACATGACACTTGGAAGGTGATTTTATGCAGCGAATGCTATCCCTTTTTCGGTCCTGCGTGGACGATTACGAGATGATCCGGGCGGGAGACCGGATTGCGGTGGGCGTCTCCGGAGGTAAGGACTCTCTGACTCTGCTGGTGCTGCTGGCGGAACTGAGGAAGTTCTATCCCAGGCCCTTTACCCTGGAGGCCTTCTCGGTTGACATGGGATTGGGAGGCATGGACTTCTCCCCTGTCGCTTCCCTCTGCGAGAGGCTGGAAGTACCCTTCCACAAAATCGACACCCAGATCGGGCCGGTGCTTTTTGAATACCGGAAGGAGAAGAACCCCTGCTCCCTCTGCGCCAAGATGCGGCGCGGGGCCCTGGGCAAGGCCATCACCGAGGCGGGCCTCCGCAAGATCGCCCTGGGCCACCACAGGGACGACGCGGTGGAGACCTTCCTCATGTCCCTGATCTACGAGGGCCGCATCTCCTGCTTCGAGCCCGTCACCTACCTGGACCGCAGCGGCGTCACCCAGATCCGGCCCATGCTCTACATCAGCGAACAGGCGGTGGCGCACTTCGCGGAGAAGTACCGGCTGCCGGTGGTCCACAACAGCTGCCCCGCCGACAAGCATACGAAACGGGAGGAAATCAAGGACCTGGTCTTCGAACTGAACGGCCGCTACCCGGGCCTCAAGGACAAGATGTTTGGGGCCATGCAGCGCTATCCCTTAAACAACTGGGAAACAAAAAAAGAAACGTGAAAACGAAAAAGCCATGCGGCGGCGCATTCAGCGTCCCTGCATGGCTCTTCCTTTGCTATGCTGAAGGGGAGATGGAATATTACGCGATCGCCACAGGAGGCAGACGTCTGCGAAAACAAGGGAGGCAACGGAAATGGGAATGGCAGCCAGCAGGGAAACGTCCCTTTTGCTGTTGTTTCCTTACGTCTCGTCCTTCACAAGGGCAATATGCAGCTCGTCCAGCTGCTTCTGGGTGACCTCGCCGGGAGCGTCCATCATGACGTCCTGGGCGTTCTTGTTCATGGGGAAGGGAATGACCTCCCGGATGGTGTCCACGCCCGCCAGCAGCATGACCATGCGGTCCACGCCGGGGGCCACGCCGGCATGGGGAGGCGCGCCGTAGCAGAAGGCGTTGTACATGGCGGGGAACTTTGCCTTCACGTCCTCCTCGCCCAGGCGGACGAACTCAAAGGCCTTGATCATGATCTCGGGGTCGTGGTTCCGCACCGCGCCGGAGGAGAGCTCCACGCCGTTGCAGACGATGTCGTACTGCTGGGCCAGGATACTCAGGGGGTCAATCTCCCCCCGCTCGGCCTTCAGCAGGGTCTCCAGGCCGCCCTCGGGCATGGAGAAGGGGTTGTGGCAGAATTCCAGCTCTCCGCTCTCCTCCCCGATCTCGTACATGGGGAAGTCCACGATCCAACAGAACTCATAGCGTTCCTTGTCGAAGTGGCCGGGGCAGGCGGCGCCGAAGGTCTTGATGATGACGCCCACGTTCTTGGTCTCGGCGGCCAGCAGCACCAGGGTGTTGGGCTTCAGATCCAGCAGAGCCCTGGCCTTCTCCGGATCCACGAACTTGGCCACGCCGCCGGCGATGCTGCCGGCCTCGTCGGTCTTGAACCAGTAGCCCTTGCTGCCGCTCTGGACCTCGCAGTCCGTCAGCAGCTTCTCAATCTGTTTCCGGGTCAGGGCGCAGTCGGAGACCGGCACGGCCCGGACGGTCTTGCCCTGGAAGGGGGCGAACTCGGTGTTCTCAAAGAGGGAGGTGACATTTTTTGCGGTCAGGTCGATGCGCAGATCGGGCTTGTCGGTGCCGTAGGTCTCCAGGGCCTCCAGATAGGGGATGCGCTTGAAGGGGGGCTTGCTGGCGACGCTGTACTTGCCGTACTTGGCGAAGATGGGGGGCAGAACCTCCTCCAGGACGGCGAAGACGTCCTCCTGGGTGGCGAAGGCCATTTCCATATCCAGCTGATAGAACTCGCCGGGGCTGCGGTCGCCTCTGGCGTCCTCATCCCGGAAGCAGGGAGCGATCTGGAAATAGCGGTCGAAGCCGGAGGTCATCAGAAGCTGCTTGAACTGCTGGGG
>CAMNAO010000086.1 GCA_946531435.1 uncultured Clostridia bacterium
CCTCGCCTTTTCCCGCCACAGGCGGCGGCGAGGGAGCGGCTCCTCGCAATGACATGCGAGTAGGGTAGCCGCTGCGGCTGACGATCCTCCTCTGTCATTGCGAAGCCAGTGCGCACACTGGCTGCGGCAATCCGCGTCTCCGTTCTCCGTACCCCCGTCCTCACAAAATCGGAGCCCAACAGAGTGGGTCGCGTTTGGAAAGCGACGTCCTCCTCACAAGCTTCGTATCGTTCGCTCCCACGTTCCGTGAGAGCTCATTCACTCCGCTGCTCGTCGTCTCCCCGCAAAACCAACGGTTTTGCGGGGACCCCATGCCGTGGAGTGAGCAGGGCTGCGGGCAGCCCTGCGAACGATCAGGCGTCACGAGGAGCCGGGCCGCAGATCGTGACGATATCCTCCTTCTTCTGAAGGATGCCTTCGATATCCCGGAGGTACTCCGCGGGGTACTTGGGATTGAAGCGCCGCTCGATGCGGCCGCCGGGCACCAGCAGCTTTGTGCTGGCAGCGCCGCCCAGGGCGATCACATGGCAGAGCTCCTCCATCATGGCCACATTGTAGAAGCTGCCGCCTTTTTCTTTCCGCCAGCCCACGTTCTCGAAGCCGCCGGAGGAGAATTTCTGCCGGTAGAGGTAGTAGGGCGCATAGCCCCGGTGCCGCAGGGTGGGGGCGGCGTAATCCAGCATCCGGGCCACCTCCTCCCCGCCGGGAAGGGGCGTCCCCTCCAGGGTGATGCGGCTGCCTTTTTTCAGGGCCAGGGTATGGACCGTCACGTCCTCCGCCCCCAGCTCCGTCACCGTGTCCAGGCTTCGCATAAAGCCCTCGGGGGTATCCAGCGGCAGGCCGGCGATGAGGTCCATGTTGATGGCCCAGTCCCCCGCCTTTCTCGCCAGCTCATAGGCCTTGATCACCTCACCCGCCGTATGGCGGCGTCCGATGGCCCGGAGCACCTCGTCCGACATGGTCTGGGGGTTGATGCTGAGCCGGGTGACGCCGCAGTCCCGCAGGGCTTTGAGCCGCTCCTCCGTGACGGTATCGGGCCGCCCCGCCTCCACCGTCAGCTCCTCCAGCCCGGAGAAATCGAAGGCCTCCCGGGCAGCCGTCAGCACCTTCCGCAGCTCATCCGCGCTGAGGGTGGTGGGGGTCCCGCCCCCCATATAGAGGGCGCGGATCCGCAGACCGGCCCGCCGGGCGGCGTCCCCCGCGGCGGCGATCTCCCGCAGCAGGGCCTCCACAAAGGGGCCGATCTGCTTTAAGGACTTTTCCACGCTGAGGCTGACAAAGCTGCAATAGGCGCAGCGGGTGGGGCAGAAGGGGATGCCGATGTAGAGGATGGCGTCCCTGGGCCCCAGCATATTCCGCACCCGAATGCCCTCCGCCGCCGCGTCGGCGCAGAGGGACGCCCGCTCCGGGGTGACAAAGTAGCGTTTTTCCATCTCCCGGGCGGCTTTTCTGAGGCTCATCCCCTCCAGAAGCAGGGGCTCCATCAGCTTGCCGGGCCGCACCCCGGTGAGAGCGCCCCAGGGGGGCGGCTGGAGGCCCAGGTTCAAGGCGGCGCGATAAAAGCTCCGTTTCAGCGCCCGCTGGCTGAGGCTGTCCCTCTCCAGGGCCGGAGCCTCCGGCGCCCAGCGGACCCTTGCCTCACCACGGGCGGTTCTGCCGCCCCGGCAGATCTCGCTGACGGCGGTAACGCCCTCCTCCCGCCGACGAAGGCGGATGCGGGCCGCGGACTTCTCTCCCGGGGGCGGGAACGGGATCCCCGGCGCGGGGGTTTCCGGCCTGTCCTCCGGAAACAGAACCAGCAGGATCTGCTCCGAGGCGTAGCGGTAGTCATGTCCCTCCAGATACAGCAGCATCTCAGTACACCCCGGCGGCGGCCCGGAGATAGGGGTTGAAGCGCCGCTCAAAATTCAATGTGGTGCTGTCCATGTGGCCGGGATAGACCTCAAAATCCCCCTCCAGGCGATAGAGCCGGAGAAGGGAGCGGCTGAGCTCCTCCATGCTGCCCCCCTCCAGATCGGTGCGGCCGCAGCTCATTTTGAAGAGGGTATCCCCGGTAAAGAGGACCCGGTCGCACATCAGGGTGACGGAGCCCTTGGAGTGGCCGGGCGTCTCCAGCACGCCGAAGAGGAGGCTACCGGCGTGAACGATGGTGCCGTCCTGAAAATGCTTCAGGGGGCGCTGGGGGCAGTACCGATAGGCGCTGTCATTCACCGTGGCCTCGTCCTTCTCGCTCATCCAGATGTTGGCCCCGGTCTCCTCCGCTAAGGTCTCGGCGGCGCCGGTGTGGTCATAGTGGCCGTGGGTCAGAAAAATGGCCTGGACCTTGAGGTGCATATCCTCGATATAGTCCAGGATCACATTGGATTCGTCGCCGGGATCGATGACCACGGCGTCCAGGGTGGCTTCATCCGCCACAATGTAGCAGTTGGTCTCCAGATTGCCAAGGGTCAGGCATTTGATCAGCATGGTGTTCTCCTTTGTAGGGTGAAAATGCGGCACGTTTTTCGGCTCCCTTTTGAAAAGGGGGCTGTCAGCCCCAAGGCTGACCGGGGGATAGGGTTCAATCAAATACAGGATTGCCCGCAATTTCCCCGCTGCGCTTTTTGACCTCCCGGTCGATATATGCACAGACGCCGGAGAAATTGCGGTTGATTTCGTTGTTGGGGATCCGCAGAACGGTCAGTCCATAGCGCTCCAGCACCGCGTCCCGCTCACGATCCGCCGCGAGGCCCGGGCTGTCAAAATGCTGCCCGCCATCCAGCTCGATCACCAGACCGGCGCCGGCACAATAGAAATCCACGATATAACGGTCAATGGGACGCTGCCGCAGAAAGCGGACAGGATAGCCTCGCAGGAAATCATACCAGAGATGTCGTTCTTCCTTCGTCATCTCTTTCCGAAGTTTGCGGGCGTATTCGGTAAGCTTGTCCATCATCGGTGCCTCCGGCGGATTGAACACGATCCCTCCGCCCC